>CAZRUA010000173.1:0-2451 GCA_964603125.1 uncultured Flavobacteriaceae bacterium | reverse complement strand
TATTATTATTATCAATTGCGAGTAAAATAACATTTTAACCAACAACAAAAGGAATAAAATCCCAAATATTACCATCGTAAACTAAAATACAATTATCATTACCAACAAAAATTAATCCTTGCTTATTTTGGATAATTGTCCAGTTTTGAACATTACGATCTTTACCGTAATCCTTAGGTGTATAATTAACAACAGGTGGTTTTCCTAGATTTTGAGCCTGAAAAAAAACACTAAAAAAACAAAAAAATAACAACAACGAAACACCTAAAACATTCTTATGTAAACGCGTTTTATGCAGCATTTTATTCTACGTTTATTTTCTTTTCGAGAAGGTAGTTATTACGAACCGATGAATTACGAGAGATTAACTCACCAATAAAACCTGCTAAAAACAGCATAGTTCCTAAAATCATGGAAGTTAAAGCTATGTAAAACCAAGGATTAGTTGTTATTAAAGGCGCACGTAAATTATTCCAAACATGATACATTTTTGATGCACCTAACCAAAGTGAAACTAGAAAACCTAAGGCGAACATTAAAGTACCTAAAAGCCCAAAAAAGTGCATTGGACGTTTCCCGAATTTAGACACAAAAGTAATGGTCATTAAATCAAGGAAACCGTTAATAAAGCGCTCTAAACCAAATTTAGTTGTGCCGTATTTACGTTCACGATGCTGAACTTCTTTTTCGGCAATATTGCCAAAGCCCGCCCATTTTGCTATAACTGGAATGTAGCGATGCATTTCACCATAAATCTCGATGCTTTTAACCACATCACTTTTATAAGCTTTTAAACCGCAATTAAAATCGTTTAATTTAATACCGCTCATGCGGCGAGTTGCTGCGTTGAATAATTTAGTAGGAATTGTTTTGGTAATTGGATCGTAGCGCTTTTTCTTCCAACCACTTACCAAATCATAATTATCAACGGTTATCATTTTATACAAATCTGGAATTTCATCTGGAGAATCTTGTAAATCAGCATCCATTGTAATAACCACGTTACCCTTACAAGCTTCAAAACCAACATGCAAAGCTGCCGATTTACCGTAATTACGACGAAACTTAATTCCTTTAACCGCAGGGTTGCTTGCTGCAAGCTTTTCAATTACTTGCCATGATTTATCTTTACTACCATCGTCAATAAACAAAATCTCATAAGAGAATTTATTTTCACTCATCACCTTTGCAATCCAATCGTGCAATTCGGGTAAAGATTCATCTTCGTTTAAAAGAGGTATAACAACTGAAATATCCATAATTAATATAAGGCTTAAAAATAAGAAATTATTTAGTACCAAAGGACTTGATTAGCTTGCAGAACGAAATAAAATAAAAGAAAATTGTATTTTAATTTAAAATTTATGTTAATTTTGCCGCGGGTAAGTCTCTCACGACCAGCTCCTGTTGAATCCCCCAGGTTGGGAACGAAGCAAGGGTAGATGGTTGAGCGGTGCGATGAAAGTAGCTTACCCTTTTTTTGTGCCTTTTAGTTAAAAAACTTCTCACTAAAATTAATGAGATAAACCTGTTCGGTGGCACGTGTAAAAGCTGTATAGAGCCATCTTGTAAACTCCACGTTTATCATTTCATCCGTTAAATAACCTTGGTCGATAAAAACACAAGGCCATTGTCCACCCTGGGCTTTATGACATGTAACCGCATACGAAAACTTAATTTGCAAGGCATTAAAATGTGGGTTTTGCTTTAACATAGCAAACAACTTTGGCTTTGTTGAGGCTTGTTCTTCGTAATCTGCTGCAATATTTTGTAATAAAGTTTGTTGTTGCTCTGCTGTTAGCGCTGGAGATTCAGATGTTAAAGTATCCAGCAATACCATGCCTTGCTGCTCGGGTAAATCAGGATAATCGGGTAATACATACAAAATATCAGCAAAAGTAAACCCATACATTTCCTTTACACTAACAATCTTCCGCAATTCTATATTATCACCATTGGCAATAAAATCAGTTATTTCGTTATCCTTTAACCAAAAATAATTGTTTTTAACCACCATCACCATATCGCCCGAACTTATCGCATTTTCTTGCCAAAGAATTCGCATACGTATTTGCTGATTAAACAAGTTAGCACGTTTATTACTTCGGCAAACCACTAAGCAGTTTTCCTTGCCGTATTTGCTGTAAGCTGAATTTAAAACATCCTCCAATTCGTCACCCAAAACAATTTTCACGTCTTTGCTTGTTTCTATTTTTGGGTAACCTTTTTCTTGGGAAGCTAAATGAACCCGCATAGCTGTGGCATTGTATAAAATTCCACTCATTTCGCTTTGACGAACTACATTCCTTAACTCACATTCAATTACATCAATCATAAATTTTGATTTAATGTAATTTCTATTCAAAGCTGGGCTCTCCGCCGATCCTACTGGAGGCAACTGAGCAGTGTCTCCAACTAACAAAAGTTTACAGTTTTCACCACTAAACACAT
>CAZRUA010000172.1:0-2955 GCA_964603125.1 uncultured Flavobacteriaceae bacterium | reverse complement strand
CAAAAATGCGTAGTACGAAAACTTTTTAATTGTTCCTCCCACTCCATTGTAAGTGTTAAACAAACCATATGAACCAACCGTTTGTTGGGTTTCAAATGCAATTATTTTATTAGGGTCAGCTTTTTTCATTTTATAATTCAGCAAACCGCCAAACTGAGGGCCATATTGTAAAGATGCTGCACCTCTAACAACCTCAATACGTTCAAGTGCTTCCATTGGTGGGGTGTAATAAGCCTCCGGGTAACCAAATGCTTCGGAACTAATATCGTAACCATTTTGGCGAACATTGAACTCCCACGAACGATTTGGACTTAAACCACGTGTTGCAACACCCGCCTGAATACCTGAGCCATCATTTTCCCAAACACTCATTCCCGGCACTTTAGCAAAAACCTGACGAGTATTATTGGTGCTTAAATCGGCGCTTGTTTTACTTAAATCAATTACTTCCGATTTTTTACCAGCATAAATAACGTTATCTTTTACATCGTCCATATGCTGAATTCCTATGGGCTTTTTAAATTCTGTTACAATTACCTCGCTTACGTGTTGCGATTTAATGGTGTCTATTTGTTGAGCATGCAGTATTGAAAAGGTACTTAAACCTAGTAGTGAAAAAATAAGGGCTGATTTTGCCATAATATATATGTTTAAAATGATTGATTTAACTGGCACAAAGTTCTTATTAAGAATCGTTCTAAACAATACCTAAAAGTAGGTAATTATCGTTTTTGGAGTTTTTAGCTCAAAACTCGTAACTGAACGCTATAATCCCTGATTTTAAAACAATCTGTAAAAAGTATACAAGTATCGAGAATTTGTATTAACCCTGTCTCTGCTATTCTGCCGAAATTTGCCTCATAATTTAAAACCAATAAAAATGAAAAAAGTTATCTTAATAACAGGCGCAAGCTCAGGAATGGGAAAAGAAACAGCAAAATCACTTATACAACAAGGGCATATAGTTTACACTGTAGCTCGTCGTATTGAACAAATGCAAGATTTAAAAGCTTTAGGCGGAATTCCATTAAAAATGGATGTAACTAACGAAAGTGAAATTCAAAATGTAGTAGATACCATTATACAAAAAGAAGGGAAAATAGATGTTTTATGGAACAATGCAGGTTATGGTCTTTATGGCTCGGTTGAGGATGTTCCAGTTGAAGAAGCTCGAAAACAGTTTGAAGTAAATTTATTTGGTTTAGCTGCCATTACACAAAAAGTTGTACCATTTATGCGAAAATCAAATTCAGGTACAATCATCAACACATCATCAATGGGTGGCAAAATGTACACACCCATGGGAGCTTGGTATCATGCTACAAAACACGCACTCGAAGGCTTTAGCGATTGCTTACGTTTAGAATTAGCTCAGTTTAAAATCAATGTTGTAATTTTAGAACCAGGAATTATTGAAACTGAATTTGGAGATGTAATGCTTGATAATATTTCAAAATTCTCAAGTAAAACAGCTTATTCAGGTATAACTGGTAAATTAGTAGCTGCAACAAAAAAAATGTACGAAACAGGTGGTAGTTCAAAACCAAGCGTAATTGCTAATACTATAACAAAAATAATTAATGCCAATAAGCCAAAAACAAGATATCGCGTTGGTAAATGGGCAAAACCAATGGTATGGTTACGTATTTATTTGGGCGATAAAATGTTTGATAAAATAGTAATGAGTCAAGTATAATTAAATAATTTAGCACAATAGAGCTAGCATGACACCAATAATCGAATTACATCATATTTCAGATATAGCTAAACTTATTCCTCAATGGAAACCATTTCATCCGCTTGTTGCTGTAATTGATTTCAGCAAGGTTGATGAACATATACCCGAAGGAATTAGATTAAGTAGTGAGTTTTACTCCATCATGTTTAAAAACTATTGTGCTAACACAATGCGCTATGGCCGCCAAACCTACGATTTTCAAGATGGTAATTTAATTTGTATAGCTCCAAAACAAGTCATTACAATGGACAATGAAATTGAAAAGAAAGATGATATGGTGGGATGGGGCTTATTTTTTCATCCCGATTTAATTCGTGGAACAACATTAGGTGCTAAAATGGACGATTATACTTTCTTTTCGTATGAGGTTTCCGAAGCACTTCATTTATCCGATAAAGAAAAACAAAATCTACACGACTGCATTTTAAAAATTGAAACTGAACTTCAAGAAAATATTGATGACCATAGCCAAAAACTTATTGTTTCCAATATTGAGCTTTTATTGAATTACTGCTCAAGATATTATGGACGACAATTTATAACACGCAAAAACTCAAATAAAGATTGTGTCATAAAAATAGAAAAGTGGTTAAAAGACTACTTTAAATCAACTAACATAAAAGAAAAAGGTTTACCAACAGTAAAACATCTGGCCGATCAAGTTCATTTATCTCCTAATTACTTAAGCGACTTACTAAAAAAGGAAACCGGTATGAATGCTCAAGATCATATTCATTATCATTTAATTGAGCAAGCCAAAAATACTTTACTAAATACCAACCATTCTGTAAGCGAAATTGCTTATTCCCTTGGATTTGAGTACCCACAATACTTTAGTAAACTCTTCAAGCAAAAAACAGGCTCAACACCAATTGAATACAGAAATTTAAATTAAGCTGTTCCATAATTTAAAAGCAATAACACTTATTGCACTTTAACAAGAAATACTTAAATTTATCAACCTATCATAAATTCTATGAATCCAAAAGTTGATGAATTTTTAAGCAATGCTACTAAGTGGCGCGATGAAATGGAAAAATTAAGAACTATTGTTCTTGATTGCGGTTTACATGAAGAGTTAAAATGGGGTACTCCCTGCTACATGTACCAAAAAACGAACGTAATTTTAATTGGCGCTTTTAAAGATAATTGTATTATTAGCTTTTTGAAAGGAGCTTTAATGAGCGATAGCGACAAACTTTTAGTAAAGCAAGGCG
>CAZRUA010000171.1:0-3192 GCA_964603125.1 uncultured Flavobacteriaceae bacterium | reverse complement strand
AACGATGAGCGTGAGCAAACTTTAAACCAGTTATTAACTGAAATGGATGGTTTTGGAACAAATAGCGGTGTAATTATTTTAGCTGCTACCAACCGTGCAGATGTATTAGATGCAGCGTTATTACGTCCAGGTCGTTTTGACAGACAAATTTATGTTGATATGCCTGATGTTGTTGAACGTAAACAAATATTTAATGTTCACTTACGTCCTTTAAAATTAGACAATACAATTGATGTTGAATTTTTAGCGAAACAAACTCCAGGATTTAGTGGTGCTGATATTGCTAATATTTGTAATGAAGCTGCCTTAATTGCTGCTCGTGCAAATAAAAAAGTAATTACTAAGCAAGATTTCTTAGATGCGGTTGATCGTATTATTGGTGGTTTAGAAAAGAAAAATAAAATTATAACTCCACACGAGAAAAAGGTAATTGCATACCATGAAGCTGGACACGCAACTGTATCATGGTTATTAGAACATGCTTCGCCATTGGTTAAGGTTACTATTGTTCCTCGTGGAAGAAGTTTAGGTGCAGCTTGGTATTTACCTGAAGAACGTCAAATTACAACTCCAGATCAAATTTTTGATGAAATGTGCGCTACTTTAGGCGGACGTGCTGCTGAAGAAATTGTGTTTGGAAAAGTGAGTACAGGTGCTTTAAGTGACTTAGAGAAAATAACCAAACAAGCTTATGCAAGTATAGTTTATTACGGATTAAACGATCGTATTGGACATGTTAGTTATTACGATTCTACTGGTCAAAGCGAATATTCTTTCAGTAAACCTTACAGCGAATCAACTGCAATGGCAATTGACGAAGAGGTTAAGAAAATGATTGATATTGCTTATTTAAGAACAAAAGAGTTATTAATGAATAACAAAGCTAAGCTTGCTGCTTTAGCGGATAAATTATTAGAGAAAGAAGTAATTTTCAGAGATGACTTAGAACTTATTTTCGGAAAACGCCCTTTTGAGAAGGATATAATGGAAGATGAGAAAAACGAAGAGAAAAAACGTGAGGAAGAAGAATCAAAAAAGGAATCAGAAGTAAATCCAGAAAACAATAACAACGTACCTCCTATTACTCCACTATAAAAATTATTGTTGCGAGGAATGAAGCAATCTTTTTAGATAAAGATTGTTTTGTTCCTCGCAATTCGTTTAAACCGATACATATTCAACATGGCACTAAATTTAAAAACACTTGGAGTAAGAAGCGCTTCGGCGGCTGTTTTTGTTGTAGTGCTGCTTTCAAGTGTTTATTTTAGTTTTTATTCATTTGCTGCATTTTTTGCCTTTGTTGGTTTATGGGGGCTTTGGGAATTTTATAAATTAATTGAACTAAAAAATACTCAACCCAACAGATTACTTGGTTTAGCAATTGGTGCATTTATCTTATTAATTGGTGTAACCCACAACCTACCCTTTTATGACGGTTACAAACTAACTTTTAGTGGACATGTAGATAAGTACAAGTACGTTATTTTGTTTCCTCTATTTTTTGTAGTAATGTTGGATGAATTGTTTAGAAACAAAGAAAACCCATTTATTAATATCGGGGCTACGTTATTAGGTGTATTGTACGTTCCATTGGCTTTTTCATTGTTTATTCAACTTAGCGGAACAAATTTTAATAAATTCATTTCATACCAAGCTCCAGTTAATTATAATAGCAGCCTAATTTTATGCATTATCTTCTTAATTTGGAGTAATGATACCTTTGCATATTTAGTAGGTAGTTTGATAGGCAAAAACAAAATGTACGAACGTATTTCTCCTGGAAAAACATGGGAAGGAACAATTGGTGGAATTATTTTAACAATTGCTTTAGCTTTTGGTTTGGGCTTTGTTTTTAAATCAGTACCTATGGAAGATTTACTTGTAATAGCCTTGATTGTAGGAGTTATTGGCACAATGGGAGATTTAGTTGAATCCATGCTAAAACGCAGCGTTGGTGTAAAAGACAGTGGAAACATTATGCCAGGGCATGGAGGTATTTTAGATCGTTTTGATTCACTTATAATGATCGCTCCTTTTGTTTGGGCATATTTGCAATTTAGGTATTTGTAGAATAATAAGTTTAATGCCGCAAATATTTAAGAATAATATTTTTCTATCCGTTGCAATTTCGCTGTTACTTTTTTCATTTGGGCTTTATTATTCTCATCAATACGTTAATGAACTGTACAAAATAAAAAATTCAGATTTGGTTGCAATTGGCCCTACTGTTTTATCAAAAGCTCCAATTTTTCAGCATAATAAAAGTAAAAGGAATAAACCCAATTTCACTTTATTTTCAAACCAATATTCCAATAATTTTAAATCAGGCTTAGCCGGGTTTGGATGCACTAATCTATATAAAATACAAGGCGATTTATGGGCAGGAGATACTGTTTATATGAGAGTACTAGAAAAGGATTATCAGCAAATTAATTATGCAAATTCAATACAAATCTTCTCATTAGTAAAGGGTGATACCGAGTATCTAGATTTAGATTGCTACAATAATTGTAATAAGATTATTTGTAAGCAAAATTTTCTAATCAGCTTTGCGCTTATACCTTTAATATTGATTATTGGTTTAAGAAATAGAACTATTAAGATATTTGGTTATGAGCTGGAAGCATTTGGTCAAATTATTTTATTTGGAATTATAACCGCTTTACTAATTTATCTGAAAACCATTGAATAGTCTGAACTATTTTTTTAACAGAAAAGAAGTAAGTTTTCTATCAATTAATTTCCTAATGCCACTCATAAGCTCCAATATCAGGAGCAACATCGTTTGTACGAGAATAATTCTCAATATCAAAAGGAACAAAACCAGGATAACCAGAAACTCCTGTATTTATAGCTGCTGAGTTAGAGTTTAATTTAAAATCATATAAAGTTGTATTTACAAAACTAGTAGGTTGATTTTTTAGGCATCCTACAAACCTTCCGGCATTTGTATTTACTCCTGTTTTAAACATGCAATTTTGAAAAGCCATATAACCACTTGTGCTTGTAGCTATTGAGGTAGATGCAGTATCTATTTTAAATTCCTCGGCGTTAGCTCCATCAATAATACAATTCACAAAATACAAGCTATCAAATGGTATTGTTTGCGTTCCATTTAAATTATTCATGTAAATCGACTCAGTTGCACGTGATTCCGCATTCCAATAATTTGCCATTGTGCAATTACGATAA
>CAZRUA010000170.1:0-3281 GCA_964603125.1 uncultured Flavobacteriaceae bacterium | reverse complement strand
ATTATCAATTAATGCGTCTGAAATTTGATCTGCCACTTTATCTGGATGGCCTTCTGATACTGATTCTGATGTGAAAAGATATCCCATTTTGTTTTATTTTGTTTTATATGATTATTTATTTTATTTCTGTTAATTGAAATTCGTAACCTTCCATAATTTGATTACATAATAATTTCTTGCAAGCCTCATCAACTTTAGCTGATGCAGCATCCTTTGATGCAGCTTCAATTTCAAGACTAATGTGCTTACCAATACGCACGTTTTCAATTTCGGGTAAACCCAAATTTTTCATACTACCCGTAACAGCTTTCCCTTGCGGATCAAGTAACTGTTTTAGTGGCATAACATCTATTTCTGCTTTAAACTTCATTTTAAGTGTTTTTTAGAAAGGCGTAAAGATACTATTTATCTTTAATTTCCATAGTATTTTTGCCCCTTGTGAGTAAATTGTTAATTATTGAAATTAGAATGTAAAAAACGATGATTAATGGGATAGAAACATACTTTAATATAACCAACAATAACAGAGAAACTAAAAGAAAACTAAAACGAATTTCGTTTCCCTTCCATTTAAAATGTTTGAATTTTAGAGCAAACAAGGGTAATTCGGCTACCAAAAGAAATGAAAATACAATGGCTATAGCTACCAAAACATAAGGTGATTCTAAAACACTTGTAAGAGAAACAGCTATTTTATTATTTAAAGTTCCTGCAGCAAACCATGAGCTTGGCAACATGTTTTTATGTCCAGAAAAATAATGCTCGTTTGAACTCCAAAATATAAGGGGAATACTACAAACAACCATTGCATTAGCAGGAGTTGGCACACCAATAAACGAATCGCTTTGGCGCGTATCATTATTAAACTTTGCTAGGCGAATAGCGGAGAATATTGGGATGATAAGGGCTAAATATTTTATCCATTCCAAGCTATTATAACCATCCCAATTAATTGTTTCAATAGAAAAATTATCTATAAACTTATGAGTATTAACTCTAGATATAAGTTTAAACATCATCATCCCTGGCACAACACCAAAGGTTACCATGTCGGCCAAACTATCCAAATCCTTACCAATTGGGGAACTTACACCGAGTAAACGAGCTGTAAAACCATCAAAAAAATCTAAAACTAAAGCTGCTCCAACCAAAAAAGAGGCGCAAATTAAATCACCTTTAAAAATTAAAATCAAAGCCAAACAACCACATAATAAATTACCACAAGTAATGGCGTTTGGAATGTTACGTTTGATTTTATTCATTTGCCCCAAAAGTAAGCATTTTGAACGAATTGTTGAATTTACTTTTAAAATCTTACTTGTTAAAAATTATGACATTTAACTCTAACTGAATAAAATAACACACAATCGAATAAAAAGGCTGTTTCACCTAATAAGGTTGTTAACAATTTAAAAACAAGTTAAATTTGTGTAACAATTTTTAGTTATTTTTATAACATATTAGTAACCAAGCCAAAACAAATTAAAGTCCCCGAAAATGAAACGTTATAATTTAGAGTACATTCAGCAACTTGCCAAAATTAAAGGTGGCAAGTGTTTAAGTAAAGAGTATACTGATTTTATGCACCTGCATAAATGGCAATGTAAAAAAGGTCACACTTTTGAAGCAACCCCAATGGTTGTTAAAGCTGGCTATTGGTGCCGCAGATGTGTTGAAGAGGAAAGAGTGAATACTAGTTTAGCTCACCTAAAAAAACATGCCATTTCTAAAGGAGGTAAGCTTTTATCCGATAGTTACCAAAATCGCCAAATAAAATTAAATTGGCAATGCGCTAAAGGACACAAGTGGTCGGCTAACGCACATAGTATTTTAAACGAAAAATCATGGTGCCCAGATTGCGCTGGTAACAAGAAATTTACACTAGAGCAAGTTAAACAAGTAGGTATAGCCCGAGGTGGAAAATGTCTCAGCAAAACTTATAAAGATGCCTTAACAGATATGCTGTGGCAATGTGATAAGGGACATTTGTGGCTTGCTCCAGTGGGTCGTATTAACCGCGGAGAATGGTGCCCAACTTGTGGTTATGAGAAAAAAGCGGCTGATAGACGCTATACGATAAAAGAAATCAATAAGGTTGCGAAATTACACGGTGGTAAATTAATTTCAACAGAGTATTTAAGAATGGCCGACCATATTGAGTGGGAATGCAAAAAAGGTCACAGATGGTTTGCCAGCTTAACAATGGTTAAAAACTATTTTGCTTGGTGCCCTGTATGTTTACCAAAACGAAAAGATAAAGCTGAACATCGCATTAAAATGCAAGAAAAATATGGGCATAAACTAGAAGTTTAATTAAAAGTTGTATTAAACAACATTTTTAAATCCAAATTACACATCAAAATTTTATTTGATAGTATAATTTGGATTTTTTTATTACTCGTTCGTTAACTAAAACAACTCGTTTATTAAACTGTTATGTTTTGTGAATAACGTGTTAAAAAAGTCTTAATAACATTTCTTCGTTAATTTACTGACCCCATTTCTTATAGTTTCCCAGTAAAATAAAGCCTTTTAGCCATATTAAGGGGCTTTCAAAGGTATAAAGCATGTTACCTTAAAATTATTTTTCAATGAACTGCGTAATTTTTGTTTGCGTTTAACGTTACAATGTTTTATTATTGCCAAACAAAAAGCGTTTCAGTAATTAAAAATGGACTTATCTGAGAAAAATATTAACAAAACAATGTTTAGTACAGACATTACTAAATATGCTGTAAACAAATTTGCAATAACATCAAAGAATCACTTTAAAATAAACATAACACTAATCTAAGATTTACAAACTGTTAAAAAGAATAATACATATAGCCATATTTATGCTTTTGGGGTTCAAATTGTGTTCACAAAATAACTTTAAAAATACTAATAAGGATAGCACAAAAAAAATGACACCAACCTTAAAAACATATTTATATAAAGGCTCAGTATCTGCTGGATATCAATATGGTTTGGTGCCCTACGTTATTACCAACAATCCGATTAATTCTATATTTCAAACCGAGGGAATAATTGGCTTAAATCTTTTCAGTTTGCCTGTTAATGCCCAATATTTCTTTTCTACAGCAAAAGGCGTTAACGGTATGAATAATTATTTTCGTTTGAGCTTTGACGCTGAAAAATACAAGGTGAATATGCTGAATAAGCTAGAACAAAGAAAAAAACAATTAGCCTATGCTCAAGACAGCCTAAATCAATTAAAAGATAAAGTAACAAGTAAACTTTTATACCAGCAATTGTTCTCAAATTTTCTATCGGGAACT
>CAZRUA010000169.1:0-3634 GCA_964603125.1 uncultured Flavobacteriaceae bacterium | reverse complement strand
AAACAGGCATTAGAAGATACACCCCTGATTACGAGGTAAAGATGACATGGAGAGCTATTAAAAAAATAAAAGAAAATGATGACTACTTCTTTCTTTATACATCAGCTGTTTCAGCCATTACTATTCCGAAAAAGAAAATACCAAATGATGTAGAGCAATTAGATAACTTGTTAAAACAATACGCTCCGCAATTAATCTAAACAATTATGGAAGATAAAAAGCCTCTGAGATTGTTTAAGAAAACTGATGTAGAAAGGTTTTTCGAGTTTAAAAAGAAATGGTTATCAGTCAAGAATATTGTTGGTGTTTTAATCCTTCTATTTAATTTATTACAAATATATTTAATGCTTACTAAAGGATATGCCCAACTCAAAGGGGGAGTAATGTTCTTAATTTGGTTTCCATATTGGTATATCGCTTTATCAACTATAATATCGATAATTGAAATTATTATTGCTGTAAAAATTATCCAATCAAAATTTAGCGTTTTTCCAAGCTTTTTAATTTGTATTTGTCTCGAATTCGTTATTTTTCTACTCTAATCTTGAAAAATTAAAAATTTTATTAAACTGATAATCAATTATTTAAACAAATTTTAAATACCTAAGAATACAATGTATTCATCTTTGATGTATCTTTGTCTTAAGTAAACGTTTATACTAGTAAAAATGATCTATTCTTCAGAGTTAATAAAAGGCACTTTAAAGCCAATTGTTTTGAAATTATTGCAAGACAATAAAAAAATGTACGGCTATGAAATCACTCAAAAAGTGAAGGAATTAACCAACGATAAAATTCAAATAAGCGAAGGTGCTTTGTATCCAACTTTACATGCTTTAGAAGCAGATGGAATTTTAACTACCGAAACAGAATATATTGGTAAGCGCGTGAGAAAGTACTACACTTTAAGTAAAAGTGGAAAGGATAAAGCCAAAGAAAAAATTGATGAATTAAACGACTTCATCACTACAATGAAATTTTTGTTTGACATAAAAACAGCGAGCATTTAATGTATTGCTTAAATGAACAACAAATAGATTACATTTTCAACGACATTCGTGCACGTGGCGTTGAGATGGAGGACCTGCAGTTAAACCTCCTGGATCACGTTTGTTGTATCATTGAGCATGATCTCAAAGATGATGGCGACTTTGAGAGCTTCTATCAAAAAACCATAAAACAGTTTTACAAAAAAGAACTGAAAGAGATAGAAGATGAGACCATCAATTTACTAACCTTTAAAAATTATTACGCTATGAAAAAGACAATGATAACAAGCGGTATAATTACTGCAGTATTATTTACATTCGGTTCATTCTTTAAAATTATGCACTGGCCTGGGGCTGGTTTTTTACTACTTTTGGCTTGCGCCTTCAGTGTTATTTTCCTTCCTCTATTCTTCCTCTTCAAATCTAAAGAAGCAGCAAGCAATTCCGATAAAATTGTTTTGGCCGTAGGCACGTTAACTGGAATTTTATTCATGTTACACGCCACATTTAAGGTGTTTCACTGGCCAGGAGCAGCGCCACTTTTATTTGCTATGCTAATTTCACTAACGTTTATTTTTATTCCACTTTACTTTTTTAATGGGATAAAAAAACCTGAGCAAAAAACAAATACCGTTGCGGTTACTTTAATACTAATTGTACTAAGTGGCGTATTGTTTTTGCAAACAAATGTTAGAGCAAGTTACAATGTTGAAGTAGTAAAAACACAAAATTATCTTGAAGAAGATAAATTGGTAAGTCGATTTCAAGATATAAAAAAAGACACTACCACCAAACAAGGTGATCTTGAAGATGTAGCAAAACAAATAACCAAATTAGCTACTGACCTTAAAACCATAATTGTTTCAAATGAAATTGGTTCAAACACAATCCCTTCTAACTTCATGGAAGAAGGGATTGTGTTAAGAGAAAATATTTTAGGCGATTCGTTTGAAATGAACAATGTACATGGCAAGAAACTTATTGAACTTAGCGCCTTATTGAAAAAATATAATGCTTTGTGCGAAAATCCCAAGCTCAAAATTTCAGAAACGAATTTAATTTATTCTTTAAAAAACGAAACAACACATCGTTATCAAAACTTAAGCGTACTCTCTAGCTTAAACCAAATATTAATATGGGTAGCATAAAAAAAGCCTCAACAAATGTTGAGGCTTTTTTTGATTTAAATAGTTATTAAGCTTTAGCAGCCATTGCATCAGCAATTTTCTTTTTAATATTTTCAGTTGTTACTGAACCCGGACGCTCAATTGGAGAACCAGTTGCTCTGTCCCAAATCAAACTTGCTAATACACCCAAAGCACGAGAAACACCAAATAATACAGTGTAAAAATCATACTCATGCATTCCGTAGTGAACTAACAATGCTCCCGAATGCGCATCAACGTTTGGCCAAGGATTTTTAATTTTACCAGTTGACTCTAAAATTGGTGGCGCTACTTCGTAAATCATTTGTACGATTTCACAAATATCATCATGCTTAATATATGTACGATAAAAATCTTGTTGTGCAGCAAAACGTGGATCTGTTTTACGTAACACAGCGTGTCCATAACCTGGAACAACTTGTCCGTCAGCTAAAGTCTTTTTAATGTATTCAGCAATTTGCTCTTTAGTTGGTAAACCTCCACCTAAAGATTCTTTCAATTCCATAATCCACATTAAAACTTCTTGATTTGCTAATCCATGCAAAGGACCAGCTAAACCATTCATACCAGCAGCGAAAGCTAAGTAAGGATCGCTTAAAGCTGAACCTACTAAGTGAGTAGTATGAGCAGAAACATTACCTCCCTCATGGTCAACGTGAATAGTTAAATATAAACGCATTAAACGCTTCATATCAAACTCTTCGAATCCTAACATATGTGCAAAGTTTGCAGCCCAATCCAATTTATGATTTGGTTCAATATGAACACCATTTTTGTATTTACGACGATAAATATATGCAGCTACACGAGGTAAACGTGCAATCAAATTCATCGAATCTTCATAAACATAATCCCAATAATCCTTTTTACTAATACCCTTAGCATAAGCTTTGGCAAAAACACTCTCAGTTTGCATTGCCATAACAGCAGTAACAAACTGTGTCATAGGATGCGCTTCTACAGGTAATTTATCCAAAACATCAAAAACGTGTTTAGGAACTACGCTGCGCTTAGCCCATTCATTCGTTATAAATGTAACATCGTCTTGCGTAGGTAATTCACCCACTAACATTAAATAAAATATTCCTTCAGGAAGTGGTTCTGTTCCGCCTGGCGCTTTAGGTAAAGCTTTGCGTAATTCAGGAATAGTATATCCTCTAAAACGAATCCCTTCTTCCGGATCTAATTTAGAAGTTTCGGTAACCATACCTATCATACCTTTCATACCTTGATATACCTGGGCAACAGTATATTCGCCTAATTTTAAATCACCATGATTTTTAATGATATCCTTAATTTCAGCAGCAACCGGTGTTGCTTTCTCTTTGAATTTCTCTTTTAACCTATCCATATTGTTTTGGATTTTTATTTATTTATAACCTGATAAAATTACTTAGCGTTTACTTCATATGCAAGTAATTTGAGATATTTTTTTGTTAATCTAATTTAAAGTTATCAAAAACTCATTTTTGGATGAGT
>CAZRUA010000168.1:0-3801 GCA_964603125.1 uncultured Flavobacteriaceae bacterium | reverse complement strand
AATCATTACTTCAGTTATCAAATGTTCTTGCTCTTGCAGGAAATGATGTAAGGTTAAAAATTCTTTATTTGATGGGAGAAGAAAAAGAACTTTGTCCTTGCGATATGAGTGATATTCTTGGAATGACTATACCTGCTGTTTCACAGCATCTTCGTAAACTTAAAGATGGAAATATTATTGAAGCTCGTAAAGTAGGGCAAACGATTTACTACTCTCTAAAATCAGAGCATTTGAAAATTTTACGACCGTTTTTCAAATATGTAAATACAGCTAAAGAAACAGTATGACAAATAAAACATCAATAATAGAACGAATAGGCGTTATAGGCATTATATTGACTGCTTTAACTTCTCCGTGTTGCTTTCCATTATTCGGAATCGCTTTATCAGCGTTAGGATTTGGCTCATTTGAATTATTCGGAGGAATAACAATGTATGTGTTTTTATCATTGGTAATTCTATCTATTATCGGGGCAATTTTTTCCTATTTGTACCACAAAAAGATTATTGCTTTAATTGTTGGAATATTAAGCGGAGCATTGATATTCTATAATTACTTCTTTGATGAAGATAGCAACAATACTATGTATATCGGGATGATTGGTTTAATGATAACCAGTCTAATGAATTATTACGAAACAAAAATATTTAACCTTATGAAAAACAAAAGTGTAATCCTAAAATCAACAATCACTTGCCCTGATTGTGGGCATAAAAAAGAAGAAACAATGCCAACGGATGCGTGTCAATTCTTCTATGAATGTGAAAACTGCAAAAAAGTATTAAAACCCAAACAAGGGGACTGCTGTGTTTATTGCTCCTATGGTTCTGTGCCGTGTCCTCCTATTCAGGAAGGCGGAAAAGGAAGTTGTTGCGATTAAATGCTTAATTATTTTAAGGCGAGTAACCAGTTGTAAGCCTCATTCCAATCAGAGAAAATTTGTTGGGGGTAATCGTACTTATTGAAACTCTGAATAAATTTAATCAAAGTCGCTTTCATTGAATTAGAAACTACAATAGCCCTTGCCTTTGTTACCGAAGCAGAATTTTCAATCGGCGCCCTTTCCTTTGCTTTTTTATTCATACTCCAGTTAGCCCTTGCATCCACTAATTTTAATGCAGGTTTTCCATTCGTTTTATGCCGAATCGCAAGATTGATGTTAATCACATCATATTGGTCAAGCGTGCCACAATCCTTCATTGTAATAATGATAATACCATTTTTATCTTTAAAGATAGTAGCAAACTCTAATTCTGTTGGATTTGAAGTAGCCATTGGTTAAAAGTAAGGATTTTATTGCCAACCGTTTCCCATTCGGCAGAATTTGCGATATTTGCTTATGGATTTGATGTACAAAATGTCTAACCCCTCTAATGGCTTGAAATGTATCGTTTTAAACTCGATAGTATCTCTATGTCTTTTAGTAACTGGTTCGAGATTTTGTCTGTGAAGTCCACATAAAATCCGACTACTAGGTCGGATTTTTTACTTATTGATAATTGATATCCACTATTTTGATTTCTTAATTGAATAAAATATTTCAAAATTTTCATCGTTACCCAATAATGCGATTTTGCTTAATTTCTATAATAGCTTTAATACTTTTCTCTAATACAAGTTTTTCTCAGCTTTATGAAAAAAACTGTAAAAATTACCAATACTATGCAGAAGTTAAACAAGATACGGCACGTGTTGAGATTTTTCTTAATAAATCAATAGAGCATAGTTATAATCAGCAACTAATGTGCGATGAAGTTTTATTACGAAATAAAAGAAAGAGCGATACTTTATTTATTGGTAAGGAAAATCTAATAGTGTTTAAATTTGATTTTCTTTACCTGATTTCTAAAAATGTCATAACAAGTGAGAAAACAATTTCAAAAGTAAGATTAAAACGCACCGAAAAGGATTACAGACCCTATTTAAGAAAGTCAACTTATTCTGCAGATAAAATTCAATTTATTCGCAAATTGCTCGATAGCCTGGCATGTCCAAAAAACAAAGATAGACCAAAAATATACACTTCATTATACTCTTTAAATTCAGAGTCAAACCTAAGTACTTACAAACTAAAATTTGATAGCATCTATCAAGCCGAGTTAGCCTTGATTCATTCAACACGCGACACGATGGTTGATTTTTACTACAAAACTGCTGACTCTATAGCCCAAACAGATAGCGCCACAATTCTAAGTTTATTATCTAAAGCTGATTATGGCTATAATTACGCGCACTATTTTTTATATAAACTTTCGCAAGTAAAGCCCGAAATTCTAATTAAATATGTCGACTCTAATCCTAGCAATAAAAAAGCATTACTGAAAGATATTAGATATAATAAATACTGCAACTCAATTCATAAATCTGTAAAGAATACCAAAACAAACACTAAGGGTAAAAAAGAAATTCTAAAGCAAAAAAGAAGGCGAATTACAGAAAGCACCTTACTAGGGGCTGCTTATGTAACAATTATCGCAGCCGAAGTTTCATTGGTTGTGTTATTGGTCGTTTGGATATTTTAACAAACTACTCTAAAACATTACACAAGCCCCTTTAAATTTTCAGGAGTATAACTTTTGTCGCCTTTTACTCTTTTCAAAACATTTTCATCAATAACTTCATTACTAAAATCAGCTTGCAGCACTTTTCTCCAAAATGGTTTCCATAAAAAATACATTAAAGTTCTTGAGTTACGCAGTTCACCCAAAGCATTAGGCTTTACATTTTGAACAGGATTTATTTTTTGCAAATTATCCAAACTAAAATGTAAACCAACACTTTCTGCTTTATTTTTTATCCAATCAAAGGCTAAATCACTTAAACCAGTATCTATGTATCCTCCGCCAATATTGCAATGTACGCCACTAAACCATCTTTGTTCCATTACTTGTTTGTGATTCTTATTCTTCTTTACAGTTTCGCTTAACTCCCATAAAGTAGGCTCAAATAATTTTCTTCGCTCATCAATAGCTAAAGCATGAAATGCGTTTTCTATTGTACTGCTAATTTTAACATCATGGAACTTGTATCTTAAAGCATTACTCTTACGTCGGCTTGGAATTGGAATTCCTAAGCTACCAACAGTATCCCAAACACCAATAAATTTAATTGGAGTAACTAGTTCAAAACAATATTGTTTTTTAAAACCAACCATTAAATCCGAATCCGGATTGGTGTATTCATTTCTATCGCGATACAACTCGTAAGCTTCATCCACCAAATGAATAAACTGTGGCTTAATAATACCACAATTTCTTATAAAACCTGCTAAACTTCGGGCTGTGTATGCTCCGCGACTAAAACCAAACAAATATATCTCATCACCTATTTCGTAATTTAATAAAATAAATTTGTAGGCATCCTTTATATTTTTGTCAATTCCTTTACCCGAAACACCTCCAAGTATTTGATCTTCCTTATCAAAACTGCTACTACCTACCCCTGCATCATAAAACTTAATTTGTGGTATTCCCTTATCATCAATATTCGAAATACAATTGTAAATAATTTCCACATTACTTCTCACTCTCTGTCCTCTGTCAGTAATGCCAGGTTTATTCCAAGTTCCGTCGGTGCAACTAATTATACGTTTCATTTTTGTTAGGTTTTGTTAATGTCATATATCGCTTTAAGACACTAAAATACTAAAAAAACAATTGCATACAGCACTAAGACATGTTACTCCTTAACAACTCTTATATTACCATTTCCATTCACTTTCAACAAATAAACTCCATTGCTTAATCTTGATACATCAATGCTTTGCTCAGCATCATTATTCCCAACAAATGTTTGAACGCA
>CAZRUA010000167.1:0-3860 GCA_964603125.1 uncultured Flavobacteriaceae bacterium | reverse complement strand
ACATTTTGTGTGTCCTAAGACAACAATTATTTTTGAACCTGCTACTTTGCAACCAAACTCCATACTTCCTAAAATATCTTCGTTTAAAATATTGCCGGCAATTCTCACACTAAAAATATCGCCTAAACCTTGATCAAAAATTAATTCAGCAGAAGTTCTGCTATCAATACAGCTTAGTATTACAGCAAATGGGTGCTGTCCATCAGATGTTTCATTGGCCTGTTGCAAAAGATTTCGATTAACTTTTAAATTGTTTACGAATCTTTTATTTCCTTCCTTTAATAAATCCAAAGCCATTGAAGGAGTAATTGCTTCTTGCATCTGTTTTGTTAAGGTTTTCATATTATCTTGACTTTAATTGTTTATATTAAATATAATGATCAATGATTTATACTTAAAAATCAATCCACTAGATTAACTTTTAACAAAGATAGTTATATTTCTTGTAATAATAGTAAAACTATCATAAATAATTGTAAAATATTTTATTGTATATTTGCGCTCAGTTAAACAAACCATTAATTATAAGATATGAAACTTCAGCTACAAATAAAAATGAACGAGGCTCTATTCCTTCGTAATCCTGAAAGTTCAGATTTAGGTAAGAATATTCTTAAGCATAGCATACAATTAATTCATAAAAATGGGTTTGAGTCATTTACATTTAAAAAACTGGCTGAAGATATTGGTACAACAGAGGCCGGTATATACAGGTATTTTGAGAACAAACATAAATTATTGGTTTATTTGGCGGCTTGGTATTGGGGTTGGCTCGAATTCCAAATCATTTTTCAAACCAATAACATAGAAGATCCAATTGTTAAACTAAAAAAAGTAATTAAACTACTTGCTACGCCAGTGGTAGATGATGAGGAAACCAGCTATATTAATGAAGCTTTGCTTCATCAAATTATAATTGACGAAGGTTCAAAAGCTTACTTAACCAAGCAAGTAGAAGATGATAATAAACAACATTTTTTTAAACCCTATAAAGATCTTTGTGCCGCCGTTGGAAACATTATTCTTGAATGTAACCCAAAGTACAAATATCCAAAGTCATTAGGTTCGACCATTATTGAAATGGCACACTTCCAGATTTTTTTCATGAATCATTTACCCTCACTTACTGATTTCAATAAAACTAAAAAGGATACCGAAATTGTTTCTTTTCTAAATGATTTGGTTTTTTCAACCATAAAAAAAGATAAGTAGCTAATTTATTTGTTTTAACAGGTTTGTGGTGATATCAACAAATCTCCAAATTCAAAATCTTCGAAATCTCCTCTGCCCTATCCACAATCATAAAATGTCCGCCACCATGTATAAGATGTTGGGCTCTTACTTTAAGCGGTAACAACCTGTCTTTACTACCATGAATACGAACAAGATTGCTTGGAGCTACTTTTCGCTTTAGATTAAGAATTTGATGAATAGCCCATTTGGTAAATGTTAGGCTAGCAGCAGCTAAAACATCATTCAACAATTGTTTATCTCTGGCTGTTTTTATGCTAAACAATCTATTTAAAATAAAGTTTCCTTTGGTTGTTTTAGGAAATAAATAATTCAATTTTAATTTACCTGTAACTAAATAATACCAAGGAAGTTCATTATTACTTGCTATACTCGAAACTAAAATTGTTTTTTGAGGTTTAACAAACTCAGTTACTTCGCAAGCTACTATGCCACCAAATGATAATCCTAACAAAATAAAGGTTTCGCTATCATCAATAAACTTAGAAATTCGGAAGGCATAATCTTTTAATGATTCATTTTTTATGGGTTCTATCCAATCAATAAAAACAACTTCAACGCCCGAGTCGAATTTTAAATACTGAAAAACACGTTTATCAGCTCCTAAACCACTTAATATGTAAAGTTTCTTCTTCAAATTTCTAATAACAATGTTTAAACTTAAAACTCACCCTAACAAATCATTAACAAACGACTTTCGCCTGGCCTTTCAATTGGTGCGCGGTGAACACAGGGAAGAACTTTACTTTCTGGATGATCAACCGCCAAACGCCACAAATTACCTATGCCTAAATTAATGGTTTGCGCATTGGGTTTTGCCCTGTAATGCAAATCAAAAAAGTGTTCCGTTAAAAAACTGTCAAATTCTTGCTCGGTACCTGTGTGTAGTTTTTTAAGTTCGTTTCGTATTTCGGGAATAAGGATTTTTTGCTCGGCCTGCTCATTAGGTAAAATATCACTTGAGGTACCATAATACGTGCATAAAAAAGTAGAAGTTGGTATTGGCGAACGATCTACATGATAAGAATAAACATCCGTTGGAAATAAAGGGAAGCTCTCATCTTTTTCGTAATATTTAATGATGTTAAGGTTAGGCTGAGCTCCAAAATCCTTTAACAAGTTAAAATCATTGATTAGAATTTCTCTTGCCCATTGCCCCTCTTCACTTAAATCAAGTTCCAATAAATCTTCTATCTCAACTAAACGAATATTTTGGTTTGACTCTAGCTTATTTACAATCTCCAAAAAATTACCTTTTAAGTTACGCTGCCAACACATGGCATTTACATCTCCTTGAAAAGGAATGGAAACCAAATCGTTAAAGTTGTTTAGGTATTTTATTTGGGTTTTGATTTTTATACTAATTAAGTCGAGTTTATTCAATTTATATTAATTCTTAATTTTAAGAATAGGTTACAAAGAAAAGCAAATTAAACAGAACTAAATCCCCATAATTCTATTTACTTCCTTATTTAACTTATCAGGATGTCTGAGTTTATTATACTGAGAGGGGTTCTTAGTCATAACAACCAATTCGATACACTCTCTTTCATTCAATTCAAAAATATCTTTATTATAAAAACGTTTTGCCGCTTTTTTTATACCTCGTGTTAAGTTTAAAAAGTCGAATCTTGAGAGATACGCATATATGCACTGCTTTTGTGTTAGCTTATTATCGAGCTGGTTTGCTATTGAAATAACCTTAAATCCACTTGTAATTGAAATGTCGTAAGCTAAATTGATTTGAACATATGAATTATCGTTTCTTGAAGCAAAAACGCACCATAAGATATCTGGATATATTTTATTGGTCAGAGTATTGGGAAATACTTTATTGTAAGCGTTAATTATATTATCGGGAATGCTATCATCAGGAATGGAAGAATACATTCTTGTTTCCCAAGTAATAAGCTTGGCTGTTTCACTATCATTGTACTTAAAGTAAATATAAGCATCAAAAGAAAGGTATAACAAGAGAAAAACTACAAATATGTATTTTATGTATTTTTTAAGTTTCATAATGATTTACATCCTAAAGGTTTGGGGTGATAGCTTTTGTAAAATTTGCATTACAAATATTATAAATCCACAATAACTGTTTGTATTACACGGATTACAAATCCGCGCTAACGGGGTTGGCATGTTACCCTCCTTTTTTTATTTAGGATTATAACGTAGGATTTTGCAGGGAATTACATTGGAATTGCAAAAACATGTTAAAACAAAAAAGCCACTTAGTAAGTGGCATGAATTAGGGAATAAGTGGTGAGAATTAGGATGGGATTGTGCAATTGAATTTATTGAGGGGGATTATGGTTAAAGGTTTTCGGCTTGGCGATGTGGCGGATTTTTAGCACTAAAGTTCATAAAAGTTCCAAATGTTTATTATGCACAAAAGTTCAATAGAATACTGGCAGCCGCCATATTGCCAAGCCGATGTTATGGGCAGTTTTTTATCCGTTTTGTTGCTCCGTTGGAAATTTGCTCATATCCATATAGAATATTTCCCAAGTATGTCCGTCAAAATCTTCAATAGTTCGTTGTTGCATAAAGCCATAATCTCTCATTTCATTTGGTTCTCTTCCGCCCGCTTTAAGTCCATTAGTCAT
>CAZRUA010000166.1:0-3864 GCA_964603125.1 uncultured Flavobacteriaceae bacterium | reverse complement strand
TCAATTGCTAACTGATACTTTTTATCTAAATAAGCTTTGTTTGCTTCTTTAAACAATAAATCATTGTTCGCCGAAATACTAGAAAACACAAGTAATAAAAATATAACTACTAAACTTCTCATTAAAATTTAAAGCTTTTATCAATGTTTTGAACCAACACAACAGTTTTATTGTAAACATCATGCAAATTAATGTTTGCAGCACTTGGGGCATACTTAGCCATTTCACATATACTTAAAGTTTCGTTCAATTCCTCAATCAAACTATCGCTAACATTTTTTGATTTAAGAGTTTCTGTAATCTTTTGCTTCGATAAATCTGCTGTTTGAATATTTAGTTTACTTACTAGAAAATTATTTAAGGCGATGGATATTTCATTATAAAATCCAGATATATTTCCTGCATGAGCCATTTGTTGCGCCATACTAAGTTGCTGAACCGCCTTACTATGAGCTGCTTTTCGTCTATTCTCAGCCGAATCAATCGAAGAATTAATTTTCTTTTTCTTAACTAATACAAAAGCAATTCCAGCTAGCGCAATCGCAGATAATGAAGTATAATAAGGCCAGCCAAAAACAGATTCCGTTTTGCTCGAAATAAAATCTTGCTCATCTGTTTTAATATTCACAATATCTGAAGGTGATGAACTATTAGAAGCCGGCTGAGTATTAACTTCTGCATTTGGATCAGGTTTTACCTGCAAATCAAATTCAGGGCTAGGCAATACAACATACTGCTTTTTAACTGGATTATAAAAATTGAAACTTAAAGGCGATAATTTGTAAGTACCTTCTTTACGAGGAAGAATCATATAATTATACTTCACAGTTCCTGAAATTGTATTTGTTACTTTTATATCCTCGATAACTTTTGGCTCATAGGTTTCAAAGCCTTCCGGTAAAACAAGTTTGGGTGCTTCAATAAATTTAATATTACCATTACCACTAATCGTTAAACCTAAATTTACACTTTCATTCGCTTTTACATTATTGGTATTTATTTCCGAATTAAAGCTATAATCTCCAATGGCGCCAGTAAAATTCTCTGGTTTTCCTTCTGCTGGCAAGTCCTCAACCTTTACTGTTTCAGAACTTGAAACTAACTCAATTGGAACCTGTTGCTTGGCCGACCCAAAAAACTGCTCGATAATATTCCTAGGGGCTCCTCCTTCCTTTTCAACATAGCAGGTCATTTTTAATGAAGGTATTTTTAAATCACCCTTTTTTTGAGGATATAAAAACACTTTCTTCAATTCTATCGTTAAATAATTAATTCCATCAATTACTTCTGTTTGCGGAACAATTGGTGTGTCGTAAGATTCTGATTCACTCCAAAATCCATCAAAAGTCGGCATTACAAAGTCGGGCATTTTTGTAATATCGTATCTCGAAAATATTTTATACGTTAAATCAATTTGTTCGCCAACAACGCATTTCTTTTTACTAACAAAAGCTTTTAAAAATAAATCCTTTGAAGTAACGTTAGCTGTTAATGAATTGCCATAATTTATTGGGGGTTGGCTGTTACTTGGCGGAGTTTGTGTTGAATTTTGTTTACTATTTGCATTTGGGCTTGCTTGGCCATTACCAGTTGCTGATATAATAATAGCCGCTGATTGATAAATTTTCCCTTTTACCAAAGCCTTAAATGGCTCTATGGTTGAAATGCCTTCAAATCGAGATGATAAAGTATAATCAAACTGAGAGATAGATACCATTCCATTTGGTCCGCCACTTATTGTTGAACCTTGAGAGGAGCTAGTTAAATCAAATCCCTCAAAAGAAGGTTCTTCAAAATCAGCTGGTGGTCCTTCGTAGGTATAACGTAGAAAAAATACTTCGTGTAATTTAACGCTTTTATTAGTGAAATTAGTTTTAAACTTTTGAGCAAAAGCCGAAGTAAAAAACACGATAATAGCACCAATTATATAAATTACCTTCTGTTTCATTTAGCCTCTAAAATTAGGCTTAATCTATAATTTATACAAACATAAAATGTTAAAGAAAACTAATTTTTAAATTAAAAACTGGCTTATAATTATTGCTTATCTTTATCAAAAAAAAGTATGGTAAAAAGTATGACGGGCTTTGGAAAGGCTCAAAAAGAATTTGAAGGCAAAACCATAACCGCCGAAATACGCTCACTTAATAGCAAGCAAATTGATTTAAGCTTGCGCATGCCCAATTCATTCAGAGAAAAAGAATTAGAACTTAGAGCGGACATTACCAAACAGCTTGAACGTGGTAAAATTGATTTATCCCTGCATATTGACTACAGAACAGAGCAATCGAACACCCAAATAAACATTTCCTTAGCAAAAGCCTATCATAGCCAATTAAAGCAATTAGCATCAGAACTAAATGAAGCTGAGAGCATGTTATTAGAACAAGTGCTAAAAATGCCCGAAGTTTTAAAAAACGAACGTAAGGAATTTGACGAGAATGAGTGGAAACAGGCCAAAGAAGTTATTCAGCTTGCTATTGATGCAATGCAAAACTTTAGAGCTACTGAAGGACAAACGCTTGAAAATGAATTTCAATTGGGAATAAAAACAATAGGCGAAAATCTTGAACAAATTAAACTGATTGACAAAACCAGAATTGAAACCGTAAAAAACAGAATAAAAGGTAATTTAAACGAATTGATTCCTGCTGACAAAATTGACAATAACAGATTTGAACAAGAATTGATCTACTTTTTAGAAAAATTTGACATTACAGAGGAAAAAGTTCGTTTAAAAACACATCTCGACTACTTTATTGAAACAATGAAAGAACCCGCTTGTGGCAGAAAACTAAATTTCATTAGTCAGGAAATTGGCAGGGAAATTAACACCATTGGCAGTAAAGCTAATGACGCGGCCATTCAAAAATTTGTTGTGCAAATGAAGGATGAATTAGAGAAAATTAAAGAGCAAAGCATGAATATTTTATAAAATAATGTTCTGCTCCAAAACTAGTTTATAATTTAAAACCCCAAATAGTCGACAACTTGTCAGTAAATATTGATTGGTTCAAGACTTGTAAAACAATTTTAGAATTAAATTTATATTTTTAAAATAACCCATAAAAAACAAATAAAATGGCATTAGAAATCACAGACGCAAACTTTGAAGAATTAGTATTAAAATCAGATAAACCAGTTTTGGTTGACTTTTGGGCTCCATGGTGTGGACCATGCCGTATGGTAGGACCAATTGTAGAAGAATTAGCTAAAGATTACGACGGAAAAGCTGTTGTTGGTAAAGTAAATGTTGACGAAAATTCAGCAATTAGCACTAACTATGGTATTCGTAACATTCCTACATTATTGATTTTTAAAAATGGTCAAATTGTAGACAAACAAGTTGGTGCAGCTCCAAAAGCAGCTTTAGCCGCTAAGCTTGAAGGACAAATGTAATATTTGACTTTACAACACTTATTTCATTAAGAAGAGGGATAAGTATGTAAAATATTTCAAACTAAACTCTATTTTAACATTGTTGATTTGGTTAATCTTAAACAACTTTATTAAAATAGAGTTTTATTTTAAAACTAATGATAAACCTTCATTCACAAGCCATACAACAGTTTTCTAAACTAGAATTACTAGCTAAGCAAGTAGTTGAAGGCTTTATTACAGGTTTACATAAAAGTCCATTTCATGGTTTTTCGGTTGAATTTGCCGAGCATCGTTTATATAATACAGGCGAATCAACTAAACATATTGATTGGAAACTATTTGCACGTAGCGAAAAACTATTTATTAAACGCTATGAGGAAGAAACTAATTTACGTTGCCAAATAGTTATTGATCATTCTAGCTCAATGTACTATCCTTTTGAGGAAGGTAAAAATAGCAGTAACCAAAACAACAAAATTAATT
>CAZRUA010000165.1:0-3895 GCA_964603125.1 uncultured Flavobacteriaceae bacterium | reverse complement strand
GTCTTGAAAGGTGTCGTTACCGTCTATTTTATTGTTCCAAGTTCCCATTTGTCTGCCTATTTGCGGTCTGTCTTAAAATGCCCTATAACGTTTTGCAGCTACCAGTAGTTGGCGTTTTGAAACACTCAACTGTCTATAACCACAAATGGTTGTTTAAAGATACAAAACTTTCTATTACCTCGTCCGCGCCAATTACTGGTAGGTGCTGTTATAACTTAGGCCGTTGCACACAGTTTTATTTTACTGTCCAAAGTGATTTAATATTGCCTTTATGTAAAACTTTAAAGGATTTGTCAATTGTCTTTACTGAAGTAATGAGTGTTTGTCCATAGTTGAAAAACTGTATGCGTGTCCCTTTATTATGGGAAAGCCATTGATAGTAAATTCGATTTAACTTACGTATTGGCTGCAAATAGCGAAGGGCATATTCATGAGCAGAATTTGCATTAAGTGCTGCGTTACAGGCAGCCTCAAGTGGTTCGATAAGATTAGTTTTAGTTAAAAAAGTGTTTCTGTTTTGAAGAGCAAAGTATTTGTTCGAAATAGTGGTGATGTTTTTGAGTAACGGATAGTAAATGTGAGAAGAATTATTCCAAATGTCTTGGTAATATAAATCTGTCAGCTTATCTACTTCGGAAAATGTATTAGCCCATTCTTCTTCCAGTTCTAACACTCTTTTTTGGTAAATGAAATAGTTTTTTTCAATGTCGTCTTGAAGTTTATTGAATAAGTTAAATTGCGATATTAGTAAGTAAAGGCTTTCAGCGTTGTCTTCTAATTTTCCGTTGTAATTTGTAACAAAAGTATCGACGTATTTTTTAATTTCAATTGAAGTTAAGTTATTTGCTTGGAACAGAGAAAAACTTATTGTTTCCGGTAGTATATTACGATTAGTGAGTAGTCTATTTGCAAATACTCTGCAGCTCAATGCCTGGTCGATAGCTGGATTTTTAATTAAGTCGCCCCAAGTAATTATTGTTGTTCGGAAAGAAATAAGTTCGTTGTGCCGATCTCTTTTTTTGAAATATAAGTTAATTAAGATACCAAGGGCGAAAATTAAAAATGAAACTAAAATTGGTATTAGAACTTTTGCAACATCCGTCGGCATGCCTAAAAATGTGTCTATTGACCCAGATGAGTTTTCAGCTTCATTATAAATTATGTTTAGTCCAATATCCATGTCAAAAGATTATTCGTTTTATTGTCAATGAAGCGTTTTATTTAGGTCTATGTCCAGCGGCTTAGTTATAACTTACTTATAGCTTTAGTTTTTTTGGTCTTATACATCAAAATTCTGCGGATATGACCATGTTTTGTATGTTATTCATCAAATTTAAGCGTTTATTACAAAGTGTCAAAAGGCGAAACTATGTTTTGTATGCTACGAGTGCTTGCATGGGTCTTTTTTGCCTTTGGCTTGTCTGCTGTCTTTCGTCTCTTATATTTTCAGTTCTCAATTTTTCATTCTGCATTCTTCATTCTGCATTCTAAATTACTTACAGCTCCGCCTCCTCACTCACAGCGAAATCCTTTTATCAAATGTATCTAATTGGGTGATTTTTTCCAAGCAAAGGGCTTTTTTATTTGTGCAGTTTTATGAACGTAGCTTATGTTTTTTGTATCGAACCCGGGTCTTTATCATTTAAACCTACCTGTTAATGGCTAGTGTAAAAAAGATTGTGGAAACTAGAGTCGAATCAAATGTAAAACAATCTAATCTGTTACAATTATCTTAAGAGTGATATTCTCCATGCTTTCTTGCATAATATGTAAATAGTAAATACCAGCTGAAAGTTCTGACCTATTAATTTTTATTTTGTTTTCAATAGGTTTATAGTTTAAGGTTTTAACTAATTTACCTTCTACACTGTATAGGCTAATGTTTACGTTAATATCTGTTGTATTGGCTAATACTATTGTTGCCTCATTTGATATAGGGTTAGGGTAAATGCTAATTTCATTGGCATTAGTATTTATATCTTTTATTCCAATTGGATTGCCTACAAAAAACGACCAAGTTTGCGACCAATTTGATGTGTCTGCCGCGTGCCAAGTTCTTACCCTCCAGTAATAAGTAGTGCCGTTATTTAGGCCAACAAGGTTTGCCTGTGATGTTGAAGAAGAAATTGTTTGTGTTTGTGCCGTTGTGAAATTTGGTGTTACATCCCATTGATACTGATAATTTGTAGTACCTGTTATAAAATCCCAATCTATAGTTGGATTAGTGGATACACCTGTAGCACCATTGGAGGGCGAAATTAGTAAAGGCTGGTCGATAACAGTAAAGTTAAACACTTGCGACCAATTTGTTGTGTCAACGGCATGTCGAGCTCTCACTCTCCAATAATATTTAGTTCCAAAGCGTAAATTGGAGCTATTTATTTGTGAGGTTCCCGCTGCAATAGAACCAGATACGAATATGCTTGAATTAAAAGCCGAAGTTGTATCTATCTGGTAATCGTAGTTTGTAATGCCAGTAATAAAATCCCAATCTAAAAGAGCATTAGGGTATTGTAAGTTTGCATTGTTAATGGGGCTAACAAGTGCTATTTCGTCAATAGTAATGAAACTATAAGTCTGCGACCAATTTGTTGTATCAACAGCGTGTCGAGCTCTCACCCTCCAATAATATTTAGTTCCAAAGCGTAAATTGGAGCTATTTATTTGTGAGGTTCCCGCTGCAATAGAACCATATACTAATATACTTGAATTGAAAGACGAAGTTGTATCTATTTGGTAATCGTAGTTTGTAATGCCTGTAATAAAATCCCAATCTAAAAGAGCATTGGGGTATTGATTAATAGAGTTATTACTTGGTGAGACTAATGTTAATTGATTTACTGTTGAGAAATTAAAGACTTGCGACCACTGAGAAGAATCGGAGGGAAGCGTGGTTTTGATTGCTCGTACTTGCCAGTAGTAGGTTGAGTTAAATAGTAAATTGGAGGTAGTTACCTGACTTGCTGTTACGCTTGCTGATGGCACTGAGCTTAAATTTGAGTTCGTACTTAGTTTATATTCATAAGCAGTAGCTCCGGATACAGCCGACCAATCTAGTATTACGTTGGGATAATTATTTATGGATCCAACTGATGGCGCAGTTAAAGTTGGAGTTGCTAAGCTTTGTGCTTCTAAGTGATTTAAAGGGTATAATAATATTAGTAATAAGTAAATAAATGTTTTAAAAGCACATTTAAATTGGAAGGTTTGTTTTTTCATAATTGTATTTTAATTTTATTGTAAATACAAAGGTGAAAACAAAAAAAATAATACGTTTAGGCTTTTTAGCTATAGCTTACAAGTACCAAGCTTAAAAGGCTGAAAAATCGAGTAAAATCCTTTATTTAAGGGGTTTTTTTATGAACTCATAAAAAATTTGTTTTTTATATTAGATATTGGTGTTTATTATCCAAACACCTGCAAGTACAGTGTATGTGCGATATGCAGCTATTAATAAAACAGGTATAAGTGCTTATAGTACCGTAAAAAGTATTATTGTACTTTAAACTTTTTTAATACTCATTAAATACTGTAATATTTAATTGAATTAAATAAATACTCTTCTCAAAATTAAACCCCATCGAATTGCTGCGATGGGGTTTTTGTTTTTCTTTCAATTAGCATAGTTTATTGTATGCAAACATTGGCTGAATTATTCCTGCTTTATAAGTTTTTTAGTCACTCGTTTTGTTCCTTGGCTAACAACAACGTAGTAAACGCCATTGCTCCAATCTTTCATGTTTACTTCCGTTAAAGAACCTATTACTTTAGATGAGTAAACTTTTTCGCCTAAAGCACTGTAAATTAATATTGAAGTTTCATCTGTGTTTGCTTCATCATTACCAAAATCAGAAATCAATACAGAAACCTTATCACTAAATGGATTAGGGTAAGC
>CAZRUA010000164.1:0-4022 GCA_964603125.1 uncultured Flavobacteriaceae bacterium | reverse complement strand
TTTAATAATTTAAATAGTTTGCAACATGAAAACGGCAATAGGGTTGAGCTTTATTTTGCACCTAATGAATTGCGTCGAGCATGGGGAAAAAGAAGTAGGCTAAGTTTAGAGGATTCAACCAAGAATAAAAATTTAATTATTCATACTTTGATGCGATATCTATCTTCCAAAGGTTTGCGAAAGGATTCTATTGGTGTAAGTAAATTAAGTAGTGTGGATGTTAAAAACGTGGAAAATGGATTTTCGAACTATTTATATGTAAATCCTTTGAGTATAAGAACAAGATTGCATGAAGTTTTGTGGGAGTTAAATTATTACAAAGAAACTAAAAACCCTACAGGACATTCATTAACCATGCGATTTGAGTTTTGGAAAACAGCCTTTCATATTATTAAACGTAATTTGGTTTTTGGTGTTGGTACTGGAGATGCTCAACTTGAATTTAATAAGCAGTACGATCTGGATCAATCTGTTTTATCGCAAAACTGGCGTTTAAGAAGTCATAATCAATTTTTAGCAATTATGGTTGCTTTTGGGTTGATGGGTTTATTTGTTTTTATTATTTATATACTTTCTCCAATTTTTTTGGTTAGAAGAAAGCATATTCTTTATGCTGCATCTTTTATCATTATTTTCTTTTCTTATTTAACGGAGGATACTTTGGAAAGCCAAGCAGGAGTGAGTTTTGTGGCTTTTTTTAGCACTTTATTTTTGTTTCCAGTAAATGAGGAAGAAATAAAAAAGCCCGAATTAGAATAAACTAATTCGGGCTTTTTAATGAATTACTTTTTAGTAATGACTCATACTGCCAACAGCTGAAGCAAAAGCGACGATAGCTATTACATAAATAATTGTAATAACCGTTCCAATTGAGCCTAAAATAACTCCAATTAAGGAGCAAGTTTTTCCAGCAGTTACATTTTTGTAAGAAGCCAATGAATAGCGAGATGGGTCTATATTGTAAGCTTCAATTGATTTTTTAGCTTTTGTCAAACCAATAATTCCAAGAATTAATCCTATAATACCGCATAACACTAATGATAATATTCCAAGCACTAATACGGCTGATGCATCTGGCAAAACTTCTTGTCCTCCCATACCAGGATTAAAGTTGGGATTAAAACTGTTGTGCGGTCCTTGATTTTGGTTTTGATTAAAATTCTGATTGTTTTCCATGTTTATATTTAGTTAATGTTCTTCAAAAATAATATTAAATTCTTCAAGTTCCTTTAAAAGCGGCTCATATATTTCCTTAGTTGTTGGCAATAACACTCCTTTGCTTTTAATTACTCCAGTTAAAATGTTTTTCACTGTTATTGCTAAAGGTAATCCAACTGTTTTTGCCATTGCGGTGTAAGTCTGGTCTTCACCTTTTACCACTAAAGTAGAAGTGATTTGAGAGCTGCTATTGTCTTTGTTTTTAATTTCAAATAAGTGTTGCATTACTATCATGTCCTTATCATGCTCTTTAAGCAACCATTTTTTTTCTAATAAATTTTGCAGTAATTGTGCTGGACTGCCTTCTTTTAATTCTATTGGTGTATTGTCAAAAAGCCCTAACCATTCAAGTTTGCCCACTATTTCCTCATTTATTTCTGCCCCCATAAAAGCTATTAGTTTTTCTTTACAACTTTTATTTCCTTCTGGTAAAAAAGATTCAATTAACTGAGTGTAAGTTAATTTATCGGCATCGTGAATTTTATAAGAATCGTCGGTTAATCCTAATTTTACAAAAACATTCCAAGCCTTGCAATAACCTGGCATTCTTAAAGTCCCGCGTAACATGGTTTCAACATTATTTAAACCGTAAATGTCTTTGTAGCCAATACTATCGCGGTTTGCATAAGCATCAAAATTTCCATATCCGTTTACGTTAATTGTTTCAATTTCGGTGAATAATCGGTTATAAGGAATGAATTTTAATTTCTTATTTTGTAAATATTGAGCCGTCCCTTGTCCAGCAAGTATCACATTTCTCGGATTCCAACTAAATTTGTATCCCCATGGATTGTCATTGCTTTCGGGGGCAACTAAACCTCCACAAAATGATTTAAAGGATATTATTTGACCGCCTTTTTCTTCTACTTCGTCAATAATTTTCATTGCACTTGCATGGTCAATACCAGGATCTAAGCCAATTTCGTTCATTAAAACCAAACCTTTTTGTTTGGCTTCACTATCTAATTCACGCATGGTATCACTTACGTAACTTGCAGTAGCCATGTTTTTACCCAAACGCACACAATCTTTTGCAACTTCTCCATGCATAAAAGCAGGAAGCATGCTTATTACAATATCACACTTTTTTATTTGTTCTTCTCTTTGCGCAGCATTATTTACATCAAACACCAATGCAGTTGAGCGTTCATGCTTTTTTGTTTTAGCTTCAATTAGCTTCAAGTCTACATCAGCTACAGTTAAGTGCCAGTTATATTTTGTTGCATTATCAAGTAGGTACTTAATTAATGATGATGATGACCTTCCTGCGCCTATCAAAAATATGTTTTGCATAATCAAAATTTTAAGGCTCAAATGTAGTGAGTTTAAATCAAAAAAAGGCTTTCAAACTCAATTTCCTTGCTATTAACAAGCTGTTTTTAATAATAAAAATTGGTAAGCTATTTGCATTGCTTGTACGGGCGTATCTTTGATAGATAAGAATTCCCATAAAACATGATAAAATTTATATATACAAGCTTCTTATTGATTTTTGTTTTCATTATTGGAGCTTCACTTATTAAAGTTGATGATAGCCTCAAAGTATCAACTACAACAACCTTAGTAAAGGATGAAGTTCCTGATTTCCTGAAACAAGAAACAAAATGGGTAGATTCTGTTTTAGCTTCATTAACAATTGATGAAAAAATTGCTCAACTGTTTATGGTAGCTGCTTATAGCAATAAGGACATGAAGCATGTTAAGGCGACTCGCGAGTTAATTCAAAAGTATAACATTGGCGGATTAATTTTTATGCAAGGTGGACCAATGCGAGAAGCTAAATTAACAAACTACTATCAAAAAATGGCTAAAACGCCATTGATGCTTGCTATTGATGGTGAATGGGGCTTGGCTATGCGATTAGATTCCACGATTCATTATCCTCGTCAAATGACACTTGGAGCTATTCAAAATGATTCGCTGATTTATTACATGGGCAAGCAAATTGCAGGTGAGTGTAAGCGTATGGGCTTACATGTAAATTTCGCCCCAGTAGCTGATGTAAATAATAATCCAAATAATCCTGTTATATCAATGCGTTCGTTTGGTGAAGATAAGTTTGATGTGGCAAGGAAAGCGTATATGTATATGAAAGGAATGCAGGACTATGGGGTTTTAGCCAATGGAAAACATTTTCCCGGTCATGGTGATACTGATTCGGATTCACATAAAACTTTGCCTACAATTGCTCAATGTCGTGAAAGAATTGATACACTTGAATTGTATCCATTTAGATATTTATTTTCAAGAGGGCTAGGAAGTGTTATGGTAGCGCATTTAAATGTACCTTGTTTAGATACTACAAAAAATTCACCAAGTACTTTGTCAAAAAAAATAGTGACGGATTTGTTGCAAACTGAACTTGGTTTTAAAGGCTTGATTTTTACGGACGCTTTAAATATGAAAGGAGCTAGTAATTTCAATACTCCGGGAACTGTTGATATGAAAGCGTTAATGGCGGGTAATGATGTTTTGCTTTTTTCGGAGGATGTGCCTAAAGGTATTTCAGAAATTAAAAAAATGATTGATGCGAAAGAGTTAAGCGAAGAGACTTTAAATGAACATGTGAAGAAAATATTAAAAGCAAAATACTGGTGTGGCTTGAATCAAAAGCAAGCAGTTGTTAATAAAAAGCTTTATGAAGATTTAAATTCGGATAAATCAAAATTATTTAATGCAAAATTATTTGAATCGGCGGTTACATTACTTCAAAATCCAAATAATTTAATTCCACTTAAAAATATTGATACACTTAAAACACTTGAAATTACTATTGGTAGCGATGAAGACAATGTATTTTCTAA
>CAZRUA010000163.1:0-4130 GCA_964603125.1 uncultured Flavobacteriaceae bacterium | reverse complement strand
TATGCTCAGCAACTGCTTCAATATCCATTCCTCCTTCTGTTGAATAGATAATGGCATTGCGACCATTAGCTCTATCTAATAAAACACTCATGTAAAACTCCTTTGTGGCGCTTGCACCAGGGTAGTACACATCTTGAGCGATTAAAACTTTATGAACTTTCTTTCCTTCAGCTTTAGTTTGAGGTGTAATAAGGTTCATACCAATAATTTGTGAAGCTTTTTCTTTCACTTCATCTAAATTCTTAGCTAACTTAACTCCACCACCTTTACCACGACCACCAGCGTGAATTTGCGCTTTTACAACAACCCAATCCGAATTGTATTTTTCTTTTAATTCTTTTGCTGCTGCTACTGCTTGTTCAGGCGTTTCAGCAACAATTCCTTCTTGAATGGCAACTCCAAAACTTTTTAAGATTTGCTTGCCTTGATATTCGTGTAAGTTCATAATTTATATATAAATAGGTTCGTAAAAATATACATTATTTTGATAAAACAAGGGATAATTAGGGAAAATTTGTGATGATTTTGTTCATAGTGCAACTGACTGTTTTATAGTACTTTAAATTGTTTTTTTTAAATTCTAATTTAGATAAAAATGAGGTACAGCTTTGTAATGTTTCATTTGATGTTTTTTGGTATGATTTTTATGAATAAAGCTGTAAATTTGTTATTCTTAAAATAAGATATGTTGCGATTGATTTTCTTTAGTCTGGTTACTTTGTTTGGTTTTAATCAAATGGGTTTAGCGCAACAACAAATTTGGGTCGAAAATCATGTTCACGATTACGGTGATATTGAAAATATCTATAATGTTCAGTCTGAATTTATAATCAAAAACACTGGGGTAAAAAAGCTTTACTTTCTTAGGGCTGATGTGAACAAGAATGTTAAGGTGCTTATTAACAAAAAGGCAATTGAAGTAGGGGATACCACAATGATTACTGTAATGTATACCCCTTCAAGTGCAGGTAAATTCAATGAAAAGGTAAATTGCGTTACTAGTTTAGGAGCCGATGCGTTTGTATTACAAATTAAAGGAAACATTAAATCTTTAAAAAAAGATGATAAAACGGCTTGCTATTATTTTGGAAAACCTCGCCATGGAGTTCATAATGTTGAACCAATTATTATTCCTGAAAAAACAATCGTTAAGAGAAATGATCAAATTCCTGAGCTACCTCAAAAACTTGATACTTTGGCGGTAGATGGTCCGGGTTCGGATGTGATAGAACCTGTTAATGTTCCTGTTCAAACTCCAGTTATCACAAATCCTGCAAGTAAAAAGGAGTTGGATAGAAGTTTATACAAACCCAATAATATTACTTTTTTAGTTGATATCTCTGGCTCAATGAAGGATTCTACCAAGCTTCCTTTAATGAAAATTGCACTTTACAACTTAATTGATGAATTGCGTGATATAGATAAAGTTACTTTTATTACTTACGCTGATACTGTTATTATTGTTGAAGAAGCTATTTTGGGTTCTAATAAGGAGGTTTTAACTTCTACAACGCAAAAGCTAAAGGCTAAAGGAATGACCAAAGGTTCAAAGGCTATAATGGTTGCATTGGATAATTCGTTAAAGCATTATATAGTTGAAGGTAATAATCAAATTATTTTGGTTACGGATGGTAAATTTTTCTTCAGCGATAAAAATTATGAAATGTGGTCGCAAAAAACGGGTGACAAACAAATTGTTTTAAGTACCTTAGCGCTTGGAAACGACCCAAAAGCTTTAAGTAATTTAAAAGATATTGCTAAAAAAGGTAAAGGCTCTTTTATACGTATTAGAGATAGAAAAGATGCTGAAAAAGCCGTTAGTGAAGAAATTAAAAACAGATCAAAAAAGTAGAACAACTTAAAAAATAAAAACCATGAAAATGTCAAACATTATTAAAGCAGTTTTAATTTTAACCATTAGTGTTAGTTTATATGCATTTGTTAAAAAACAAAAGGATGGTCCAGATCCATGGAAACCAGAGCAAATGATTACACCCGAAGATTTAAATAAAAAAATTAAGCCAGGTAAGCCGAATAAACTTCTAATTATAAACGTTGGCCCTATGCAAAATATTTTAGGTGCAAAAACTACGGGATCTGTATCTAGTCCCGAAGGAATGACGGCATTTAAAGCTTTAGTGGATAAAGAGAAAAAGGATAAGGAAGTTGTTATTTATTGTGGATGTTGCACAACAGATAATTGTCCAAATATTCGTCCAGCTTTTAAGTATTTAACTGAAAAAGGATTTAAGAAACACAAGGTTTTGAATATTAAAACGGGTTTGTACGAAGATTGGGAAGGTAAAGGATTCCCAATGCAGAAATAGTATTCCTAGTTCTAAAAATCAAGTAACTGTCTTAAAAGTAAAATTACTGACATACTGATTGGTCAAGGCAAATCAGACTAGTTCAGTCTTACTTTTAAGGCAGTTTTTTTATGTCCTAAAATTTGCTCGAATAATGGTTGAGCTGGTGATTTGACTTTAATTTTATATTTGTATAATATTAAAACTTATTTCGTCTTAAATTGAATAAATCCAAAATACTGTTTTTCTTATTTCTGGCTTTTATCGAAGGTGCTTCGGTAATGGCAACGGAATTAATTGGAGCTAAGTTACTAGCACCATATTTCGGTTCATCACTTTATGTTTGGAGTTCAGTAATGGCAGTGACTTTAGGAGGCCTGGCTTTGGGCTATTTTATTGGCGGACGCTTATCTGTACAATCAAACAAGGAGAATAAATTGTACACAGTTTTAGTTTTGGCTTCTATTTATTTATTTGCAATGCCTTATTTGGCAAAACTATCTTTGTTAATCGGAAGTAATTTCTCATTAATTGTATCCGTAATTTTTGGAGCAAGTATACTTTTACTCCCGGCTCTTTTTTTTATGGGCATGGTTTCGCCTCTTCTTATTTCAATATTAAGCAATAAACCCGAAAACGCAGGAAAAAGGAGTGGAGAAGTATATGCGATTTCAACACTTGGAGGAATTTTATCCACTTTTTTAACAGGCTTTGTTTTGATTCCTAATTGGGGTTTAAGCACTCCGCTTTATGCTTTTGCATGCGTATTAATTATTCTTCCCTTAATGAAATTAATTAAAAACCATAAATACTTTAATTCAAGCGTTTTTATTTTTATGTCTCTTGGAGCTTTTTATTTGAGTTTTATAAGCTCTAAAACTAATGCCAACACCATATATTCAAGTAATGGATTGTTAGGGCAGTTAGAGGTAATTGAATACAAACAAAGGGATACAATTTTTAGATTGCTTACTATTAATGGAATTGTTCAGGCAGGAATTAATTTAAATACCAACAAAAGTAATTTAGATTATATGAAAGTTATTGAAAATAATTTAAAAACTCAAGCCCAACCAGCACAAGCGTTGTTATTAGGTTTAGGAGGAGGTACTCTTGTAAATACACTAAAATCTAAAAATTATGAAGTAACCGCTATAGAGTTGGATTCGAGAATAGTTGATGTAGCAAAAAAGTATTTTCAAATGCCGCAAAATGCAAATGTTTGTATTGATGATGCAAGAAGAGGGCTGCAAAGTATAAAGCACAAAAGCGATTTTATTTTAATGGATTTATTTACTGGCGAGGTGCCTCCATCGCATGTTTTTACAAAGGAATCGCTCATGCTGATTTCAAATTTGCTGAACGATTCAGGTATTTTAGTCATTAATACTTATGGCTATACGAAGCCAAATGGGGGAGAAGGAAATTTTGCATTGACAAAAACATTACAAGCAGTAGGTTTGAATTGCAAGTGGATTCATTTGGGAGATAAAGTTAGAGAGGATTATTCTTCCAACTTGTTGTACTGCAGTAAACACAAATTATTAAGCTTACCAAACGAGATAGAAACACCTAAATGGGTAGCTGAAAGTAAGATAATTACGGATGATAAACCTTGTTTAGAGTACTTAAATTCGATTGCGGCAAAACGATGGAGATTTAATTATTTGAGAAATTTTATATTAAATAGATAAAAAAGTTTCAAAAAAATTTTGTGGGAACAAAAAAATATTCTATTTTTGCAGTCCCAAATCTAATTTGGTGTTGGTCCGGTAGTTCAGCTGGTTAGAATGCCGCCCTGTCACGGCGGAGGTCGCGGGTTCG
>CAZRUA010000162.1:0-4437 GCA_964603125.1 uncultured Flavobacteriaceae bacterium | reverse complement strand
GGTAGGTGCTGGTGGACCATTAACATTCTGTAATGGCGACTCGGTAACATTAACTGCAAATCCATCAACAGGTATAGTTTGGGCACCAGGAGGACAAACATCAAGCACTATTACTGTTACAAGTTCTGGAGCATTTAGTGTAACCTATACGGATGGGAACGGTTGTTCTGCAAATTCAACAACTACAAACGTTGTTGTAAATTCTATTCCTAATGCCCCTGTTTTAAGTTTGTCATCTGGTACAAACACTTTCTGCCAAGGAGCTTCAGCTACTATTACAGCAAACCCATCAGCTGGTATAGTTTGGAGCGATAATTCAACCAATGGAACTTTAACAGTAAATACTTCAGGAACATACACTGCAGTTTATACTGACCCTTCTACAAACTGTGTTTCACCGGCTGCAAGTGTTGTGATAACTGTTAATCCTAATCCATCAATTATTAATGCATTTGTAATGGATACAGCATTTTGTGGGCAAACAAATGGAGGTATTCATAATGTTGTAATTACTGGTGGTACACCAAATTACAATTACCAATGGTTTAGTAACGGCTTACAAGTAGGAACAGATACAATTCTAGATAATGTTGCAACAGGAAACTATGATTTAATTTTAACAGATTTAAATGGTTGTTCAGATACTGCAACTGCATTAAATGTTCCATCAGGAAACGGGGTGAATATTAACTTAAGCAGTGATACATACTTGGGTAACGAACCTTTAAATGCAAATTTAACAGCAACTACAGTAAGCGGTACTCCTATCAATTATGTATGGTCACTTGATAACTCAATTTTAACAGGTCAAAACTCAAACACCTTAAGTCTTACTGGTTTATTACAAGGTTCTTACAACACTACAGTTATAGCAAATGATGCACATGGCTGTTTAGATACAGCAAGTGTAACGATAGTGGTGGACAAGAAAATTAATTTAATTATACCAAATGTATTTACACCTAATGGTGACGGTATAAATGATGTATTTACAATTACTGCAGATGGTTTAAAAGACTTAAAAATTATCATCTATGATAGATGGGGACTTTTATTATACAGTCAAGAAGCCGCTAATTTATCTTGGGATGGGCAAATCAAAAATGGTGAATTTGCAAGTGATGGAACTTACTATTATATATTTACAGCAAAGGAATTAAACGACCAAGCCTTTGAGCAAACAGGTTATATTACATTAATCAAATAATCAATATTTCAACAGTACTATTTTAATATTTTGAATTTATTACAGCAAAGTTAGGCCAATAAAGCCTAACTTTGTTTTTATATGCTACCTAAAAAAACCAAATACGCTATTAAAGCATTAAAAGAGCTGGCTTACAATTACAAAGAACAAAAACCAGTTCGAATATCTCAACTTGCAGAAAACAATAACATTTCAAGAAAATTCTTGGAGGCTATACTTCTTGAATTAAGACATTTGGGCTATGTAGGAAGTAAACTGGGAGTGAATGGTGGCTACTATTTAACAAAACCTCCAAAAGAAATATTTTTAAGCAATATCATTAGAGCTACGGGAGGCCCATTAGCTTTGGTACCTTGTGTAAGTTTGAATTTTTATGAAAAATGTGAAGAGTGCGTGAGCGAAGATGCTTGCAGTTTAAGAGATGTAATGTTGCAGGTTAGAATCGCAACTGTAGGAATTTTATCAAAAACAAGTTTGCAAGATTTAATTAAAAAAGAAAATAAGCAAAAACAAAAACCTAAAAAAGCTTGATAATGGCTATTTTTATAAATATAACTCCTACTTAACCCATAGGAATTATATGTTTTATCTTTGTCATGTAAATTTAAAGTATTTACTTTGCGCCACAATCATGTTGAATTCATCAGTAAATATAAAATCAATGAAAGGCAAGTTCATGTGCTGCACAATGTGCATGCATAACTATTTGCGGATGAATTAGAAATGTTTTAATGTTTTTAAACCCTTCCGCTTAAAAGTGTGAAGGGTTTTTTTATGCTCAAAATTAAATACAAAATATATTAACCTTAAGAAACAAAAAATTATGTCAATTAGATTAGGAGATTTAGCACCAGATTTTACCGCTGCAACAAGCGAAGGAACAATTAACTTTCACCAATGGTTAGGAAACAGTTGGGGGATATTATTCTCACATCCTGCTGACTTCACGCCTGTTTGCACCACCGAATTGGGAACAGTTGCCAAACTAAAACCAGAATTTGAAAAAAGAAATGTAAAAGTAATTGCATTAAGTGTTGATCCTGTTGAATCGCATTTAGAATGGATTAAAGACATTAACGAAACACAAAAAACAAATGTTAATTATCCAATAATTGCTGATCCAATATTTGAAGTTTCGAAACTATACGGTTTTGTACATCCAAACGCCTCGGATAAGTTTACTGTACGTTCGGTTGTAATTATAGGAGCTGATAAAAAAGTAAAATTACTTATTACCTACCCTGCATCAACAGGAAGAAATTTTGATGAAATATTAAGAGTAATTGATTCTTTACAATTAACAGCTGATTATAGTGTGGCAACACCAGCTAACTGGAAACAAGGCGAAGATGTTGTGGTTATACCAGCTATTAAAACAGAAGACATTCCAGCCAAATTTCCTAAAGGACATAAGGTTATAAAATCCTATTTAAGAACAACTCCACAACCAAATTTATAAAAAAACAATGGAAAAAATTTATATAAGCGAATCAGGTCCAGAAGTATCAGCAGCTATTTATAGCTTTTGGAGATGGAATACCAGCGCTTTAGCATCAGCAAAAAAAATTGAAGATATAATTAACTTCAATTTAGACTTAGGTGTAAATACCTTTGACCATAGCAATAGCTACGCGAATGGGAAAATTGAAGAATTATTTGGAAAAGCTATTTCATCAAAATCCTTCAAACGAGAAGATATTATAATATCAACAAAAGCTGGGATAAAAACATTTAGCGACAAGAAAAACAAAGGTGTTTATTACGATTTAAGTCCAGAAAACATCACTAAAAGTGTTGAAGAATCTTTAAAGCGATTAAATACTGATTATATAGATATTTTTTTGCTAGAACACAATGATCCACTTTATAATGCAGAAGAAACAGCATCTGCGTTAACAAAACTATTGCGTAGTGGTAAAATAAATCATATTGGTGTATCTAATTTCAATGTCTTTCAACATCGCTTACTTGCTTCATACTTACCTGAAAAAATTGTAACCAACCATTTGGAACTAAGCTTACTTAAAACTGATGCGATTAACGATGGTAGACTAGACTTTATTAAAGAACAGTACAGCAAACCTATGGTATATGCTCCGCTGGCTGGTGGTAAAATCGCAAAAGGCAAAGATTCTAAATCCATTAAAATTAGAAAAGTATTAAGTCAAATTGCTAAAAAACACGGCGCAGACATTGAACAAATCGCAGTAGCATGGTTGTATAAGTTAGGAGCATTACCAATTATTGGTAGCCCCGAAAAAAACAGAATAAAAAATGCAGCTAGTGCATATACTATAAAATTAAGTAACGAAGAGTGGTATACACTTTACAACGCAACAAAATAAACTTATGCAAAGTTTTAGAACAGAATTAGAGTTAATCAATCATTCAACGAAAGCTTTAGTTGAAAAAGATATCATTGACTTAGATAAAAAAATACGCGAATTTAAAGAAGGCAAGATTCATGAAGAAAAATTCAGAAGCCTTCGTTTAGCTCGTGGTGTTTATGGTCAGCGACAACAGGGAGTTCAAATGATTCGTATTAAATTACCCTATGGTAAAATAAGCACGAAACAACTTATACGCATTGCTGACATAAGTGATGAATATTCTAACGGTAATTTACATTTAACAACACGTCAAGATATACAAATACATCATGTTAGTTTAGAAAGAACCCCCGAACTTTGGGCTAAACTAGAACAAGATGATATTACACTAAGAGAAGCATGTGGCAATACTGTTAGAAATATTACAACATCGCCAGAAGCTGGTATAGACTTAAACGAACCTTTTGATGTAACACCTTATGCTCATGCTTTATTTACCTACTTTTTAAGAAAACCATTTGGTCAAGAATTAGGAAGGAAAATAAAAATCGCCCTTTCAAATAATGACAGAGATACGGCTGTAACCTATATTCATGATTTTGGATTTATTCCAAAATTAAATGATAAAAATGAAAGAGGATTTAAAGTTTTAATTGGAGGCGGTTTAGGTGCTCAACCTTTTTTGGCACAAACTGCTTATGAGTTTTTACCAGAAGATAAATTAATTCCATTTGTTGAAGCCAGTATCAGAGTATTTGATAGATACGGCGAGCGAGTTAGCAGACACAAGGCTCGAATAAAATACCTGATCAATAAAATTGGAGTAGCAGAGTTTTTAAATCTAGTTGAGATGGAGGGCAAGGCGGTGTTAAACAAAACATATAAAACTGATTTATTAAC
>CAZRUA010000161.1:0-4567 GCA_964603125.1 uncultured Flavobacteriaceae bacterium | reverse complement strand
AAAAAGCCACAAATAGCAATATTTTCAGCTGGAGGAAGCACATCATTAGAGTTAGCTCCTAAGTTTGCTGAGGTAGGTTGTTTTGTTATTGATAATTCATCTGCTTGGAGAATGGATCCAACGAAGCGCTTAGTTGTTCCTGAAATCAATGCACACATCATAGGTGCTGAAGATAAAATCATTGCTAATCCAAATTGTTCAACCATACAAATGGTTTTGGTGTTAAATCCATTACATAAAAAGTACAAAATCAAACGCGTTGTTGTTTCTACCTATCAGTCTGTTACAGGAACTGGTGTTAAAGCGGTTAACCAATTGATGAATGAGCGTGATGGCAAAGAAACTGAAATGGCATACAAATACAAAATTGATTTGAATGTTATCCCTCAAATTGATGTTTTTATGGATAATGGTTACACCAAGGAAGAGATGAAAATGGTGAACGAAACCAAAAAAATTATGATGGATGATTCTATTCGTGTTACCGCAACAACTGTTCGTATTCCTGTAATGGGAGGCCACAGTGAATCGGTTAACATTGAATTTGAAAACGATTTTGATTTGCAAGAAGTGAAGAACTTATTAGCGGCTACTTCTGGAGTTGTGGTTGAAGATGATATTCATAATCAAATATACCCAATGCCAATGAATGCGCATGATAAAGATGAAGTTTTTGTTGGTAGAATAAGAAGAGATGAGTCGCAAGCAAATACCTTAAACCTTTGGGTAGTAGCCGATAATCTTCGTAAAGGAGCCGCAACTAATGCGGTTCAAATTGCAGAGTATTTAGTAGCATCAAAGTTAGTATAAAAGAAAATCCCGCCGGGAGGCGGGATATCTTGATGTGTATTGCTACACATCTACTTATGAAACACTAACTAAAACCTGACGCAAAATTAATATAACTTTGTGTACTTGATTCAATAATTCGACAAGTTGCAGTTAAAAAAAGTTAAACACGCATTTTAATCCTATAACCTCTTATCTTTGTATCGATTTTCTGGGCTATTGATTGATTTTATATTATTAATCTTAGTTTTGGAAAGTGATTTGCTAATTCTAGATTCTTTAGTTTAAGAAGTGATTAAAGAGGCTGGTAATAAAGGATTCTAGCGAATAGCATAAAAACAGTAATTGCATTAAATGAAAAGCTTTAGAATTGGTCCTGTATCCTTACTCGTAGTATTGTCAATACTAGGGCTAATTGCTGTTCAAATTTATTGGATTAATAATGCGGTAAACTTAAAAGATGAAGAGTTTAACCGAGATGTTAACGAAGCCCTAAATAGTGTTGTTGATAAATTAGAGAAAACAGCTACTGCCGCTAAGCTTCGTAAAAAAATTAAGTACCGCAAACAAGGTATTCGTTTCTATCCCGAAAAAAATAATGTTACTCAGTTTTTAAAGGCTGATACTTTTCAGAATAAAATTGCCAATGTATTTAATAAGGATAGAGCTAATGTTAAGATATTAGAAGAATTAACAACAGATAGTGGTGGGGTTGTTACTACGAGTAAAAAGCAAAAGGAAATTTATTCTGATTCGCTTGCAAAGCGCGATTTTGCAATGCAAATGGGTTTTGAAAGTAAATCTTCTAGCATGGCTGATGAAGAATTGCTTAATCTGGAATTGATGCAAAAACGCACCGAGATGGTGAATGACTTGTTTGACGAATTAATCAGCATAAATATTTATCACAACTATAAACCTAAAATTGATACTCTTATTTTAGATTCTCTGTTAAAAGCCGAGTTAAAAGATAAGGGTATTACCGCAAAGTATATTTATTCGATACATGATGGTAGTAAAGAAAACGCCGATGCATTTGAAAAGGCTCAGCGCGAATGTGATATTAACGGTTGTTATTTCAAAATTAATTTGTCGCCAAATAATGTTTTTATTAAACCTTTATTTTTAACAGTACACTTTCCTAAGCAAAAAAACTTTTTATTGCAAACCATGTGGGGAGTATTAACAATTTCGGGTATTATTATTTTGTTTTTGGTGGGTTCGTTTTCTTACACAATCGTTACCATTAATCGTCAAAAGAAACTTTCTACTATTAAAAATGATTTTATTAGTAATATGACACACGAGTTTAAAACGCCTATTTCTACTATTTCATTGGCTAGCGAAATGTTAAATGATACTAGTATTCAAAGTACGCCCGAAAAAAATAAGCGTTACACTAAAATGATTCAAGATGAAACCAAACGATTGAGTTTGTTGGTGGAAAGTATTTTGCAAACAGCTATTTTAGATAAGGGTGAGTTTAAACTTAAAAAATCTGATATAGATATTCATGAAATAATTAAAACCAGTGTTCAAAATATTCAATTGCAAGTTGAACAGAAAGGTGGAAGAATTGTGTGCGAATTAAATGCTACTAATCCTATTATTAATGCGGATAAAGTTCATTTTACTAATATTATTTTTAATTTGTTGGATAATGCAATTAAGTATTCTTCCGAAGTGATAGATATTAGTATTACAACAAGCGATGCAAGTAATGGTGTTAATATTGTAGTTGCGGATAAAGGCATAGGTATTAGTAAAGAGAATTTGAAAAAAGTATTCGATAAATTTTATCGTGTTCCTACAGGTAATGTGCATAATATTAAGGGCTTTGGTCTTGGTTTAAGTTATGTGCATGCCATTGTTTTAAAACACAACGGAACAATAAATATTGAAAGTGAATTAAATAAAGGAAGTAAATTCAAAGTATATTTACCCTATCAAACAAACAATTAAAACTAGTAATCATGAATGATAAAATTAAAATCTTGTTAGTTGAAGACGATGCTAATTTAGGTATGTTGCTTCAAGAGTATTTAAATGCTAAAAATTTTGATACTACTTTGGCCGAAAATGGTAAAGTTGGTTTTGATTTGTTTTGTAAAAAGGAATTCGATTTGTGTTTGTTTGATGTAATGATGCCGGTTAAAGACGGTATTACTTTAGCTAAAGAAATTCGTATGACAAACAAAACTGTTCCAATCATATTTCTAACGGCTAAATCAATGAAGGAAGATGCTATTGAAGGATTTCATGCAGGAGCTGATGATTATATTACAAAGCCATTTAGTATGGAAGAATTATTGCTTCGTGTTCAAGCTGTTTTGCGCAGAAGTAATAAGGCGGTTAGCGCAAGTAGTGAGCAAACTGAGTTTGAAATTGGGAAGTATAAGTTTGATACTGTAAAGCGTCAAATAGAATTGAATGGAGAATCTATCAAGGTTTCAACAAAGGAAGCTGCATTGTTGAGATTATTGGCAATCAACAAAAACGATGTTTTAGATAGAAACTTCGCTTTAAAATCAATTTGGCAAGATGATAATTACTTTAACGGGCGAAGTATGGATGTTTACATTGCCAAATTAAGAAAGCTTTTAAAGGATGATCCTAAGGTTGAAATTATTAATGTTCATGGTAAAGGATTTAAATTATTAGTAAATTCGTAACTATTCTTAAAAGATTTTATGGCACTAATTAAAGATGTTAATGGTCTTAGCCCAGTGTTTGGGGAGGATTGTTATTTGGCGGAAAACGCAACGGTTGTTGGAGATGTTGTAATGGGCAATCAGTGCAGTGTGTGGTTTAATGCAGTTATTCGTGGTGATGTAAATTCTATCAGAATGGGTAATAAGGTAAATATTCAGGATGGCGCAGTTATTCATTGTACTTATCAAAAGACTAAAACTGTTTTAGGTAATAATGTTTCAGTAGGTCATAATGCTTTAGTTCACGGCTGCACCGTTCACGATAATGTTTTAATAGGAATGGGTGCAATTGTTATGGATAATTGTGAAATTGGAAGTAATAGTATCATAGCTGCAGGCGCAGTTTTACTTGAAAACACTAAAGTAGAAAGTGGTGTTATATACGCTGGTGTTCCAGCAAAAAAGGTGAAAGATATATCTCAAGAATTAATTCATGGAGAAATTAACCGAATAGCAGATAACTACGTAATGTATTCGGGATGGTTAAAAAAATAGTTGCATAAACAATTTATTTTGTTTAACTTTGGCGCATAATCTGTTAAACAATGGAATTTTACCAAATAAGCGATTTAGAACGATTAACCGGAATTAAGGCTCATACTATTCGTATTTGGGAAAAACGATATAACATTATTGAGCCTTTAAGAACAGAAACAAACATTAGATATTATAATGATGATCATGTAACGACATTGTTAAATATTGTTTCTTTGAATAAATTGGGATACAAAATCTCCAAAGTATCCAAATTAACTCCACAACAACGTATACAGCTTACAAAGCAAAATGATAAGTTAACCACTTTAGATTACGCTCAAGAAATTTTCGTGAATGAACTTGTAAGTTCAATGATTAATTTTGATGAGAATAGTTTCGAAAAAACATTTGCGGCATCAGTTACTCGTTTTGGCTTGTTTGAAACAATGCTTAACGTGTTTTATCCGTTTTTACACAAAACAGGTATGATGTGGTCATATAACGAAGCAATGCCTGTACAAGAGCATTTTGCCACAAGTATTGTTAAAAGAAAACTATTAGCATCTATCGATGGTATTACCACAGCTCCA
>CAZRUA010000160.1:0-4598 GCA_964603125.1 uncultured Flavobacteriaceae bacterium | reverse complement strand
TAAATTAATAATTGAAGTTATTACAAAAAATAAGGAATTTGGAACATTTGCTACTAATAGCGAAACTGGAGCCTTTTTAAGTACATTAGCTCCTGGCGAAGAATATAAATTAACTTTTAAGCTTGATGGATATGCTGATCAAGTACAAACCTTAGATTTTAAAGGAATAACCGAGTATACCGAAAAGATTGTAAATATTAATTTTAGCGCTATTGCTAAAAAAGATACAGTTGTAAAAAAGGATACAGCTATAGCTATTATTGAGAAGAAAACGGAACCAGTAGTTGAACCTATCAAGGAAGTTAAGGCCTCTGGTGCAGGTTTAATTTTTAAAGTTCAAATTGCTGCTTACAAAATGCCTGAAAATTATGTTTACTCTAAATTAAAACACTTAGGAAAAGTAGAAAAAATGGATTTAGATGGCATTATGCGTTTTACAATTGGTGGTGAATTTGATAGTTTAGATAAAGCCAATGCTCATTGCAAAAAGGTTCGTGAAGCTGGGCAAACAGATGCTTTTGTGACTGCTATTTACCAAGGACGTAGAGTTTATTTGGAAGAATTAGAAAAGCTTGGCTTAATTCCTGTTCAACCTAAATAATGTAACTAAATTTAAGTTTTAAGTTATAATAGTAAACAAGCGACTTCTCTATGTATAAAATATTCTTTTTTTTGTTAGTCTTACCATCTTCTTTTTTTGCACAAACCAAATCATATCCTGATGGTCATGGCAAATTTGTGAAACTTCCTTTAGGTGATATTTCGTTTGCAGATACAGTAATTAGTTATAAAGTAGGTAACCCAGCACCAGCGGCTAAATACGCTGTTCCTGATAGCGCAATTGGTTTACCCGATTTTAATAATGCTGATGGTGGTTTTGTTTGTTTAGGTAGAAATGGGGAACTGGTTGTTAAATTTAACAACAATGCTTTGGTAAATATTGCTGGACCAGATTTATACGTTTTTGAGTTGGGTAAGTATGTTGAAGAAACAATTTTGTTTGTATCTAAAGATGGTAAAAATTGGATTAACGTAGGAAAAATAGCTGGAGGTAATGCTTTGGTTGATATCGGAGATAGTACTAAGTTAGGTGATATATTTAGGTATGTAAAGTTGGTTGATGCCAACTCACCAATTAAAGGTGGAGATCAATTTGTTGGTGCTGATATTGATGCTATTGCTGCCATTGGTTCGGCGCACCAAGTGAGCTTAAATTCAAATTATGCATTTGATGTAAATAAGGCGGTTCTGAAATCAGGCTCCTATTCAAGTTTAAATACTATTGCCGATTTATTAATTGCGAATCCAAATTATGAAGTAGTTATTCAAGGACACTCGGATAGTACAGGAACAAAAGCAAAAAACAAAACTTTATCCCTTCAAAGAGCTAAAGCCATAGAAACATATTTAAAGACAAAAGTGAAAAACGCTTCCATTGTTTATAAAACAGAAGGCTTGGCAGATGAATTACCTTTAGCTTCTAATAAGACACCTGCAGGTAGAGAGAAGAATAGGAGAGTAGAAATATTTCTAATTCCTAAAAAATAGTTGGTATAATAATCTATTTATTTCTCGGTAAACTTCTCAGTTTAATGAATAGTTCCTTCATTAGAGGCATAAACACCAAAATGTAAAGAATTATATTTCCTATTAAAGTGTACAACAAAGCGTTTTCTTTTGTTTTATAGTCCACATAACTGTTATCATAGTTATAATCATAATAATGAGATCTGTCCCAGATAACATCAGTAAACTCTACTAAATAGCCGAAAATAGCAAAAAAGAAAAATGGCGCTCCCAAGTTTACAATTTGCAAGCAGATGCTTGTAAATCCAGAGTAAAGAGCTTTTCTGTTACTAGCGAATACAATTGTAAACACAAGAGCAATAATATAAACGAGTATTTGCAGAAAGAAAAATACCTTTTCCTGAGTGTGATTCATGTAATCTCCACGTGCAAAAATGGAAATTATTAAAGTTAGTATAGGATAGAATATAAGCACAACCAGGGTTAAAATAAAGTGTAACCAATGCACATTTCTAAATGTCATGTAAAATAATACAATCATAAAATAAGCAATTACTAAAAATAATTGAAAGCCACCATCGTAAATAAAGCTCTCTCCAAACTTATGCTTCGTTATTTTATTCATGGTGTCATCTAAAAGATAGGAATTGCTGCCATAATAATTATATGCTTTATCTGTATTGGTATATAAATCATCATAAATGTAATCCAGCTCATGTTCACCTTCTCTTTTTGCCGAATAAGCATCATATAGTGATTCTGGACTAGGATTTACTTTTATATTAATTTTACGAGTCAATTGTGTAAATCGAGTAATCAATTCTAGTATGGCAGCTTTATCATCCTTTATTTGATCAAATTTTTTGCGCAATTCATAACCACTAATAATGTTGTATTCACTCATTTTAAGACTATCATTTAGTCTATATGGAGTGTGAGTGTCGAAACGGTAATAGTTTAAATCGAATATGTATTTAGGTTCAGTTACTTGGTTGCTGCTATCATCTATTTGAATAATAGATTCTTCTACTTTAGCGACTTCATAGGCATAGTTGTTATCACTTCCTATTACTGGTTCAAGTAAGTTAGCTGTATTAATTAGTTCTACAAAATCCTTATCATTAATTATGTTTGAAAGTCTAAGGTTATAAATCATACTAAATGTGTAGGAGAAAGAAAAAATCATCATCACACACAAATAGTATAAACCAAAAATTTTGTATTCATCCCAAAAACTACGTTTACCATAGCTTTTCTCATGATTGTGTATAGCGTTTTTATACACCCAAAAACAAAGCATAACAATTCCAACTACAATAAATAAAAAGTGTAGCAATTCAAAATTGTCGCTAGAACTTACGGTAATTGGTATTGCAAAGGCAATCAAAGATGTTACCGCAGTAACAATAAGGGTGAAAAATAAAACGTAGTGAATTTTAGAAATCCAAATTATGGGATGATTTATTAATAAATAATCATCAAATCGTTTTAAGAATTTAGGAATAATAAAGCTCATTATAATTTATTTATTGTGCGGTAAAGCGCGATGTTTAACAAATTGTTCTTTAAAAAATGGCATAAAAAATATTACGTACAATGCAATGTTTATCCAAAAGGACCAATAATACAAGTTAAGTTTTGTATCGTAGGGAATATAATCACTTACAACGTCATCGTTCCAAAATACATTGGTTAATGTTCCAAAGTACATAATTACGCATGATAGGATAAATGGTGCTCCTAAATTACTTATTTGCAAACATAAGCTAGTAAAGCCGGAGTACTTTTTCTTTTTTTGAAATATAAATATCAAACTAATGATTAGAGCAAATACATAGAGTAATATTTGTAGTGTAAAGAATATGAATGCCTGCGAATCGCCTGAAGATGAAAACCTTAATAATAATGAAACAACAAGGGTTATAATAGGATAAAATATTAATACTACTAATGTTAATATGAAATGCGGCCAATGCACATTTCTAAGTGTCATAAAGAAGATAACTATCAAAAAGTAGAATACACTTCTAAAAGGAAAAATTTGTTTGGTTACAATATTGGGCTCCCCGTATTTGTATTGAGCTACTTCACCAATATTTCTCTCTATGCAACCTCCAAATTGAAATAGTGAATTAATATTGAAAATCGAAAACTCTTGTTTGCAATCGAATAGATTAGAAGTTATATCTGTTTTTTCAAAATCATTCTCAAGTTTGTATTTATAATTGTTATATATGGATTCAGCATCATAATTTGTTTTTATATCAATCTTCTTAAGCAAGGGAATTAACTTATTTATTAGCGCTTTTAATTGAGCTTTATCATCCTTTATTTTTTCAAAACGTTCCTCTAACTCCTTTTTTGATAGGATGTTGAGTTTTTTACTGTATTCATAACTGTTTATTGCTGAAGGGGTAAAGGTTCCAGTTATGTAGTTTTTTTCTTCTATACTTAATTTGCTTGAATCGATTTCTTCCTGGATTTCTTTCATCGCCTGATTAAAATCCATTTGAAAACTATTTCCATCGTCAATTAACGGTTCAAGCAAATTGGCAGTATTTATTATTTCAACCAATTCTTCATCACTTACAACATTTGCTAAACGATAGTTCAGTGCAAATGAAAAAACATGATTGAAAGAAAATATAAGTAAAACGCAGATATAATAAAGACCAAAAAGCTTGTACTCATCCCAAATACTTCTTTTTCCATAGTTTTTTTCATGATTATGTATTGCATTTCGATAAATCCAAAAGCATAAAAAAACAATGCTACTAATTGTAAATAGAAAAAGAAACAATCCTCTGTTATTACTTGTGCCAATTGTTATTGGTGTGCCAAAAGCAATTAAGGTAATTAATAAGGTAGAGAATAAACTATAAAAAAACACATAGTGAATTCGTGATATCCAAATAATTGGATAGTTTATAAGTAAGTAATCATCTATTTTACGTAAAAATTTGGGTCGGAAGAAATTCATCTTAGAAATCCTTTTGAAATAATTTACGTGTAGATGTACTTATATCTCGGAAATAGTTAAGTTTTATATTTGATTCTAAAAGCAAAAGTAA
>CAZRUA010000159.1:0-4728 GCA_964603125.1 uncultured Flavobacteriaceae bacterium | reverse complement strand
CTATAAGTTGTGAGTTCAGTTAATTAAAATATAAATAAGTAAATACCGAAATTAATAAAATACCAATAATATCTAAAACAAAACCCACTTTATACATGTCTTTTAAATGGATTTGTTTTGTTCCAAAAACAATGGTGTTAGCTGCGGTTGCCACAGGTAGCATAAATCCTATGGATGCAGCAAAAGTAGCTGGCATTAAAAGTTGCAAAGGAGGAATACCTAACTTAGCAACTAAAGCAATCATAACAGGTAAGCATAACTGAATACTTGCAATATTACTTGCAAACTCGCTAATTAAGGCAACTATAGCGCAAATGCACACTACTAAAATAAAAACAGGGAAACCTTTAAACACTTCAAGCGATTGAGCCACCCAATCAATTAAATGCGCTTTTTCAGCCCCATATGCTAAGGCAAAACCACCTCCAAAAAGTAAAATAATATCGTAACGTATTTTTTTAGCATCTTCCCATTCTAACAAAGCTTCATCCTTTTTTTGTTTAGAGGGAATGATAAATAGTAGAGTAGCTATTATAATTGCCACTATTCCTTCATCAACAGATTTGGAGGTTTTGAATAAATGGTTCCAACCTTTGTAATGAAAGCTTCCAACTACAATGTCTTCGCGGGTAAACCATAAAATTACTGCAATTAAAAAAAGAAACATTACAGTTATTTCTTCAAAAGTCATTTTACCTAATGAGTGTAAGTTGTTTTTGAAATGGCTTTTGCTAATGTCAAGCACAACCTTATTTTTAATAAAATAGTAATACAGCACAAGGTAAGTGCAGGTTAAAAATAGAAAGGATAAGGGAAAACCAATTTTAGACCAGGATAAAAAGTTTAAGTCATGGTTATCTGGATAGGCTTGTGCGTATGCTTTAAATAAAATCATGTTTGTTGGGGTCCCGGCTGGAGTTGCCATACCACCAATAGTAGCTGCAAAAGCTAACCCTAAAAGAAGAGCTGCTGCAATTTTTGTTTCACCCTTGTGAATATGCACTTTTAGTTCGCTTATTAAAGCAAGCACCGCACTAAATAACATAATGGTTGTTGCTGTGTTCGAAATCCAATTGCTAATGAGGTATGTTGAAAGCATAACCCCCATAAGTATTTTGGCTGGACTACTGCCAACCACCGAAAGTATTTTTAAGGCGATTCGCTTATGTAAGCCCCATTTTTCAATGGCAAAAGCAAGCATAAAACCACCAATAAATAAAAAGATAATGCTGTCGGTGTATTGCTGAGCAACTTCCTTAGCTGTGCCAATGCCTAAAATTGGCATCATAATAAACGGTACTAGCGAGGCTATGGCAATACTAACAGCTTCGGTAAACCACCAAGCGGCTACCCAAACTACAATTGCAGCCATGTAGGTAACCTCACGATTTTGCGGGTTTAAATCGCAACCAAGGATAATGAACAAAGCCAATAGCGGCCCTGAAATTATGGCGAGGTATTTGAGTATTGTACTACGGTTCACAAAAATGTTTTAAATTTACTTGCTGCATGTTCGTTCGCCTAGGCAAAGGAGGCGAATACTCACAGGAGCAAATAAGCGTAACACAAATGTAACCAAACAAATCATAAATAAAATACCATGAAAAAATTAGTTTTAATAGTAGTAACGTTAATATCATTCACCTTAAGCGCTCAAACAAAACCTGCTAAGCGCGATTTTGTAAAAGAAGGTTTTGTGAAAGCAACAGTAATAAAATATGAAGTTGAAAGCTGCGGTTTTATGTTACAATTAAGTGATGGAAAAAAATTGCAAGTAAGTGGTGGTATTGCAAAAGAATTTCAAAAAAACAAACGCAAAGTTTGGGTAAAGTATAAAAAACCAAAAACCCAACCTATGACAACGTGCATGGCTGGCGAGGTTGTAGAAGTTATGGAAATGGTGAGGAGATAAAACTAAAACGACTCCCCAATGTATATATACACTCCAGGTCCTTCTCTTGTAAAAGCAACGTCAACTCGTGTGTAAATATCCTTTTTAGGGAATATTAAAAAACGCAGGCCACCACCACCCGAAAGGACAAACTTTTTTAACTGTAAATTATCAAAATTGTTAAATACACTTCCTGCTGCAAGAAATCCGGTTAATCCCCAACGTTTTGTGAATTTAAAAGGAAGTGGCAACATGCGATATTCTGCTTGTGCAGCTACTAAGTTATTATCTCTATAACGGCCTAAATAATAACCCCGCATCATTGTTTCACCACCCATTAGTGCTAATTGATTGAATGGAACATTTCCACTATTAAATTGGCCGATTGCCTGCAAAGCAATTACATCTCTTTTATTAACTGGGTAAAAGAAGCGGTTATCTGTTATAACAGTAGAAAAATTAAAATCACTTCCATACGCTTTGTTAGAATGCAAAAATGCTAATTCGGAATAAACACCATGTCGTACATTTAACACATTATGTCTGTTATCATAAATAATTCCTGCGCCTAGACTTAAATTTGCTGAGCCCTCATGTCCACTTGGGTGTTGAAATGGGTGTGTAACAGCCGAAATAAATCGCACTGAACTAAGTCTTTGAAAATCGCACTCTGCACCAAAGTATAAATTGGAATATAATTTTCGCAATACGCGTTGTTTTAATTGCGTTGTAACTCCATTAACTTGGGCAATATGTTCTTCTGGTGCATCGGCGCCGATACCATGATATAAAAGAGGATAACTTTGAAACTTTGTTTTTCCTAAAAGGAACCACTTGTTTTTATCGGAATACAATGCATTGTCAAATAATAAACCATACTGGTTTTGTAAAGTAAAAAAAGTGAAACCACTTACTTCGGATAAACGGTTGGTTGTGTCTCCTTTTGCATAATATACAAAAAGCCCGCTTAATCCGAACTCCCAACTTGTTTCGGGTGCATAAGCAAGTGTAGGGTAAGCTAAAAATTGTGGCTTTGAAGATTCGGTAGTATCATTAATAATTCGATTAATATAACGAACAACAAAATTTTGCTTTTTTTGTGCGTTGCCATTTATATTAAAGCTTGCTATAAAAATTATAAGCAACAAGCGACTACTTAAACCCATGCATTAAAAATACAAAAATTTAACCTTTAGCTTTCATTTTTCCGACGAAAATTGACCGATTAAAACAAGTAAGAGGACAACTTTTATTGGCTTATAAATAATTTGCATCTATTTGTAAATGGAGATTATAATGCTAACAATTGAAATTACTATTGCTATAACAGGAAGGGATTTTTCTATTCTATGTCTTAATATCTGAATTTTACATAAATTAGTAATATACTCCGCATTTGGTTTATTTCGACTACTTTTAATAATGACTTTGTAAAAAACTACACCTTTGACTCTTGAAAATTCGTGTATTTGCTCTAGCGCATCTTTAATTTCTCCCTTTGACTTATTAAAAAGCCTATAATCTAAGTCAATTTCGGTTATTGGTTCAATCATTACACTGTAGTGTTTAATTTATTTAATCCTTCGCTTTCAACATCTCCGCAAAAGTTTGTCCTATTAAAAAACCATTTACTACGCGAGCGATGCGTTTTACACGTGTGGGGTCGGTTTTAGCGCTTGTAATCCAATTAGCGTAATAATGTTTATGTGATTCAGGTAACTTATCAAAGGCCGTAAAAGCCTTGGGTTCTTCTTTTAAACAAAGAATTAAATCTTCGGGTAATTTACGTTCTTCTGTATCTACTTCAATTTTTACAATGATACTTTCGCCAACAATCTTTTTTAAACCCTTACGCATGGTAGCGTTGATAGCCATAATAAAATCACCTTCGCCCATGGGTACTAAACTTACTTGTTTAATTTTAGTTTTATCTAAAGTCCCTTTTACACGAAATGATTTTTTATTGTTGGGCATTAATTGTTGTGCCAGTTCAGAAGAAACATCAATATATGTCCAGCCAGTTTTTTCGCCCATTTTACCAAATTTGCGTAACTCTGCTTTAAATTCTATTTGCTTTTTTGTTGGCATGTTTGTTTACTTTCTTTTGTGCCACAAAGCGCCCGCCTTAATTGCCTTTTTATGAAACGGGCAATCTTCGTGATGCGGACTTTTAAGCATGCCAATACTCATTAAAAATTCATTTACAATTTCACCACCAGTAAATTTGAAAGTCTTTTTAAAAAGTTTCACCCATTCTTCTTTTGTTTTACACTCTTGTTTTTCTAACCAATTCAAAAAAGTTTTATGTTCTTTTTGAATTTGTAAAATTACATTGGCATTGTGTATGGCAGCATCTACTTTTAAGCGGTTACGAATAATCCCCGCATCATTCAAAAGCCTTGTCCTGTCTTCTTCACCGTACTTAGCCACTTTTTTAATATTAAATTTGGAATAAGCTTTTCTAAAGTTTTGTTCTTTTTTTAATATGGTATCCCAACTTAAACCTGCTTGATTAATTTCTAAAATTAAGCGGCCAAATAATTCGTTATCATCATCAATAGGAAAACCATAATGGTTGTCATGATAAATTTTGTGTACATTATTTTTATCGCTTATAGATGCTACGTAGTTACAGTATGACATGGGACATTTTTTGTTGGAGCTAAATTAGCTAATTAGTTTAAAAAACAAAAGCCCCATAATTTATGAGGCTTTTGTTAAGTGGATTTACTTATTTGCAAAATATGTAATTGGAATTACATAAATGCGTTGATACCTGTTACATCCATACCTGTAATTAACAAGTGAATGTCATGCGTTCCTTCGTAAGTAATTAC
>CAZRUA010000158.1:0-4870 GCA_964603125.1 uncultured Flavobacteriaceae bacterium | reverse complement strand
TGGGGAATCAGTATCTTGAATTGTACAAATATCTAACGCCAATTCTTCTAATCTACCAAGAGACCCTAACGGTTTGGTTTTAGAATCTATTTTATGTTGAAATAGTTTTTTGACCTGAATTTTTCCTATCGTGTTATTTGTCATATTAGTTTCTAATTATTTTTTTTGTGATAGATAATCCATCAATTGTTGTTATGTGTAAAAAATACATTCCGCTTTCCAAATCTAATAAATCAATTTTACTGTCAGTCGTTTCCTTAATTAGTTTTCCATTTATATCAGTTAAAGCCAAGCCTTTAATTTGAAATTTATCTGTCAAAACACTTACAACATCCTTTGTAGGATTAGGATAGACGACTATTGAAGCAGGTAACAACTCCAGTTCGCTTAAACCTACTGCTAATTGATTGATTACACCAACGGCATCTAAATCAAAACCTCCACTTCCAAACGCAGTTGGGTAAGGGTCGTTAACGGGATTGTTATTTTTATCGTAAGTGGCATAGGGAGCATTGATATTTCCAACAACGTCAATAATTTTAACATGAGTAATGTTATTGATATTTAAGCCTACTACACTTTGCAGTTCTTGTAAATCAAAAGGAGTACCGTAATTACCTCTGTATTTTCCCGCCAAGTTATTCAGTTTAGTGGCATCGCCCGTGTTATCAAAAGGCCCAATTTGTGTTAGTGTTTGCGTATTTGAAGTTGCAGGGAATCTAAAATAATTAATGCCGTCGTTACTTACTTCTACAAAAGCCAGTTCTAAAAACACATCATTAAACGAATTTTCAAATACGGCAAAATCATACCCTGTTCCGTTTGTTATTGGCGAAGTAAAGGTGAGAATGGCAATACCACCATCGCCCAAGCTAACAACTGGATTTACGGATGCCTTTTTTGTACCGTTGCTATCTAAACCCACATTTGCAAAGCCACCACTTGTTACCGCAATATCTTGATAACCTCTGGCTACAACGCAGGTATTAGCCCAACTTACAAAAGCCGAGCTATCCTTGTACATAGCACTTGTGCCAATAGTGCCAACAGCACCATGAAATTGTGCTTGTAAATTAGATGCACAAAGGAGTGCTATTAAATAAACTATTTTTTTCATAAACTTTTATGCTATGGCTGGAACTTTGTATTTTAAAAATTCAAAACTACCGAATAGAATACCACAATAAAACAAATCGCCAAGTAAAGTGCCTTTTAAAAACGGAATGCCCATTGCGTAACATTCTAATAGTCCTGTAATATTTTGAGGATAAGTAGGGTTTCCAATCCAACAACCTAAATTGGTTATTAAAAAGAATATTAAGGCTGAAACTAAACTTCCTGTTAAAACTCGTTTAAGATTTACTTTTTTGAATATGAGTAATCCTAGTAAACCAATTAAAACATACGTGCCGTATTGCCAATAGAAACCATCATAAAACCATGTAAAGTTTGGGTAATATTGTGCGTAAATAACATTATTAATAAATAAATCACTTAACCATGTTGCAATAATTGGTAGTAGTATAGCCAAATATTTTCTGCTAAAATAGGCTGAACCAAATAAAGCCATTGCGCCCATTGGTGCAAAGTTGGCTGGGTGTGGGATTAAACGTGAAGCTACTGCTAATAACAATAGCATACATAATACTGGAAATTTCAAGTTTAGTTTTTCTTTCATTTTTTTATTTGTTTAAGTGTAATTCGCAATACCAAAAGCCTTTGGTTATTTTATTGTTTTTATCAGGGAGTTGATATTCCGTTGCAAGCGGTTTATATACTCTTTCTATTTGTGTTATATTAATTTTCGATACAAACATTGGTGCATTGTAACAATAGCTGTGAAACTCTCCATTTTCTCCACAAGGGTCAACATCGCTGGGCAAGGCTTTAATAAATTCTAAATTAATTATTTTCCCAACATCATCTTTTGTTAAGTAAGCATCATTTATGCAACAAATTACGCTCTCAAATTTTAAGTAGATAAATTGTTCAACTAGTACGTTAGTGTTTTTACCCCAAAGTGGAAACTCAGCTTTCATTCCAACTTTTGCGAGTTGCTGTTCTCTGTATAATCGTAAATCTTCTAAAAATATATCGCCAAAAATGACTGTGTCAATTCCTTTACTTTTAAACTGTAATAGTGAGTTCTCCATTTGCTTTTCATACTCAACATTACTTCCTTCATATACATAAATAAACTCAATGGGAATATTAAGCGCATTTGCTTGTGCCATAATTAAATCTTGGTGGACACCGTGCAATGATACTCGTTTATTATTTCCGTTTACAGATGTTAGTAGAGAAACAACCTCATACTCTTTTTGCTTTAAAATGTAGTGGAGGCAAAGCGATGAATCTTTGCCTCCACTCCAAGAAAATATAACTTTTGTAGGCTTCAAATTATTCTTTAATTATTTTTTTGGTAGCAACTAAGCCTTCTTCGCTTGTTATTTTCACAAAATAAATTCCACTTTCAAGTACACTAATATCATTTATTAAATTAGTTGATTGATATACTAAAGACCCCAATTGATTATACACTTCGATTTTTTCAATCTTCTTTTCGGAGCTAATATTTAATTGAGATGCAGTTGGGTTTGGATAAATAGTAGTTGTGCTTTCAAAAGCGTTGAACTCTGCAATGCCCGTTACCGTATTAAGGGTTGTAAAATTATCCAAACAAAAATAGCTTGGTGTATTCATTCCAAATCCTCCTACATCGCTTGATGATAAGGTGAATAATAAGCTATCGGCATTACCTAAACTCGTTAAGTTCACGTACTGCCATGTTTTAATAATATAATCTTGTGCATTGTTTGTAAAACGATAATCTGCTAAATAAAATGTAACGCTATCATTAGCTAACACACCACCAAAGTATTTTTGTACTTTTAATTTAAACCAATCGGGGTCATTACCACTTGTGCCACCAAACTTTTTAGCAAACATATCACCATCACGCATACTAATTGCTGCATAAGTGCTATTAGTTACATAAAATCCAGCCATTTGTTTGCCTTGAGCTGCTGCATTAAATTTTAGTTTTGCACCGCCTTGAGCAACTGTGTATATTGTTGAATTGGTATAACCAACTGCTGTTCTTGCGCTATATTGATTAGTAGAACCAGCCGTAGTACTATCCTTCATATTGCTATAAGCCCATCCACTTTCCCAATATCCACCAAAGCTGCCATTCCATTTATTTGGAAAAATACAGTTACCACTTGTAAACGTATTTACCGAAGTTACAGTCGGTGTTCCGTTTGAACCGTTATAAAACGTGTTTGGTGTTAAGGTCAGATTTTGTAAATCTCCTGTTGTTTGTGCATTTAAGCCCATTGTAGTAAAAACTATAATGGCAATTGTTGTAATTTTTTGTAGTTGTTTTTTCATTTTTCTGTTTGTTTTGATTTGTTTATATATATTTGACTTAGTTTTTTCATAATTGGTTTACACTCCAACTTAGTTATTACTAGTTGGAGTGTTTTCTTTTAAAAGAATACTTACTGGTTTTTTATTCTCATCAATAGCTACAAACGTAAATTCACCAGTTATGGCTTTCTCTCGTTGCGTTGAATACATTTGTTCTATAAATACTTCTACTTTTATTTTTAAACTGGTATTTCCCACATAACTTACTTTGCCAATTAATTCTACAATTGTACCGTGTGGTATTGGTTTTTTAAAATCAATTCTATCGCTATTTACCGTTACCATTCGTTGCCTAGAAAAACGTGTCGCAGTAATAAATGCTACTTCATCCATCAGTTGCATGGCAGTTCCTCCAAACAAAGTATCATAGTGGTTTGTGGTATTTGGAAACACCGCTTTAAAGATTCGTGTTTCTGACAGTTTAATTTGTTCTTGTAATTCCATTAGGTTGTTTTTTATTTCCGTAAGCGCAATGCCTGCATTTGTTTCCACAACATTGCCCTTTTAGGTAATGATACAATTCGGTAAACACAAAATAACCTTCCTCTTTGTAATAGTGTAATCCGTCAATAAGTAATTGTGGGATTGGTGCAGTTCGTAAAGGGTACGTTGAAACTAACTTTTCTAATTGTTTCATACAGTCAGCACAAAGGCAGTCGTATGTTGTCTCTAATAAAAAGTCTTTGGTTTTTTCTGATAAAGAAACTGTAGAGCATTGACAAGCCAATACATCGCCGACCTTGCACGTAAATTGTACAAAGCAACGCCCACAATATTTCAATTCATGTTTCTCTTGCATCTTACACTACCTTTTTTCGCGAAGGTCAACGTGTTTATGCTTTGGCAGGTCTCCTGACTTGTTGCGTTTTGTTTTACACCTTCTCGTGCTGATGGGCAACACAATGGTACTTTATAAAACAATCAAAACAACTTACAGTTGCGCGACAGTTGTGGATTTACACCACATTCCCTTTTAATTTTGGTATTACCCAAAAACCTAAAGCGTAGCAAATGTACTAAATAATAGTACCCCGCAAAATTAATTGATTTAAATATTAGTAATAAATCTGATATAAAATCATCTAAGTTCATTTAATTAGGCATTCGTCCATATTAGTCTATAGTCAAATAAGCATCGATTTGTATAATTTTATTTTTTTATCCTAAAAAGATTCGGATGCCATTTTTTATTAGCTTTATGTTAATTTAAAAAATTTACTTTAAACTTATTTAAAAATTAATTGTTGCGTCAATAACCTTACTTATAATTATTAATCGAATAAGCCTAAAATGGAAATCCTAAAGGAATATAATGGAAAATATTGTTGTTTGAGGTTGAGGGGAGATAATATACTTGAGGTATCAACTATACCCGATGTAGAATATGGATACGAAGAAGCCAAAATTGTTATTTCTAATATCCTTTCTATTGTTGGAA
>CAZRUA010000157.1:0-5164 GCA_964603125.1 uncultured Flavobacteriaceae bacterium | reverse complement strand
GCCGGCCAGGGCGCATCCTCGAGATACGATGCTAATTCCAATGTCCAATACATAATGTTATACTATTAAATTGTTAAATAAAGCCGACCTAAGTGGCCATTTCTATTTTCTGCAAAAGAATAAAATTTTCTTAAAAAAACAAGATAAAAAATAAAATAAAAAAGCTTTGATAAACAGATAGTTACATTAAAAAAAGCTTAAAATTGATTCTGGTTAAAAAAAATCCTGCCTTTTTAAGCAGGATTGAAGAGTATTAGCAAAAACTTATTGTTTTATAAACTTAGTCTGCTTTGTATTTCCTTTTACATCCTTAACAATAACCAAATAAACACCTGAAGCCAAATTGGCTACATTTACGCTGCTTTGATTAGTGCTAATAAGCGCTTTACCCAATTGATCAGCTATTTGTATTTGTTCGATACCATTGTTAGCAGAAACATTTAAAATATCAGCTACTGGATTTGGAAACAAGCTTAACTTAAGAGTATTGATGTATTGAGGAACATTAGTTAATTGATGCAGATTGAAATCATCAAACCTGTAGTACCATGGAGTAGATGAACCCGTTAATAATATGGATAAGCGATATAGATTTGTTGTGTTAACTGAAAATTGTAATGACATTTGATTATAACTTGTATCAGAGATAGAAAATACCTTATCCAACAAGATTCTTGGCCCTAAATGTTGCACCAATTCAACAGACATAGAATCCCAAACAAAATTATCCGCAGCGTAATAAAACGAAAAATCATAAGTACCTGGAGTTAACATAAACAAAGGAGTTGAAACAGTGTCCAAGGCATCCCAGTAATCGTACATATACTTTGTGCCTGAATGTGCACTTCGATAAAAACTTTGGTTACCATTCCCAGTGTAAAAATCACCCTTTCTATCCCAACAATAAGGCAATGGGCCGTCAACATTGATTACGTTAACTGACTCAAAACCCTCCGACCAAGGCACTGTTAAAGCCGGACAAGTTGTTGTAAAGAAATCACTTGCTATTGAACTTGTATCACCAGCACTGCAAATTTGGCTTACTGTTACATTGTATGTTGCACCAGGGACTAGACTATTTAAAGCTAAACTAGTGCCAGTTACTACTTGAGAAATTGGGGCACTAATACCGTCAGTATAAGTTACGAAAAATGTAGAACCTGTTTGCCCTGCAGAATAATTAACTGTGGCAGTTGTATAAGAAACTGAAGTGAAGTTTAAATTTGTTGGGGCAATAGAACAATTACCCACCAAATTAATGTCATCTAAAAACCAGTCATCACCATCATTTTGAGTCATAACAAAAGCTATGTAAACACTTTGTCCTATAAAAGCACTTAAATCAACCACTCTGTTTCTATAAACAAGAGGGGATGTTAGTTCCTCGGTATAACTTACAACACTAGAGAAGCTCGCTTGATTAGTTTGAGAAGTAGTTGAAACACGAACCGAGTAGACTGTATTGTAATCGACAGCGTAGGTTTCCTTCTCCCAAAATGTTAAACTAAAATTAGAAGTTGTAATTGGAACTAAAGAAGTTACCAACCAATCTTCGGATGTACCTCCTGCCACAACTTCATACTGCAAATACGCATTATTTGAGCCCGAATGTGGCCCGTTAGACTGCACTTGCCAGGACTGTGCGGTACCTAAACCGTTTGTTCCAATAAAAGTTGTCCAACCTGCAGGAAAACTTAAATTAGTTTCAAATCCTTCATTTAATTGAGCTTTAAGATTTAGTTTTACTACAATACCAAACAACAACAAGAATAAAAATCTATTCATACTAATTATAATTTTACAGAAAGATACGAATTAAAACAGCTCGACAAATATGATTTTTGCCAACATAGTTAAAGAAAGTCGCACCAAATAATACCACTTACAAATTAAAAGCGGACACTTATACAAATGCTGATTTTATTTGTAAATTTGAAACTTACTTTTAAATAAATTTAAAAAGCAGAAGTTATGTCATTCCTTTCAACAAAAATATTCACTCCAATAATTTTATTATCAACTTTATTTTTTGCTTCGTGCGGAAATAAAAATGACGTTGAAAAAGACAAATCGCTTTTTGTTGATTCTACTTTAAGTAAATTAAATTCCGCTGAACTTCAAGCCGTGAATAAAAAAATATTAGAAAATCCGAATGACCCAATTTTATATCATCAACGCGCAAAATTATACTTTGATAACAAAGATTTTGAAGCTTGTATCTTTGACTGCAAGCGCTCATTAAATTTAGATAGTATGAATGCAGATTTTTATTTAACATTAAGTGATGCGTATTTCATTTCCAATCAAACACGTAACTCAAAAGAAACTTTGGAAAAATGTGCTAAGCTTATTCCAACAAAACCCGAGAGCTTTGTAAAACTATCTGAGTTATACTTTTATGTAAAACAATATCAGCAATCGATTAACAATGGTAATGAAGCATTAAAATTAAATCCAAATCTAGCCAAAGTATATTTTATAAAAGGTATGTGTTACAAAGAAAGTGGTGATACAACAAAAGCCTTGAGTAGCTTTCAAACCGCAACCGAACAAGACCAACAATATTATGCAGCTTTTGTTGAAACAGGAATGTTGCTCGCTGCTCACAAAAATCCATTATGTTTAGAGTATTACAACAATGCTTTAAAAATTTCGCCAAATAGCGTTGAAACGATGTACTTAATTTCGAAGTTTTACCAAGACATTAATAAAATAAAAGAAGCTGTTGAAGGATACACAAAAATTTTAGTGATTAAAAAAAATCATCCTTATGCCTTATATAATTTAGGCGCCATTGCTTACGACGTAAATAAAAAACCAAAAGATGCTATTCCGTTTTTCTCTAAAGCTATTGCTTCAACACCTGATTACGCTGAAGCATATTTTGCTCGCGGTGCTTGCTATCAGGATTTAAAAGATTTAACCAATGCTGAAGCTGATTACAGAATGGCAATACAATTGAAACCTAATTATGAAAATGCCATTAGAGCATTAAATAAAATAACACAGAAGTAATTAAAAAACATCCTGAACTTTCATTAATTCCGTAATCCTTAGTTATAGAACAAATGAAAGTTCAGAATGATTACTTACTCTATTTTCTATTGTATTAAAAACGTCATATCCCCTAAGTTGTATATTGTATGATCCGGGCCTTCAGCTTTAATATTAGAAATGAAAACTTTCGATCCAGAAACAACTTTTTTAATAATTTCTTTTGCAGCAATACTCATGTTTGCAGAATTACAATGCTCTTCCCCTTTATAAGTGCCTTTTATTAAAGCTGCAACATCATAAGATACTATCTTAAATTTTGCATCAAAATCAAATCCTGACATATCTGCTACTACTGATGTTAAGCTTTGTGCTTGCAATTGAGTGATTGTAAATCTTTGTGCGCCAATTTTGCCGCACGCTTTAGGTGCAGGTGTTGGAAGTTTTTTCACTCTAAATTTTATAGGTACACCTTGCTGAACATATTTATCGCCTACTTTAGCCATTACTGTAATAAAACAATCACCGGATTTCAATGGATTAAAAATATATTTACCGACACCATTAGCCTTAAAATCTCCATTTGAACAGTTAATCTTTAAGTCTCCAGGTGCAATACCAGCCGCAGATATTGCTACGGGATTATCAACTCCCAAATACATTACGTTCATCTTTTCGGGTGAAACACTAACAGCTGGATTCGCAACAATAAACTCTTCCTTAAAAGGAAAATACTTATACTTTCCAGTCCCACTTAAAAATTTAATCCAGCCTTTATATGTTTGATGCCCCGCAGAAGAGGTAGGAAATTGTATTTTCCCTGTGCCCATTTCAATCGGTAATACAGTTGCTCCTGGTTTTAACTGACCTGTCAATGTATCAACATCACCAAGAATATATTGAAGGTTCTCACTTTTGAACGAAGTAGATGATGCCGAAAGAAAAACATCTGCCATGTAAGGTTGACCGGCTTGAATGTAATCTTTTCCCTCAACAACTTTAGCACTTAGTACATTCATTGGGACTTCCAATTTCGAGGATGCTCCAGCCAAAATACCAACAATTTCGCCTTCCACATTTTTAATATCAGCTTGTATTTTTGTTAGGTTAGTTATAACAGCTGCAAATGGCATGTGATAAAAATTTTGAATCTCCCATGTCTGTTTTTCCCCATTTTCAAGCTCTTTTGGGTCAACCGGTTTTATGATTTCTATCTTCTTCAATAAATTTTTATAATCGTTTGCAGGTAATTTTGTTCCGTTAGTTTTATGCATTTTATCTATTAATGCTACTAAAGTTGTATGCAGCGTACTTAATTTTTCGCGTAACTCAGTAGCTGTATTTGCCCCTTTTTTCAAATTGGTTTCATCATCACCTAAAAGCATATAAGTAGGTTTATCAAAATCGTCCTTTTTTTCAACATACTTCAAACGCATGGTATCAGCACCTTGCACATCTTCGGTATATTTTGTTACTGCTGATTTTAATTTATCAATATAATCAAAAGTTGTCTCAGTTAATTTCGTTGCTTCTACAGCCTTCTCATAATAAGGCTTTGCATCAGGATGTCCTTGATTAATTGCAGCTTCAAATGCAGCTAACATATCCTTAGTGTTAGATTTAAAGTTAGAGTTCGTTCGCTCTAAACTCTCGTTTACCATTACAAACCCTTTTAATATATCTTTCGATACATTCATTGCCAATAAAGCAGTTAGCACTAAGTACATCATGCCTATCATTTTTTGTCGAGGAGTTTCTTTTCCGCCAGCCATAGTAAATAATTTTAAAGATTTACATTAATAATGACGAGATTTAAAAAAAGTTACACTTAAAAAGTCTTATCTTTACAAAAAGAAAAAACAAGGAGGATGAGTGAGACTGTTAATAGAAAAATTTCTTGGACAAAAAAATTTTTTTTCAAAAAATCTTCACAATCAAATTTTTTTAAAAAACAAGTCAAAAAAAATTTTTTTTTGGCCTTTTTTAGTCTTTTTTTGTTTCCTAATTCCGAAAGGAGTTATATATTTACAAACAATTTCACGTTAATAAGATATTAAGTAAACATTATTATATAAATAACCCTTTAAACGCATTAATCAAGTATGGAGAAAATTAAAGTTTGGCGCGAGTCGGTTTGTAAACGTTGCCTAGATGCAACCCGCGATCGCGA
>CAZRUA010000156.1:0-5239 GCA_964603125.1 uncultured Flavobacteriaceae bacterium | reverse complement strand
TTAAGAATTATTGAATTTAAGAGTTCATATAATTCAACAAGTCAACAATTCATTAACTCAAAATTAAAATATTATGGCAAAAGAAATTAAAAACGTAGAATACGGATTAGAAAAAATATTTGAAGGAGCACAAGACTTCTTACCTTTATTAGGAACCGATTATGTAGAGTTTTATGTGGGTAACGCAAAGCAATCAGCCCACTATTATAAAACAGCCTTTGGTTTTCAATCATATGCTTACGCTGGTTTAGAAACAGGTTTAAAAGACAGAGTTTCTTATGTTTTAAAACAAGATAAAATTAGAATTGTATTAACTACAGCATTGAATAGCGATTCACCAATTGGTGAGCACGTAAAAAAACATGGTGATGGTGTTAAAGTAATAGCTTTATGGGTAGAAGATGCTCGCAAATCGTTTGAAGAAACTGTAAAACGTGGTGCTAAAGTTTATATGGAACCTGTTGTAGAAAAAGATGAACAAGGTGAAGTTGTTCGTGCCGGTATTTATACTTACGGAGAAACCGTGCATATGTTTGTTGAACGTAAAAACTACAAAGGAGATTTTTTACCAGGCTTTAGAAAATGGGAAAGTGATTATAACCCAGCACCTGTAGGTTTAAAATTTATTGACCATATGGTTGGTAATGTGGGTTGGAATCAAATGAATGCTACTGTAAAATGGTACGAAGATGTAATGGGCTTTGTAAACTTCTTAACTTTTGACGACAAACAAATTACAACCGAATACTCAGCTTTAATGAGTAAGGTGATGAGTAATGGGAATGGTAGAATTAAATTCCCAATTAACGAACCAGCTGAAGGAAAGAAAAAATCTCAAATTGAAGAGTATATTGATTTTTACGAAGGAGCTGGAGTGCAGCATTTAGCTTTAGCTACTGATGACATTATTAAAACTGTTGCTGATTTAAAAGCACGTGGAGTTGAGTTTTTACCACCGCCACCACAAGCTTACTATGATGATATACCAAGACGTTTAGGTGTACACATGGACATGATGAAAGAAGATATTAAAGAACTTCAAAAACTATCTATCCTTGTTGATGCTGATGAAGAAGGATATTTATTACAAATATTTACAAAACCAGTAGAAGATAGACCAACATTGTTTTATGAAATCATTCAACGTATGGGTGCTAAAGGTTTTGGAGCTGGTAACTTTAAAGCATTGTTCGAGAGTATTGAAAGAGAGCAAGCCTTAAGAGGAACTTTGTAAAAAACTAATTTGTTTAAAATTAAAAGAGCCGTGAAATTTCACGGCTCTTTTTGTTTTATGAAATTCTTAAACACAATATAAGTTTTAGCGTTTCTTCTTTCTTGGTCTCACAAAATCCTTGGTATCAGGTGTTATTGGAGTTCCAAAGGCATAATCCAATTGTTTTTTAACTAAATCAGCACGCATCACAATAACTTGAACCACATCTCCTAAGGCATAAACTTTACCCGTATTACGCCCAACGTATCTATAATTATCTTCATCATAAATATAATTATCATCACGCATATCGCGCATCTTAATCATACCTTCACACTTGTTTTCGATAATCTCAGCATAAATACCCCACTCCGTTACTCCCGAAATTACAGCTTTAAATTCTTGTCCGATTTTATCTTCCATGAATTCAACTTGCTTGTACTTTACAGATGCTCGTTCTGCATCAGCGGCACTTCGTTCTCTCTCACTACTATGCTTACAAAGTAATTCTAATTCATCTTGATTACTGTATTTGGTATGATTTAATTTAGCCTCTAATAAACGGTGAATCATTACATCAGGATAACGGCGGATAGGCGAAGTGAAATGCGTATAATAATCAAAACCTAAACCATAATGTCCTGCATTTTTAGTAGTATAAATTGCTTTTGGCATGCTGCGCAAAGTCAGCAACTCAATCATTCCACCCTCTTTTTTACCTTTTACATCCACCAATAATTTATTAATAGATTGTGCCGTTGTTTGTTTTGATTTAATATTCATTTCATAACCAAAACGCCCCACAAAGCTTGATAATTCTTGTAACTTATCTGTATTGGGAATATCGTGAATACGATACACGCAAACATCCTTTTCGTCTTTATTTTTTTTATCGTTAGCTGAATGATTCTGTTTCTCACCTTTCTCTTTTCTTCCACCCACAAATTCAGCTACTTTCTTATTTGCAAGCAACATAAAATCTTCAATCAATTTATGCGCATCTTGTTGTTTTTTAAAAAACACTCCTATCGGATTTCCTTCTTCATCTAAATTAAACTTCACTTCCTCTTTATCAAAAAATATAGATCCCTTTTTCGTTCTTTCCGCGCGTAATTTTTTTGCTAGTCTATCCAAAATCATTATATCCTCTTTGTAATCGCCATCTTCACCTTCAATAATACGCTGAACTTCTTCGTAAGCAAAACGTCTGTCAGAATAAATTACTGTTTTACCAAACCATTCGTTTTGAATTTGTGCTTCTTCATCTAATTCAAAAACTGCGCTAAATGTATATTTTTCTTCATGTGGACGAAGTGAGCAAACAAAATTACTCAACACCTCTGGCAACATTGGAATTACTCTATCAACCAAATAAACAGAGGTAGCGCGATTAATTGCTTCTTTATCTAAAATAGTGTCAGGCTTTAAATAGTGAGTTACATCAGCAATGTGAACTCCTACTTCATAGTTACCATTTTCTAATTTACGAATTGATAATGCATCGTCGAAATCCTTCGCGTCGGCCGGATCAATTGTAAATGTTGTTATACCTCTAAAATCTCTACGACGTGCGATTTCAGTAGGAGTTATTTCAGTAGGAATTGATTTTGCAGCTTTTTCAACATGTGGAGGAAATTCAGGCGGCAGACCAAATTCTGCCATGATAGCATTCATTTCAGTTTTATGATCGCCTGGTAAACCAAACACAGATGATACTTCGCCAGTAGGGTTAGTATCGCCCTTTCTCCATTCAACAAATTTTACTTGAACTTTTTCCCCATTTTTTGCTCCTTTACTTTTATCTAAAGGAACAAAAAAATCAACATGCAATTTATGATTATCAGGAATAAAAAAACAAAATTTAGGCAATACTTGAATAGTACCTACAAACTCTGTTTTATTTCGTTGCAAAACCTCTACTACTTCACCTTCTTTGCGCTTTCCTCGTTTATCAGGATAAATATAAACTTTCACCATGTCGCCATTTAATGCATCCTTAGAGCGTTTAAATGGAATAAAAATATCGTTCTCTTGATCAGATACCACAACAAATGCAGTACCTTGACTTGTAAAATCAATAATACCCGTTACATAAGTTTTGGTTTCTTTAAATTGATATTTCCCTCTATCTACTTCGTTAATTAAACCTTGAGTTTTTAATTGTTCCAACACGTCAATAATCATAACCCTTTCAAGGTCAGATTCAATTTCAAGCGCCGCTGCCAATTGCTTATGATTCATGCTTTTTCCAGCATTGTGTTTCATAACATTTAGCACTTCTTCGAACAAATATTTTTGTGGCTGATTTCTTTTTGCCATTTCCTTATAATTTATAGTTAAACAAAGCTAAGCAAAGGGAAGGGGAATTGAAAATTTTGCAGAATTACTTATTAACAGTAATCTACTTAGGACTTAAGAAGCAAGATTTTAAATTTAGGATATTTACAGGCGTTTAATAGTTGTAACGATATTCGACAAAGCTACGTAATACCAAAGGTTTCTTTAATCATGGCTTTTCCCCAAGGCTCTTTACCATATTCCTTTTCTAGCTTTTTCCTTAGTTCACCCGATTCGTAAATCTTTTGTTTGGTTTTAGGTGCTAATAATTCTTCTGCTTTTACTTGCATTACTTCTACTCGCTTAGCAAAATAAATTACTCCTCCATCTTCAGTGGCAACACCAAGTATTGCTCCAGGTAAACCATAAAAGCTTTCGGGACCAGTGCTTGTTTCAATTTCATTACAGTACCAAGCGTATATTTTTGAACTATCAGGCATTATCCAAATTGCTTTACGGCAATTATAACCACAAATATTACGTGTTCCGTTTGTAATCTTCCAAGTACGTTTGAACAATGAATCTTTTAAATTTATCTGCTCGCCCCAAATGCTTTTAACAGTGAATCGCTCATTTGAATTAAAATTTTGATACACACTATTTTTACTTGTTGCCCAACTCATTTGTTCACGCAAATCGCTTTCAATAGGCTTGAAAACAGAAAGTGAATCGTTAAACACCAATTCAAACGAATCCAATTTATTTTTATCAGCTTCTTTAATCCAATCCTTTGGGTTATCGTTTTTAAACTTTTTATACAGATTTGTTTTACGATGAAACACAATACGTGCTGATTTGATTTGCGCTTGAGCAACAAACGAAAATGTAATAAACACAAAAATTACTATTTTAATATTCTTCATCCTTTGCCTTTTCTTTATTGCTATTAAACTTATAAGTAAATTCAAGTAATAAATAACGCTTTACAATTGTAGTTTTGGTATCGGTAACAATATTTGCATTTACTGTGCGTTGATTACTAATATTTTGATTCAACAAATCATAAGCCTTTATACCTAAAATAAAGTTCTCTTTTTTACCGAATTTCTTTTCTAACTCTGCATTCCAAATAAAGTAATTAATATTATAACCATCAGTACGTTGATTATTAAAGGTATGTGTGGCATCAGTAGAAATAGTAAAAGCTTTTGGCAGCATAATACCTAAATTAAATCCGTAGCCATAGGACGAATAAGGTTTATTAACACTGTTACTTAAAGTTGTTTTTGGAATTGTATAATCATAGTTTCCATTTACACTAAGTTCAACAATTGCTATTTCAACACCTACTTCTAACTCAGCACTCAATGATGTATTAGTTGTGGAATTTTTTACCCCATTGATATAATTTATATTTCGGCTGTAACTAATATTTGTTGATGGGTCAATACTTAGTGCTTTATCAAAGAAAGGCAAACTGCAACCGAAAAATCCGTAACCTGAATAATTGCCGTTAACATTAATTGTTTGTGATTGTGTTCGTCCGATATTATCATAAGTGGTAGAACGACTAAATGCTCTATCCGTTTTGGTAAAGTTTATACCCGACCAAATGCTACGACCAGATATTGGTTTATACATGTTAAAATTAAACTCTACGCGGTGCTGAAAAGAAGGCAGCAAGCTTGCATTACCAATTACAACCGAGTTGGGATTGTTATTGTTTCGAATAGGTTGTATTTGATTGAT
>CAZRUA010000155.1:0-5309 GCA_964603125.1 uncultured Flavobacteriaceae bacterium | reverse complement strand
AAACACCTCAGTTCAACAGTATGTAAACTATAGAATAAGTGTTCAAGGCGGTTCTAAACATGTTATTACTGCTTTTGTTGAAGATTTATACGATCAGTTTGCTTATGGTGTTAATCAGCATCCTTTTTCAATAGTAAATTTTTCTAAGTTTTTATACAATACTTATCCAAGCAAGCCCGAAGCACTTTTCTTAATCGGAAAAAGTATTAATCCTACAGAATGCTTGGGGGCTGGTAATCCTCATTTCAAAAATAATTTAGTACCTACCTTTGGTTATCCTGCTAGTGATAATCTTTTAACAGTTTATAATCAGGATGCTTTTGGTGTAACACCTTCTATTCCTATTGGAAGATTATCTGCCAAAACAAACGCTGATGTTGTAAATTATTTGAACAAATTGCAGTTGTATGAAAATTTCTACGACAGTGTATCGCCTTGGATGAAAAATGTAGTGCATTTTGGCGGTGGTGTAAATATTGGTGAACAGCAAATTTTCAAGCAATTCTTAAATAATTATGAGCATACAATTGAGGATACTTTATATGGAGGAAATACTTATTCATTCTATAAAAACTCAAATGCACCAATTTCAATTAATACAAACGATTCGGTAGCTACCATTATAAATGGTGGTATTGGTTTAATGACATTTTTTGGACATGGTTCAGTAACTGGTTTTGAGCAAAACATTGATGATCCGTATTCTTACGATAATTCACCTCGTTTTCCGTTTATGATTGCTAATAGTTGTTATGTGGGAGATATCCACACTTCAAGTGTAAATTCAAATAGCGAAAACTTTGTATTAGCAAATGATCATGGAACAATAGGTTTTTTAGCTTCCATTAGTACCGGCGAAGCAAATGCTTTGAATGCTTATACCAAACGTTTTTATAAAAACTTATCTTATAAGCAATATGGCAAAACCTATGGCGAAATAATTAAAACAACAATTGGTGATGCATTAGTGGTAGATGCTTTTGAAGCTTATAAAATTCAGTTGGATACGGTTACTGCTTTAGAAATGACTTTGCATGGCGACCCTTGTGCAAAGCCTTATACACATCGTTTGCCCGATTATAGCATCACAAATTCGGATGTAAGTTTTGATTTGGATTCGTATGTTGATTCAATTGGTGTTTCAGTTAGTATTCATAATTACGGTAAAGCCATTCAAGATTCATTTGTGGTTTACATTCAGCGTAATTTGCCTAGTGGAAATGTTGTAAATTATTATAAAACTATTAAAGCAACATTGTATCAAAGTGATTTAAAATTCTTTATTCCAAAAGATATTACAAACGGAGTAGGTTTAAATCCATTTTACGTTAAGGTAGATAACTTCTCGGAAATTTTAGAAAGTGATGAAACAAATAATCAAACCAATGGCTTTGTAAATTTATTTATACCTGGTGGAGATTTGGTTCCAGTTTATCCATACGAATTTGCTATTGTACCTAATTTAAATCAAATTACGTTAAAGGCTTCTACAGTTGATGCATTTGCAGCCTCTACGGTTTATAAATTTGAAATTGATACCACAGATGCTTTTAATAGCCCTAAGTTACAAAGTAATTTAATTACAGGTTCGGGCGGTGTAATTACTTGGAACAATGTTAATTTATTAGGAACCGATAGCACAGTGTATTTTTGGCGTGTGAGTAAAGATAGTGTTGCAGGAAGTTTAGGTTACAACTGGAGAGAAAGTTCGTTTCAAACAATCAATAGCAAAAGAGGTTGGGAGCAAGCGCATTTTTTTCAGTTTAAAAAGGATAAGTATCAATTTGTAAAATATTTAAAATCTCAACGAAAATTTGAGTTTATAAACGATGTTAAAACAGTAACTGTTAATACACGTTACGACCCATTAACCGACGGTTATTGGCAACAAGTGCAGAGTTTTTTAAACGGTGCTGAAATTCAAACGTGGAATTGCGACCCAAATGGTTTTTCAGTAGTTATTTTTGATAGTATTAGTGGAAATCCAATTTTAAATGATACAGTTGGAGCTACTCCTGCTGGTGCAAATTGGATTGGAGTAGCAGGAAACTGTAAATGCGGTCCTGGTAAATCGGCTTTGTTTGATTTCGGTGCTTCTAACTTATGTGCTAACCCAGTAGGTTATAAAGATAGATTTGCAAACTTTTTAAATGCTTTACCAAATGGTACTCCTACCTTAATTTATTCAGTTGGTCATCATGGTGCAGGAACCTTTACCCAAGCTCATAAAGATGCTTTTATTAATAACTACTCATCTAGTTTAATTAACACTCTAGCTGTTCCTAACCAAGATACTTTGGCATTCGCATTATTTGGTAGAAAAGGTAGTGGCACTTCGCACGAAATGTTAGGCACTTACAAAAATCAACTCATTTATTTTGAAGATACCATACCTACTAAATGGAATAGTGGATACATTTTAAGTGATTTAATTGGTCCAGCTCAAAACTGGGGAAGTTTGCATTGGCGTTACACCACTCAAGAATCGCCAAGTAAAGATTCGGTTTATGTTAAAGTCATTGGTTTAAATGCTAATACAAATAACTATGATACTTTGTTAACGTTTAGACGTGATAGTATGGATGTGTATAACTTGCAAAATAGAATTTCAAGTACTACTTATCCTTATATTCAATTGATGGCCTATATGAGCGACGACTCCTTAAACACAGCTCCTCAATTGCGTCGTTGGCAAGTAATATATGATCCTGCTCCTGAAGCGGCATTAAATCCTCCTTTGGGTTACGGAATAAATAAAGATAGTTTGCAACAAGGCGATCAGTTTATTGTAAAAATGCCTATCGAAAATATTAGTGAATTTGATTTTACCGATAGCCTTGTGGTTACTTATTACATTGAGGATGCTAACTTAGTTTTACATCCACTACCTGATAAATTAAAAGCTAAGCCTTTTGCTGCTGGAGCTTTGCTAATTGATACTATTTCGGTGAATAACACAACTTTGTATAACGGCTTAAGTGCCCTGTGGGTTGATGTTAATCCTTTAAACAATACTAAATACCAATACGAGCAGTATCATTTTAATAACATTGCTCGAATTCCTTTTTATGTGAGCCGCGATGTAGAAAACCCATTGCTTGATGTTACATTTGATGGAGTTCATATTTTAAATGGAGATATTGTTTCATCTCAACCAAAAATTGTAATAGGTTTGAAAGATGAAAACCAATTTTTAGCTTTAAACGATACCAATTATTTTGCATTGTATTTAAAACGTCCAAATCAAAGTACGCCTTTACGTGTTTGGTTTAGCGAAGGTTTATTATTTACACCAGCTCAATTACCAAACAATAGTTGTAAAATAGAGTACAACCCAATTAACTTTAGCGATGGTATTTATGAATTAACGGTCCAAGCTAAAGATAGAAGCAGTAATGAAAGTGGACACACCGATTATAAAATACAATTTGAAATTATAACCAAAGCAAGTATTACAGAAGTGTTGAACTATCCAAATCCGTTTAGTACAAGCACCAAATTTGTGTTTACTTTAACTGGAAGTGAAGTGCCCGAAACCTTTAAAATACAAATACTTACCATTACCGGAAAAGTAGTGCGTGAAATTACTCGCGAACAATTAGGCAACATACACATTGGACGAAATATTACAGAATTTGCTTGGGATGGCCGTGATGAGTTTGGCGATTTATTAGCCAATGGCGTTTATTTATACCGAGTTGTTACACGCCTTAACAACGAAACCGTTGATAAAAAAGAAAGCGGTGCCGATGCCTACATTAAAAATGGTATAGGTAAAATGGTGATTATGCGGTAGAGTGGGATTTGTGATTTTGATTTAGTTTGCATTTTAAAATATTATAAAGCAGCGCTAACGGTTAGATTATATTAAAATTCAATGAAATTATTTATAAAAATTGTTTTATGCTGTTTTCTTTTTTGTAGTTACTCTGCATTATCTTCAAATGCAGTAACGAAGCCAGATTCGCTTTCATTTAAATGTGTAAATTATAGTGTTAATGGTGATTCACTGTATTTAGATTTAGAATTATTTAATGAATCAATTGACTCGATTTTATTTCTTACAAATTGGTTACAAAATCTTATTATCATAGATAGTATAATTTACCCCAAGCCTATATTATATTCACCTACACCCGAATATTATATTGAAAATATAAATTCTATTTCAATGTTGTTCTTGGTTAAACGTTATTTAAAACAAGAACCTAATTTGATGATATTACCTAAGTATAAAGTTATTTATCGTGTGAAAGTAATAATTAGTGGTGGTTACTTAAGTAATTTAGATGTAAAGGACTTTAAAATCATATTTAATAAATATGAATTGTTTTTTGATAAGTATAAAAAGGAATGGTTTGGAACAATTATAGTTAATATTAATAAGGGGAAGATAATTAATTAGTATTTGTATTCGATTCTGAATTAGTAATTTTAAAACGCGTTTTTATTCTTGTGAGATTAATATTAACTTTTAATACCTTATTATTTTATGAATAAAATCGTTTATTACTTACTAGCATTGGTTGACTTTATTTTGTTATCGCTTGTAACTTACATCTCAAGTGTAAAATCAAATTCTAATAGCCAAGGGGCTTTTATAGAATCGTTATGGTATTTAATTGCAGTAATCTTTTATATCCCTACTTTTCTTTTATTCTTGAGGTCAAGAAAGCTTAATAATATTAAGATTAATGTAATTTTTTATTTTCTCAGCTTTGGCTATATAATGGTGCTTTCGCTTATTATTAAAGATTGGAATTCATTTGACCCGTTAACACAGGTTTACAATCCGTGAATACTTAAACAAAAGCTAAATGCCTAAATTTTTTGTAATTTTGAACTAGTTAGGAGTTGCACGGAGAAACCCGTAAAGGCCGTCACAAATCAAACATCAAATAAAGAGCAGTGTTTTACCATTATATTATCAAACTATGCTTTCAAAGTGTATAATTGTTTTTTTAGCTCTTATTATTGGATGTACAAGAACAAAGTCTATTGAGGAAATCAATCATAAGAAATTTACTGTTAGATACTTCAAAAAGTATAACAGCTTTGGGTTCAAATTTTCAGAAGAAATTACAGACTCAAATAAGTTACCAAACAACTATTTTAGATTAAACTACTCAGAACGTGGAGACACCATAAAATGTCTATTCTATATGCAGAAGGAACGTATCTTATTTGAACGTAATGTATTCTATTATAAAGGCGTCCCATGCACATATTCTAAACCTTTAGGTAATGAAAAGTTTGTCTTACATTACAATGATTCATTAATTACTATTCTCTTGGTGTCTTATAATGAA
>CAZRUA010000154.1:0-5380 GCA_964603125.1 uncultured Flavobacteriaceae bacterium | reverse complement strand
AAACTTGTATAAACAAGTTTTACAAGCATTAACCCATCAACACTCTATAAAATCTCATAACGGTAGTTTAAAATATTTGGAGTATGCTCAATTTTTATACAATAAATGTTTATATAACGATTGTTTAGTATTTATTGAAAAAGGGAAAAAGTATGCCAAGGATAATTTTCAGGCTACTGCTTTGTTAGAGCTATTGGAGCTAGAAAAAATGGCTATTTGGCAAACATCTGATGAGTTTATTGTAGAGCGTATTTCTCGACTAATTGATGAGATTGCCAATTTGAGCAGGCAAATACAAAATATTAATCGTTTTTCTAACCTAGCCGATCAGCTTAATGCCTATTATCAGCAAATTGGTTTTATTAGAAATAAGGAGGATTTAAAGCGTGTTATGCTTTATTACAAAATGCATTTCCCAAGTTTTGATTCAAAAAGTTTGAGCGCCTTAGAAGAAATGTATTTGTACGCGACCATTACGGGTTATTATTTTTTTATTCAAGACTTTAATAAAGCTTACGATAATGCAATTAAATTGGTTGCTGTGTTTGACGCTAATCCTAGCCTTATCAAATCGAAAACGGAATTTTATATTAAGGCATTAAACAACTTATTAGTTGCACAAAATAAGTTGAACCTGTATAATGAGTTTAAAGAAACCCACCGAAAATTAGTATTGATTAAACGAAACCCTCAAATTTTTATCACTGAAAATATTGCGTTGAATTTATTTAAAACAATATACCTACACGAGATTAACCGACATTTTATGTTGGGTGAATTTAAATCTGGAACACGTATTGTTGGTGCATTACAAAAGGAAATTGACAAACTAATACCAAAGTTAAATAAGCATACAGTAATGATTTTTTACTATAAAATTGCTTGTTTGTATTTTGGAGCAGGGCAATTTAAAATTTCAATTAAATGGTTAAATAGAATTATTAACGAAAAGGCAAGTGATTTAAGGCAGGATTTACAATCGTTTGCGCGTATTTTACGATTAATATGTTATTTTGAATTGGATGATAATGACATGATAGAGTACAATGTAAAAAGTACTTATCGATTTTTATTACTCAAACAAAACTTTGTGGAATATCAAAAGTTAATCATGAAATTTTTAAGAGCCATGAAGCCAAATTTATCTAAAACACAATTACAAAAACATTTTAGCACGCTGCGAATAGGTATGTTGGAGTTGGAAAAAAACAGATTTGAGAAAAGAGCTTTCTTGTACTTTGATATTATTTCGTGGTTGGAAAGTAAGATGAGTAACTTGCCTTTACAAACCATAGTAAAACAAAAAACGCATCAAATTTGATGCGTTTTTTTGTATTGAAATTGTAATGCAAATTATTTTTTATATTTCATTGCATCAGCTTCTTTTACTATTTGCATGTTCCAGCCACTGCCTGGCAATCCATCCAAAACACCATTACAATATACAGCAGTATTAAAATTTTTCCCACTATAATCACCCGCAACAGCATCTTGTGCAATAACAACTCCTTGCGACTTGTATAAACCTTTATCTGTTTTGAAGAAAACTATACAGTTTTTTTGACGAGCCTTAACAACATCGATATACGAATTATTTACATATTCCTTTTTTGTTACTGGAATCCAATCAGCGCTTACAATATAGCTGCTAATGATTGTTTCTTTCCAGCCCATACGTTTAGCATAAGCAACAATAGCATCAAAAGCTGGTTTTTCTAAACTAGCATCTTTATTTTTAGCTTCCGGTAATACAACAGCTACACTTGATGATGGTGGTGGCAATGTTTTTTGATAAGCAGCACACATTTCAGATACAACCTTTTTGAATTTGGTTTTTATTTCTCCTAATGCTATGTTGCTGCATTTGCTTTTATCCTTAAAAAATACATAAGTAATGCCATTAGCATTTGGAGTGCAATTACTTTCATAAGTAAACTCCATGTCTAAATCTCTCGCAAAAACCAAAACTCCTTCTTCAATTTCTATCAAATAAGTGTAATCAATTTTGTATTGTTGAGTAGAAGCATCATTTTTTAAGATTTTGTGACCGCTAGCTTTTTCTATTCCTAAAAAAGTATTATTAGAATTAAAGACTACTTTAATTTTTTTAATCCCCATAAATTTCGAATCAATGTCTATATGGTCACCAGCATCTGTGATTTCAGCTGTTTTGCAATCTCCATAAATTAAATCACCAATACCATCTGGGTTTTTGTAAGTGTAATAAGTTCCGCTAATATTTTTTGAAGATCCTGCGCTTGCTGTTGAAGCACCGCTCATATTATTTAATCCGCGTAAATCCTTTTTTACAGGATTTTTGTCTTTACTCAATTTACACATTTGTTCAAGCAATTCGTTACACTTTGCTTTTAAAGTTGACAAACTAATAGTACTTTTCTTTGATTCGTCGCGCAATAAAACTGCTCCAATTCCCTTTATTCCAACTGAAGTACATTCTCCTGAAGATGCTAAGTTGTATTGCATTTCTCCAATAACCAAAACTCCCTGTTCTACCTCAATCATTTGTCCTCCCCAACCATACGACGTTGGTCCGCTACTAGCAAAACGAACACTAGTGTATTTTTCCTGTTCTCTGTCTGTAACATCAGTATACCATGAAGGAGTTAAAGTCCCTCCACCTTGCATTCCGCCAAGTTCGTAACGTATTTTAAATTCGCCCTTTGCATCTGTTACAGATACTTTTTTTCCATCTTTAATTTCTTTAGATACGGTTGATCCTTCTGGTTTCCATAATGTGTAGTTTGCAGATAAATCGGCGTAATCTTGTGCATATCCCGATGCAGCGCACAATATAAGAGCTGCGTTTAAAATTAGTTTTTTCATTTTTGTTTTTTTGCTTTTTTGTTTCAAAATTACTTTGTGTTCATCACTATTTTCTTTGTCAACTAGTGAAAGTGTGGTTTGGGTTAGTTAATGGATGTTTCAATTCATGTAAAATAAAAAGGCTGCCCGATTTAAAATTTAAATCTCAGACAGCCTCTCTTTAAAGAATTGACTCTATTCTTTCACAAATTTTTGTATCGACAGTTTATTGTCATTCATTAATCTAATAAAGTATACACCATTTGCAAAATCAGTGATATCAAACGTTGTAATTGATTTTGTTGTTGTTTGTTGTGTTAAAACTCTTCCGCTTAAATCAACTATTTGTATTGTAACTGCTGAGTTGATATTAGCAATATTTAACTGTATAAAGCTGCTAGCTGGATTTGGTAAAACACTAATGGATGAATTTGAAAACTCTTCTATACCAACAGTCGATATTGTTGTGCATGCTGATGTGTCAACACAACCATTGCTAGTTACTTGCACTGCGTAACTTCCATTTGCAATCGCTGTAAAAGCTAGGCCAGTATTTCCTGTCATAGCAGCATATCCGTTATTGCAATCTAACCATTGGAACGTGTTGCCAACAATATTAACCGCTGTTATTGTGGCTCCGCTTACGCTAGTATTAACTTCTACAGGTAAAATACTTAAATGGGCAGTATCGGAATTTATTGAACTACAGCCTGAAGTAACTTCACAAATATAGCCGCCTGCGTTTGTCGCGTTTAATCCATTGATCGTGTAGTTATTTTGCGTTGCTCCGGTTATAACAGCGCCATTATAATACCATTGATATGTAATAGCACTTGATGAAATAGCATTTACAGTTAATGTACTATTAGTACCTTCACATATTGTTGATGAAACAGGTAGAGATGTTTGACTTGCTGCAAAATACAAACCCTTAATTTCTTGAATATTCAACTCTCGTGTATAAAACCTGAATTCATCCATATCCCCATTAAATCGGTAGTAATTCCCAGATTGGGGATACAAAGTTACGCCAAATAAAAACTGTTGGGGTCCTGTTGTCACTGTTACGCCCGAAGCATAATAATAAGATATATCTAAATTACCATTAATGTAAATTTTCATAGTATTACCATCTGATGTGCAAGCAATATGTTGCCACGTGTTAGCCAGCACAAATTGATTCGAACTCAAAGAATATCCCCCTACAATCAATCTAATTTTACTTTGATAAATATCAATTAAGTAAGAGGTTCCCTTTTCGATAATACGTTGATCATTGGTTGTTGTTGGTTTAATCCAAATTGAAAACGTGAAATTTGAATTAGGATTAAACATAAGTGGACTTGAAGTAACATTAAGCTGTGATGCAACGCTAATTAAAGATATGGCTTCATTTGTATTGTTATCCTTGTCATTAGTAGGAAAGTTACCAATCATTGTTGACATGTGCAAATTATTCCCACTCATATCCAATCCAGCATTATTACTCATTGGAAAATACATCACCAAATTATTATTTGAAACATTTATATTTGTGATGGTGGTTAAACTGATTGTATCTGTTGAGTAAGGAGTACAAATTGCATTGCTGAATTTGCAAGTGTAATCGCCTATGTCAGATAACTGAGTATTGGAGATGTATAGTGTATCATTTGTAGCTCCTGAAATATTGCCGCCATTAACCAAAGCCACACCGTTTTTAAACCATTGATAGGAAAGAGGAGAATCTGAGGAAACTGTTGTCGTTAAGCGAACGTTCTCGGTTAAACATACTGCTGAAGGTAAAGGCTGCTTAATTACATCAGCAAGAGACTTATCCGTTAAAATCTCCGCTTCGCTCAAAGCCCTTGAGTAAATATATATATCGTTTAAGCGGCCCCCAAAGCGGAAACTTCCGTCTTGTCGAGCTCCAATAACTAAAGGTGAAGTGTTTGATACAAAACTACCAGTAAATGATGAATTGGCAGTTTGAACGCCATTAATATAAATTTGAGCAGCTGTGCCGTCATATTTGCAAGCCACGTGTGTCCAACCATTTTGTGTAATTGGAGTGCTTGAAGTTACACTGCCGCCTGCACAAAAAAAACGAACCGCATTGCTTTGGAGGTCAATATACAAGTTATTTGTGGTGACTCCTGGCAACTTATCAATAAGGGTAGCTGAAGTAAAAACAGGACCTATGTATATCCAAAAAGAAACAGTTACCTCATTTGTTAAATTCATTAATGAATTATGAGGTACAACTGCATAACCTGTAGTAAAACCCGACCAATTAACAGCCCCATCGGTTATATTGTTTTGATCAGTGGTTTTTGACATACTAGCTCCCATGATTGCTGATAAGTTATTACCACTGTAATCTGTTCCTGATAAATCATTTAATTTATAATGAACTATTAGTCCTGACCTGTCAGGATTAACAGGGCTTGCGTAAAAAAGGTTCATTGTATCGGATGCTGTCATTACGCAATTAGGAGAATAGGCCTCTAAAATATATTGACCCGCCTCCGCTGGTGTTGCATTAGCTAGACTTAATGATGAAGTTGATGTGCCGGAG
>CAZRUA010000153.1:0-5516 GCA_964603125.1 uncultured Flavobacteriaceae bacterium | reverse complement strand
ATAAGCTGTGCTAAAAACAATTCCTGTATTACTTAATGAGTCGACAAAAGGTGTAAAATTATCTCCTCCCAATTTTAGAGATAAACTTGCACTCCAACTCTCCAAAATAATAAAAACTATATTAGGTCTTTCATTTGTGATAACGTAAGTAGTTGAATCACCTTCGATTGAATATATTTCTTTAACAATACTATTCGCCTCTTCAGTTGGGATTACTTTGTATTGATTTTGTTTTGATTGATGAAAAAATTCTAAGCAAACAAAAAGACTATTCCATAAGGGATTTGCAGAAGCATCATTTACAATTGGGATGTTACAGAAATAAGCATCGCTAATTTGAATAGGGAATTTTTGAATACCACCACGAAGTGCTATTAACAATGATGGCAAAATTAACAGAACAGATATTAAACTTTTAATGATCCTATATTTAACTGCATCTCTAACAAGAATAGTATCGTCATTCTTTCTTAGTAATCTATTATAAAATTTTATGGCTAAAAACACCATTACGGAAACCAGAACAATAAATAAAATTAATAAGCCCCATGAAACGGATTCCAAAACAACACCTGGTTTGGAAATATTAACCATTACTTGTATATTAATTTTACTTTGCCATTCTCGGTAAAGACAAGACTCTCCAATAAAAATCACACTATAAACAAAAATTAAAATGTAATTTACTATATTAAATACTTTTAAAAATAAATTCCTACTCGTTATATAAAACAACAATAATAAGGTAAGTGGTAAAAAAAGCAAATAAGCTATCGTTGAAAAATCAATAAATATACCCTTATAAAAAGATTGAAATATTAATCCAAAGCTAGCTTCTTTTGGCAGTGGCAATTGGCAAAGGTAGAAACATACTCTACCCACAAAGAAAACAACCATCCAAAATAAAACTAAGCCGACTATTTTTCTAAACGTATACATAATTGCAAATGTAGCAAAACTAACTAATTTGTTGACTAATAAATCAAACCTACAAAACCAAAGTATTTGTAACTTTACAAATAAATCACATGATTATTTTATGTTAATTTCAACGTTTGTTTAGTAATGATTATTTTAAATACAGCATATTTACCATCTATTAATTATTTAACTGTTTTAAAAAATAGTGAAGCAATTTTTCTAGAAAAAAACGAGCATTTCATTAAACAAACTGAAAGAAATCGTTGCACAATTTACACCTCGCATGGTGAGTTAAATCTATCCATTCCTCTTCAAAAACAAGAGCAAAAAACAATCATTTCACATAAAAAAATTGCTTATACCGAAAACTGGCAACAAAAACACTGGCGGGCGATTGAAAGTGCTTACAACAACTCTCCCTATTTTGAATTTTACAAAGACGATTTTGCAGTTTTTTACACTAAACAATATGAATTACTTTGGGACTATAATTTAGATTTACTAAAACTTATCTTAAAGTGTTTTAAACTTAAAACCAAAATTGAGTTTACAACCGAATTTCAAAATAATTACCATAATTTGTCCCAAACAGAAAACAAACCTTACTATCAAGTTTTTCAAGATAAATTGGGTTTTATTCCAAACTTAAGCTGTATAGATTTATTGTTTAACGAAGGACCTGGAGCTGTTAACTTTTTATAAAGTTAAAATCCAAAAAATATCCTAAATTTGTGATATGTATAAGATTAAAGTAAACAACAAAAAAGAGTTTGTTTTAAATGATTTAAAAGCAGATTCAGTGAATATTGATGGGAACGACACTAACTTTGATTTAATAAAAACAAAAGAAGGTGCCTACCACATGCTAATCAATAATCAATCTTACAATGTTGACGTTGTAAAACTTGACACGCAGGAGAAGCAAATTACCTTAAAAGTAAACGGAACAAAATATACCCTTGAAGCCAAAGATAAATTTGATTTATTACTTCATAATTTAGGTATGGATAATTTAGCTTCTAAAAAAGTAAATGATGTTAAAGCTCCAATGCCAGGATTAGTGCTTAATATATTGGCAATTGAAGGTAATGAAGTGAAAAAAGGAGATGCTTTATTAGTGCTTGAAGCAATGAAAATGGAGAACATTATCAAATCACCTGCTGATGGTATTGTAAAGAAAATTAATGTGAGCAAAGGAAATGCTGTTGAAAAAAATCAAATTCTAATTCAATTTTAAAATGGAAAATTCTCGTCGTAGTTTTTTTAAAAAAGGTGCTTTATTAGCAGCTGGTACAATTGTTACAAACATTGTTAGCGCCGAACAATTGAATGAAATTGAAAAAATTACTGAGCAACTTTCGGAAGAAAAAGGTATTTACCCAATTGTATTACCTCCACTACCCTACGCCTATGATGCTTTAGAGCCCTTTATTGACAAACAAACCATGGAAATTCACCATGATAAACATCACAAAGCATACGTAGATAATGTAAATAAAGTTTTGGATGAGAAATCTAAACTAAGTTTAGAAGATTATTTTAAAAACATAAGCAAACACGATAAGTCTATTCGTAACAATGGTGGCGGGCACTACAACCATAGTTTATTTTGGACTTTACTAAAAGAAAACAAAGAAGGCAAAGAAAATCTTCCTACAGGTAAAGTTTTGGAAGAGATTAACAATCATTTTAAATCCTTTGACGAGTTTAAAAAACTATTTGCCGAGCAAGCCACTAAACGCTTTGGTAGTGGCTGGGTTTGGTTAGTAAAAGATAATAAGGGTAAATTACTTATAGGAAGCACTCCTAATCAGGACAATCCTTTAATGGATGTTAGTGACATTAAAGGCAAACCTGTTTTATGCTTAGACGTTTGGGAACATGCCTACTACTTAAAATATCAAAACAAACGTGCTGATTATGTAAATGCATGGTGGAATGTTATTAACTGGGACAGAGTAAATGAACTTCTTAGCTAGATTCATTTGAGTATATGACAATAAGTAACCCTTACATTCACTTGCGTTTAAAACAACATTTCAATATTGTAACATTACTGCTAATTATTTTTAGCTCAGTAGGTTTATCGGCACAAACAACCTGCCGCTTAAGTGGTAAAGTTATCGATGCATCTAATAACGAAAGCATTATTGGATGTTTAATAACCATTGCTAGCGATAAAACTTTCGGCACAGCTAGCGATGTTGAAGGTAATTACACTTTACTTTTACCCAAAGCAAAACATACCATTTACTTTAGTTTCCTAGGTTATAAAAATGATTCTTTAGTGCTTGATTTAAGTAATCTTGATTCATTAAACAAAGATGTAAAGCTAAAAACTGATTCGAAGCTACTAGATGTTGTGGTTGTATCGGAAGGTAAGTTTGATAAAAAAATGGAAGACTTAACGGTTTCCATGGAAGTAATTAAACCCGCTTTAATCAGTAATAAAAACACTAACTCCATTGAGCAAGCTCTCGAACAAGCTCCCGGCTTAACTATTTTAGACAACGAACCGCAAATACGCGGAGGAAGTGGTTTTACATTTGGTGTAGGAAGTCGCGTTGCTTTGGTAGTTGACGGTATGCCACTGCTATCAGGCGATGCAGGAAGACCTGAATGGGGATTTATCCCTGTAGAAAATATTGAACAGGTTGAAATCATTAAAGGAGCTTCTTCTGTTTTATATGGTTCCTCAGCATTAAGTGGTGTAATTAATATTCGTACGGCTTACCCACGAATTAAACCAAAAACAAACATTACATTTAATTCAGGTGTATACTCCCAACCCAAAAACGTAACCGACTGGTATGATAAATCGCTACCTATTTACGGTGGACTTAGCGTTTTTCATTCACGAATCATCAAATCAAATTTAGATTTAGTAGTTGCCGCCAACTACTTTACCGATCAAGGTTATATTGGACCACCAAAAGTTACCGACCCTGGATTTATTGATACTCTCACCAATTTTAACAACAAGCAATTGCAAAAAATGCGCGGTCGTATCAATTTTAATTTACGTTATCGTGCACCCAAAATTGAAGGCTTAAGCTTTGGTGTGAATGGAAATGCAATGTACTCTAAAACTAATTTTGTTTTAGCTTGGCAAGACGATTCATTAAACCTTTACCGTGCCTACCCTGGCGCTATTTCACTTCAAAATCAAAGTATTTTTAATTTAGACCCATTTATAAAATACAGTAGTAAGGGAATTTCGCATAGTTTACAAACACGTATTTTTCATACAGACAACGTGATTACCAATAACCAAAGTAATAAAGCCACTTTGTTTTATGGTGAGTATCAAATGCAACGTCGTTGGGATAAAATACCAGAATTCACATTTACAGGTGGAGTTGTTGGAAGCGCCGCTATTTCGCATGCTAATCTTTACTCGGGTGGTGGTTCACCAGATAATATTATTCGCAATCTTTCAGGCTATTTTCAGTTAGATAAAAAAATAAAACAAATCATTAATCTAAGTGGAGGATTTAGATACGAGTATTTTAAAATGAACGAAATACAAAGTGTTGTTAAACCTATTTTCAGAATGGGTGCAAGCCTTAAGCTTACAAAAGCAACTTTCCTTCGTTATTCATACGGGCAAGGATTCCGTTTCCCAACGATTACAGAACGTTACATTTCAACTAATGTAGGTTACTTCGGAGTATTTCCTAACTCTGATTTATTACCTGAAACAAGCTATAATCAAGAGGTAGGTTTAAAACAAGGATTTAAAATAAAAGGCTTTAAGGGCTTTTTAGACATTGCAGGTTTTTATCAAGAATACAACCATACCATTGAATATTTATTTGGTATTTGGAATCCAATTGGGCAACAACCTCCAGTAGGTTTCAAATTTATGAATACCGGGAATTCAAGAGTTAGAGGAGTTGACGTTTCTTTAATGGGAAGAACAGACGAAAACAAAAAACTACAATTAACAACTTTGTGCGGCTGGACTTATGTTGAGCCTGTTACAACGACACCAACATTAATATATGGTTACGATCATAATCAAAATGATTCTTCTCAAAGCTACATTAACTCAAGCTTAGATACTACGGGTTATTTACTAAAATACAGATTCAAAAAAACATGGAAATGCGATTTTGAATTAAAATACAAAGGTATAGCATTTGGCTGGAGTACTCGTTATTACAGCCGTATTCAAAACATTGATAAGGCATTTGAATTTATGGAAGCATTAAGTAAATTAATTCCAAGCATAGCTGATATTGAAATTGTTGACTATTGGAAAAATCAAAAACCCGTATTTGTTTCGGATTTCCGAATTAGCTATGAATTCAAAAAAGCTGGCAAATTCTCGTTTGTAATGAGTAATGTATTTAATAAGAAATACTTTTTACGCCCAATGAAAATAGAATCGCCAAGAACAACGGCCATTCAATATTCGATTAATTTTTAGTTTCTGTTATTAAGCAAAACAGAACATTCAAACTTTTGTTTTAAAACAAACTCCTTTAACTAAATTTCTTCACTATCTTTGTTTAAGAACAAAAATAATGGGAAGAATACTTGCAGTAGATTATGGAACAAAGCGTGTGGGAGTTGCTGTAACTGATCCATTG
>CAZRUA010000152.1:0-5550 GCA_964603125.1 uncultured Flavobacteriaceae bacterium | reverse complement strand
AGATACTAAGTGAATATTTAACTCAGTATCTGTTGATACTGAAAATATTTCTAGGGTTTTTGATTTATTTAATTTTGCTCTAACCATATTGGGACAATGAATTTACAAAATTAAAAAGCCACTTTTCTAAGGAGTGGCTTTTTTAGTTGTAAGTTATTATTATACAGCTCGATTATTTTATAATCAATTAATCTACCATTGGTAAATGTATTCTTTGTAAAATATCATTAATCGGTTCTAAAAAGGTTTCGTCAATTAGGGTTAGTTCATCATCATCTTGCAATTCATTATACTGAGCATCTACTAAGTAAAACACTTCTCTTAACCAAAATACCTCTTCCTTTATTTCGGGATACTTATGAATAGTTAGAAAACTAAAGCGGTTTTCAATAAAGCCTCCAACTAATAGTTTATTTTCTGAATCCATATTCAAATAAACATCCGTAAAATCTTGTTCATTAAAGTAAGTAAGTAGGACTGTTTTGTGGAAATCACTTCCATTATCGTCATGTTCTGAGAGAAGCATTACGAAATTCAAAGGATTAGTTTTTAATAGTTCAAACAATTTTACACTAATTTCTTTTATTTCTGATTCTGTATAGGTCATTGGAATAGTTCAAAATTAACAAAATTTAAGTGAAAATTCGATGAATGGTAAAATAGTGATGTAACAAAAATAACGTTTTTACGTTTAACTCCAAATGCAAAAAAATCATGAGAAATACTGCTCAAATCCTCTTAACTAGCTACTGCTACCACTTACAAAGTGAAAGTTACCACTTAGTGTTTTGCCGAAATAGAACGCTAAGAAAATTTGTAACTTAAAAATAGAAAACCTAAAACCATGAAACATTAATACATTTTGAACCCTCATATAACACAATACAAATAGGAGGTATTTATGTACATCAAAAAAGAAATTTGGCTCACAGAGGAGGAAATTTTTAAAAAGTACGCAGGTTTTTATCATTCGAGAAACATTGACATGAAGTTTATGCAGCGTTTATCAGCAGCAAATTTCCTAAGATGTAGAAATAATAACCACACTAAAAAAGTCGAAGTACTGGAAGAATATTTACTCGAATTAATTAAACATATAATCCATGTAAAGAATGTGGATTTGAAAATCATTCAAAACGAATTTGAGAGCATAAGCGTACCATTTTACGTAACGCATCAAAGGGTAAATTATGCAAATTGCCATCAAGAATGGTATTCGCCAACAGAGCTAAAGGATGAGTTTCCAGCAATTCGAGATAATTCTATATTTACAGTAGAGTTTATTAATGATTTAGCCATAAATCATTTAGTATTATCTAAGGAAGATTCATACAATCATTCCAAATTAATTCTGAAACCTTCATTTCAGGAACTAGTCTATTATCAGAATTATATTTGTGATAAGAATAAATTAGGATAATATTCAAAAAGAATTTAAAGCCATTTGTCAAAAGCAAATGGCTTTTTTTATTGTCCCATTTTACCAGTTATTTTCAAAAATAAACCACTTATTAATTCGCAATTAATTTGATTGCGAAAATCAAAACGGTTAATAACTATTTTTTTGATTCTAAGAGAATTGTTACTGCTTATAAATTCTTTAAAACACCTGTGAATAGCGTTCGCAGACCCCTTCTTTGATTCGCTTTCAATTCGATTGCGAGGCGCTTGCCTTCGGAAATTTGTGTTATCAAAACGCAAGAAATATGAATACAAAAAGAGCAAAGTCAATGGGAAATAAAATCACTTCTTTTTTATCAAATCCCTGACCTATACCAAAAGCAAGAAGAAAATTAATCATTAACAATTAAAAATTAAAATCATGGAAGATAGAGTTTTTGACAGCCACGAGCAGTTTAACAAGTACCAATCAATTATGGGTAATCGTCCAAGTGAGATGGGAACAAAACCAAGTAGTTATATAACAGCTGTAAAGTTAAGAAAGGCATTTAAAACATTAAGAAGAGATGAGATTGAGGATGTTTTTGAAAAGGAAATGCTGTATAACACAGAGGTCGATAGAGCAAGGGAAAAGCTAACCAATAAAATTGAAACCTTACTTGAATGGCAATTGAACTATGCACTTGGGATGCTTTATGATTTAGGGAATTTAAAGGCTGCTCAATACGTTTTAAAATCAAAATTAGGAGACTTAGAAATGGAGTATCAACCAAAAGAAAACTAAGAAATCATGGAAGGAGGAATTTTTTTAAAAGTAAAGGATATTCAAGTTTTATTTGGATGCACTTACAGAACGGCAAGCACAGAGCTTTGTACTATAAGGGATGCTTTAGGAAAGAAAACAAAGCACATCACTATAAAGGAGTATTGCAAGTATGAAGATTTGGACTTCGATTATATCTGGGAAACACTAAGAGGTGAGGTAAAGAGACGTGAAAGATAAAGGGAGCGAAAAGTAGTTTTCTTAAATAATCAAAGTAAATTACTTTTCGCTTATTAAGCAGAATTTCTATCAACCCGCATTCTTTCCATGTCGAAACACCTCAGTTTAGTAGCTATTGAAAGAATTGTAAAAGTAGGAAGTTCATTAGAAAGAGTTGGAAAATAACAATCCTTTAGTATGGATAAATATATCGAAACATCAGCATATTCAAGGATTATGGAGTTAGGATGATTTATTTTTTTGTTTTGAAAAAATGCTAAAACTTGTTTTGAATTAATATCATAATGCTCCAAAACATTAATTAAATCAAAGCTTTCAGGCATGTGTTTAATACCTGTAATTACTAAATCAATTATATCTAAATGCTCTGTTTTTGAAATTTCAAACTCTTTGTGTGGGTATTTTTCAAAAAAGTTAACAAGAACATTTAAGCGTTTTTCAAGTAAAACAAGATTCATAATTAGCTGATACAGATTTTAATGCAAGGATAATAAGAAATTTTCGGAAAATTTCTACAAAGAAGGAAAAATGATGCTAAGTGATGAAGAAAAGTTCCGATTTGGAAAAGCTGGCGGGCATACTGGTATTAAGTTCTGACCTTTGTATTATAGAAGCGAAAGAAAAACAATTTCAGATGAAAAACTAAAGTAGAAAGAATGACAAGCACAGAAATATTATTAGTAATCAATAGCGTCCTTTTAGCAATTATAAGTTTAACCTTCATATTGATAGGTTACTTCCTAAAGGATTTACACAAGGATTTCAAGCACATGGTAGATAGGGTAAATAAATTGAATAATGAATTTAATCTTCATGCCAAGCTCTTTGATAATCTTTCAAAGCTATTTCAAAAACAAATAGACACTTTAAGTGAAAAAATCAAGGTCTTAGAAAAACAGCATAAACTTAAAAGAGGCATAAAATGAAAATGTTAGTTGGAATTGGAGTTGGTGTTTTGGCTTTAGGGATTTTGGGCTATAAATATTTGAAAGGATATTCAAGTAAGATAGTAACAGAAACAAAGGGGCGAATACACAAGTTTAAGTTAGGTGGGATAATATTGAGTTTTGATACTTTAATTAAGAACCTAAGTAATGAGCAGATTGAGTTTACCCATCCAGTAGTAATAGTAAATTATAAGAATCAATATGTAGCTAGTTCCAATGTTGTAAATAAAATAATAACAGTTCCAGCGAGTGGCGAATATACAATTTTGGATACACGCATTGAGATAAGTTATATCAGACTACTGGGAGCAGCAGTGGAGTTAATAAAGGGCTTTGCAAATGCAGATAAAAAGGTAAGTGTTGATTTGGATATAAAAACATCACTAGTAAAGCAAGGTGTTAAGATACCAATTCCATTAAAAGAAATAGTAACGATAGGATAAGCAAATTGAAGGCAGGTAAAAGACAGATACGAGGGGGAGAGGAATTTGAAAAGTTCTTTGATAAACCACTAGGAACAACTCAGTCAATAAAACGAGATGCGAAACTAGAGGACACAATTAATTTTTTACCAAAGGCAATTCATTTAGTAGTTCCACAAACAGTAAAAATTGCCAATCATTTAAAGCGGGCAAACGTAAGAGAAACATGCCGTAATATTTGGGAGTGGTGTTATAATCATTTTCAGTATGAGGAAGATGTAAAGGGTAAAGAGCAGATTAAAAGCCCTAATTACAGTTTTGCAACAAGGCATATTGGAATTGATTGTGACGATTTTACTGTTTTAATTTCCTCGATGCTGCATGTCTTAAAAATAAAACACCTTTTTCGGGTGGTTAAGTTTGATGAGAAGCAAGGATTTCAACATATCTATCCAGTTGTAATTCTACCAAATGGGAGGGAACTTCCTATGGATTGTGTGTTGGATAGTTTTGATTTTGAAGTACCCTTTATTGAAAAAATTGATAGAAACATGGAATTAGAATTTTTAAATGGAATAGGAAACATAACAGGAATAGATGATAAGCCTATGAACATAGATGCAAACGATTTATTGGATGGATTTGAACAGGATATGGGAAAGCTTTTTAGCAAACCTATCAAAGAAACTAAAGTTTTCCAATCGGTAAAGACAGGAATCAATGCGGTAAACAAGGTAAATCCTGGCGCAGTGTTATTAAGGGCTGGAATATTGGTTGGTATGAAAACTAATATGTTTCGTATTGCAGAGCGTTTGCGATTTGCTTACCTAACTCAGGAACAAGCAAGGGCAAAGAACTTGGATTTAACAAAACACCAAAAGGTGGTAGAGGTAAAGAACAGGTTAGAGAAAATATTTTACGGGGCTGGAGGAGATAATAAAAATTTAAAGCAGGCTATCTTAACTGGCAACGGCAACAAAACAAATGAAGTACCCTTAAATGGAATAGGGTATGTTTCAAGTAGAGCTTATTCGGATAATGATTCTATTTCAAGTATCATTGGTGCAAGTAGCTACGCATCAGAGGTAGAAGGGGTGGAAGGATTATCAGGATTAGGTGAACCAGCAACAGCAGCAGCAATCGCAGCAGCATCAAGTGTACTAGCGGCAATAGCAGGCTTGATGAAAAACATCGGAAGTTTAAAGAAGGGAGAAGTTGAAAGTAACACTTCATCAGATTTAAACCAAGAAGAACCAATAGTTGAGATACCGCCAATATCTCAAACTAAAGTGAATACATCCATACCTAATTTCAATGCGAATGAGTCCACAAATAGCGGTGGTGGAGGTGCAAACGAAGATACACCTGCCGACACAGAAACAAATCGAGGCGCAGCATCTCAATCGCAAAGAGAAATTAGTGAGGTAGTAAACACGGCTGCAACAGATACAAATAAATCAACCGAGACATTTTGGGAAAGTGCAAAGGCATGGTTTAAGAAGAATCAAAAGGCGATTGGCATAACAGCAGGTTCAGCAGTAGTTATAGGTTTAAGTATATGGGGATACCAAGCCTATAAAAAATCGAAAGCCAAAAAATCAAAGGGCTTAAAGGGTATCACCAAAAAAATGAAAAAGCTAAAAGCTAAAAAAGCGAAGTCAGATTTTAAATTAAGATTTAAAAGGCTTAGATAGCTTAAAGCAAAGCAAAATAAAGAGGTAAGGAGTGTACAGCTTTACAACTTTATCAATCAAGTAAAAAAAAGAAAAATGGCAAA
>CAZRUA010000151.1:0-5594 GCA_964603125.1 uncultured Flavobacteriaceae bacterium | reverse complement strand
GGTGAAGCATTTAAAGCTGATTTTGAAGTTTTATGTAAAGGGCGAAAATCAGCCGCTTTAAGTAAAACAAACAGAGTTATTGGTAAAGGGAAAGTGTTTCTAGAAAAGGGAGCAAAAGTGGAATGTGCTATTTTAAACACCGAAAATGGCGATATTTACATTGGACAAGATGCCATTATTATGGAAGGAGCTTTAATTCGTGGCCCATTAGCATTATGCGATCATTCGGAGATAAAAATGGGGGCCAAAATTTATGGTCCAACTACTATTGGCCCGCACAGCAAGGTTGGAGGGGAAGTGAATAATTCTGTTATTTTTGGATATAGTAATAAAGGTCACGAAGGATTCCTAGGTAATTCGGTTCTTGGTGAGTGGTGTAATTTGGGTGCCGATACCAATAATTCAAACTTAAAAAATAATTACGGTAACGTTAAAATCTGGAGTTTTGCTCAAGAAGAACTGGTTGATACAGGATTACAATTTTGCGGCTTATTTATGGGTGATCACAGTAAAAGTGGCATAAATACTATGTTTAACACAGGCACTGTGGTAGGAGTAAACGCAAATATTTTTGGAAGTGATTTCCCTATCAATGTAATACAATCATTTAGTTGGGGCGGAGCAGAGGAGTTTGAAGATTACAGAATTGACAAAGCTTTACAAGTTGCCGAACGTGTTATGCAACGTCGTAAAATTGCATTGTCGCAACACGATATAGAAATACTTACTCATATTCACAGAGTAACCAAAAAAAGCCGTGTTTTAGAGGATTAGGATTGAAAATTTTAATTCTTTTTAACTAAAAAAATAAGCACTTTTTACAAGTAAAATTAGTATTTTTGTTAGCCTTAAAAAAAGGCTTGAATAGCTTATTGTGCAAGTTTTACAAATAATTTAAAATAAAGTTTTTAAGAATATGAAGAGTATGAAAACAATTAGTTCATTGATTTTAGGATTAGTAGCTGCAACAAATATTAGTGCGCAAACTCCCGATCCAGTTATTATGACAATTGATGGTAAACCAATTAGTAAATCTGAATTTTTAGGCGTTTATAATAAAAACCCTGGCGTTCAAGGCGCTGAGAAAAAATCAGTGCAAGAGTACGTTGATTTGTTTACAAATTTTAAATTAAAAGTTCGCGAAGCAGAGGAAATGAAACTAGATACCTTGCCTAGCTTTAAACAAGAATTTGCGGGTTATAGAAAAACTTTAGGAGCTCCCTATTTAACTGATAAAAATGTTAATGACCAGTTGATTACGCAAGCGTATGAGCGCATGAAAACAGAATATCGTTCTTCGCATGTTTTAGTTGCTTGTACAGAAGATGCCTTGCCAAAAGATACAATTATTGCTTACAACAAAGCAATGGAATATCGCAAACGTATTTTAAAAGGTGAAGATTTTGGTAAGATAGCTATTGAAGCAGCAAATTATTCGGGTAAAGGCGGTGATAAATCAGCAAACGAAAACAAAGGAGATTTAGGATATCAAACTTCTCTGGATTTAGTTTATCCTTTTGAAAATGCATGTTATGCTGCAAAAGTAGGTGACGTTACAATGCCGGTTAGAACTAGCTACGGATACCACATCATTAAACTAGTTGATAAGCGTCCTTATAAAGGTGAAGTGAAAATAGCTCACATTATGTTACGTTTCAGAAAAGAAATGTCTAAAGATGATTCAGCTAACGTTAAGAAAAAAGCAGATGAGTTATATGATAAATTAAAATCAGGAAGCAAGTTTGAAGAACTAGCAATGACTTACAGTGAAGATAAAAATAACAATTCTAAAGGTGGTGAGTTAAATTGGTACAAATACGATAAAATGCCAACTCCTGAGTTTGAAACTCCAGTTGCAAATTTAAATGCAGGAGAATTTACTCAACCCATTCGTACTCGTTTCGGTTGGCATATTGTTAAATGTCTTGAAAAACGTGGATTACAAAGTTTTGATGAATTAAAAGGAGATATCAAACAAAAAGTAAATCGTTCTCGTGGAAATGTTGGTCGTATTAGTAAATTAAACGAGATTAAAAAGAATTATGGTTTTGCTGAATCAAAAGTTGGAAGACCAAAACCTGTGTTTACTGGTTTAGAGGAAATGAAAACTGCTATTGATACAACTTATTTGGAAGCTAAATGGACTGCTGATAAAGTAGCTAAGTTAAATAAAGCTTTATTTGTGTTAGATGGTAAAACATACACACAAACTGATTTTGCTAAATATTTAGAGTCTCGTCAAACACGCCGTCCTAAAGGAGATATTCCTTCGATGATTGAAGTTCAGTACAAAAACTTTGTTGATGAAACTTGTATTAATGTTGAAGAAACTAAATTGGAATCGAAATATCCTGAGTATAAAAACTTGTTGCAAGAGTACCGCGATGGTATTTTATTGTTTGAATTAACAGATAGAAAAGTTTGGACAAAAGCAATTAAAGATACAGTTGGATTGCAAGGATATTATGAAGTAAATAAAAATAACTATTTATGGGGCGAGCGCGCAGATGTTACAACTTACAAATGTGCTGATGAGAAAATTGCTAAAGCTTTAAAGAAAATGTTAGACAAGAAAAAATCTCAAAAAGAGATTTTAGATAAGTTAAACAAAAAGTCGCAGTTAAATGTTACTGCAGAAACTGTTACCTACCTTAAAGGTGAAGATGCTAATATAGATGCTAATTGGAAAGAAGGTGTTTCTGATATTAAGAAAATGGGGGATAAATATGTTATTTATAACGTAAACAAATTAACTCCAAAATCTCCAAAAGCGTTAAATGAATGTCGTGGTTTAGTAACAGCAGATTACCAAACGTACTTAGAAAAAGAATGGCTTGAGAATTTGAAAAAAACTCACAAAGTAGTTGTAAATCAAGAGGTAGTAAATACCATTAAATAAAAAGGTTGACTAAATTATAAACGCCTTTTGCAAATGCAAAGGGCGTTTTAGTTAAATGTTAAAAAACAATAATTCAACAATATTTTTAAGTCGAATCAGTTAATAATTGAAAGTAGCACCAAAAATAATAGTTTTAATTTTCACATCTATTTTAATGGGTTTAGGCTCATGTTCTAATAAATCGGAAACAAGTGATGTAAAAGTTATTGCTAAAGTGTTTGATAAAAAATTATTGATTACCGATTTGGAGAATATCGTTAGTGCAGGAGTGTCGCCAAAAGACAGTGCTATTTTGGTTCAAAAGTTCATTGATAAATGGGTAGAGGATGAATTGGTTTTACATTATGCAGAAAACAATTTAACAGCCGAACAAAAGGATATTGAAAAGCAATTGGAGAATACGCGTAAAAGCTTAATCATTCATGCTTACCAAACTGAACTAATTAGTCAGAAATTGGATACAACTGTTTCTGCAGCTGAAATTGAAAAGTATTATGCAGAGCATCCGCAAAATTTTCAATTAAAGGATGATATTGTTAAGGTTTGCTATGTTAAAGTAAATAAAAAGGCTCCAAATATCGATAAAGTTAAAAAATGGTATGCGTCTTCTGATGCTAAAGATTTAGAGCAATTGCAAAGTTATTGTATTCAATTCGCGGAGAATTTTTTTATTGACCAAAATACTTGGCTTTTGTTTGACGACTTAATTAAGGAAGTGCCAATTAATAATTACAATAGCGAAATGTTTTTGAAGAACAATCGTTTAATTGAAGTATCAGATAGTACGAATTTATATTTTTTAAACATAAAAGGTTTCATGATAAAAAATGGAGTTTCACCTTTAAGTTTTGAAAGAGATAATATTAAAAATACAATAATTAATCAGCGTAAAATAAAGTTGATTGAAGATATGAAGCGCACCGTTTATGACGAGGCGAAAGAGAATGGAAATTTTGAAATATATACAGGAAATGAAAAAAAATAAAATATTGTTGATGTTACTTTGGATTGTTCCATTGATGAATTATGCTCAAATTCATAATGTGGATAAAACAATTGCTATTGTTGGCAAAGAAATGATTAAGCGCAGTGATGTTGAAGATCAATTGCTTCAGATGAAAGCAAATGATATAGTGGTTGATGAGAATTCATTTTGTGCTGCGTTTGAAGAGTTGTTGTATCAAAAATTATTGGTTGCAATTGCTGATAAGGACAGTGTTACTGTTACCGATGCTCAAGTTGATACGGAATTAGACAGACGTATGAATTATTTTTTAGGTAAATATGGTAGTGAAGAAATGTTTCAACAAAAGATAGGCAAAACATCTGCTCAGTATAAGTAAAGAATGCGCCCTGTTGTTAAAGATCAATTAATTGCTCAACAAATGCAGAGTACCATTGTTGGAAATATTAAAGTAAATCCTGCTGAGGTAAAACAGTTTTATGCAACTATTCCAAGTGATAGTTTGCCAACCATTAATAGTGAAGTTGAAGTTGGTGTTATTGTTCGAAATCCTTCTGTAAGTGCCGAGGCTAAAGCAGCAGCACGTAAAAAAATTGAAGAGATTAGAGCAAAGATTGTTGCAGGGGATTCTAAATTTTCAACGCAAGCAATTTTGTATAGCGAAGATCCAGGTTCTGCAAGGAACGGTGGTTTGTATAAAGGAATAAATCGTGGTACAATGGTGCCCGAATTTGAAACGGTTGCTTTTCGTTTAAAACCAGGTGAGGTAAGTGAGGTGTTTGAAACTCCTTACGGGTATCATATTCTTGAGACAATTTCACGAAGAGGTGATGAATACGATGCACGTCATATTTTAATTGCTCCCAAGGTTGATGAAAATGATGTTGAAGGTTCGAAGAATCTTTTAGATAGTATTTATGACTTAATTTCAACTGGCAAAGTTACATTTTGTGCCGCAGCTGCAAAATATAGTGATGACAAAGATACTCGTAACAATTGTGGTACTTTATCAAATCCTGCTGTTGGAAGTACTCGTTTTGATGTGGAGCAATTAGGTCAGTACGATAATAATTTATTATTCATGTTAAATAAAATGAATGTCGGTGATGTTAGCAAACCTGTATTATTTCAAACGCAAGATAATAAACAAGCTTATCGTATGGTGTTACTTAAAAGTCGTTCGGAGCCACATATCTTGAATTTAAAGGATGATTATGGTTATGTTCAAACAATGACCATTTCGGATAAACAAAAGAGGATTGTGAATGATTGGATTAATAAAAAGACAAAAGGAGTTTATATTAAAATTGATACTGAGTATAAAAATTGTACTTTTAAACATAATTGGTTACCATTAAATAAATAGTATATGCAAGAGTTTAAATCGGATGTAGAAGCAATTGATAGTTTTGTTGTAAAATACAACGAGCTTAGAAAAGAGATTTCAAAGGTAATTGTTGGACAAGATGAAACAGTTAAAAATGTTTTAATATCAATTTTTAGTCGTGGACATTGTTTATTAGTGGGTGTTCCAGGTCTAGCAAAAACATTATTGGTTAATACCATTTCTGATACTTTGGGTTTAAGTTTTTCTCGTATTCAATTTACTCCAGATTTGATGCCGAGTGATATTGTTGGTTCGGAAATTTTGGATGAAAGCAGAAATTTTAAATTCATTAAAGGACCATTATTCGCAAATATTATTCTTGCTGATGAGATTAACCGTACACC
>CAZRUA010000150.1:0-5775 GCA_964603125.1 uncultured Flavobacteriaceae bacterium | reverse complement strand
TATCCGTTCCCTAAAAACGACCCTAAGTTTCCTGACCAAGGTGGTTTTGCACGACGCGCTGCTTTAATTTCTTCTATTAGAGCTCAAGAGGAACATGTTTTGTTGTTAGATTCGGGTGATATTTTTCAGGGAACTCCTTATTTTAATTTATACAAAGGTGAATTGGAGTATAAGTTAATGAGTGCAATGAAGTATGATTGCGTTACAATTGGTAATCATGATTTTGATATGGGCTTGCAAAATGTGGTGGATCAAATGCCACATGCTAGCTTTGATTTTGTTAGTGCCAATTATATTTTCACGGATACACCTTTAGAAGGTAAAATTAAACCTTACAAAGTTTTTGAAAAGGCCGGACTTAAAATTGGAGTTTTTGGTGTTGGTATTGAATTAGCGGGTTTGGTTGATAAGAAAATGTATGGAAATACACAATGGTTTAATCCTGTTATTGTTGCTAATGATATCACTAAAACATTACGTAATGAAGAAAAATGTGATTTTATTATTTGCTTATCTCACCTAGGTTACGAATCAAAAACAAATGGTCATAACGATCAAAATTTTGCTGAGGGAACTCATGATATTGATTTGATAATTGGAGCACATACTCATACATTTTTAAAAGAACCTGTAGCAAAAAAGAATACTAAGTCGAAAGAAGTTTTAATAACACAAGTTGGCTGGGCAGGAATTTGGCTTGGAAGATTTGATGTATATTTTAGTGGAAATACCAAAACTAAAACAAATAACGCATCAGCACTTTTGCTTGATAGTAGATACGATAAGGAAATTTAATGAGCGATAATAAAAAAGATAAGATTTACCCAATTGAGTATCCCGCTATTAAGTCGGCTAACGTGTATTATTTTCATACACCTAGTGGCTTACATTACGAGGTAAGATTTGGTAGAAGGCAAGATAATATTTTGCATGCTACAATTGTTTTTGGTGTCATAAACGATGAATTTGAAGGCGAGGAATATGTAACTACAAACAGAGGCGAAGTTTACGGTGTAATGAATACTATTGTTGAAATAGTTAAAACATTTATTGTTGAGCATCCAAAAGTATCTACGTATGAGTTCCATGCAGTTGAGCGTGATGATGAGGAACATTTAGAGAATTCCAATTCAAATGCACGAATGCTATTGTATAAAAGATATTTACCAAAAATATTTGATGAGACTTGGAACTTTGAGATTATGGTAAACAAAGCATTGGTGAAGAAAAAATAAGTTTAATTAATTTAGGTATGAGTCAAATTACTGTATTAACTACCACACAAATAAAGCAAAAGCTTAATCGTATTGCATTTCAAATACTTGAAAATAATTTTAGCGAAAAGGAGATTATTCTAGTTGGAATTGAAGGAAATGGTTTTACTGTAGCTAAGCGCTTGGAAGAACTATTAAAATCAATTTCAAAGTTTAAGGTTACATTAGGAAAAATCACTATCAATAAGCAAAATCCATTAACCGAAAAACCAGTTTTATCTTTAAAAGAAAGTGAGTTTAAAGGAAAAGTTGTTGTTTTGGTGGATGATGTATTAAACAGCGGACGTACTTTAATTTATGGTGTTCGTGAATTTTTAGATAAACCAATAAAAAAATTAAACACTGTAGTTTTGGTAGATAGAAGTCATACTAATTTTCCTGTTAAAGCTGATTTCGTTGGTTTGTCGTTAAGCACAACATTGCAAGAGCATATTGTAGCTGATTTAAGTAAAAAAGGAAAAGAAGTGGTTTATATAACCTAGGATTTAATTATTCCATTAAACAAAAAAGTAGTTTATAGTCATTCTGAACTTGTTTCAGAATCTGCAAGACTTTATAATCAAACTATTCATTGTTATTTTGAAGTAAATTCAGCATGGCAATGAATAGTTCTGATCAACTTATTTTATTAGTATTCTTTAATAAATTTAACAACTGATTTCGAATTACCACTGCTTAGTTCTATAAGATAAATTCCTGCGGTTAATTCACTTATATTGATGGTATTTGTTTTTAAGTTTTCAGCAACTAAAGTTTGCCCTAATAAATTAGTGATTTTATATTGATAGTTTTTGTTTGCCTCAAGTTTCGCATTAATGTTTAATATACCGTTGCTTGGATTTGGATAAATACTGAAATTAATTTCATTTGTGTATTGGTTTAAACCAATTGTGTTACAACCTGCTGGTGATGTTAATAAACTTGCACGTGTTGTATTTAAAAAACCATGCATACGTAATTTTTGTCCTTGAGTAAACATTGTCATACACGCGTCATAAGAATAATCCATGTAATTTTCAATCATATCAGGCGGGTCAATTCCTGCGTTTGTCCAGTATGGCGATTCATTGCTACAAGTATTTTTAATCATACACGTTTGTTGTGAAGCACTATCAGCATTGGGTGTATCATCAACATAATCTGTACTATCACATAATGGAGTTGAGTTTTGTCCATCTCCCCAAATATGACGCATGCCTAACCAATGCCCAACTTCATGTACCGTTGTTCTTCCTAAATTGTTTGTTGTACCATTACTTTGATTTCCTATGAAATTATATTGAATCACAACACCATCTTTTAAAGGGTCTGAACCTGGAAATGTTGCATAACCTAAAACAAAAGGTACCCCTAAAAAGCTCATATCACATACCCAAATGTTTAAGTATTTATCAGTTGGCCAAGGGTCTTCCCCGCCAGTTGCTGAGGACTTTACTTTATCCATATTAAAAATAGGGTCAAAAGCTCCGCTTGGAGATGATTTGCGGGTAATGCCGTTTGTAGGATTACCATTAGGATCATTTAGAGCTAAACAAAATTCAATCTCTACATCTGCACCTATGGTATCGAATATTGGACGTGTTTGGCTGAAGTTAGAATTAGTTTTACGATAACACTCGTTTAGTGTAGTTATTTGACGAAACAAATTTGTATCAGCAATATTTTGTGCGGCGTTTTTATACACAACATGAAAAACAACAGGTATGGTGTATATTATGCTACTACCTTGTTTTTTGTAAGAATCTTTATTTGCATTAATCCAATTTCGCACAGCAATTTCATTCTGCTGAACTCTTGTTTTGAAATTCGGGTCTGAGTTTAAGTATTCGCCATAAACTTTATCAGTAGCACATTTGTGCACTTGCGCATTTAAATTAACTATAAATAATGCGGCAAAAAGGGTAGGTAGTAGTTTTTTCATTTCACTAATTTTGCCCCAAAGTAAGTTAAACTAAAATAACAAATTGACTTAGTTTAAATGAAAAAATCAGATTTAATGTAAACGGTAAAATACTTATTTAATTGGGCATTAAACTAATTGTAGTTTCTGTGATTTTATACTTTTCAATTTTAGTTCCCTTTTGTCCAAACCAAAATCCTTCTTCAAACCAAACTTTATCAAAGCAATTCTTATAATTTGATTGGTTTTTAATTGGCATAAGTTTCCAGTTGTTTCCATTTTTTACGGCTACTCCATCATTTAAACTTGTTATAAGGGTTTCTAGAATATTATAATCATCCATTTGTGGGTCATAAACAAACGAAGTAGAATCAAATAAGTTGAACTCAGAACCATTGGATTGATAAGCAAATTTAATATTATCTACTTCAGTTTCTAACCATTCAACCCCTTCAACTTTAATGTTTAACAAACCCTTCTTTATTAATGGAACAACAGCAATTTCATCCGCGTAATACTCAGTTCCCGAATCATCGTATTTTAAACGTGAAATTGTTTTATTCAATAACTGGTATTCTCCATTGTTTATTGTAATTGCTGTTTGAGAACTAGAATCTGGATAAATATATTGGTAAGCTTTATTGAAATTACCACTGTAATTATTAGGATAGCTATTAAACCTACCACCAGTAAAAGCTCTGTAATATAATCTTCCTAATCTTATACTATCAAATGGATTATTCTTGTTTAGAATTTTGTCGTTGTATATGTCATATGCATACCACTTTTTGATAGACTGTAAAAATAATATGGAATCTACATAGCCATAGTTTATTTGTTTTGTGTAATAATTAAGGGGTTTAGAGTAATCAAAAACAAAAAAGGAATCACATGTTTCATTGAAATACTTGTCATAGTTACTATTAGCTTTAACTTCCATTTTGTTCTTTAGGAAAATAATATTTTCTATTTTTAAAGGACTAACATCTTTTTTTGTCAGCTTGTCATAAATTTTAATTTCCCCAGATTTTACAAAATATTTTAACCTATTGCTATAAGTAACTCCCCATGCGTAATAATCTGGATCTGTTTCCGGGTCGTTTCTGCATTTAGCAACCAATTTGATTAAGTTGTTTTTGTTGCAAACTAATTCAAAGGTTTTTGATTGAATTAGATTTGAGTAATACTCGCTTTTGTCAACAAAAAACTCATCAAAAATAATATCATTCGAGTTTAATTCACTTATTAAAGCTCCCTTTGTAGTGTAATAAAAGCATTTATCCTTCTCATAGGCTATATAAAATTTATCAATAGCGGACAAAACTTTTTTAAGTGAGTCGTTTATTTCTTTTGATACATACTCAAAATTAAATTCCGAGAAAATTGAATCGTATTTTAATGGTAAAACTATTTTCCCTGTCCAATCAAATACACCAAATAAGTTATTTTTCTTTGCTATAATATAATTAGTTGTATCAGCCAAACTGTATTCATCTTCATTGTAAATACTTGTGTTGCGAACAGAAACATCGAAAGATGAATAAATTGGACGATCATATTTGTTTGTGTTTCTGATGAAGCTAAAATCATCAAATTCAAATGGAAGGATAGTTTTTCCGTTTTTTGTAATAATACCTAATTTGCCACCTTTTATATTTGTTGAATATTTTTGAATTAATGCCATTTGAAAGTATTCGTTTCCATTTTCATCAAATGTTTCTTGTTCTACCGAATCAACGGCCGAAACTGTTCTTATTTTTTCGCCTCCATCACTCCACAAAAAGTATTGAAATGTTGTGTCCTCAACTTCATCCTGAATTTGGTTTACCTTTGCATTATTTAGTTTGATATACTGTCCTTTAGCATTAATTAGTTCATTTGCATTTTTATCTGTTAATGTCCAGTAGCCATCTTCTCCAAATCTAGCAACAGTTCCGCCTATTGATGCTAACTTATTTGTGTAAAAATTTGGTGTGCTGAATGATCCAATATAATTTTCTAAGTATTCATATTTAAAAGGATAAATCTCTTTTCCTGTAAAGTCTAAAATACCGTATTTCCCATTTTTCATGGCTGGAAAACCTACTTTGTTTAACGGATAAAAAACAGTATCGTAAATATTATTTATTAACCATTTCCCCGAAAAAGACCAAACTCCCCATTTACCGTTTTGTTTGTCTAAAGCAATATTGATGCATGTATCTAATAAACGATTAGATTTAAAATTCAGCGCTTCAAATTTGGGTTGTATTATTACCGAATCATTGTCGCTTATTAACCCGTACAAATTATCAATTTTAAAAACATATTGATTTTTTAATTCACAATATTCGTTTTCATAGTTATAATTTAAGTATGAGTATTTATCTTGAATTAGAATTTTTGCTTTATTGTCCATTAATCCAAATCGATTGGCTATTTTATATATAAATTGATTTTGATTGGATAAATAGATTGTATCATACAAAAAGTCACTTACTTTATAAGAAACAAGATTTAACAATGCGTATTTAGAATTTTTTTCAACGACTAAATTCTCATTATTTTCATAATCAATATAAGCTCTAAATGTTTGTATATCCTTAATAAAGCCTGTTCGTA
>CAZRUA010000149.1:0-5829 GCA_964603125.1 uncultured Flavobacteriaceae bacterium | reverse complement strand
GGTTTTAAACAAAACATATAAAACTGATTTATCAACTGTGAACAATACAACTCCGGAACGTAAATTGATTAATAATTCGATAAAAGTAGAAAACGAAGAAAAGTACTTGAAATGGTTGAAAACAAATACATTCGCACAAAAACAAAAAGGATTTTTCGGTGTATATATTAAAATAGTTTTGGGTAATATCTCAACTAGCAAAGCAAGGCAACTTGCTCAAATAATAGAAAAATACGCCAACTCACAAGATTTTAGAATTACTATCAATCAAGGATTTTTATTAAAATTCGTTCAAGAAAATGCACTTACTTCATTGTTTCAAGAACTAGATGCAATTGATTTGGCTACACCTGGTTTCGATTCGGTAGGCGATATAACAGCTTGTCCAGGAACTGACACTTGTAACTTAGCTATTTCAAACAGCACCAATATCCCTGTTGAACTGGAAAAAGTAATTTATGCCGAATTTCCAGATTTAATCTATAACCGTGATATTAAAATTAAAATAAGCGGTTGCATGAATTCTTGCGGACAGCATGGTTTAGCGCAAATTGGTTTTCACGGAAGTTCATTTAAAGTAGGAACAACTGTTGTACCAGCGGTACAATTACTTTTAGGAGGAGGTACTCTAGGAGATGGAAAAGGAAGAATAGCAGACAAGGTAATTAAAATTGCAAGTAAAAGAGCTCCTGATATTTTAAGAACCTTATTTAACGATTTAGAAAAAAATTCAGTCGAAGGTGAATATTTTAATTCATACTACGACAGACAAGGGAAAGACTATTTTTATCAGTTACTAAAACCATTAGCAGATAATACAACTTTAATAGATACTGATTATTTGGATTGGGGTGCATACGAAAAATTCCAAACAGCTATTGGTGTTGGTGAATGTGCTGGAGTTATAATCGATTTAGTTCAAACTTTATTTTATGAAGCCGAGGAAAAATTAGCTTGGAGTGCAGAAGCCTTTGAAAATAAGCAATACGGTGATAGTATTTATTACAGCTATGCTTCTTTTATTCATACTGCAAAAGCTTTATTGTTAAAAGAAAATATACATGTAAACACTCACTATACTTTAATAAACGATTTCGATACACATATAGTTAATTCAGGATTAATAAAAATCAACGGAACTTTTAAAGACTTGGTATTACAAATAAATCAGAATGAACCAAGCAAAGAATTCGCTGAAAACTATTTCACACAAGCGCAATCTTTTTCATACTTGGCTAAGAAATACTCAAAAGAAAACAACTATCAATTAAACTAAAATGACAAAAGCAATACCGCAAATATCCTTAGTTGGTGCAGGACCAGGTGACATTGAGCTAATCACCTTAAAAGGTTTAAATGCCTTAAAAAAAGCTAATGTTGTTCTATACGACGCATTGGTTAATCAAGAATTATTAAACTTTGCTCCTAAAGAAGCTTTAAAAATCTACGTTGGTAAAAGAAACAGCAATCATGCTTACTCACAAGAACAAATAAATACACTCATAGTTGATATGGCTTATACTCACGGTCATGTTGTACGTTTAAAAGGTGGAGATTCATTTGTATTTGGAAGAGGGCAAGAAGAAATTAACTATGCTGATTTGTTCAACATTAAAACAGAAGTAATTCCCGGGATTTCAAGCTCAGTAGCTGTTCCTGCTTTGGCAGGAATACCAGTTACTCATCGCAATTCAAGCGAAAGTTTTTGGGTGATCACTGGTACAACAAAATCTAACGAACTATCAAAAGATATTTTAACCGCTGCTAAAACAAATACCACATTAGTAATATTAATGGGATTAAATAAATTAAATGAAATAACAAACGTTTTCAAAAATTTAAACAAAAACAAAACGCCGGTTGCAATTATTCAAGACGGTTCATTACCAACACAAAAAGAAGTTGTAGGAACAATTGACACTATTTATGAATTGGCTGTAACAAGCAAAATAAAATCGCCTGCAATTATTGTTATAGGTGAAGTTGTGAAACAACACAAAAGCTTTGAAACATATAGTAAGCAAATTAACTACTCATTAAACTAATGCGTCAATTCATCTTTACAATAAGTCTATTACTATCATTTATTCTCGGCAATTCACAAGTTGCAAAACAAGAAAGAATGATTTGGTCTGCTTACCAGAATCAAATAAAACTAAATGAAAAATGGTATATTAATTCCGACTTCCAATTTAGAACAAAGGAATGGTTGAAAACACCAATGCAAATGGCTATTCGCGCTGGTGTGCAAAAAAAGTTGAATACTAATCTTTCTTTTGCATCAGGCTATGCCCACTTTCGATTTTTTACATCCAACTTAAAAACAAGAGGAGAACATAGGATTTGGGAAGAGATTACAAATAATCAAATCTTTAATAAATTAAAAACAAATGAACGTATACGAATCGAACAAAGATTTATTGAGTTTACCAATGTAAAGAATAATAAAAAAGAAAACAACTTTAACTGGCGCTTTCGATTTAAACTTGACTTAAGCTATCCCATAACAAAAATTAAAAGTTCTCAATTAAACATTATAATCGGTAATGAAGTTATGTTAAATGCAGGAAAAATAATAGAGTATAACGCTTTCGACCAAAACAGATTATACTCAGGGCTATTGCTCGAATTAACTGAAAAAATACAATTACAATTACTTTATATGAAGTTAATTCAAAGCTCGAACAACTCAACATTTCTAAATAAAACAAATGTTATACGCGTAAATTTTAATCACACCATCGAACATGCAAACGGAAACGCAAAATAAATTATTTCCAATTTTTTTAAAACTTGAAAACTTCAAAGTTTTAATCATAGGCGGTGGAAAAGTTGGTCTCGAAAAAATTACGGCTATACTCAACAATAGTCCTAACACACAAATAAAATTAATTGCAACATCAATATCAGATGAAATAAAAGAAATAAGCAAAACATCAAACAATGTTTTGCTTATTGAAAAAACATTTGAAGAAACAGATTTAGATAATATAGATTTTGTAATTAGTGCTATTAATGATAAAGTAACAAGTTTAAAAATAAAGCAATTAGCCGAACAAAAAAACATTTTAGCCAATGTAGCTGATACCCCTGAACAATGCGACTTTTACTTAGGATCCATTGTTCAAAAAGGAAATGTAAAAATAGCTGTTAGTACAAATGGAAAATCACCAACCTTAGCTAAAAGAATCAGAGAAACATTTGAAGAAGCTTTCCCTGAAAGCATTAATGAATCTATTGAAAACTTAACACAAGTTAGAAAATACTTGAACGGAGATTTCTCAAAAAAAGTAGAGCAATTAAATGAAATTACTTCTGTACTAGCTAAAAAAGGAATCAAACAAAAAAATCGCTTATCCAAAACACGCATTTGGATTTATAGTTTATCTGTACCCAGTTTAATTATTCTTGGTTATTTATTTTGCTACTTTCTACCTCCAAGTATAATTGGTGGTTATGCTACAAAAATTGCTGAAAACATCGATTCTTCAATCTTACTTTACATATTAGCTGGCTTTGTTGCTCAAATGATAGATGGAGCTTTAGGAATGGCATATGGTGTTACTGCTACTACCTTCTTATTATCGTTTGGTATTAGCCCTACGTCATCTAGTGCAAGTGTGCATGCTTCCGAAGTTTTCACCAGTGGTGCCTCTGGATTAATGCACTTAAAATTTGGTAACGTTAACACCAAGTTATTCAAAAGTTTATTAATCCCTGGTGTTATTGGAGCCATATTGGGCGCGTATATACTATCTTCATTTGAACAGTACAACTATATCATCAAGCCAATTGTATCTGTTTATACATTAATACTTGGTGTTATCATACTATTAAAAGCTTTAAAAAATGATAAAGTACGAAGCAAAATCAAAAAAATATTTCCATTAGCCATTATAGGTGGTTTTCTCGATTCGATTGGTGGTGGAGGCTGGGGCCCGATTGTATCATCAACATTAATAGCAAGAGGTAGAAATCCAAGGTACACAATTGGTTCGGTAAATCTAGCCGAGTTCTTCATCGCCTTATCAAGTTCCTTAACCTTTATCACATTAATAGGTTTAACCCATTGGGCAATAATAATAGGTTTAATAATAGGAGGTTTAATAGCAGCACCAATAGCTGCGTACTTAGCAAATAAAATTCCAACAAAAGCTATTATGATTTTGGTTGGAATTGTAGTAATAATTTTAAGTCTAAAACGATTAATATTTTAAAATAATGATAACAACAGACATCGCTATTGTAGGTGCGGGACCCGTGGCACTTTTTGCAATATTTGAAGCAGGCCTTTTAAAAATGCGCTGCCACTTAATTGACTACTTGCCTCAAGTGGGCGGTCAATTATCCGAAATCTATCCAAAAAAACCAATTTACGATATACCAGGTTTTCCAACTGTTTTAGCTCAAGAACTCATCGATAATTTAGTGAAACAAGCCGAACCATTTAATCCAGTATATACTTTAGGAGAACGTATTGAATCATTGGTAAAAGTTGCGGATAGAGACTTTATTCTTACTACAAACATGGGTACTAAAATTAACTCTAAAGTTGTAGTAATAGCTGGTGGTTTAGGTTGTTTTGAACCTAGAAAACCTGAAGCCGATGGACTTACTCGTTTTGAAAACGGGAAAGGTGTATCTTATATGGTACTCGATCCAGAGGCTTATAGAGATAAAAATGTTGTAATTGCAGGAGGCGGTGATAGTGCTTTAGATTGGACTATATTTTTATCAAACCTTGCTAAAAAAGTTACTCTTGTTCATCGTAGCGAATCGTTTAGAGGAGCGCCGGATAGTGTGAGTAAGGTTTATAGCCTGGCCGAACAAAATAAAATAGATTTATTACTTAATACAAATCTCACAAAAGTTGATGGTGACGAATCTCTTAAAATAGTAGAAACAAAAAACATCAAAACCAATGAGGTAAAAATTATAGAAGCAGATAACCTAATTCCCCTTTTTGGTCTAAGTCCTAAACTGGGCCCGATAGAGACCTGGGGCTTAAATATTGATAAAAATGCGATTGAAGTAAACACCGACGATTACAGCACTAACATAGAAGGCATTTACGCAATAGGAGATATTAATACTTACAAAAACAAACTAAAACTTATTCTTTGTGGTTTTCATGAAGCTGCACTGATGAGTCATAGTGCATATAAATATATCAATCCTGGCGTGAAGTACACAATGAAATATACAACTGTAAACGGAGTGAACGCTTTTTAAAAATGGAAAAATTAATTCAAATAGAGAACTTGATTAAGAATAAATCTGCCGAAGAAATTCTAAGTTTGCTTTCTTCCCTTAAGTCAGAACAGGTAGTTTTTTCGAGCAGTTTGGGCTTAGAAGACCAAGTGCTAACTCATTATATATTCTCAAATAATTTGAATGTTGATCTATTTACATTAGATACCGGAAGATTATTTCCTCAAACTTACACGGTTTTACAAAGCACAATTGAGCGTTACAAAAAGGAAATAAAAGTTTTCTACCCTCAAACAAATGCAATTGAAAAACTACTAACAGAAAAAGGCCCTTCAAGTTTTTATGAGTCAGTTGAAAACAGAAAGGAATGCTGTTACATTAGAAAAGTTGAGCCACTTAAAAGAGCTTTAAAAGGTTATACCGTTTGGATTACAGGCATCAGAGCAGAACAATCAGAAAACAGAGTTGATATGAAAAACATTGAGTGGGACGAAGCTAACCAAATTATTAAAGTTCATCCTTTGTTTGATTGGACATTTGAAAATGTAAAAACAGAAATTAAAAAATTCAATATACCTTATAATACTATGCACGACAATGGTTTTGTAAGTATTGGCT
>CAZRUA010000148.1:0-6078 GCA_964603125.1 uncultured Flavobacteriaceae bacterium | reverse complement strand
TTCTTAGCCTCACTATCTAAAAAGCTTTTTAACACCATATATCCCGCGAAAAAAACAACAATTGAAGGGATAACTATTTTTAAAATGTCTATAAAATCGCTCATAGTTTTGTTATTAAAAGTTTAAATTATAATACTTAAAAATTGAAAAGATACAATTATTTTACGCGCACACCGTCTTTGTAAGTAACCATAAAACAGTTAAATCCGTGAGCAATTAACTCAGCTTTACGCAATTGTGCATCATGAATGTTATCATAACTACCTGTTAAAACTTTGTACATACCGTCTTCTTGAACTATTTCTACAGGACCGCCAACAGATGCAAATTTACTTTTAGCTGGTTTTGTAGCGTAAGCACCTAACTGAATAACGTATTCTGTGCCTGGAACAACTTTGTGGTGGGCAGCATCAGTTACACCAGCTTTTGCAGTTGCTTTTTTATCTAGTTCTTTTACATGAGCTTCAATAGGCGTGGTTTCTGTCTTAACTTTTTTCTCTTCTTTTTTTGCTGCTAGCGCAGCCTCTTCCTCAGCTTTTTTCTTCGCAGCCATTGCAGCCTCTTCCTCCGCCTTTTTCTTTGCGGCTGCTGCAGCCATAGCTTCCTCTTCTTTTCTCTTCATTTCTTCACGCATTTTAGCTTCTTCATCAGCTTTCGCCTTTGCATCAGCCTCGGTGGTTGAAGCTACAGGTTCTGTTTTGGTCTCAGTTTTCGTTTCAACAGGTGTAGTAGCAGCAACTGAACCACCACCGCCTATAGTAAGTTTATGGTTAGGAATATCGATTTCTTTTTTCACTCCTCCTTCAATATATGAAAACTTAGCACCAATAATACACTCTGTTAAAGCATTTACAGGGACATCTATTTTAAATTTTACAACATAAGTTGGGTCGTTTGGTAAAGAAGTCCAAACCATTTTAACCCTCGAATTTTCAAAAGTAAACTTAGCACCTTTCGATTCAACTTCAGTTGCAGTAAATCCTACAGGCACATCGCATTGGAAACGCGCAAAACCTGCAACTCCGCCTTTGTTAATTGTAACCTCAACATTTATTGATTCCCCAGCTTTTACACTTTCAGGTAAATTGTGTTTTACTGTTATTTCTTGTGCTAGAGAAAATAAGCATAACATTGATAAGATAATAGTTGAGAATAATTTGCGCATAAATATTACTTTATTAAATTATTAATTTGTGTTTGTGTTGCAAAGATTGTAAAATTTAAACACTTTATCAACATTTTATAAACATTTTGTAAAGAAAATAAAAAAAGCCGAATTATTCGGCTTTTTAAGTTATTGCGGTATTACCACTCATTAGGCTTTGGTTGACCAGCAGGGTCTCCAGCCATCGCTTTTTTGATTTCATCTACAACCATACTCACATCTTTGCTAGCTCTGGCTTTAATGTCAATTAACATATCTTTTGGTATTTTCATGCTACCACACTCAGGAATTGGGTTTAATATATTACCAACAGTATATGTATTATTCTTAGCAACATGTCTAACATCACTAATAGTGTATCTGTAACGACCTGATTTACACTCAATTGTAACTTTCATAGTGATAGTTCCTTGAACATCAGCTTTTGGATTTAATTCTTTTGGCTTGTAGGCAAAAGTAACATCAGATTCAATTTTAGATGATGTTGCTGAGCCATTTGATTTTTCATACTTTTTAGTAGAAACTTCGAACCAATGCTTTGCTCTTTTTGCTAATTCGGAAGCAGAAATTGGAATTGTATCAGCTGTGTTTGTAACATCTACTTTTTCTTGTTTGTAGATTTTGTAAGGTTCTTCGGTTTGACTTTTGGCTGTCAAACCAATTGAAATAAAAGCAATAAGGGTTAAAAGTTTTTTCATGTTTTTAGTTTGTTTCATTTTTTAGTACTGACTTGGATATTGTTCAGGATTCACCTCGTTAAACAAATTATATACCAAATCAAAAACATCATCCGCACTTCGCTTAGAGAAATAATCTCCATCACTGCCGTAAGCAGGGCGATGCGCTTTTGCGCTTATTGTTAAAGGTTTTGAATCTAAATACGAATAAACGTTTTGTTCTTGAATTAATCTATCTAAAATGAATGCTGAAGCTCCACCAGGAACATCTTCATCCAAAATTACTAAACGGTTTGTCTTTTTTACAGATTCAACTATTGTTTTATTAACATCAAAAGGTAATAAGGTTTGAACATCAATTAACTCAACCGAGATACCCGCTTCATTTAAAAATTTAATTCCCTCTTGAGCAATACGAACACATGAGCCATAAGTAACCAATGTAACATCGCTACCTTCAATCATAACTTCAGGGATACCAAGTGGAGTGCTGTATTCACCAAAGTTAGATGGCATTTTTTCTTTTAAACGGTAAGCATTTAAAGGCTCTATAACTAAAGCTGGTTCGTCGGCTTTTAATAAAGTATTGTAAAAACCAGATGCCTTAGTCATATTACGAGGAACGCAAATATGTATACCACGGCAAGCGCCTAAAATCATTCCCATTGGAGAGCCTGAGTGCCAAATACCTTCTAATCTGTGTCCACGAGTACGTATTAAAACCGGAGCTTTTTGCTGTCCTTTAGTTCGGTATTGAACAGTAGCTAAATCATCACTCATTAATTGCAAAGCATATAATAAGTAATCTAAGTATTGAATTTCAGCAATTGGTCTTAAACCACGCATAGCTAAACCAATTGCTTGGCCCATAATCGTTGCTTCACGAATACCTGTATCAAAAACACGGTGCTCACCGTATTTAGCTTGCAAACCTTCTAAACCTTGATTTACACCACCAATTTTACCAGCATCTTCACCAAAAATTAGTACTTCTGGATATTTTTCAAGAATCTTATCAAAATTATCTCTTAAAATTTCACGTCCATCGTATTGCTTATCTTCATTATAAATTGGAAGAATCTCCCCAAAATTCATTGCGTTTAAAGGCGATTCGGAGAATAAGTATGAACTGTATCTATCGGCATTTAACTTATTGGCGTTGTTTAACCAATGAACTAAATTATTTTTATTAGCTGAATTATTGTTGCGAAGTAAACGCAGAACCTTACGAACTGCTAACATTAAATCCTTACGAATAGGTTCTTTAATTGAGTTTAATTCACTTGTAATTGCTCCTATTGCAGGCATGTTAAACTCCAAAGCTAAGGCATTAAGTATTGAACTTGCTTCTGCAATTTCATTTTTAATTGGTGTTAAATAAGCTTGCCATGCAGCATTTTTAGCATCTCTAACTGCGTTTTTAGCATCCTCTTCTAATTTATCTAATTCAGCTTCAGTACTAATAGCATTTTCTAAAATCCATTCGCGCATTTTTTTAATGCAATCAAAATCTGTTTCCCATTGCAAACGCTCTTTGCTTTTATAACGTTCATGCGAGCGAGAAGTACTGTGACCTTGAGGTTGTGTAACTTCTTCAACGTGAACCAATACAGGAATGTGTTCTTCTCTACAAACTGAAACAGCTTTTTCATATGTAGCACAAAGATGAGCGTAATCCCAACCTTTTGTTTTAAAAATTTCATACCCCTTTCCGCCTTCTTCGCGTTGAAATCCTTTTAATATTTCTGAAATGCTTTCCTTTGTAGTTTGGTATTTTTTTGGAACAGAAATACCATGTCCATCATCCCAAACACTTACCATCATTGGCACTTGTAAAACTCCACCAGCATTTATTGTTTCCCAAAATAAGCCTTCACTTGTGCTAGCATCACCAATAGTACCAAAAGCAACTTCATTACCTTTGTTACTAAAGTTTGAAAATTTACCAGAATGTAAATCTGTATTTACTTTGTAGAAGTGAGAAGCATATGCTAAACCTAATAAACGCGGCATTTGAGAGCCTGTAGGTGAAATATCAGAAGATGAATTTTTTTGTAATGTAAGATTTCTCCAAGAACCATCAGCATTTATACTTTGAGTGGCAAAATGCCCACCCATTTGACGTCCAGCACTCATTGGTTCGGCAACAACATCAGTATGTGCATACAAGCCTGCAAACCATTGTTGTAAAGTAATGGCTCCAATAGCCATCATAAATGTTTGATCGCGGTAATAACCACTTCTAAAGTCGCCGTTTTTAAAAACACGAGCCATAGCTAACTGTGGAACTTCTTTGCCATCGCCAAAAATACCAAACTTAGCTTTTCCTGTAAGCACTTCTTTCCTTCCCAATAAACTAGCCTGACGACTTTCGTTAGCTATACGATAATCGTTTATAACTTGTTTTTTAAATTCGTCAAAACTTAGTTCTGTTTTTGTTTTTGCAGCCTCTTTACTCATTTTTTCAATCGTTTTCTATCTCTACAAATATATAGAAAATTGAACACGTTGCAATATTTTTTTGAAATAAGCATGAAGGCTTAAATCCTGATAAAATGCAGGATTTTATTTTGTTTAGGACAAACAAAATTTAATTTAGTAAGGTATATAAATAAAAAAACCCTCTTCCAATCGAAGAGGGTTTTCTTTTAATTCAGTGAAGAATTATTTCTTTTTACCACCTTTAGCGTTAGCTAAAGAATCAGCTTTAGCGATAGAATCAGCTTTAGCTTTTTCCATTGCAGCGATGTTAGCTAAAGAATCTTCAGTAGCTTTTTTTGCAGCAGCTTCAGCATCAGCTTTAGCAGTTGAATCAGCAACGATTGAATCACGGATAGCTTTTTCAGCAGCTTCTTTTTCAGCAGCGCTTGGTCCACAAGCAACAAATGCAGTAGCAATAGCAGCTACAGCAACGAATGATAATACTTTTTTCATTTTAATTTTTGGTTTGTTTTGTTTAATTTGCGGCAAATGTATAGTATTTTTTTAATTCCAACAAAAAAAAGTTTTTTTTAGCTGAAAAATATTCGACAATTGCTTGTTAATAACGTATAAACATAGCTTACGATAAATCCAATATCTTTGAAGAATTATGTATAAACTCCTTATAAAACCTGTGTTTTTCCTTTTTGATCCGGAAAAAATTCATCATTTTACTTTTAAATTTCTAAAGTTTTTTCTTGGTTCGCTAGGGCTACGTAGCTTCATTTCGATCTTCTATAAGCATGAATCTAAGACATTAGAACGCAATATTTGCGGATTGAAATTCAAGAATCCAGTGGGATTAGCCGCAGGATTTGACAAAGATGCCAAGCTTTATGATGAATTATCGGCTTTTGGCTTTGGTTTTATTGAAATTGGAACATTAACGCCTAAAGGACAAAGCGGTAATGATAAACCACGTTTGTTTCGTTTACCACAAGATGAAGCTTTGATTAATAGAATGGGATTTAATAACGGTGGTGTTGATGAAGCTGCTATTCGTTTATTGAAAAGAAAAAACAAGGATCTAGTTATAGGCGGAAACATTGGTAAAAATAAAGTTACACCTAATGAAGAAGCTGCAAATGATTATGTAATATGTTTTAATACTCTTTTTGATGTTGTAGATTATTTTGTGGTAAATGTAAGTTCGCCCAATACACCTAATTTGCGCGCTTTGCAAGATAAGGAACCTCTAACTAAATTGTTGAGTACCTTAATGGATTTGAATACTAAGAAAAAAAATCCAAAGCCAATTTTCTTAAAAATTGCCCCAGATTTAACATTAGAGCAATTGGATGATATTATTGAAATTGTTTCCACAACAAAAATTGCTGGTATTGTAGCTACTAATACAACCTTAGATAGAAGTAAATTAACAACACCTCAAGAAAAATTAGAAACTATAGGAGCAGGAGGTTTAAGCGGAAAGCCAGAAACTAAAATGGCTACAGAAGTGATTAAATATTTACATCAAAAATCTAATGGTTCATTTCCAATTATTGGAGTAGGAGGTATTCATAGCGCCGAAGATGCTATTGAGAAGATTAAGGCCGGCGCAAGTCTTGTGCAAGTATACACAGGTTTTATTTATGAGGGACCAAGTTTGGTTAAAAAAATAAATAAAGCTTTAGCGAAACTATAATGAGTTCAAGAAGAAGATTTTTACGTGCAAGCGGAATTTTACTTACAGCGAGTATTGTTGCTCCCAAAAGTGCTTTGAGTAGCGTACAATTTTCTTTTGATAAAATGGCT
>CAZRUA010000147.1:0-6577 GCA_964603125.1 uncultured Flavobacteriaceae bacterium | reverse complement strand
GTAATTTTTTCGTTTGGAACGGCACCTGAGTAAGAACCATAGCTAGTTGTACTATCTGAAATTTGACAGAAATAAGCCCAAAACGGAACATCATGCCATTCCAAATCTTGGTACATCATTGGCACAACACAAATAGGGAAATCTCCGGCAATACCACCACCAATTTGGAAGAAACCTATTCCTTTTCCAGCTGAGTTTTTACGGTACCAATCGCTTAACCACACCATGTAATCAATACCCGATTTCATTGTAGTTGATTTTAATTCACCCTTAATTACGTAAGAAGCAAAAATGTTACCCATGGTACTATCTTCCCAACCTGGGCAAACAATTGGTAAATTCTTTTCAGCTGCAGCTAACATCCATGAGTTTGCAGGGTCAATTTCGTAATATTGTTTTAAAACTCCTGAGTTAAGCATTTTGTACATGTACTCATGCGGTAAATAGCTTTCGCCTTTATCGTTTGCATCTTTCCAAAGTTCATAAATATGCTTTTGTAAGCGACGGAAAGCCTCTTCTTCAGGAATACAAGTATCGGTAACACGGTTAAAACCATCTTCTAATAAATCCCATTCATCTTGTGGCGATAAATCGCGGTAGTGAGGTACGCGCTTATAGTGTGAGTGAGCTACCAAATTCATGATATCTTCCTCTAAATTAGCACCTGTACAAGATATTATATCAATTTTCCCTTGACGGATCATTTCAGCTAATGATTTCCCTAATTCAGCAGTACTCATAGCACCAGCTAAAGAAACCAACATTTTTCCACCTTCGGCTAAGTGAGTTTCGTAACCTTTAGCAGCATCAACGGTTGCAGCAGCATTAAAATGTAAATAATGCTTAGCCATAAATTGAGAAATAGGACCTTTATTCATCTTATTATTGTTGTTAAATAATTGTTTATAATTAAAAATTAGGCTGCAAATGTACTTTATTCCTAATAAAAACGGGCTTAATACAATAAAAAATTGTTAAGAATGTATTTCTTTTTCATTAAATCTCGACTAAAGGCATTGTTTTTAGCTTGTGTTTGCTTATTTTTGTGTCATATTCGTGATGAAAATCCTACAGGGCATCCGCCCGAAACCATCAGTCAAAAAATTTTAAAAACTATCAAATGAAAAAACTTTTACTAAGTATTGGTCTAATTGGTGCCTTAACTAATTCAAATGCGCAAAATTGTAGTGAATTATTCTTTTCTGAGTATGTTGAAGGAGCTAACAATAACAAAGCTTTAGAAATTTATAATCCAACTCCAAATCCTATTACAATTAACAACGATTACCGTATTGTACGTTACAATAATGGTAGTTCTGCAACAACTGCTGAGGCATTATCTCAAGCAATGGTTATTTTAGGTCAGCACACCATTCAACCTTATGATGTTTGGGTATTAGTTATTGATAAAAGAAATGCGGCAGGAACTGGCGCTGAAATTCCAGTAGATGTTAATTTACAAGCAGTTGCAGATACTTTTGTTTGCCCTGATTACAATACAAGTTATGCTTTATACCACAATGGTAATGACGCATTATCGTTACAAAAAAATGTAGCAGGTAACTGGGTTTATGCTGATATTATTGGTGAAATAGGTGTTGATCCAGGTGCTTCTTGGTCAGATTGCCCTCCATTATATGATGCAACTTGTGGTGCTTATTATACTAAAGATCAAACTTTAATTCGTAAGCCAACAGTTGAAAAAGGTGTTTCTTTAAATCCTTCACCTTTTATTGCTCCATTAGAGTGGGATTCATTACCAAACAATACGTTTAACCAATTGGGTTCACACACTTGTAATTGTAGTTTAATTGGTGTAAAAGAAGTAACTAAATTATCTTCAATTAAAGTTTTCCCTAATCCATCAAATTCTGGTATCATTTCAGTTTTATCAGCGGATAAAAAAATTGCTTCAATTGAAGTATATAATGTAATTGGCGAAGTAGCTAAAAAAGTTCAGTTTACTTCTTCTTTAATCAACCAAAATGTAAATTTAGGTTTAGAGAGCGGTATCTACATGATGAACGTTACATTTGAGGATAAAACCACAGCTTCTCAAAAATTAATAATCGAATAATATTTTTCTAAAAAAAAGCCTGTTAAAACAAAATTAACAGGCTTTTTTATTCAATCTAATCAATGATACAGGCGATTGAGAGTCGCAATCCAATAGTTTTATGAAGAAGATTCTGCTAAGTATTTGTTTTTTATTACCTTTTGTATTATCGGCTCAAGATAGTACTAAAGTAACTTTAAGCGGTATTGTTGTTGATGCAACAAGTAATGAAGCAATGGTTCAAACTATTGTTAGAGTTGGCCCCAAATTATACACGCAGTGTGATTTTGATGGTAAATTTTCTATACAAGTTAAGCCTGGTGAGTACGAAATAAGTATCACAGTTTTAGGTTATCAAAATTTTAGTCAAAAGGTTAAAATTTACGAAAGCAAGGATTTAGAATTTAAAATTGAACCTATTGTGCAGGATCAAGTAGAGGTTGTTGCAAATATTGGAACTGTGCGCGAAACGCCGGTTGCAATTAGTAACATTTCTCAAGAAAAAATTCAGGAGGAATTAGGTGGTCGTGATATTACTATGGTTATGAACAGCACACCAGGTGTTTACGCTACTGAGCAAGGTGGTGGAACTGGAGATTCGCGCGTTACTTTGCGTGGTTTTGATCAAACAAATATTGCAGTGCTTGTAGATGGTGTTCCGGTAAACGATATGGAAAATGGTAACGTTTTTTGGAGTAATTGGGATGGTTTAAAAGATATTACTAAAACAATGCAAGTTCAGCGTGGTTTAGGAGCCACTAAATTAGCGGTTTCATCTGTTGGTGGAACGATGAACTTTATTACTGTTGGTATCGACCAAAAACCTCAAACGACTATTAAACGAGAGTATGGTAGCAACGGAATGCAAAACACAGCTATTTCATACAATTCGGGATTGATTAACGATAAGTTTGGAATTGTTTTGGCAGGAAGTTATAAAAAAGGTGATGGTTGGGCTCAAGGAACTTGGTTTGAAGCATGGAGTTATTATGCAAAAATTCAATACCGACCAAATGACAAACACTTATTATCTTTTAATTTTAACGGCGCACCTCAGTCGCATGGACAACGTAACAATAAGTTAACCATTGGTGCTTATGATACAACTTTTGCTCGCAAATTAGGTGTTGATGATCCACAAGCTAATATGCTTGCTAGTGGTATTACAACTGCAGCTGTTGGGCCTAGACCATACCAGTACAATTCAACTGTAGGCATGCTAAATGGCGAAGAGTATAATGTAGGAGTGAATTTTTATCACAAGCCGTTGTTAAACTTTAGTCATTTTTGGAATCCAAATGATAAATTAAATATTTCTACGGTAGTATATGCTTCTTATGGTAATGGAGGTGGAACTGGAGCTTTAAATACATTAAGCACTGATCCAACTACAGGTTATGTAAAGTTAGATCCAATTTATACCGCTAATGCAAATGCTTCTTTAACAAGTTCGTCAAATGCAAATTACAGCACAACCGAGCATCGTTCAAGTAACATCATTAGAGCATCGATGAACAATCATAAATGGTACGGAGCTTTATCAACAATTACCTATAAAATTGATAGTGCTTTTAAATTAACAATGGGTATTGATGCAAGATATTACAGAGGTCTACATTTTAGATCGGTTTATGATTTAATGGGTGGAGATTACTTTGTAAATTCTTCGGATAACAATCAAATTAAGGGTTATGTTTTAAAAGACCCAAATTATTCTTACTCAATGAAACGTAGAGGAGATAAAATTCTTTACAACTACGATGGTTTAGTTTCATGGGGTGGTTTATTCTCTCAATTAGAATACAAAAAAAATAAGTGGTCGGCATTTGCCACTGCAACTGGTTCATATACTGGATACCAAAGAAAGGATTATTACACTAAAATGGATGTTACTGTTGGTTCTTTAAACAAAGGCTTTAAAAAGTTTGCCGATTTCTTTAAAGATAATAGAGATGATAATGTTTTGGAAAGTGTTATTGGTTACGGAGATACTTTGTTGTATGTAAACAATAATAACTACACAGTGTATAATAATTCAAATTCTATTTTCACCAATGGTGATACAACTTTTATTGTAAAATATAATGCAGCTGGTACAACAGCGATTGATACAACTTATATTGTAGGAGCTAAGCAATATACTATCGATTCGAAAGAAGCTAAGTTTGCTCGCACCAGAAAAAAATGGTTTCCAGGTTTTACTTTGAAGGGTGGTGCTAACTATAACATTAACAAACATTATAACGTTTATGCTAATTTTGGTGTTTTAAGTGTTGCTCCTAAATTTAATAACGTATTTAATGGTAATGCAGTTGGTAATACAGAGTATAACGATGCTGAAAACCAAATGATTATTTCTCAGGAAATTGGTGCTGGTGCCAAGTATAAAAAGTTTGCAGTAAATGCTAACTTATATTATACCATCTGGAAAAATCGCCCTGTAAATCCTCAAACAGGTTTAGATGGCGAAGTTTACAATGTAAATGGGATTGATGCTGCACACAAAGGTATTGAGTTTGATTGGACCTATAAAATATTGAGAAGTTTGGAATGGGAAGGTGCTTTATCTTTAGCAGATTGGAAGTATACTTCAAACAGAACGGTTTATGTTTATAATGATTTAGGTGTGTTGCAATACGAAAAGGAATTTAGTGCAAAAGGAGTTCATATTGGTAATACTGCTCAAACTCAACTTTCTAACGGAATTAGATATACTATCATAAAAGGTTTATTCATTAAACCACGTTATACAATATTCGGTAAAAATTACTCTAATTTTGATTTACTTGGTTTAGAAAAAACAAATGCAAACCGTGATTCTTGGAAAATGCCTAGCTATGGTATTTTAGATTTAACAATGGGTTACGAGTGCCGTTATGATAAATTGAGATTTAATTTCAACTTAAACGTAACAAATGCATTAAATACAGTTTACATCAGTGATGCTCAAAATAATGCATTTACAACGCAAAATTTCGATGCTAATTCGGCATCAGTATTTTTTGGTCCGTTGAGAAGATTTTTAGTAGGAGTAAAGGTTAGTTTTTAAAATAAATAATTAAATATAAATACATGAAAAAAGTTAAAATTTGGATTTCAGCATTAATGTTGAGTACGGGATTTGCTTCAGCGCAAGCGCTTTTGCCAACATCTTATGGTTTTGAAAATTTTACCAGTGCGGCAAACATGCCAACTGGCTGGACAACAACAGCATCTTTTGGTAATGGAGCTACTTATACAGGTGGAGCTTTATCAAGCGGTTTTGCTGGTAAATTAGATGTTACAGGTGAGTATGTTCAAATACAAACAGTTGACCCTATTGGTTTAACTACTTATTACTTAAAAGGTACAGGTTCAGCACCATGGAATGGAACTTTTAAGGTTCAAGAGTCAGCTGATGGTAATACCTTTACTGACATCATCGCTTTTGGTAATACTTCAGCTCAAAATGTTAGTGTAACAGCATACACCGCTTATACGGTTACTCCTAATGTTGCAAGTAGATATTTACGTTTCTTCTTTGCTACAAAAGTAAGTGGATACAACATGGGTATTGATGAGATTAATTTGACAGCGGCTGTATTGCCAAATGCTGAAATTAATGTGAAGCAAGGAGCTACCACAATACCAAGTGGTGGAACTACAAATCTTTTTAGTTCAACAGTTGGTGTTCCAATTAATTTAAACTTAACAGTTGAAAATTTAGGTGCTGTTAACACGTTAAATTTAGCATCAGCAACTATTTCGGGAGTTAATGCAGCTGATTATTCAGTTACAGCTCCAACATTTCCTGCTGCAGTTACTGCAGCTACAAACACAAACTTAGTGGTTAGTTTTACTCCAGGCGCTGCAGGTACACGTTCGGCTCAATTAACTATCAATAATGATGATAGCGATGAAGGTGCTTACGTAATTAATTTATATGGTATTGGTGGAAGTTTAGCTTCTGAACCAGCTGCTAATCCAACTAATTTAAGCTTTACAAATGTTAAATCATACAGAGCAGCTTATTCTTTTGTGCCTTCAACAGCGGATGGATTTTTAATTTTAAGAAAAGAATCTTCTTCTCCAATAACAGATAGTCCAGTTGATGGAACTGTTTATACTAATGGTGATTATGTTGGTTCAAGTAAAGTTGTTTATAGTGGCACTGCTTCAGCATCAACTTTATATGAAATTATAGCTAGCAAAACGTATCAATTAGCAGTTTTTGCATATAACGGTACAGGTTCATTCCGTAATTATAATACAACAGCGCCTTTAGCAGGCAGTTTTACCAGTTTAGGTTCAATGATGCCATCTAATGAGTATTCTACTATCAATACATCTTCAGCAACTTTCGTTACTGACTTAGGAACAAAAATTAACCCTCACACTTCATTCTTCTATAGTAATTATGATGAAACAATGATTAATCTTTTCGCTGCAAAAGATACTACAAGTGGTCAAAAATATATTACTTGTGTTTATAGTAGTGAAAAATATCTTTACTCTGGACCTTTAGCTTGGGGTTATATGAGC
>CAZRUA010000146.1:0-6634 GCA_964603125.1 uncultured Flavobacteriaceae bacterium | reverse complement strand
ATTGGCTGCCAACCCTGCACAAGAGCAATAAAAGAAGGTGAAGATTTTAGAGCTGGTAGATGGTGGTGGGAAAACAGTAGTAAAAAAGAATGTGGCTTACATCATTAAAAATAAAAACATGAATTATAGTTATTTAGACGAATTAGAAAACGAAGCGATTTATATATTGCGTGAAGTTGCAGGTCAGTTTGAGCGCCCTGCCCTACTCTTTAGTGGTGGAAAAGATAGCATTTGCTTGGTGCATTTAGCTTTAAAAGCATTTCGCCCAGGTAAATTTCCATTCCCACTTGTGCATGTAGATACTGGACACAATTTCCCTGAGGCTCTTGAATTTAGGGATAATCTTGCAAAACAAATTGACGAAAAATTAATTGTAAGAAATGTAGAAGACACCATAAAAAAAAGAAATATCCCTGATGCAAAAGGTAAATTCCCTAGCCGAAATGCATTGCAAACTCATACTTTACTTGAGGTTATAGAAGAATTTGAATTTGACGCTTGTATAGGCGGAGCTCGCAGAGATGAAGAAAAAGCCAGAGCCAAAGAAAGAATTTTTTCGGTACGTGATGAATTTGGACAATGGGATCCTAAAAAACAACGCCCAGAGCTTTGGAACATTTATAATGGAAAAATAAGCAAAGGCGAAAACGTTAGAGTGTTTCCGATAAGTAATTGGACTGAGTTAGATGTTTGGAATTATATCAAGCGCGAAAAGATTGAATTGCCAAACATTTATTTTACTCATGAACGTGAATGCGTTATTACAGAAAGTGGTCAATTAATGGCAAACTCAAAATATTTACAATTAGATAGCGGTGATAAAATTGTAACAAAAAAAGTTCGTTACAGAACGGTTGGTGATATGACCTGTACAGCTGCTGTTGAAAGTGAAGCTAATCATATTGATGATATAATTAACGAAATAAAAGAAGCAAAAATTAGTGAGCGTGGCGCCACACGTATGGATGACAAGATTAGTGAAGCAGCTATGGAAGATAGAAAAAAAGGTGGATACTTTTAACCAATGATAAATTACGAATGAAGAATTCGGAATTTTTCAAAGACAACTTAAATCAATTACATTAAACCAATATATCATACAATTAACTCAAAACATAACATTCTTAATTTTTAATTCAGAATTCTAAATTTATTATGGACTTATTACGATTTTTTACAGCTGGTAACGTTGATGACGGAAAAAGCACCTTAATTGGTCGTTTACTTTACGATAGCGACTCAATTTCAACAGATATTATTGAAACTTTAACCAAACAAAGTAAAACAACAGGTGTAAATGCTGACATTGACTTAGCCTTACTAACTGATGGATTAAGAGCTGAACGTGAACAAGGTATAACTATAGACGTTGCTTATAAATATTTTACGACTTCAAAACGTAAATTTATTATTGCAGATACTCCAGGTCATATTCAATACACACGTAACATGTTTACAGGAGCTTCAAACGCCGATTTAGCAATTATATTGGTAGACGCAAGAAATGGAATCACAGATCAAACAAAACGTCATAGTATATTATGCTCGTTACTTGGAACTCCTAAGGTTTTGGTTTGTGTAAACAAAATGGATCTAGTTAATTATTCCGAAAAAATATTCAATCAAATTAAAGACGAATACCAAGAATTCAGTAAACCACTTCATTTAAAAAGCGTTGATTTTATTCCTGTAAGCGCTTTGGCTGGAGATAATGTAGTAACTACCAGTGGAAAATTAAATTGGCATGATGGAGAAACTTTATTCACATACTTAGAAAATGTAGATGTTACAAACATCAAACATAACAATACATCGCGTTTTCAGGTACAGTATGTGATACGCCCACAAACAAACGACTTGCATGATTACAGAGGTTATGCTGGGAAAATTTTAAGTGGAACTTACAGTAAAGGTCAAAAAGTTAAAGTGTTACCAAGTGAAATTGAAACTGAGATTGAAAAAATTGAAATCCATCAAAAGGAAGTAAATATTGCTTATGAAAATTCACCTGCAATTATTCATTTAAAAGATGATGTAGACATTAGTAGAGGTAGTTCGATTGTTCCCATTGAAAATCAACCCAACCTTTCAAAAGAAATAACAGCTAAAATTTGCTGGATGGATAATCAAGCTTTTATAACTGGACAAAAATTTATATTGCAACAAAACAGTTTCAGAACAAAAGCAATTATAAAAGATATTATTAATAAGGTAGACATTCATACTTTTGGTACAACTGAAAGCAATGGAACATTAAAACTTAATGACATTAGTAATGTTTTTATTAAAACTGCCGATGCAGTAGGATACGATAGTTATAGAGAAAACCGAAACACAGGAGCCTTTATTTTAATCAATGAAAACACTAACAATACAGTTGCTGCTGGTATCATTGAATAAGGTTTTGTTTTAACTACAATTTAATTTCCTAAATTTATCGAACAAAATATTTGATAAATGGAGAAATTATATATCGAGAATCAAAAATTCGACAGAGTAGATTATTCAAATGAACAGATAATAATTGGAGAATATGAAAAATGTATTTTCTTAAATTGTAATTTCTCAAATGTTGATTTATCAGATATCACTTTCACTCAATGCACTTTTAATAATTGCAACTTAAGTCTAGCTCATTTAAAAAACACTGCTTTTAGAAACATAAATTTCGAGAACTGCAAATTGTTTGGTTTGCACTTCCAAAATTGTAATCACTTTTTACTTTCATTTAATTTTAACTCTTGTCAATTAAATTTAAGCTCATTCTACAAACTCAAAATAAAAGGAACAAAATTTATTAATTGTAATTTGAATGAAGTAGATTTTACGGAGACAGACTTAAATACATCCTTATTCGATAATTGCGACCTAAATCAAGCTACATTCGAAGCAACAAACATCGAAAAATGTGACTTTAGAAGCTCTTTTAACTACTCTATAAACCTTGAGAAAAACAAGTACAAAAAAGCTCGATTCTCGGAACAAGGCTTGATTGGCCTTTTGCATCATTACGATATAGATATTGTTTCATAATTCATCACATTAAGAAATTGTAAAATCTACCAAAAAGGGCAATACGTCCAAAAAATAAGTTCATTTCTAAGTAAAAATTTTACCTTTGCAACGCTAAAAAAGCGGTCATGCAATTTGAATTAACCATAAATTATTTAAACGAAATTAAAGAAGCCATTCTTGAGCAAAAGGATGATTTTTTGATTACGCAGTTAAATGAATTGTATGCAGCAGATATTGCCGAAACTCTTAACCAACTGAGCGAAGAAGATGCATTGTATCTTTTCCGTCTGGTTAAAGAAGACGACACTTCGGAAGTATTACTCGAGGTAAACGAAAATTTACGTGAATACCTTTTAGCCTCATTATCTACAAAGGAAATTGCTGAGCAGCTCGACAACATGGATTCGGATGATGCTGCCGATGTGATCAATGAGCTTCCCGAAAATATTCAAGATGAAGTATTATCGCAGATTGAGGATATTGAGCAAGCGAGCGATATTGCTGATTTATTAAATTACGAAGAAGGTACTGCAGGTTCCTTAATGGCAAAAGAGTTGGTTAGCGTTTATGCAAATGAAACTGTAAATGCTTGTATTGAGGAAATTCGTAAACAAACAGATAATGTTGATGTTATGTATGCGGTTTATGTGGTTGACGAAAAAGAGAGATTGATTGGAATGCTTTCCTTAAAAAAACTAATTATTTCGCATCCATTAACGCGTGTTGATGAAATATTTGACGAAGAAGTAATCTCAGCAAAAACCTCAGCTACCACCTCAGATGTATCTGAGCTTATGGAAAAATACAATTTAGTTGTTTTACCAGTGGTTGATACTTTTGGAAGATTAGTAGGTAGAATTACCATTGATGATGTGGTTGACGTTATTCGTGAAGAAGCTGAAAAAGATATGCAGCGAATGAGTGGTATCTCGGAAGACGTTGACAGTAAAGATAATTTATGGAAACTATCTAAAGCACGCATTCCTTGGCTGTTAGTTGGAATGTGTGGCGGTATTATTGGCTCACGAATCATTAGCTCATACGAAGAGCAAATACACATACACCCAGCAATGGCGTTTTTTATTCCTTTAATTGGTGCAATGGGTGGTAATGTTGGAGTACAATCCTCAGCAATTATTGTTCAAGGATTAGCAAATAATACTTTACGTACAAACAAATTAAGTCAAAAATTATTTAAAGAATTAGGTGTTGGTTTAATCAATGGGTTAATTTGTTCAACCATAATTTTAGGATACAATCTTTTATCGAGTGATAGTTATCAATTAGCAGCTACGGTAAGTATTGCTCTAATTACAGTTATCATGTTTGCTTCGTTTTTAGGTACCTTTGTTCCGCTTACATTACATCGCTTTAAAATTAACCCTGCTTTAGCCACAGGACCTTTTGTTACTACACTAAACGATATTTTAGGAATCACTATTTATTTCTTAGTTGGCCGATTACTTTACAACTCTTTCTAAAATGAAAGCACTTTTTATTGATAGCAACCACCCTATCATGCATCAAACACTTGAGGCCAATGGAATTACTTGCGATTTGTTTTACGACAAAAGCGCAGATGAATTAAAAGCCTTAATTCCAAACTACGAAGCTATTGTAATTAGAAGTAAGTTTAAAATAACCAAAGAAATAATTGACTCTACAAGCAAATTAAAATGTATTGGACGCGCTGGTGCTGGCATGGAAAATATTGATGTTGAATACGCCGAAAGCAAAGGAATAAAATGTGTGCATGCACCTGAAGGAAACAAAGATGCCGTTGGTGAGCATGCTATAGCAATGTTGTTAAGCCTATTCAATAATTTAAATAAAGCAGATAAAGAAGTAAGAAAAGGCATTTGGCTACGAGAAGAAAACCGAGGAATTGAACTAGGTGGTAAAACAGTTGGTATTATTGGTTATGGAAACATGGGAAGTTCATTTGCTAAAAGATTGCAGGGTTTTGATTGCAATATTTTAGTTTACGATAAATACAAAAAAGGATTTGGAACAGAAACTATTAAAGAAACTACTTTAGATGAAATATTTGAAAAAGCTGATGTTGTAAGCTTACATACCCCATTAACTAGCGAAACGAATTATTTCATCAATTCAAGTTTTATTTCCAACTTTAAAAACAACATTTACATCATAAACACAGCACGAGGCAAGTGTTTAAACACTGCTGATTTAGTTGAAGCTTTAAAAAACGGTAAAGTGCTCGGCGCTTGCTTAGATGTTTTAGAGTATGAAAAAGTTTCTTTCGAAAACATAGACACTTCTAATATCCCTGCTCCACTTTCTTATTTATTTGAAAGTGAAAAGGTAATTTTATCCCCACACATTGCTGGTTGGACACACGAATCGAATGTAAAAATTGGAAAAATACTTGCAGAAAAAATTGCCTCAGTTTTAAAAACAAAATAAGAGACTGCCTCAGAAAATCATTTTAACAGTTATTCTGAAGCAGCCTTCTTCAGCTAAATTTGCCCCATTGCTTCGTTTTCATCAGCACTCGGACCGTAAACACCAGGAATTGCAATATTCAACAACCTTAAATAAACTCCTAATTGTGCTCTATGATGTACCATTTGACAAAAGCTATGACGAATAGTTACTAGTCGGCTTGCTTGCATATAGATAATTTCTCCGTTTTTCAGAGTCCATATTTCTTCTAAAATAGAGTCCTTACTTTTAGTTAGTACCGTTTTAGCTGCTTCCACATTTTTATCAAAATACTTTACCAATTCTTCGCCTCCATTACAATCGGCTGGGTTATAAGGTGCGGTCGCAAAATCAAGACTATCCTGCTCAATTGCTAAATTTATCCAAGTTGGTAAATCAGCTAAATGCGTTGCCAAATCTTTTAATTTCATGCTTTTATCATGAGGCTTCCAATCTGGCTTGTTAGCTGGCACAAGAGCCAACATTTTTCTTGTTCCAATACTTTCGTGTTCTAGTTCATTTAAGAACGATTGCATAAATGTTATCATAAATTTAAGTTTTAAAATTTAGGTAAAATTAAAACTAGCTTATGTCAACAGTATGTCAGTAGGAAATTAGAAATTGTTTTTATTCTTCAAATTTTTAATAATCTCAACTATTCTATCCTTTAAACTAGATGGGCTAATAATTTCTGCATGATCACCATACATTAGAAACCATCTAGCAAATCCCTCTAAAGAAGCGGTTAAGAATGTCATTTCCATTTTATCCTTAACTTCTCTTTCCGATACAAAACCATTATAAAACTTTTGGTCACCTATATATCTAATCACATCCAAATCAAGGCGGATAACAACTTTATGTAATTCTTTGTTCTCTTTAGTAACTTCGTTAAGGTAGGTTTTAAGCGGAGAATGTAACTTTTTAAAATCGGTATTTGTTTGTACAATTTTCGGAATACGCTCAATTTTAAATGTACGATAATCCTTCCTAAGCCAACAATAAGCTATCAAGTACCAATTATTACTCATCAAAAAAATGCCTACAGCTTCGATATTTCGGATTGTTTTTTGTTGAGAATGATTAGCAAAATAATCAATGGCCAACACCTTTTTTTGAGCAATACTATTTAAAATACTTTTCCTGAGTAAAACCCGAGAAAGTCATTAGCGAA
>CAZRUA010000145.1:0-6862 GCA_964603125.1 uncultured Flavobacteriaceae bacterium | reverse complement strand
GACGCCAATTTTAAAAATCCTCCTTGTGAATAACTTGGAGGATTTTTTTTTGATATAAATTTATCTAAGGACGGTAATTACATCGTTGTTTTATATCATTTACTCCTTCAATTAGAAATATTTCATATATTTATGGTACAGAATACTGTTACTATCTAAACCTAACTTTTACTTTTTTATATCTATGGTTAATCAGGGATATACTCAGGAATTATTTACAAAAACTGTAAGATTTCGTGTGCTTTTAAATGGAGTTGTTCATTACACTTATTTATCAAAGGTTGAAGTTACTGAAGTTGATCACATGGAAAACTTTGAAGCATTAAAAACACTTTCGAAGGGTGAAAAACTTAAATTAATAGTTGATTCTAATGGTTTTGTGAGCCTTACACCAGAAGCTAAGAAATTGGTTAGGAAGTTAGAAGTTGTTGCACCTATTGAAAAGAGGGCTTTCGTAGCAAGAAATTTAGGTGAGAAAATTATGACAAATTTTTATTTAACTTTTTATAAACCTATTATTCCAACTAAGGTATTTACAAATTATAATGCGGCCTTTGAGTGGTTATTTGATAATAAAAAAGGCAGTATGTCTCTTGGTGAGAAAAATACTGCCTTAAATACGGTTTAATTAACTTAGATTTTAATACTTATTCCTGCCATTATATTGGCTCCTGCTTGAGGGAAATAATGATTGTAATAGTATTCTTTGTTGCCGTAAATCCAATTGTAAGTGTAGCCATTTGCCGAATAAACTTTGCTAAAGATATTATTGGCTAAAATGTTAAATTGAATTTCCTCAACATGCTTCACCGTAAATTTGTAGCTTAGTCTGATACTTGAAACGTCGTATGCGGTTATTTTTTTTCGCTCGTCTTGCGAGTTATCTAAATATTGTTTCCCAACATACTTGTTGATATAGACAAATTCTAAATTTTTTATTGGAGTAATGATTAATTGAGCCGATGCTATTGAATTTGGTGAATAGGCTATGTTTGTTTTCGAATAGTGAATAGTATCAATTCCATCTGCTGTATCATAGTTTGAAATTAAGTAATCGAAATTATTGATTTGATTTTGACTCAATGTTGTGTTTGCAATTATTTCAATGAAGCGATTAGGTTTATATTTTAATTCAAGCTCAATACCTTTTCGGTAGCTACTTTTAGCGTTTAAACGTTTAGCATTACCTACATCATTCAATTCGCCAGTTAAAACTAATTGATTTTTATAATCCATGTAATATAAATTTAAACCAATAGCAATTGTTTTATTTTGGAAGGAAGTTCCTAGTTCAAAATCATTTAAAGTTTCATGCAAAGGTTGTTTATTTATTTTATTTTCACGTAAATCATCTCTATTAGGCTCTTTATTTGCCCTGCTGTATGAAGCAAATGCCTTTAATTGATTATTAAATTGGTAAACAGTTCCAATTTTTGGATTAAAGAAGAAATATTTTTTTGTTAATGTTGAATCATTTCCATTCATATCTATTCCTGCAAGGGTATAGCGCACATTTCTAACCTGTAAGTCGGTATAAATATTTAGTTTATTAATGGGTCTGTAATTCCATTTTATGTAGTTGTTAAAATCATTTTTTGTAGCTTTATCATTATAGTATTGTTGGTTAATTTCGCTATTTGAAGCGTATCTAGCCCAAATCACTTCTCCAAAATGCTTGCCTATGTAAGTGTTTGCTCCGCCTCCTAAATTAAAATTCATTTTAGAATTTGGTGTGTAATTAAAAGAATAAACTGTTCCGTAAAAATCATTATCAAGCCATTTTCTTCGAATTAAATCTGAATTTTTAATTGTATCGTTGGTAGTTATTGCATCAGGAATTTTATAGTTACTTAATAATTGATTGTATTTGTATTCTTCGTAGTAACCTTTACCTTTTGTGTAATGCGCACTTATAACAAAGTTGAATTTGTTATTGACATCATGTATAAAGTGTAATTGAGAATTATTTTGCATATAATTATCAACTTGATTTTTATACATAAAAGGATTGAAAGTGTTTGGATTAGAATTGTAATAGTTTAACGAATCAGCTTGAGTATATAATCCTCCAAAATTATTTGTAATGTAATCATTGATGCTATCTTTATTGTTTAATAATTTTGCTTCAGGAACTCCGTTCCAAGCTTGGTAGGTTCTTTCGTTCCCTGAAAAGTTAATTGCTTTTATTGTAGTTTTTTTACCATAATATGCCCCTGAAAAATAGTATGAGTAAAGTTTAGATTTAGCTCTATCAATATATCCGTCACTAACAATTCTCGACGCTCTGGCATCAAAGGTCCAAGTACTATCGATTAAACCAGTTCCTGCAGCAATTGTATTTCTTAATGTGTTAAAAGAACCACCACTATTAATAAGATTTACATAGGGTTTTAAGCTAACTAAATTGGTTTGTAAATTTAGACTTCCTCCAAATGCTCCAGCACCGTTGCTTGATGTTCCAGCGCCACGTTGTATTTGAATACTTTTTGTACTACTCAATAAATCAGGCATATTTACCCAATATACACCTTGACTTTCTGCGTCATTAACAGGAATACCATTTATGGTAACATTTGTTCTTGTTGCATCGCTACCTCTTATTCTAATTCCGGTGTAACCAACTCCATTACCTGCATCACTTGTGGTTACTACAGAGGTTTGATTGTTTAGAGTAATAGGTACGTCTTGCCCTAAGTTGTTTTTCTCTATTTCTTTTTTGTCGATGTTAGTGTAGGCTATAGGTGTGTTCTCGTCGGCACGTGTAGATTTTACAACTACTTCGGCAACGTTAATTGAACTAGGTTCTAATTCTACACTAACTGTTTTATTTGATTGTGTGTTTATTATTTTAACCAAATTATTATAACCTTGAGCTGAGAATGTGAATTCGAACATTCCTTCTCCAATATTTATTTCAAATTCGCCAATATTATTAGATTGAGCAGTGGCATAACCAGGTTTTACAACAATGGTGGCGTAAGGTATGGCTTCGCCCGACTTACTTTTAATGGTGCCTTTTAAGTTTTGAGAATGCAACTGAATGCTGCAAATTAATGCAATAGCAAATAGTAATACTTTGTTTTTCATTTTATAATTATTTGCACAAATGCAAGAGGTATGCACTTGTTAGTTCATAATTCCTACGCAGGCATTACCCTGTTCAGGTTCATATTACAGGCTTTTCGAGGCCTAAGTAATAATGGGTATAATCTCAGCAATCAAAAAAAGTAATTTTTATTTTGAAAGCACCCCTTAAGATGTGGCACAAATGTAAAACTTATTTTGAAATATTATTAAATAAATATTTTTCTAATAATCTTCGAGCGTTTTCAAAACGTTCATCTCCCTCACCCTTAACTAGTTTGTAAGTAATATTATTTTCTTCTAATATTTTTTTATGCAGTTGAAAAATTTGTTCTCTATCATTTGGATTTTCTCTTAACGGGTCTTCTTCCCATGGTAAATCAGGCTGGCAGAGTAAAGTGAAATGATGAATTTTTTCTTTTAATAGTTTTTTAATCATTGGAGAGATTAAACCATATTTATACTCTTGCCAAATATAAAACGTAATGGGATTAGTATCTTGTATAACAGCTGTGCTTACTGCATTATCAACTTTTTGTTGCTGAGTAAAAGCTATTGTATCAATGTCATCCATTGTATAGTCTAAGCCAATATCTTTTAAATATTCACGAGCATATTCCTCAACTAAAAACATGTTAAAATGTTGACTAAGTTGTTGGCATAATGTGCTTTTGCCTGTGCTTTCGGGACCTATAACCGAAACAATTATTTTTGAATTATTTTTTTCCACGAGAAAAATCCATAAAGTGCAACAAATGACATGAAACCTAGTAAAATAGCATAAATCAAGGAATCTTTTGCCAAATATAAGAATACGTAAGCTAAATCAATTAAAACCCAAATGATCCAATTTTCTAACCATTTTTTTGTCATCATATAAGTGCAAGTTACACTGCATGCTGTTAATATAGAATCTGCTAAAGGGAAATCGGATTTAAAATATTTTAAAATATAGTAGTAAGTAGCTGTTTGTGCAACAGTGATTAATACAAGAGGGATGATAAGCTTAACTGGTGTTTTTAAAATTTGGAAAGTTTTATTTTGATTTTGTTTCCAATAAATCCATCCATAAATGCCACTAAAAAAGTAAAAAATATTGAGGCACATATCACCATAAAGATTCATTTTAAAAAGTGATACTATAATTATTACTACCGAAATAAGAGCCACTGGCCAGCACCAAATGGTTTGTTTAATGGTTAAAACAACTCCAAGAACACCAGTGATTAAAGCAATAATTTCCCAAATTGGCATGGCGCTAAATTACAGGAATTTCTAGTTCTTTGTAACGTTTTACAATATTAATGAATTCTTTTAAGGGTTCTTGGCTTTCCCAAATGCTACTGTAAAATCCTAATCCGTAAAATCCAAATTCTTTTCCTTTTTCTACTCTGGTAATATCTACACCGCCACGCGCAACTACTTTGTATTTAGTTTTGCTTAATGCAGCATAAATTCCTTCTTCATAAAATCCACTTTGGTATTTACCAGTAAGAGAATCAAAAATTGGACTTAAAAACACATAATCAAACATTATTTCAGGTTCATCATACAAATCGGATAATTTCGTAAAGGAAGATGTTTTAAGTAGTTTTTTTCCACTAAAAGCAATACGTTTGGCGCGCCACCAGTTTTTAAAAGTTGGACGTAAATGGGAACGTGTATAATGAATTCCCATTAAATTAAACTTTAAAGCTAATTGATGGTGCGAATGAATAATGATGCGATTATGAAAATGTGCTGGAATTGCAGAAATATATTCGGACAACTTTTTTGAGCTAAGTTTTGGTTTACGAAGGTGAAAATGCTCTAAACCATTTTCGAACATTTGAATAACCGTTTTTATTTCGCTAGCTGTATTTTTTGAAGAAGAAATTACAATAAGTTTCATTGTAGGGTAAAAATCGTTTTACGATAAAGTTAAAACAATGTTTTTAATTCCGACAGAAATTCGGGTGTTTTTTCTAAAGCGTTACCAACAACTATGATATCTGCTCCGGCATCCAGGATTTGATGTGCCTTTTTAAGGGTGTTTATCCCTCCTCCAACGAGTAAAGTAGAACTAGAAACCGATTTTACCGCTTTTATAGCTTTGGTAGCAATTTCTTTACTTGCACCGCTTCCTGCTTCTAAATAAATTAATTTCATGCCTAAAAATTCGCTGGCAATCGCTGTCCGTTTTAACAATTCGATGTCATTGCTCTTTACAGGTTGTGTTTTGCTTACTTTTTGTGTAGTTGAAACATTGCCTCCATCCATTAAAACATATGCTGTAGGAATAACTTCTAATTTACTTTTTTTTAGCTCAAGAGCGCTCTCAACGTGTTTACCTATTAAATAGTCAGGGTTTCGTCCCGAAACCAAGGATAAGTACAAAATAGCATCTGCTTTAGATGAAATTTGTTTTGCATCGCCAGGGAAAATGATTATTGGTATCTTAGATATTTTACGGATTTGTTGAATGGTTTTATCCATATTACCATGCTCAATAATACTTCCTCCAATGAAAAAGTAACTCACTTTTGAGCTATTAGCTAACTTAATAACTTCAAGGTTAAACTTGTCCGGATCCACTAAAACCGCTAATTTTTTGGTCCTTGTATTGCTAATATGTTTGTATATATTTTTCAGAAACTATTTAGGATAAACAATTATATACTCATCAATTTTTTTGTAACACAAAGTAAAGCTTTTATTTACTTGATTTTTGTGTATTTGTCCAAATACTTCTCCGCCATTTTCACAATAATCAAAAGGTTTTAGGCTAAGATGTTGGATAAAATCTAATTCTTTTTCACCGTAAATTTTATAGAGAGTTTCTTTTGCAGCCCAATAAATAATATGTTTTTCAATATGATTCGAGGCATTTTCTAGCTCTTCTTTGTTAAGAAATTTGTGGCGTATTTTCAGTACTTTGTCTCTTATTAATTCAATATCAACTCCTGTGTTTTTTTGTGAATCAACTATTATGGCTAGCTTATCATGCGAATGCGAGATGGATATGTTTTCATTAAACCCATCCAAATAGGGCTTCCCGCTATGGTAGGTTTTTATGTTTTGTGATGAATTAGGGATTAATTCATCCAATAAAAATAGCTTCCCCATTAATTCAACATTTCGTTTGCTTTTATCCTCTAATTTTGAAGAAAATGCCCTTAAATCAAGCAAAGCAAGATAGCTATGGGTGTTTATAATTATTTTCTCAATCATAGGTTTTTGTCGAGCAATTGATGATTTTTCAATCGAAATGTCGTATATTTACAGCCTTAATAAATTAATGTAAATCTAAACAAAATTTTATCATGTCAACAACGGTTGCAAAGTACACTCAGTACAAAGTAAAAGATATCTCGTTAGCAGAATGGGGTAGAAAAGAAATTAAATTAGCCGAAGAGGAAATGCCAGGATTAATGGCTCTTCGTCAAGAATATGGTCCGTCTAAACCTTTAGCTGGTGCTCGCATTGCTGGATGTTTACACATGACAATACAAACTGCAGTTTTAATTGAAACTTTAGTTGAATTAGGTGCTGAAGTTACTTGGTCATCTTGTAATATTTTCTCAACACAAGATCATGCTGCTGCTGCTATTGCTGCTGCTGGTATTCAAGTTTATGCTTGGAACGGTATGAACGCTGAAGAAGTTGATTGGTGTATTGAACAAACTTTATGGTTTGGCGAAGATCGCAAGCCTTTGAATATGATTTTAGATGACGGTGGTGATTTAACAAACTTAGTGTTTGACGTTTACCCTGAGTTAGCAGCTGGAATCAAAGGATT
>CAZRUA010000144.1:0-6922 GCA_964603125.1 uncultured Flavobacteriaceae bacterium | reverse complement strand
AATTGATAATATCTGCAGATAAACGTTTTTGAGCTAATTCAAAAGATAGTTTGGTACGAGTAGAATTTTCGAAGAATAAATTGGCAACAGTAATGTCTCTTAAAGATGGAACTTTTTTTATGGGACGATTAATAACTTCTTTAAAATTTTTAGCCGTTTCTAAAATCAATTCAATGTCTTGTTTGTTAATGTATTTAATTCCAAGTAAATGATTTACGCTTAGGCTGCTCATATTTTGTTTTTAATTTATTAAAGTTACTCTGTCTTTTCCGTCTGTTTCTTTCCACTCCACTTTTACGTTTTGTGTTTCTATCGAATCTATTGTTTTACCAACATACTTAGCTTGAATAGGAACGTGTCTGCTAAATCGTCTATCTATTAAAACTAAAAGTTCTACGTCATTTGGTCTACCAAAAGCAAGCATCGCGTCTAATCCAGCTCTAATTGTTCGGCCTGTAAACAAAACATCATCAATTAAAATAACATTTTTATCTTCTATGGTAAAATCAATAGTTGTTTTGTTTGGTATTAGTTCTTTTCTTCTGAAATCATCTCGATAGAAAGTAATATCTAAATCGCCACAGTTGATTTTTTTAATTTTTAATATTTTTTGAAGTTCGTTTTTTATACGATGAGCTAAGAAAACACCTCTTGGCTGAAGTCCAATAATAACACTATTTTCAAAATTATTATGAACTTCAATTAACTGATGGCAAAGGCGAGTAATGGTTACTTGAAACAACTCCGAATCTAAAATAATTTTAGGCTTTACCATCTCGTTTTAGGTTTTCACAAATATATACTTTGTTGCTGAAATGATGACGAATTTAATGGCGTTTTATTAACAAATTTTGACAAGCGGTTTAATAAAAGCCAATCTTTATGCTATATTTGTGTAGCTAACGGGGTTTAGTTTTTAGCTAAATCTGCAATACATAATTTATGAGAAAAAAGTTGAGCTTTTTTTTAACTTCAAGTTTATTTAGTTTATTTGCTATTGCAGATTCTAATTACAGTTACACCTTAGATTTAACTAAGGTAGTAGACGATAAAATTTCCGTTGAATTAATAACTCCTACAATTACGGAAGATATTATAAGTTTTTATTTTCCTGCTATAGTTCCAGGAACATATGAGGTGTATAATTTTGGAAGATTCATTTCTGACTTTAAGGCATATGATAAAGATGGAAACGCTTTGCTAAGTGATACCTTGGATATAAATACCTATCAAATTAAGGACGCAAAGAAATTATATAAAATTAGTTATTTGGTTGATGATACATGGGATACAGATATTAAAACCAATGTAGTTTTTGAACCAGGTGGAACAAATATAGAGGCGAATAAAAATTTTGTATTAAATACGTTTGGTTTTTTCGGGTACTTCAAAAGTACTTTGCAAGAGACATTTAAAATTGAAATAAAAAAACCTAAGGGATTTTACGGAGCAACAGGACTTAGCGATTTTGTAAGCAAGGAAGATGCTGATTTTTTTACTGTTAAGGATTATCATTTGTTGGCTGATTCGCCTATTATGTATTGCTTACCAGATACAGCCACAATAAAGGTAGGTGATTCACAAATTCTTATTTCGGTTTTTTCACCTAACAAATTAGTGAGTTCAAAGTTTGTTGCTGGTAAAATCAATACTATTCTTAATGCTCAAAAAGAATATTTGGGAGGGACATTACCCGTTAAGAAATATGCCTTCATTATTTATTTGATTGATAAACCAACTTTATCTGGAAGCCATGGTGCGCTTGAACATTCTTATTCGAGTTTTTATGTTTTATCTGAGCAAGATCCTGAACAAATTGCCCAAACGTTAATTGATATTTCTGCGCACGAATTTTTTCATATTGTTACACCGTTAAATATTCATAGCAAAGAAATAGGTGATTTTGATTTTAATAAACCAATAATGAGTAAACATTTATGGTTGTATGAAGGAATGACAGAGTACGCTGCTCATCATGTACAAGTGAAGACAGGTTTAACAACAGTCGATCAATTTCTTAATGTTATTAAAGCCAAAATGATAACAGCGCAAATGAGATTTAATGACACATTGCCGTTTACTGTTATGAGTAAAGGTGTTTTAACTACTCATAAAGAAGAGTATGGCAATGTTTATGAGAAAGGTGCTTTAATTGGATTATGTTTAGACATTAAGTTGAGAAGTTTAAGTAAAGGAAAATATGGAACGCAAGATTTAATGAGAGACTTATCTAAATCTTATGGAAAAGAAGTTTCGTTTGATGACGATAAGTTGTTTGATGAAATAGAGAAATTAACTTATCCCGAAATCCGCAAGTTTTTAGATACTTATGTCGCTGGGAATAAAACATTGCCTTTTGAAGAAGTATTTAAGTTAGTTGGTATTGATTACGCTCAAAAGTTATCCGTTGAAGAATTTAGTTTTGGTAATCCTACGCTTGGTTTTGATATGGTGAAGAATGTTCCCGTTGTTTTTGATATTGCGGCTATGGACGATTTGGGTAAGGAATTAGGATATAAGGAGGGAGATGAAATTGACTTTTGATAATTATGAGGAAGTTAAAAGTAATTTTATGAAAAATATTAAAGTTGGGGATAAGGTTCAAATAAAAATTCGTCGTGCAAATAAAAAAGGAAAGTTTAAAAGTAAAACATTAAAAACAAAGGCACGCAAGGTACCACAGATTGAATACAATGTATTGCGTTTGCAAAAAAATCCTACACCACTTCAGGTGAAAACAATAGCAGCTTGGTTGGGTTTAAGTGAAAACTAGTTTAGTTCGTAAAATAAATTACTATTGGATTTGTCAGTTTATTGGCTGGACCGGGTTTGTATTGCTTAATATTTTCTCGTTTCAGTTACAAGGGAATTCTAAAAGCGAATTAAGTGTTGTTGATTTAATTACTTTTTTTAGTTTCATACCTTTTGGTATAGGAGTAACCCATATTTATCGAACAATAATATTGCAATACAAAGTTTTGTTGAAGCCTTTGTATTCGCAAATACCTATTGTAATTATAGCGAGTATAGTTAAGGCTTTTGTTATTTTATTATTGCAGTATTTTCTTTCTTGCGTAATTAATTTCCGAATGATTGATATTGTATGGATGGAGCAAGTATCATCCATTTCAAATTATTCGTTCATTTTGTTTTTATGGAATTCATTTTATTTCGCATTTTTTTACATTCGTAATTTCCGGAAAGCAGAGATTCAAAACCTTAAATCGCAAGCAACTTTGCGTGAAGTGGAATTAAACAAAATTAAATCGCAATTAAATCCTCATTTTATGTTTAATGCTATGAATAGTATTCGTGCATTAATTGATGAAGATCCTCAACGAGCAAAGGAAGCTGTTACTCAGCTTTCTTCTATATTGCGAAACACCTTAATGTTAGAACGAAATAAAACAATTCCATTAGTGGAGGAAATTAGAATTGCGGATGATTACTTAGCCTTGGAAAAGATTAGATTTGAAGAACGTTTGGTTTATAGTTTAAATTGTGACCCATCTTTAGAGAATTTACAAGTGCCTCCAATGTTTTTACAGTCTTTAGTTGAAAATGCAATTAAACATGGAATTTCAAAATTACCCGAAGGTGGAAAAGTTGAAGTGTTAATATACAGAGAAGCGGGATTTTGTAGGGTTAAAATATTGAACAGTGGGCATTATGATGAAAATTTTAAAACGGATTCAGGCTTTGGATTACGTAACACTGTTGAGCGTCTGAATCATGTTTTTGGAGGTCAAGCCCAGATGAAAATGTTTAATAATCACGATAAAATGGTGGAAACTTTAATACAATTACCGCTCATAAAGTAATTGTGGAAAATGCAATTATTTGAATTATTTTTAAAATCAATATAATAAACATATGAAGGCAATTATAGTTGATGATGAGCGTTTAGCTCGACAAGAACTTAAGAATCATTTAGCTCAATACAAGGATATTGAAATTATTGGCGAATGTGCTAATGCAAATGAGGCAAAAGAGAAAATTAATTCTCTTAAACCAGATGTAATTTTCTTAGATATTCAAATGCCGGGTAAAACAGGTTTGGAGTTAATTGAGGAAATATCAGCTTTGCCAGAAGTTATATTTGTTACTGCTTATGATGAGTTTGCATTAAGAGCGTTTGAAATAAATGCTTTGGATTACCTTCTTAAACCAATTCAGCCTCAACGTTTGGCAGAAACAATCAAAAAATTATTTGCGAAAGAAGAGCGTGAGGGCAAGAAGGAAAGCACAGCGCCTTTCTTAGATGATGACCAAGTATTTGTTAAGGATGGTGAAAAGTGTTGGTTTGTGAAATTGCAAAATATACGTTTGTTTGAAAGCGAAGGTAATTATGTGCGAGTTTATTTTGATGGGAATCGCCCTTTAATTTTGCGCAGCTTGAATAATTTAGATACTCGTTTAAATCCTAAAACTTTTTTTAGAGCAAGTCGTAAACATATCATTAATTTAAAATGGATTGAATCTATTGAGACTTGGTTTAACGGTGGATTAATGGCTAAATTGAAAGGTGGCGAGCAAATAGAAATCTCGCGCCGTCAGGCAGTTAAATTAAAAGATATGATGAGTTTGTAAGATTAAAATAATCTTACAATATTAAAATTTAAATTGCTTTTACTTCCTAATTGAGTACCATTGTATTTTTGATGCACAGGAATACCATATTCAATTCCGATTTTAAAATTATTTAGAATCCCTTTTTGAAATTGGAAGAGTGTTCCTAAATACAGGTTTGTTTTTTGTACTCCCGAATTATACGTGTTCGCTGCTGATTCAAGATTTTTTCTCAATGAAGAATCTTCTCCATGTATTTTACCACAGATACTTTCTTCAACACGTATAGAGCTACTCATAAAAGGTAAGAATTTATAAGCGAACCAAGCATTAGCATTTAGTTCATTTCCGAGTTTATATCCAACACTATTAAAATGTGTTCGGATAGTTGAAAGTAGTTGTATGCTTGCTGACCAATTACTTGTTGTGCGTAGATAGTTAATACTTGGCATGAGGTCAAATGTTCCAGAACCATTTTGCATATTATAAGCATAGCGAGTCGACGGATACATCATAGAAGTTTTTGCCCCTTTTAAATTAATACTTCCGGTGGGTATACTTACGCCTAAATTGATTAGAAATTGTTTTTGCGAGTTGTTAAGCAAATTATACATGAAATATATTTTGATGTCACCAAAACCCTTAGTATGCATACTATGACTCATAGAGTAGGAAGTATATCCATTTGCAAGTTCTTTGTATGTGCTGTCTGTGGCATACATTTTCATTTGCATATTATTATTGTTGTAGTTTAGCATAGCCATAAGGGTTAATTTGTCATTGATGCCATACATTCCCATCAGCATATGCATATCCATACGCATTTTTTGCGTGTAACTTAAATACTGATTAAAAATGTTATCCGAGGATGTCTTTTGTGCACCAGCATAGTAATCTTCCATACTCATATTCATGTATCGGTACGACACCATCCACTCATTTTTTTTGTGGACATGACTTATCATAATACCTGCAGGCGTTATATCATCTTTGCATGTGCAAAGACTCTCATCACAATTTATAGGGTCGTTTTGCGCATTACAACAAAATGTAAACAATAAGAGTAATGTGCTTATCAATATGTGTTTCATTCTGATTTAGTTTAACTAGAATAAAAGGCTGTCGAAGTTAAACTCCGACAGCCCAATTTTTTATTCTTCAATCCAATGAGCCTCCTCAATATCGCCTCCTGACGTGGTATGTTTATACCAAATCTCTTTATTTTCTAGTTTTAAAATTTCTAGAGTTTGTTGAGTAGCCCCTGATTTACTAGAAGTTAGGAGAATATTGGTTTTATCATCATTGAATTTCCATGTTCCATCATCTGGAAAATTTCCATGGATATGGTAAGTACCGTCCTTTTCGAAATGCAATTGGTAAGCATCTCCGAAAAGTGCTTTTAAGAAATCTGTTTGGTCAGCTCCATTGTATGTGTATTTTGCAATGGAGTATTCTCCAACTAAACGCGCTTTTTTTGTTCTTAAACTTAATGAAGGACCTTCTTCATATTTTTTACAACCAGTTAAAACAATTGCTAATGCAGCAATTATTACAATAATATTTTTCATTTTTTTTCATTTTTTTGAGCAATAGATTCTCAGTCTAACGAATTGCTCTGTTAGTTATTCAATTTTTTAATAAGGTTTCAGTGTTTAGATGAATGGACTAAAAGGAGGTGGATGAAAAATATTTGCAGGGTAAGAGATTGTTTTTTGTGTTTTGTAATTGTCAAATTTACTCACGGGTTTCTCATCTAAATGGATTATAAAGACAAATTTATTTAAGAAATGATTATCGGTATATTTTCCTTTAAAAATTGTTTTTTGTTGATCCTGATTTTTATCATCTTCTGACAATTGTTTTTGTAAATGACAATTTCCTTGGCAGCAATTGTTAACTTCTTCTTTTTTTACACATAAATTTTTTGCAATATAATCCCTCTGAACCTCAAATTTGGCAAGGATTATAAGCTTACTTAAACTTTGAAAAACAATGCAGCTTAAAACAAATATGATAAATGCTTTTTTCAATCGGATGCAAATATACTAATATATGCAATGGGTAAATTATTAACGAAGAGTTTTCTTTTCGATTTAAATCAAGATTTTGAATACAATAAATTGTAAGCTGAAACAGTCGAAGGTCAATAAAAAAATCAAGAGTAAAGTTTACTATTGTTTTTTGGTTGCAATCATTAAATTACTGTTTTGATCTTTAAAATTATAACCAATTCCAAAGCCAACATCTTTACTTCCTACTTGTTTGTAAAGACTATCTAATTCTGGCTGATAACAGCCAGGGAATAAGCTTAAAGGTCGACGGTATTTGCCGTAAAACAAATAATCCCCTTTAC
>CAZRUA010000143.1:0-7012 GCA_964603125.1 uncultured Flavobacteriaceae bacterium | reverse complement strand
CGTAATGATACCTTATTACGGAATGGAAGCTGGTGGCATTAGTAGTAAATATTTAGGAAGCACAGCTTACTTAAATCCTTACCTAGGTATTTTTCTTTACAACAGCAAAAATGTTTATGTTAATGCACAAGGAGGTTATTTATACTCACTTAATAACTCAAGGTATTATCAAGGTTTGAGAGCCAGTTTAACGATTAATTTTTCGTTATGGTAAACCAAAGTAACAAATCAAGTATTAAATTAAAATTTATGCAATACATATCAAAAACTTTATTGTGCCTATTACTAAGTTTAAGTTTATACGCACAAACAAAGCCAGGAACAAAACTTGTGCTTTATGGTAAATACCATAATGACTATTTTGGCTCTAAACCGAATAAAAATGGAGATAGAATATTTTATAGGATGGGCAATGATCATTTTGACGAAAAGTTCTTTATTCGGGTAGACTCACTTTCGAATTTTAATTTTGATTTAACAAAATCGCGTTATAAAAGTGCCACAAAAGGAGAAATTACTTTTAGTAATGAGCTTAGTGCTGGTTGTGAAAATACATTTAAAATAGAAGAACTTGTAAAACTTTACGTTCCAAATAAAGCAGGATTTTATAGAATTAAAACGGATTTAATATTTACTTACGATTGTTATCCAACTGTTGAAATGACAATGAGTGACACTACTCTTTTAAAATTTGAAGGGGATTACATTGTTACTAGTAACAACAAAGAAACCAAATTACATTTAAGCGGAGGGGAATCTCGTTGGTTTTCGGCAAACTCCGATACAATTAGCCGTGATAGAACAAATCGCTCAGAAGGATATTGGGATTATAACAAAAAAACAAATCAATTAACTGCTCGCATTAAACAAATAGAGCACGCAGAAGCTGGCATTCGATTCTTAGTTAACGAAACCATTCATCTTCCATTTAAACTTGAAAATGGAAAAGTTGTTTTTATTGAAGACGACAAAACAAAAATCAGGAAAGTGAATTAACAGAACTACTTCTTACGCTTCGCCTCTCTTGCTGCAAGTTGCCTTTCCTTTCTCAATTTCATTAAATAAGCCTTTTTAGCGCGCATCACGATTTTACTTGTTCTATTGCTCAATTTAACATTGGCATTGTTAATCGCATTATGTCTAATTCTTTTAGAACTTATTTTTTTATCAATTGCTCTAAATCTTAGGTTCTCATATTTATTATCGTTTGTCACCAAACCTATGTAATCTTTTTGGTAAAATAAAAGTTGCCTAAAACCATACTTCACCGTTGATAATTTAGGCTTATGATACTTGAGCCAACATTTATTCTCCTTTAACTCCTTTAAGTAATCGTCCTTCTTTTGATCAAACTCTTCAATTGCCATTTGTTTACCTTTCACCAAATCTCTAATAATTCTTAAGCTTTTCATTTCCATATCGTGTTTAAACTTAAAAGTTTTCATTAAAGCAACATAGTTTTTAGCCACACTATCGCTTGGGTTTAAAACCTGTTTGTACAAAAATTCATTACTCGCATAAAAATCATTCTTAAATTTCTTTCTCGCTTCCACAACTGGTTTCTTGTAATTATCCAACAACTTCATTCGCATAAATGTGCTTTTGTATAAAGAGTTGAAAACAGTATCCCCATAAATAATCTGCTGATTTAAGTTTAAGCTCATATTAAAAAACGAACTGTCAAAAGTTATTTTCTGCTTTTCTAAAACCAAAGCGCACGAATCTAATTTAGCTTGCGTTATGGCCAACAAATCTTTGGCTTCTTTCATTTTTTTAGCTAGGCCAGCCCCTTCTCTTACTTTTTCATTTTCAACAAACTTGTATTTCTCATACATGTTCTTAGTTCTGTCAAATGATTTTAAATCGTTTCGTGCTTTACTATGAACTTGACTCATTACACTTGCTGCAGTTCGAGCCCTGCGATTATTTAAACGAATCTGCGTTAAAAAACCGGTATTCTCTACTTTTAAAATATTCATTTTAGTGCCGTTCTTCTTCCGCGCCAAACTTGTTGCCATGCGAACAGTTGAATAATTTCTGCGCATACTCTCTAAGGTTTTATTCAACATATAACTAGAAGTATCATAATTATGAACCTTAGTAGCTGAATCTACTGCCTCTTGCCCATAGCCGTAATGCGAAACCGCCTGATAGTATTTACATAATGAAAAAATAGTTTCATTTCGTTTATTAAATTTCGAAGCATTCTCTCCCAAGATCTTCCATTTATCATACGTATTCGATGCATTGTAAGTATCGCAGCTCGAACAAGAAACACCTACACGATTCTGTTCTTGATATGTTTTTTCATCCAAATGATAATATGCACTATCTCCTTCATACTGCTGTATGCTTTTTTGCGCTGTTAAAGCCCACGTAGGGTCGTCAGGGTAATGATCAATTGCGAATAATTGTGGGTCTGTTAAATAATAATCTAAATTAATATGCTTTACATAACTATACTTAACTCTAATTCTACGCGAGAATAAAATAAACTGTTTTACTTTATTAAAAAACCGTTGTTTTACATATACTGTTTTTACACTCGCTGTATCGCCTGGACATTCTAAAAAACTTGGGTCGAAAGAGCGTATTTGCTTTGTTTTAAATTTACGAATAAAAGATTCTCGCTTTTTTAAAATCCGCAAGCTACGTTTAGTGAAATCTAAAATAGGTTGCGGCGACGACCATGTGGCATCATACAAATACCATAGACCATCTAAATTAACTGCGTTCCAAGCATGATCGTCAAAGTATAAGGAATCCTTTACATCAAACAAATCATCTTTACTATAACCATAAATTACTTCACTTTTTAAGCCAGCGGTTCTACATAAGGTGTCCATCAATTCGGCATAACCTAAACATACTGCATACCTGTGTTTTAAAATAGTTTTTATAGCACGATTAGTTCCCCCGTTGGAATACGCTTGTCGATAGTCATAGCGAAGATGAGTAACCACCCAATAAAATATGGCATCAAACTTTTCCTTGTCGCTCGATTTTCCTGCAATTAGAGTATTACATAAACTAGGCACATCACGACTAGCAAAAAAAGAAACTTTAACAGGCGAACCTTCACTAAGCGTGTCGAGGTTTTGGGCGGGGATAAGCTTTATGAAAAAGCAGAACAAAACAAACCAACAAAACCTCATACACTTACTTTAGTTTTTGATTATCATGATGTCGCTGAGAGTCGCGCTTTGTTTTCTTATCTAAATTACATTGCAAAGCTTCGGTTAGGTTTACTCCCGTTTGATTGGCTAAACAAATTAAAACAAACATTACGTCGGCTAACTCATCGCCTAAATCTTTATCCTTATCACTCTCCTTTTCTGATTGTTCTCCGTATCTACGAGCAATAATCCGTGCTACTTCACCCACTTCTTCGGTTAGCATAGCCATATTGGTTAACTCATTAAAATACCTTACTCCGTGTGTTTTAATCCAATCGTCAACTATTTTTTGTGCTGCACTTAATTCCATATTAATAAAGTTAAAATTAAACTCTAAAATGGTTTATTAAAGAGTTTATGAAGATTATATTATTTCTCAAAAACAATTACATACCTAAAACCAACAAATGGCGATGTAATTTTACCAACAGCAAATTCATCCTTTGCATTGATTTTTAAGAAATCATCTGTACTATGCCAATTGCCTCCTTTAGCCACCAACACATTATCTTTGCGAACTGTAACTTCCGAAACATTACCGCATAAATCATAAATACCATAAGCATTAGATGGGTAGCTTTTTACAGAGGTAGTAAAATTGTTTTTATCAAATTGCTTTAAACCAAAATCTGTTTTATAATTACGTTCGTTGATTTTGTTGGCAGCTAATGAATCAAATATCATTTCACAAAACATATCGTACTTACCGTTAGATTGCTTGTAATTAGCCTTCTCACCACTACTAAAAATATTAGCATGCAATTTCCCGTTAGAAGTTGCATACTTAGTATTATCATTTCCGCCTTTAGCAGCGTAAATCCATTCGCTTTCGGTTGGCAATCTTATTATGGCTTTTTTCCCTTTACTAGCCTCGGTTTTCAACCATTCCTCTTTCAACCATTTCATATACAATTCAATCCCTTCGCTGGTAACGCATACTACTGGATAATTATCGTATTTTATTTTTGTAAAGTAATCTTCAATATCCTTTTGAGAGGTTTTGTTTTTATACATGTTTTTCCATGCATCAAACTTAGGTAATGCCTTTTTGTAATCTTCCAAACGGCCTTGCACAATTAAATCATTTAAAAAGGCACGGTACTCAAAATTAGTTACCTCTGTATTCTTAACATAATAAGTGCTTGATACATATTGGTTAGGTGTATTTACTTGCACTTTAGAATAGTATTGGTGCGCCATACTTTTTAAATTATTTAAAACTTGCGTCTTACTTAATAAAACCGCTTTTTTAGCCTCTTCGCTTAAAGGAGGTAACTGATTTGTTTTATTCTCAGTTGGCTCAATAATACTAGTAGGAATAACCTTTACTTCGTTTGGATTTGGATCATTTGTAACATTATTATTTTGGTTTGATGTAATTGAATTTACCTCATTAGTATTTACTAAAGGCGTTTTATTTTTAGTTGTGCTTAAATCTGTTTTAGTTGAAATTATTGAATCGTTTACTATACTAGTTGATGTTGAAATATTTGCTTCCAAATTTGTAAACGACTCATTAGTAGTTGCAGCTAATAAATTTTTAGCGTCGATTGTTTTATTATCTTGATTTGAGTTTGTAGTTTGATTAGATGTGTAAATTTTATAGGCAACAAAACCAATAATTGGCAATGCTACTAAACCTGATAGATACCAAGCAAATTTGCTTAAGCCCTTAACACTCGACTTCACAACGTTTTTACCTTGTGATTTAAGTAATTCTGATTCGCGCGCTTGATTTTGCGGAGCCGGCCATTCTTTTTCGAAAACAGATTTCGAAGCCATATCCAACATATCAGCACCCTCTTTGGTATTTGTATCCACATCCAAAAAGGATTGCTTCAACAAATCGTCCAAATTGAAATCAGATGGATTTATGTTATTATTTGGGTTCATTGATTAGTTCTATTTTGTTGTTTAATCTTTCGTTTATGCGTTCGGTTAATTTATCCTTTAATCTTTGGTAATACACTTTTAATTGCGACTCGGGCTTATCCACATACTTTGCAATTTCGCTGTAAGCTACATCCTGACTCCGCATGAGTAGTAAAACACGTTGCCAGTCTTCAAACTTATTTAATTCCTCTTGCAACACTTTCATTTGCGGACTTTGATTGCCTTGCCCATTATTTGTTTTAGCCACAAAATCTCTTTTCGATTCTTCTAAAGGAATAAATACTGCCCCTTGCGTTTTTGTTTTTGTATCTCGTAAATGATTTTTAATATAATTGATAAACATTCTAAAAATAAAAGAAGCAAACTTGTCTTGATTTTCAAAAGTGTATCGCTCGTATACTTCTAATGTTTTATAAATGGTTTTATATACCAAATCCCAACTTTCATCTTCGGGCAATTTATACACATGCGTAGAATAGCCCAATAGCTTTTTACCATAGTTTTCGTACAGCCATTTTAAGCCTTCCTCCTTATTCTTTAATATGTTTAAATCTAAAGCCAAAATCTAGTATAAATATAGTTGTTTTAAGCTACAATTACTAAAACACAATAAGGTAACAGTGATTTTAAAGAAAGGAAGAAATTATTATAATAAGCTGTAAATTAAGTCATTAAAAACGCTTAATTGAGTAGTTTAGTAGCCTTGGTGCTATATTTTATCTTTTTAATTGCATAATCAGTACCTGTTGAATCCTTACCATTTTTAGCAGGAATTGGAATTCTTAAACCATCTATGTAATCATCCTTCGACCAATTATCATGATCGAACAAACTAAAGCTAATTGAATCTTTAGGATAATAATGTAAGAAATGAATGGTGTCATTATAAATAGCATCGGAAGTTGATTTCACTGTAGGCGAAAAATAATAAGACGGACTTCCCACCTGAATATTGTGCGAACTAAAATACAAATCGGGATATGAACTTTGAAAGATAGTATTATCAGAACCACTAGGGCTGTAAACCGAATCATTTCTCAACTCCACTTCACTGATACAAATATCTGTTTGGTAAACTTTAGGTACACGAATTTGAAAAGCAAACTCCACTTGCAATTTAGATGAACTCAAGGTTTTTGGAAACTTCTTCCACACTTTTGTTTTGGCTGTATCATTTAATTGAACCAAGGTTGAATCCTCTACCCATCCTTGAAAACTATTTTGACTAATAGAAACACTTAAATTATGCAATCCCGCTTTTAAGTTTCTGAAAAGATAAAAAGGTAAACTTAACTCGTAACTATTTAAACCTCTTAAATCAAAAGTGTCGGTATTTAAAATAGAATAATTATTAAGATACTTGTTGTATGTATATTTCACCGTATCGCTATAAAACCACAATAACGAAGGCTTTATAGGAACACCATTATCCTTGATTTCAATTTTAAATGAAGCTCTAGACAAAGTATCTCGTCCCTTTATTGGAAAAACTTCCAAAGGGAAATTACCAATTGACAAATTAATGTTTAGGCTTTTTTGAAAGGTATCAGCACTAAACTTTACTGTCTCTTGTGTGCAATACTTACTTGCTTTAATAACCTTAGTAGGAAGCGAATAAGAAACTTCCTTTTTACACGAAAAAAGTACAAGCACAAAAAGCGCTATAAGGTAATGATATCTCAAACTAATCAATAAAATTATCTTTGCCCTTCGAGTACATTCTCCATTTCTCAATTAAAGCTACCATATCTGGAGCTAATTCTGATTCAAAGAAAACTTTCTCGCCTTTGGAAGGGTGTATAAAACCTAGTGTTTTGGCATGCAGCGCCTGACGCGGACAAACCTTAAAACAATTCTCGATAAACTGTTTGTATTTGGTAAATGTGGTTCCCTTTAAAATTCTATCTCCCCCATATTCATTGTCATTAAATAATGGATGACCA
>CAZRUA010000142.1:0-7061 GCA_964603125.1 uncultured Flavobacteriaceae bacterium | reverse complement strand
ATCCAAGAAGCTGCATTATAAATAACAAAAAAAACTACATAAGCACCATTCGGCGATAACTCTAATGATGTGCTTCCTCCAGCTGAAAATATTGCTATTTGTGGCTTTTTAGCTATTGCATCAGCAGCAGAATGAACCTTGTATTTTTTACCTTGAAATTCAATTTCCTTACCAATTGATTTCTCAGAAGCTACAGGGATTAATTCATCAATTTTAAAATTTCTTTCGGCTAATACTTGCAACATTTTTGTTCCAACTAAGCCAGTTGCGCCAACTAATGCGAGTTTCATAAAGTTTAAGTTTTGTTTTAAAGTTTACAAATGTAAGAATTAGTTTAAAGAATTAGATACCAATACCTATATTTTGTTTTAAGACCCATTGAGCATTTTTCAATTATTTTAATGCGAATACAAGTTATTTCACGTAAATTTACATCCTTATTTAAGGGTTATGGCTAAGGAAACTTCAATTAAATGTACTTTTTGCAATAGAGATAAAAAAGAAGTGCAAATGCTTATTGCAGGCGCTAATGGACACATTTGTGAAAACTGTGCTGCAGAAGCCTATAAAATTGCTAGTGCAAGTGCAACTGAACAACAAAAAGTAGAAGCTGCAAAATCCTTGCAATTACTGAAACCTAAAGCTATTAAAGAATATTTAGATGAGTACATTATTGGGCAAGATGAGGCGAAAAAAACATTAAGTGTTGCGGTTTACAATCATTTTAAACGTATTACACAAGTTGTAAAAGACGAAATTGAAATTGAAAAATCAAATGTTATTTTAATTGGAGAAACTGGAACTGGCAAAACACTAATGGCTAGGACAATTGCCAAATTATTAAACGTTCCGTTTTGTATAGCCGATGCTACTGTTTTAACAGAAGCTGGATATGTTGGCGAAGACGTGGAAAGTGTTTTAACACGTTTGTTGCAAGCTGCAGATTATAATGTTGAAAATGCTGAGCGTGGAATTGTTTTTATTGATGAGATTGATAAAATTGCCCGCAAAAGTGATAACCCAAGTATTACCCGTGACGTTAGTGGCGAAGGTGTGCAACAAGCATTATTAAAATTATTAGAAGGAACAGTATCAAACGTTCCGCCGCAAGGAGGCCGTAAACACCCAGATGCCAAGATGCTTCAAGTAAACACAAAAAATATTTTATTTATTTGTGGTGGAGCTTTTGATGGTATTGATAAAAAAATTGCTCAACGATTAAATACTCAAGCTGTTGGATACTCAGCCTCTGTAAGCAAAGAAAGAGTTGACAGAGAAAACTTACTACAATATGTTTCTCCTCAAGATTTAAAAAGTTTTGGATTGATTCCTGAATTAATTGGACGTTTACCTGTCTTAACTTACTTGAAACCATTGGATAGAGCTGCTTTGCGCAGAATTTTAGTTGAACCGAAAAACGCCTTAGTAAAACAATACCAAAGTTTGTTTGCGATGGAAAATGTTGAACTGACCATTAGCGACGAAGTTTTAGAGCTAATTGTTGATAAAGCAGTAGAATTTAAACTAGGAGCTCGCGGCTTACGTGGAATCTGCGAAGCAATTATGGTTGACTTGATGTATGATATTCCTTCTCAAGCTAAACCACCTAAAAAATATACGGTTGATTATGACTACGCTCAAAAGCAATTGCAAAATGCGAAGTTAGATCAATTGATGGTTGCTTAATTTTATTTTAAACTATTAAAACTTATAGATGCCTGTAATTGTTATTATAACAAAAGTAAACGCACCTAAAGAAGTAGTTTTTGATACCACTCGCAGTATTGACTTTCATATACAAACATCTCACAAAACAACCGAAAAAGCAATAGCAGGAAGAACTTCTGGATTAATTGAAAAAGGTGAAACAGTAACTTGGGAAGCCACACATTTTGGCATTAAGCAACAGCTAACTTCAGTTATCTCAGAAATGGAATACCCTAACTTCTTTGTGGATGAAATGACAAAAGGAGCGTTTAAATCCTTACATCACCATCACAAATTTGAATTTGATGGCAAACAAACTATTGTAACTGATACGTTTAACTTTGAATCGCCTTTAGGAATTTTAGGTAGGATTTTTAATAAGTTAGTTCTAACAAAATACCTTACTCAATTTTTAACCGAGCGAAATGAATTGATTAAAATATATTGTGAAGAAAAAGCTTTGAAAAAGGAAATTTAATAATTAGCCTTTCTTCATTCTTGATTTTATCAAACCAAAAATAACTGGTAATACTGATATTGCGATTATACCTAAGCAAACTAAATCAATGTGTTTTCTTATGAATTCAACTTCACCTAATAAATAACCTGCAGTAAGCAAACTTCCAACCCAAACAGCACCACCAATAACGTCAAAAAGGAAATACTTTTTATAATCCATTTTGCCAATGCCTGCTGCAAAAGGAGCAAAAGTTCTAACAAAAGGTACAAAACGAGCCATTATGATTGCTTTAGTTCCATATTTTTCAAAAAATGTTTGAGTCTTTTCTAAATATTCTCTTTTTACAATTGGCTTGCTCTTTATTTTTAAATCAAATATTCTAATTCCTATTTTTCTTCCTATCCAATAGTTACAGTTATCACCAATAACAGCTGCTAAGAACAAGAAAAATAATAAGTATGCCATATTTAAATGACCGGTTCTTGCAAATAAACCTGCCGTAAATAACAATGAATCGCCAGGTAAAAAAGGCATAGCTACCAATCCAGTTTCAATGAATATTACCAAAAAAAGCACAACGTAGATAGCTGTACCATAATTTGCAAATAACCAATCAAAATCCAAATGTAGGATATGCTTAAACAAATCAATCATAAAATAGGGGTAATATTTTTATTAAAACAGTTTCTTATTTATCTATTTCCTCTTTCCAAGCCAACACGCCACCTTTTAAATTGTAAAGGTTAGTGAAACCAAAATTTTGTTCCAAAGCCATAATAACTGAAGCGGAGCGCTTACCACTGCGGCAATGAATTATCACTTGTTTGTTTTTATCTATTTCTTCAACATGATCCATTATTTCTCCCATCGGAATTAATTTTGCACCAATGTTATATTCTTCATACTCATGTTCTTCACGAACATCAAAAATTTGGTAATCAGCTTTTGCATCTTGCAATTGCTTTAATTCTTGTACTGTAATCTCTTTTAACATAATAACTCTTTTATTTTTTAAACTTGTTGCATTGCCTCTGGTAAAAACGTAAAGAAAGTATCTCCACGCAAACCTAAACGTAATGTCTCCAAAGGAATTACATCATCTGGTGCAATATTACCAACATTTACATCAGCTCCAAACAATTTTATAAAATAAACTTGCTGTGCCTTTTGTGGGGTTTCCCAAATAATATCGTCTGGTTTAATTTTACCAATAATCTTATTAATTAACATACCATGAGCACTTCCGTTGCGGTGAAAAATACCTACATTCCCACTCTCACGAGCCTCTGCAATCACTTTAAATGACCCAGCTTCTAATTCGCTTTTCATCATTTTAGTCCAACGTGCTGGATGTATAATTACACCTTCCTCTTTTGAGCCAACCTCGCTTAATACAGTAAAATTTTTAGCTAGCTTGCTAATGTAGTCACACTTTACATCGTGCTCCATGTTCATTGAACCATCGGATACTTCCGCAGTATCTAAACCTAGAGAGGTAATATATTTTAAATAATCTTCGAATTTATTTCTAATAACAAAAGCTTCAAACAAAGTTCCTCCTACATATACTTTAAATCCTGAGTCTTTGTATAATTTTATTTTTTCCTTTAAACTCTTTGTAATAATTGATGTTCCAAAACCCAGTTTAACAAAATCAATGTAATCGCCACTAGCGGCAATCATATCCTCTGCTCCGCGCATACTCAATCCTTTATCCATAACCATTGTAACACCCGATTTACGAGGTTTTACGGTACGTGAAGGAAGATGCTCTAAATTAAAATTGTACTTCATAAAACTAATCTTTCTTGTATGTATTAATAACGTTTATAATCGTTTCGTTTTGCAAAAGTGCTGGTGCATATTCAAACAACTCATTGTGTTTTTCATAATCCAAAACCAAAGCATTTTGTAAAGCTTGTAATGCTTCTTGCTTGCTTCCTTTTGCTAAAAGCAATGCGCTTAATCTATAGTATAATTCAGCTACTTCACTGTGACGTTTAATTCCCTCCTGCAACATTTCAATACCTTGCTCGCCATGTCCAGCTTCTAAAAGTAAATCAGAATAATCTAACCAAACATCAAAATCTGGATAATCTAAATTAATTACTGTTGAGAATCCTTCAGCGGCTTCTTCAAAAAAACCAAGCTTTTGTTGAACCTCAGCATAAACATACCAAAACTCAGCTTCCTTTGGCTCAATTTCAATCGCCTTTTTAATGTAATGAATAGCTTCTGTTACTCTATTCTCTTCGTCAAGCACTAAACCTATTGCCAACCAGGCATCAGCATTGTTAGGGTCAACTTTAATGGTTTTATTAAAATAAACCAAAGCCTGATCTAACTTACCTAAGTTTTCGTAACACTCGCCTATATAAAACAATGCTTGTGCATCAGTCTCTTCGTATAAAAATGTTTCCTTATAAACCTCAATAGCTTCGTTGTACTGGCCCATACTTGCAAAAGCATTTCCTTTGTTAAAGTATGCAGAAGCAAATTTTTCATTGATAACAATACAATAATCATAAGCTTGTATGGCTTTATCATGCTGTCCTGTGCGACTATAAGCCACGCCTAAATTAAACCAAGCATAATAGCTGTAAGGATTATCCTCAACGTATTTAGTAAAGAATTCAATAGCTTCCTTGTTTTTGCCCGATACCTCAAAGCAAATAGCCATTTCACTTATAGCAAAATCGTTAGTGCTATTTTCCTTAATTGCCAACTTTAGGTAATAAAGGGCATCATCGTATTTATCTTGATTTAAAAACTCAACGCCTAAAGCCAAATAAACCTCGTCCTTCTCATCGCTGTATTTTAAAGCCAATTTATAGTTTAAAATAGCTTGTTCGCCTAAACCACTTTGCCCATATATGTAGGCACGTGTCATATATAAATCCGGATTAGAGTTTTCAATACTCTCAACCTCATTTAATAATTTTAAAGCTTGGTGCGTTTGGTGATTAGCCGAAAGTAGTTGTGCTCTTTTTATCTTAAATACTCCCGAATATGGATACTGCTGCTCTGCTTTGTCAAGAGCTATTTTAACCATATCCAATAAAAACGCTTCAAAATAATGCTCAACAATATCCTCGTACTCATCTGCATCAAAAAAGCCGAAAGAATCATTTTTCACAATCTCCTCAAACCGCCTAATCAATTCTTGCATATCCTTAAAATCGTCGTCTCTTTCGCTCATTTATGTATCTCAATTTAATCGTAATATACAAAATTAGTAAAATAATACATTTTTAGTACTATTGTTATAAACAGTTTTTATGCATATGTTAAGAAAAATAGACCCCTAAAAAACAAGGAGAAATGTATATTTGTGACCTAAAAAACAACAAGAGTGACTTTAATAAAATCGATTTCAGGAATTAGAGGTACAATAGGTGGAAAACCGGGTGATGGCCTTAGTCCTATGGATGTAGTAAAATTTGCAAGTGCTTACGGTACTTGGTTAAAAAAAAGAAACAATAACGCAACAATTTCAGTAGCTATAGGCCGAGACGCTCGTATTTCGGGCGAGATGGTAAACCAACTAGTTTGCGGAACTTTAGTAGGTTTAGGAATAAACGTAATTGATTTAGGTTTAAGCACCACTCCTACCGTTGAAGTTGCTGTAACAGAGCTAGGCACACAAGGTGGTATTATATTAACTGCAAGTCATAATCCAAAACAATGGAATGCCTTAAAACTATTGAACGAAAAAGGCGAATTTATAAACGATGCTGATGGTAAAGAAGTTTTAACATTGGCAGAAGCTGAAGATTTTGAATATGTTGATGTAAATGCATTAGGTAAAATTACTTACCGTGATGATTTAATGGATTTGCACATTAAAAAAATATTGGAATTAAAATACGTTGATGTTGAGGCAATAAAAGCTAAAAACTTTACAGTGGCTGTTGATGCTGTTAACTCTAGTGGTGGCATTTTTGTTCCAAGATTACTAGAAGCTTTAGGTGTTAAAACAATTGAAAAATTATATTGTGAACCTGATGGCCACTTCCCGCATAATCCAGAACCATTACCTGAAAATTTAAGAGATTTATCAAAGGCTGTGGTAAAATCAAAAGCTCATGTTGGTATTTCAGTTGACCCAGATGTTGACCGTTTAGCCTTGGTTTGCGAAGATGGTGAAATGTTTGGCGAAGAATATACTTTAGTAGCAGTAGCTGACTATGTTTTGCAATTAAATGGTGGGGGTAACACCGTTTCAAACATGTCATCAACAAGAGCTTTACGCGACGTTACGGAAAAACACAAAGGAAGTTACAAAGCTTCAGCAGTAGGCGAAGTAAATGTTGTAACAGCCATGAAAGAAACCAACGCTATTATTGGTGGTGAAGGAAATGGTGGTGTTATTTTACCTGAATTGCATTATGGACGTGATGCTTTAGTAGGAATTGCTATCTTTTTAACGCATTTGGCTAAGTTTGGTAAAAGCACTTCAATGCTAAGAAAAACATATCCTGAATATTACATTTCTAAAAATAAAATTGAACTTACACCCGAAATTAATGTAGATGAAATTTTACTTGAAGTAAAAAATAAATACTCTAAACAGCCTATTAATACAGTGGATGGAGTTAAAATTGAATTTGATAAAGAATGGGTTCATTTGCGAAAAAGCAATACTGAGCCTATTATCCGTATTTATTCAGAAAGCGAATCAATAACAACTGCTGATAATTTAGCCAACAAAATTATTTCTGACATAAAGGAAATCATTAGAAATTAATTGATAATAAAAAGAATGAAAGTATATCTTGACAATGCTGCTACAACAAAACTTGACAACGAAGTTTTTGATGCTATGTTACCTTATTTGAAGGAAGAATTTGGAAATCCATCTTCTATTCACTCGTTTGGAAGACGCACACGCAGC
>CAZRUA010000141.1:0-7226 GCA_964603125.1 uncultured Flavobacteriaceae bacterium | reverse complement strand
TTTACATACCTGTTAAATAAATGTTTTTTGGATCCATTTTTAGAAAATATATCCCAAACCTTATTTACACATAAAACATCACTCTTAGATTCGAAAAACTTATATTCTTGCTTGGATTTTTCATGATGAAAGTTAGTATCAGCACCTGTGTTAATGGCAATAACTTGTTTTTTACAAAGTAAAACATGATTCTCTTTTAAAGCTTTAATTTCCTTTAATAAAGAGTTATTTGGACAAACTTTGGCATTTATCCATACGTTTTGCTTTTTCGAATCGAACTTTACAGGATATTTTTTCGCCAAATAATCTTGGGTTTTAAACGAAATCTTTGATTTTAGAGCTAGTTCCCATTTTTGCGTAATGGTTAAAATTCCGATACGAATTTCAGCTACTGGGCGTGTGTAAGTAAACGGTAATAAATCGTTCCACACAAAATCATCAAATAAAATATAGTTCATCATTTGGGCTTTGGTTCTTAGTTTAAAAACTCGTTAATGGCACAAAACTCCGTTAAATATAAAGGATAATTTGATACAAAAAAAAATCCCTTCAAATAAATTGAAGGGATTTTTATCATTTATTATCTTTAATTATTTCTTTTTAGCGTAACGAGTACGGAATTTATCCACACGTCCTGCAGTATCTACTAACATTTGCTTACCAGTGTAGTACGGGTGAGATGTATGAGAAATATCTAATTTCACTAATGGATAATCAACTCCATCAACATTAATTGTTTCTTTTGATTCAGCACATGAACGAGTGATAAAAGAATAATCATTAGAAATATCTTTAAACACAACTAATCTGTAGTTTTCTGGGTGAATTCCTGCTTTCATTTTATTGTAATTTTTTAATTTTAAAATTCGGACTGCAAAAGTAGATAAATTATTGATTCTACCAAAACTTTTTTACCTTTTTTTGATAGAATCAACATTTTCCTTATTCAACGATAAACTTACGGCTTAATTTTTCGCCATTAATTACCATGTTCAAGAAATATACCCCTTTAGCATAATTTGCTGTGTTGTTAAGCACAATTGTATGGGTTCCAGCATCCAATTTTTTACTACTAATAACCTCAACTTGCTGACCTAAAACATCTGTAACAACTAAAGTTGCATTTTCTGCATTTTCTTTAATTTCTAAATCAACAGTTATTTTTTGACCATTAGATGGGTTTGGATATAACTCAAAATAGTTTACTGAAGAAACAAATTGATTTAAACCAACTGTTGAGCAAGGGCCTGCTAACTTAACATCATCAATATATAAGTTATTACCTACACTTGTAGTACCTGCTGTGAAAACAAACTTGAAACGCACATTTTTCTTAGACCAGAAAGAAGATAACGGAACAGTTTGTAAGGCTGTTGTCCATTGTGCAGTCCCACTTGGAGTAAACGAAGTAGCTTGAACAGTAGAAGATAATTGCGTTCCAGATTTAGAATAACGCTGTTGCCATGAGTTTCCGCAATCGTCAGAAACAAAAACTTGCAACTTATCGTTATTACCTGTTGCTGCTAAACGGTAAGCCAAACGGAAGTTTAAAGTTGGGCTGCATAATGTATCTAAATTAAATGTAGGTGAAATTAATTCATCCGTGTTTCCCGATACGTTGTTATTAAAGTTATTCACACGCATTGATTTTGTTCCCGTATAACCTGCAGCAGTACTTTGTTGCCATGTAGCACCATCATTTTCCGTGTTAACAACCGACCAATCAGAGTTTGGAACTGTAATTGATTCCCAACTTTCATCAATGCCATTTTGATAAGTAGCAGTACCATTTTCAACAGTAATTAAAGCTGTCTTTGTTTCAGTATCTGTTCCTGCAGCATTGGAAGCTACTAAAGTTACTGTGTAAGTACCTGGCGTATTGTATGTAATGTAAGGGTTTTGTAAAGTTGATGTTGCCGGAACACCACCAGTTGTTGTCCAAGCCCAAGTAGATGGAGCTCCATTAGTAGAAATATCTGTCAACAATAATGAATCACCAGAACAAACACGCGTTTTATTATATAGGAAATCAGCTATTGGAGCGCATAATGTATTTGGATTGGTAACACCTGTTGCAAGCAAATTAGCTGGAGTCCATAAGTTGTTACGACCAACATTTCCTGTGTTATTTGACAAAGTAGTTTGCATACGCGCTACTTGCCCTGCTGTAAACATTGTAGAACAATAAGAATAATCCATATAGTTTTGAACATTTTCTTCAATACCAGCAGTACAAATATCAGAGTTACCAGTTTGACAAGACGTGTATCCTTTTGTGATTGGAGTATCAGTAACCCCATCATTTCCGCAAGCAACTCCTGGCTGATTGGTGCTTCCCCAAGTATGTTGCAAATTTAACCAATGCCCTACTTCATGCGTTAAAGCGCGAGAAGTATTTAAACTACTAGGTTGTAAACTTCCTACGTAAGTATATAAAATTACAATAGCATCTTCTGAAGCTGTAACCCCAAAAGAACCTGGTAAATAAGTATATCCAGCTGCACCACTAGCAATTGTTTTAACTACATAAATATTTAAATACTTGTTTCTTGGCCAAGTGTAGGTTTCATATCCTGAGTTTGTTACCCAGTCAGTATGAACATCATAATGATGAATTATACCATTTGTACAAACTCCATTTGGGTCTTTTGTAGCCAAACGAAATTCAATTTGGGCATCTGTTTGAACATTTTGAAAAGCAGGAACAGTAATAGCCGTATCTGCATTAAGCATTCGGTAATCTCTGTTTAAAATATTCATTTGATCTATAACGTTGGCGTCAGGAATATTTTCCCCACCATAAGTATGTAGAATATGGAAAACCACAGGAATTGTGTACAACGCAGGTCCACCTTGCACTGTTGATTTATTAGCCATTTTATATCCTGTAGCAAAACTAGCTGCATCTTGAGCTTCCAACTCTGCTTGCTGAGCTTCAAATAAAGCCTGAGCGCCCAGGTGTTGAGCAAATTTTGCATTCATAGCTTCGGTTGTTCCACAGTGTTTGTGGTTATCTTGAGCAACTGCAACAGCACCAAATAATAATGCGCTTGCTAAAAAAGTAAAAGTTTTATTCATGTTATATCTATTTTTAAACAATAAATAAAGGTATAAAATTTTAATTAGAACTCAAAATTATATAAAATAATAAAATGTTGGGATGAGCGGTACAAAACAGCCTATTTTAAAGGTAAGGAAACATAAGAGTAATTTTAGACTAATTCTGGCTGATTTTTGCATTTTTTTGTTACTTTTGCCACCTTAAATAGAAAAACATGTCGAAAACAGCAGAAATTTTAGGTGCGCAAGGCGAGAGTTTATTAACTCACACTTGTAAGACTATTTCAAAGGATTTAATTCATTTACCAGGAGCTGACTTTGTTGATCGCATTTTCGCTCAAACAAACAGAAGCCCTCAAGTATTGCGTAGTTTACAACAATTATACGGAACTGGTCGTTTGGCCAATACAGGTTATATGAGTATTTTACCTGTTGACCAAGGAATTGAGCATAGTGCGGGTGCTTCATTTGCCCCAAACCCTGCTTTTTTTGATAGTGAAAACATTGTTAAATTAGCTATTGAAGGTGGCTGTAATGCGGTTGCTTCTACTTACGGAGTTTTAGCTTCTGTATCTCGCAAATACGCTCATAAAATTCCTTTTATTGTAAAAATTAATCATAACGAGTTTTTATCATACCCTAATAAATTTGACCAAATTATGTTTGGGTCGGTTGATGAGGCTTGGAACCTTGGTGCGGTTGCAGTTGGAGCAACAATTTACTTTGGTTCACCAGAATCTAGTCGCCAAATAGTTGAAGTGGCTCAAGCTTTTGAACGCGCTCACGAGTTAGGTATGGCTACTATATTATGGTGCTATACTCGTAACAATGCATTTAAAAAAGATGGTGTAGATTATCACACTGCAGCTGATTTATCATCTCAAGCTAATCATTTGGGAGTTACCATTCAGGCTGATATTATCAAACAAAAATTATCGGACAAAAACGGCGGTTACACTGCTGTTGGTCATGGAAAAACTCATCCAAAAGTATATAGTGAGCTAACTACTGATAATCCTATTGATTTATGCCGTTACCAAGTTGCTAACTGCTACATGGGACGCAATGGTTTAATTAATAGCGGTGGCGAAAGTAAAGGTGCAACTGACTTACAAGAGGCGGTTACAACTGCTGTAATTAACAAACGTGCTGGCGGACAAGGTTTAATTTCGGGACGTAAAGCATTCCAAAAACCTTTTGCAGAAGGCATTAGCTTGTTAAATACAATACAGGATGTTTATTTAGATAAATCAATTACAATTGCATAGAGCAATTGCAGATTGAAGATTTAAAAATTTTGAATTTTTAAATGATTAATCTAGAATTTAGTATTGTTTTCAATTCTTAATTCTTAAATCTTAATTTTTAATTTAACAAAAATGGGTTGGTTTAAACGTATAAAAGAAGGAATTACAACAAGCACAAAGGAGAAAAAAGAAACTCCAGAAGGTTTGTGGTATAAGTGCTCGAGCTGTAAAAAAATTCATACTATGCAAGATCACTCAAACAATAAATATGTTTGCAGTGCTTGTGGATATCATGAAAGAATTGGTTCGAAAGAATATTTTGAAATATTATTTGACGACAATGCTTTTACCGAATTACACGAAAATTTAGTTAGCGGTGACCCGTTAAATTTTACAGACACTAAAAAATACACTTCGCGATTGATTGACACCGTAAAAAAAACGGGGTTACGCGATGCTTTAAGAAGTGGTTATGGAAAAGTAAACGGTCAGGATTTAGTAATTTGCTGTATGGACTTTAATTTTATTGGAGGAAGTATGGGGTCGATTGTAGGGGAAAAAATTTCGAGAGCCATTGACTTTTGCTTAAAAACTAAAACACCATTGCTTATTATCAGCAAATCGGGTGGTGCGCGTATGATGGAAGCTGCATTCTCATTAATGCAAATGGCAAAAACTTCTGCTAAACTATCATTAATGGATAAAGCTAGCATTCCATACATTTCGCTTTTAACTGACCCAACAACTGGCGGTGTTACAGCTAGTTACGCAATGTTAGGCGATTTAAACATTGCCGAACCAGGTTCGTTAATAGGTTTTGCAGGGCCGCGTGTTGTTAAGGAAACCATAGGAAAAGATTTACCAAAAGGCTTCCAAACCGCTGAATTTGTGCTTGAAAAAGGATTTTTAGATAAGATTGTACCTAGAACAGAACTAAAAGAAAAACTAGGTAACTTATTAAAAATGTTAAAAAATTAAGAAAAACTGTTGGCAGTTAGATAAATTTATTTATCTTTGCGCCCTATTTATTAAAAACAAAAAAGAAAGTAAAATGTACTTATCATCTCAAGTAAAAAAAGATATTTTTAAAAAACACGGTGGAAAAGAAACAAACACAGGATCTACTGAAGGTCAAATTGCTTTGTTTACTACACGTATAGACCACTTAACAGGTCACTTAAAAAACAATAAAAAAGATTTTGGAACACAACGTTCTCTATTAAATTTAGTAGGTAAGCGTCGTGCTTTATTAGATTATCTAAAGGCAAAAGACATCATGAAATATCGTGAGTTGATAAAAACTTTAGATTTACGTAAATAATGCGGAAATAAGTAATTAAGTGGGGGCATTCTGTAACAACAGAATGCCTTTTCTGTTAAAAAGGGTTCATATTTATACTCTAAAAAAACACTTAATTCAATTAAAAGAAAAAATAAATCAATATAAATCAGTTCCGAAAACGTCGGAACACAAATCAAAAAAAGATGTCACAAATAGGAATCACACATTCTTTCGACTTAGGAGATGGAAGAATGGTAACCCTTGAAACAGGGAAATTAGCAAAACAAGCAGACGGATCTGTTGTTGTTAGATTAGGAAACACAATGTTATTAGCTACAATAGTTAGTAATAAAGATGCAAAAGAAGGAGTAGATTTTTTACCATTAACAGTAGATTATCAAGAAAAATATGCGGCTACAGGTCGTTTTCCTGGAGGTTTTTTAAAGCGCGAAGGTCGTTTATCTGATCATGAAGTTTTAATCTCTCGTATTGTTGATAGAGCAATGCGTCCTTTATTTCCAGAAGATTATCATGCCGACACTCAATTATTAATTTCGTTAATTTCATCAGATAGAAAAACATTACCTGATGCTTTAGTTGGATTAGCAGCTTCTGCAGCAGTTGCAGTTTCTGATATTCCATTTAACGGACCAATTTCTGAAGTTCGTGTTGGTAAAATTGATGGTAAATTAGTTTTAAATCCAGATGTTGATGGTTTAGAAGTTTCAACAATTGATATGATTGTTGCTGCATCTAAAAGCGATATTTTGATGGTTGAAGGTGAAATGAGCGAAATTACTGAAGCAGAAATGCTTGAGGCTATTAAGTTTGCGCACGAGGCTATTAAATTACAAATTAAAGGTATTGAAGAGTTTGCTGTTAAAGCTGGTTTAAAAGCAAAACGTGAATACTGCCACGAAACAAATGATTTGGAATTAAAAGCTGCTGTTGAAAAAGCTACTTACCAAAAAGTTTATGATGTTGCTAAAATTGGTAACCCAAACAAAAACGAGCGTAAAGAAGCTTTCAAAGCAATTTTAACTGAATACAAAGCAACTTTTACTCCTGAAGAATTAAAAGAAAAAGAAGCATTAATTAACAAATATTACCATGGTGTTGAGTACGATGCAGTACGTCGTGTTGCATTGGATACAAAAATACGTTTAGATGGTCGTAAAACAACTGATATACGCCCTATCTGGAGCGAGGTTGGTTATATACCTTCTGCTCACGGTTCAGCTGTATTTACGCGTGGAGAAACACAATCATTAACTACAGTAACTTTAGGTACTAAGTTAGACCAACAATTAATTGATGGTGCATTTTTCCGTGGAGAAAATAAATTCTTATTGCATTACAATTTCCCTGCTTTCTCAACTGGCGAAGCAAAACCAAATCGCGGTGTTGGTCGTCGTGAAGTTGGACATGGAAACCTTGCAATGCGTGGATTAAAGAAAGTTTTACCAAACGATTGTCCTTATACAATCCGTGTTGTTTCTGATATTTTAGAAAGTAACGGTTCGTCATCAATGGCAACAGTTTGTGCAGGAACATTAGCTTTAATGGATGCAGGTGTTAAAATTAAAAAACCTGTTACTGGTATTGCAATGGGTTTAATCACATCAGGAAGTGAATAC
>CAZRUA010000140.1:0-7245 GCA_964603125.1 uncultured Flavobacteriaceae bacterium | reverse complement strand
ATGTTAGGTAAGCAGGGTCAAGTAGATTAATTTTTCCTTCCGCAATATCATCAAACTCCTCCTCTACCTTAGCCGTAAAGTGAAAATCCATAATGTTTGGGAAATTCAAAAGCAAGAAATCATTTACAACCATACCTATATCAGTAGGGAACATTTTAGCTTTTTCTGCTCCAGTATTTTCAGTACGAGTTTCCTCTTTTAGATTATTGTTTTTTAATGTTAAAACAAAATAATTACGAGGTGTACCTTCTCTATCGGTCTTTTCAACGTAATTACGTTTTTGTATTGTTGAAATAGTAGGTGCATAGGTTGATGGACGACCTATACCTAGCTCTTCTAGTTTCTTTACTAAACTTGCCTCGGTATAACGTGCTGGATGATGCGTAAAACGCTGAGTTGCGCTAATTTCATTGCAAGCAACAATTTCACCAACTTTCATTGGAGGTAACATACTGCTGTTTTCCTCTTCGTTATTCTCATCATCAGTTCCTTCTAAATACACTTTCAAGAAACCGTCAAATTTCAATACTTCACCATTAGCAACAAACTCTTCGCTTGTGGTTGAAATATTAATTTTTGCTGTAGTTTTCTCTAATTCAGCATCACTCATTTGAGATGCAATAGTGCGCTTCCAAATTAAATCATACAAACGTTGTTCGTTACGTTCACCATCAACAAATTGGTTAGCAATATAAGTTGGACGTATTGCCTCATGCGCTTCTTGAGCACCTTTGTTTTTATTTTTATATTGACGAGGACTAAAATATTTCTCACCGTAATTCGCCTTTATCACTTGCTCTGCCTGATCCATAGCAGTTTGCGATAAATTCACGCTATCCGTTCTCATGTATGTAATTTTCCCAGCCTCATATAAACGCTGAGCTACAACCATTGTTTGAGATACAGAAAATCCTAACTTACGTGCTGCCTCTTGTTGTAAAGTTGAAGTAGTAAAAGGTGCAGAAGCACTGCGCTTAGCAGGTTTTGTTTCTAAAGAACCAATTTTAAACTCTGCATTTTTACATTTATTTAAAAACGCTTCCGCCTCTTCTTTCGTGCTATATTTTTTATCTAATTCAGCTTTTAAAATTGCATTACCGATGTTAAATAAAGCAACAATTTTATAAGATGATACTGATGTAAAACCTTGAATTTCGCGCTCACGCTCAACAATTAAACGCACTGCAACCGATTGAACGCGCCCAGCTGATAAACTTGGACGAACCTTTTTCCATAAAATTGGAGACAGTTCAAAACCTACCAATCTATCTAATACACGGCGAGCTTGCTGTGCATTAACCAAATTCTCATCAATACTGCGCGGATTTTGAATTGCTTTTAAAATTGCTGGCTTGGTAATTTCGTTAAAAACTATACGTTTTGTATTTGATTTATCAAGCTTTAATGTTTCAAATAAATGCCATGAAATAGCTTCTCCCTCGCGGTCCTCATCGGATGCTAACCAAACCATTTCGGCTCCCTTAGCTAATCTTTTTAATTCGGCAACAACTTTTTCTTTATCTGGAGAAATCTCATAGGTAGGTTGAAAATTGTTTTCGATATCAACCCCATAACCCTTTTTTACTAAATCTCTTATGTGCCCAAAACTCGACTTCACCATAAAATCTTTTCCCAAAAATCCCTCAATGGTTTTTGCTTTCGCAGGAGACTCAACAATAACAAGGTTTTTAGCCATAATGCTTCTGTTTTTTAACTTTGTTTATATATATATGTATAACCTAAAAAAGAGATACAAACGATTCTTTTTTGGCAAAATTGTTTCCAAAAAAGTTTGCAAAGGAATAAAATTTAAATCATATAAACCAAAACAAATTTTCGATTTCCGATAAAAATAGGTCTTTTAGGGGCTTAAAAAGCATAAAATAAATGTTAAATCTGTCAAATTGGCATTAAATTTCGTATTTTTGCAATCCAATTTTTAAAAATGAGTCATTTAAATAAAGTTATAGAAGAAAAACAAGGTGAGGCTTTAATGGTTAAAAATGATAACCATAATGGAAAAAAATTATTTTTAGAGAGTTATGGTTGCCAAATGAATTTTGCTGATAGCGAAATTGTTGCATCCATACTTATAGAAAAAGGATATACAACCACCGCAGATTATAAAGAAGCCGATTTAATATTTGTTAATACTTGTGCCATTCGTGATAACGCAGAACAAAGAGTGCGTCAAAGATTACATGACTACAAAAAAGTAAAAAAAACAAATAAAAATCTTTTAATTGGTGTATTAGGTTGTATGGCCGAACGTTTAAAACATCAATTTTTAGAGCAAGAAAAATTGGTAGATATGGTTGTTGGACCAGATGCATACCGCGACTTACCTAATTTAATAGCAGTTGCAGAAGGCGGTCAGCAAGCAATTAACGTAATATTAAGTAAAGAAGAAACTTATGCTGATATTACTCCAGTGCGCTTAGATCATAATGGTGTTAGTGCTTTTGTAAGCATTATGCGCGGTTGCGATAACATGTGCAGTTTTTGTGTAGTGCCTTTTACACGCGGAAGAGAAAGAAGCCGAGAACCTGAAACCATTGTGCGTGAGTGCAAAGAGGCTTTTGATAAAGGTTATAGAGAAGTAACTTTATTGGGACAAAATGTAAATTCCTATTTATGGACTGGAGGCGGATTGAAAAAAGATAATCTAACTCAAGAACAAAAGGATAATGCAACAACATTTGCGCAATTACTTGAAATGGTTGCATTAATTCATCCAGATTTGCGAGTTCGTTATTCTACATCGCATCCAAAAGATATGGGCGATGATGTTTTATATGCAATGGCTAAACACGAAAACATTTGTAAATATGTTCATTTGCCTGTACAAAGCGGAAACAGCGAAGTTTTAGAAAAAATGAACAGAGGCTATTCTCGCGAATGGTATTTAGATAGAATCGCTGCAATTAGACGTATTATTCCAGAAGCAGGTATAAGCTGTGATATTATTACTGGCTTTTGTGGCGAAACAGAAGAGCAACATAAAGATACTTTATCGCTTATGGAAGAAGTACAATATGAATTTGCCTACATGTTCTCATACAGCGAAAGGCCAAAAACTTTGGCTGAACGTAAATACAAAGATGATGTTCCTGCAGAAGTGAAAAGCAGAAGATTAACCGAAATAGTTGATTTGCAAAGAAAGCATAGTGAAATTAGAACTAAACAAGGAGTTGGAAAAGTGCACAGAGTTTTGGTTGAAAATGTTTCAAAAAAATCGGATGAGATGATGAGTGGAAGAAATTCACAAAATACAGTTGTTGTTTTCCCTAAAGGAAATTTAAAAAAAGGTGATTACGTTAATGTTTTAGCTACTAGCTGCACCAGTGGTACTTTAATTGGCGAATGTATTTAGTTTAAACTAGTTTTTGGAAATGGAAATAAAAGATATTAAACAAAGATTTGGCATAATTGGTAATAACCTTTTGCTTGAAAGAGCCATTGATATTGCTCGTCAAGTTGCACCAACCGATTTAAGTGTTTTAATTAATGGAGAAAGTGGAACTGGTAAAGAAGTATTTCCACAAATTATTCATCAATTTAGTGCACGCAAACATGGCCCTTACATTGCGGTTAACTGCGGCGCTATACCTGAAGGAACGATAGACAGTGAATTATTTGGTCACGAAAAAGGATCATTTACGGGTGCGCACGAAGCGCGCAAAGGTTATTTTGAAGTGGCAAATGGAGGTACAATTTTTTTAGATGAAGTTGGAGAACTCCCTTTAGCAACCCAAGCGCGCCTTTTAAGGGTTTTAGAAACGGGTGAATATATAAGAGTTGGTTCATCAAAAGTTCAAAAAACTGATGTTAGAGTTGTAGCTGCTACCAATGTTAATTTTAGTACAGCTATTGAAAAAGGAAAGTTTAGAGAAGATTTATATTATCGTTTAAACACTGTTCCTATTCTGCTACCTGCCTTGCGCGATAGAAAAGATGATATTCACTTATTGTTTAGAAAATTTGCGTCCGATTTTGCAGCAAAATACCGCATGCCTGTTATTCGTTTAAATAATGAAGCTGAAGCAATATTAGTAAATTATCAATGGCAAGGAAATGTTCGTCAGTTAAAAAACATTGCTGAACAAATTTCAATTATAGAGAAAGTTAGAGACATCAATGCTGATATTTTATTGAAATATTTACCTGCGTATACTGGAACAACATTACCTAGCTTAGTTGGAGGACCTGCTAATACAGGAGGAAACGAAATGACGGATAGAGATTTACTCTACAAAGTTTTATTTGACATGAAACGTGATTTAAACGATTTGAAAAAAGTTGTTCATGATATCATGCAGTTTAATCAAGGAAATCCAGAAGCTTTAACAAGTGATGATGTACAAATTGTAAACAATTTCTACAACAATGATGTATTGAGTTTAAGCCCTCCATCCAATCAGTTGGTTCATCAACCAAGTATTATTCCTAATAATAATTTTAAAGAGCCGATAATAATTGAGGAGTCACTTTCGTTACAAGATAAAGAAATTGACATGATTAAAAAAGCATTACGTAAATACAAAGGTAAACGTAAAAATGCCGCTAAAGAGCTTGGTATAAGCGAGCGAACACTTTACAGAAAAATTAACGAATACAATATCAGCGAATAAATTGAAAAAAATAGTTTTCATACTTTTCATCTTTTGTCTATTCTGTAACTCATGTAAAGTAAGTTATAAGTTTAATGATATATCTATACCTCCTGAAGCTAAATCAGCGAGTGTAGCCGTATTTGAAAATAATGCTTCCTTAGCAAGTCCGCTCGAATCGCAAAAATTTACCAATCAATTGCGAGATATGATTGCACAACAAACGCCATTGAATTTAATTCAGGCCAACGCCGATTTACAATTTGAAGGTGCAATTAGCGATTACAACATAACTCCAGTTGCTATACAAACGGGAGATCAAGCCGCATTGAACAGATTAACTATTTCAATCAATGTGAAATATACTTGTAAATTTGATTCGAAGAAAAATTTTGAAAAAACATTTACTAGATTTGCTGATTACAATAGTTCAACCAACATTTCATCGGTAGAAAATGATTTGATGGATAACATAAACAAACAAATTAGTCAAGACGTATTTAACTTAGCTTTTAATAACTGGTAGTGCAACAAATTAATTTCATACAAATATTAAATTCTCCTGATAAAATTGGGAAAGAAGAAATTTTGTATTTACAAGATTTAACTACCGAATACCCCTATTTTCAAGCAGCGCAAGTGCTACTAACAAAAGCTTACAAAAACGTACAACATTTACAATACAGCAATTCATTAAAAAAAACAGCTTCGATAGTTGGTAACCGAAAAGTACTTTATGATTTTCTGCATAAAGAAATACCTGTTGAAATACCTGAAATAAAAGAAGAAAAAACAGTTGAAATTTCGATTACACAAAATATTGAAAATAATTTAACAGCAATTGAAACCATTCATTTTGTTAGCAATACAAGTCCGGTTAACAAACAAAACACCTTCAATTATGTAATTAACGAGTTGGAGCAAGAGCTTGTAAAGCCCGAAATCACTATTATTCCAGAAACTGAGAATAAAAAAGAAAAAAATACTGAAGAAGAATTACAAGATTTAATAGCCAAACAAGTAATAAACTCTTATGTAGAAAAAGAGTTATTGAAAGTTACAGAAATAGAAAAAAATAAAAATACCGAACATACTTTAAAACCAGAAAAGAAAATCGTTTCGGCAGATACCGAGATGAGTTTTGCAAGTTGGCTAAATAATATTAAAAATGTAAAAGTTGAGCCAATTGAAAAAGTTGAACCAACAATAAAAAAAGAAGAAATAAAACTTGAGTCTAAAAAAGAAGAGAAAATTCAAGAAAATATTTCACCAGAAATTGAAGATAAGCGCTCAAAACATCAAAAAATTATCGATAAAATCATTCAAGAAAGCCCAAGAATTGGAAAATTAAACGTTGATAAAAGCTTTTTTTCATCAGCAGGAAATGCAAAATCAAGTGTTTTAGAAAACGAAGAGCTTGTTACTGAGACACTTGCAAAAATTTATGTTTCGCAAGGCAATGTTTCTAAGGCAGTTAGAGCTTATGAAATATTAAGTTTGAAATTTCCAGAAAAAAGTGTTTACTTTGCAACCCTTATTAAAGAATTAAAAAATAAATAAATATGACAGCGATAGGAATTTTAACATTAATAGTTTGTATAGCACTAATATTAATCGTTTTAGTACAAAACAGTAAAGGTGGCGGATTAGCTAGTAATTTTGCATCAAACACACAAGTAATGGGTGTTCGTCAAACAGCTGATTTTGTTGAAAAATTAACTTGGGGATGTGCAATTGTATTAATGGTTTTATGCTTATTAGGAGCTCCTAAAATTGTAAAATCAAACGGTACTGGCGCTGACACTTCAAAAAGTGCTGAAAAAGCAAAAACTCAACCAGTAGCTCCAAGCAAAGCTCCGGTTACTCCTGCTGCTCCAGTAAAATAAAATTACTTAAAACATTATAATAATGTCAGGTTGGCAATCCAATCTGACATTTTTTTTGGAATAAATTATAATTACGGCAATATTGTCGCAATGCAATAAAATAAAGGCTTTGGCATAATTAGTGACATTGGCGAACCGTTAATCAAAAACAAATTAAAATTTAAATAAAATGGCAAAAGTTAGTATTAAACCGTTAGCTGATAGAGTGCTTGTAGAAGCTGCTCCAGCTGAAACAAAAACTGCAGGAGGAATCATCATTCCTGATACTGCAAAAGAAAAACCAATGAAAGGTAAAGTTATTGCTGTAGGTGCTGGTAAAAAGGATGAGCCAATGACTGTAAAAGTTGGCGACACTGTTTTATATGGTAAATACGCTGGAACTGAAATCCAAGTTGAAGGAAAAGAATTATTAATTATGCGCGAAAGCGACATTTATGCAATAGTTTAACTTAATGCAGATTTAAAAATAAGAATTAAGAATTTAAACATAAACTCAAATTACAATGGCAAAAGATATCACATTTAACATAGAAGCTCGCGACGCATTAAAGCGCGGAGTTGATGCATTAGCTAATGCAGTAAAAGTAACTTTAGGTCCAAAAGGCCGCAACGTTATTATTGACAAAAAATTTGGCTCACCTGCAATCACTAAAGATGGTGTTACAGTTGCTAAAGAAATTGAACTTTCTGACGCAGTTGAAAACATGGGAGCTCAAATGGTAAAAGAAGTTGCTTCAAAAACAGCTGAT
>CAZRUA010000139.1:0-7411 GCA_964603125.1 uncultured Flavobacteriaceae bacterium | reverse complement strand
GGATTTACGTTTTTATTGATGGTTTTAAATTCTTTTAAAATTGCATTTGCTGCGATAAAAGCCCCTAAGTCGTTCCAATGATTATCGGTTTGATAATACAATTCATGTGTTTTTTTTGCTTTTATCAATGGAGTATATAAATCAATTACAGGGAAATTATTTTCTTGTAAATAATGCAACACTTGTTTTCCATAGCCTTCATTTTGAGTTATATGATCGGGCATATATTCTGGATAAATATTGGGTTTGTTCGGCACAATAGCAAATAGGAAATGGGCATTATGTTGTTCAATAATTTTTTTTCTTTTTTCAAGTTCGGTTTTTAATTCATCTAGTTCTTGTTGTTTGAATAAGGATGTACCGTTAAATGTTTTTATTTCTTCGCCAGACATAAAATACCAACCGTTTTTTCCAACAAAAGCTTTTATAGAAACAGGACTACTTCTAAAGACAAAAATATTGAGATGATTATACATTTTTATCATCCTATTTCTTATGCTGTTGTTATCAACCAAATAATCCTCAACATAGGAACTCATTTTTTCAATACTACAAGTATCTAAATCAGGGAAGGATTTTAACCTTCTGTTTTCGTTGTTTGTAGTGTCGGGTAATATGGGTATTATTCCATTTATTACTGGAAAGGAAATGGTAAGCAAAAAGCCAATAAGTAATATGTAGTTTTTTGCTTTCATTAAAATTGATAATATATAAATGGATTATAGGTTCCTGATATTAAATACATCATACTTAAAAACAAAAAGGCTAATAAGCAACACGCATTAATGATTTGAAAAACTTGATTTTTTTGAGTAAACCTTTCAAATGGACGTTGAACTAATTTGTGAATGTTAAATGATAAAATAATGGCAACTACTAACATGATTATAAAATCAGTTGTAAAATAACTAGCAATTAAGTTTAGTTTAATGTCATTTTTGTTGGGTAATAAATTTTTGTAATAAGCTTTAGCGTAGTTTATGTTAGTTGCTTTAAATGCTATCCAAGCCAACATAGCAATAAAAAAGGTGTAAATTCTTGCTGCAAATACAGGTATTTTATTAAGTACTTTTTCAAATCCAAATCTTTCGATAAGAAGAAAGCATCCATGTATCATTCCCCAAATAATAAAAGTATAGTTTGCTCCATGCCAAAAACCAGTTAATAAAAAAACTGAAATTAAATTGATATAGGTTCTAATATTCCCTTTTTTGTTTCCTCCTAGTGGTATGTATACATAATCTCTAAAAAAACTTGAAAGGCTTATATGCCAGCGTTTCCAAAAATCTTTAATACTTGTGGCAATGTAAGGTAGACTAAAGTTTTCGGGGAATTCAAAACCAAACATTTTGCTCAAACCAATAGCCATGTCTGAGTACCCGCTAAAATCAAAATAAATCTGAAATGTATAACATAAGGCACCTAGCCAACATAATAAAGTACTCATAGAATTTACATCTTGCTGAAATGCCAAGTCGGACAAGCGTGCTATTGTATTCGCAATTAAAACTTTTTTAGCAAGTCCAATTATAAATCTTTCTATCCCTTCACTAAATTGCAATAAGTTAAATTTTCGATTTAATAATTGAGGAGCAAAAGTATTGTAACGAATAATTGGCCCCGCTACAAGTTGCGTAAATAAAACAATGTATAAGGCCATGTATAAAATGTTTTTCTGGGCTGGCGCTTTCTTGTAATATACATCAACGAGATAACTTATAGAATGGAAGGTATAAAAGGAAATTCCAATGGGTAAAGCTATCGCGCTTAATTCAACGCCACCTATTTTAAAAGCGCCTAAAATTTGATTAAGGTTGTCTGTTAGGAAATTAGCGTATTTAAACCATACTAAAAGTGCTAAATTTCCTATGATACCAATTGTAAGTAAAAGTTTTGGTTTGTAATTTTCAATTCCAATACCAATTAAATAATTAAATACAATTGAACTAAGTAAGATAAGAGTAAAATAAATACCACCCCATGCGAAGAATAGTAAACTTAAGAAAAGAAGAATAATGTTTTTAGCTTTTATTGTAGGAATAAAATGATAACATAGTAGTACTAGTGGTAAAAAATAAAACAGGAATATGGTAGAGCTAAAAAGCATGATTATTCAAATATAAAGGTATTTTAGAAATATTCTTTACTATAGATTAGAAGTAATTTCTTATTCTGATTAACCCTATAAATTTGTTTGGTGAGCTTGGGAATTGGATCTGTTCCCTTTTGTTTGTGTTTAATTTCAAATAGTATTGAATCGCCTTTGATTATGTAACTACCATAATCTTTAAATTCATTATTGCAATCAGCTGAATATTGATAAAGGGGATGTTTTAACAGGTATGTTTTTTTGCCATTATCTAAACGATATAACTTAAGAATAGTATCTTTTTTACCATATTCACCCATTAGGGTTTGTTTTGTGAATATAAAAGTTGCTTTATTTATACTAATGGTATCACTTTGTGAGTGAAGATTAACACTATTGATCAGCAAAACAACTGTTATTGTACAAAGCAATTTATATTTGATGGGTATAATTAGCATTCGCTGAAATAAAAATAAAGTATGTTAAATATTAAATATTAATGTTAGTTGTTGTTTAATAAACCAATAACACCATCTACAAATATTTTCCAATCATATTTCTTTTTTTCTTCACGCATACCTTCGCTTAATTGAGTTTCTCTTTGGTTTTCGTAAAAGTCACAAAGTGAATCTGCAATTTCTTTTGTGTTTGGTTGCACAACATAGCCACATTTTCCTTGAGGTATTATTTCGGCTAAACCACCTACATCAGTTACTAAAACTGGTTTCTCAAAATGGAAAGCTACTTGAGTTACGCCACTTTGTGTGGCATTACGATAAGTTAAGGTTAATAAGTCGGCAGCTGAAAAATAATATTTTACATCTTCTGTCGCTACAAATCCAGCATGAAGAATTATATTGTTTTGTAATTGATGTTTTTCAATTATATCATCGTAATACTTTCTGTCTTCATAAAATTCCCCTGCAATTAAAAGTTTTATATTTAATGCTCTCACTCGTTCATCCGACATAGCCTCTAATAAAATGTCTAAGCCTTTGTATTTTCTTATTAAGCCGAAGAATAGAATTATTTTATCGCCGTTTGCTATTTTTAGTTTTTCTCTTGCAATAGATTTTTCAATTTTCTCTCCAAAGCTTTCGTAAAGTGGATGAAGCAAGAATTTTTTGTTGTTGGATTGAGTAAATGTTTCTAAGTCTTTCAAAACAGCTTTACTCATTGTTACAAAACCATCACATTTATTGATGAAATATTTTGTAAACGCAGTGTCGCCAATTCTTTTTTCGTGAGGGATAACATTATCTGTTATTGCAATTACTTTAATTCCTTTTTTACGAATCAGTCGAGCTATAGTTCCTAATGCAGGTCCCATAAACGGAATCCAATAACGGATAACTACACAATCAGGCTTTTGTTGTTTAATGAATTTTGCTGTTTTGAACCAGCTCAATGGATTAACTGAATTAATAAGAGTATGTATCTTAATACCTTCTGGTGCTTTTCCACTTGTGTCGAATTGTGTTGAGCCTGGGAATAAAAAATTAGGGTATTGCAATGAATAGGAAATAATTTCTGCATTATGCCCATGCTTATTTAAGGCTCTGCAAAATAGTTCGTCAAATGTTGCTAATCCTCCACGCAGCGGGTAAGCTGGTCCTATTATGAAAACTTTTTTCATTTTAATTTGAACTATTTATTTGTTCCCTACAATACATTCAATCAAATCATCTTGCTGCAAATACTGATTAGCTAAATCGCGTAATTGATTTGCTGTTACATTTTTAACTGCTGCAAAATAATTTTCATAATAACTATAGTCTAGTCCAAATTCCCAAATCGCTTTAAATTTTTCAGCTAAAGCAAATGGTCCATCAACGCTTCTTAAAAACTGTCCTAAAATGTAATTTTTAACGGTTTCTAACTCTTCGGCGCCAACTAAATCAGTTTGAAGAATTTTAATTTCTTTATAAATCTCGTCAATGGCTTGTTGTGTAACGTCAACGCCAACTTCGGTGCTAATAACGAAACAACCGCTTCTTACGTTTGAGGTTAAACCACTACCAATTCCATAAGTAAAACCTTTATCTTCTCTAATATTTGCCATTAAGCGCGAACCAAAATAGCCGCCAAGTATTGTATTTAGTACTTGAAAATTGTAATAGTCTTTATGTGTTTTGTTAAATAATAATCGTCCAATTCGAATAGCAGATTGGATAGCATCATCTTTTTTAATTAAGTTGATTCTATTATTTGTGCTTATAGCTTCAATATTAGTTTTGTTTGCGGCTGTTCCCTTTCCCCATGTTGTTTGGCCGAAATGTCTTTCTAGAATTTCTAAAATATTGTCAGGTAATTTACCACTCAACATGATGATACAATTGTTCGAATTGTAATGTGTGTGATAAAATTCCTTCACCGCATCAATCGATAGATTTTCGAAATCTTCTGTTTTCACGTCAATTCCGTAAGGATGTTTTTCACCGTAAATCAATTCATTGAATTTTCTTCGAGAAACAACACTTACTTTTTGAGAATTAACTAAATGCTTTTGTTTTTTGTTAGAGAGATAAATATCAAATTCATCTTTTGGGAAAGTTGCATTTTTTATAACATCTTCAATGTAAACCAATGTGTTTTCCAGGTATTTATTTAGACTGTATAGTGCTAATGAAGAATAATCCTGACCTACATTGCATTCAAAGAATGAGCCATAAAAATCAATCTTATCGCTTAGTTCGTTTGCTGTGTAGTTACTTGTTCCAGTTTCTAATAAATTGTTAGCTGCCGAAGCGATTAAAACAGAATCTTGGTAATACACACCGGCCTTAAATAAAAATTCAATTTTAGTTAGTTCCTGACTGCCAGCATTTACAGAATAAACTGGAATTCCGTTGCTTAATTTGCCTTGAACCGCATGTTGAATATTTATTTTTTCAATATTTTTAAAAGAAGGTGCAATTGTTCTATCTAAAGTTTTCATATTATTTTTTAGGATAAATTTTCATTTCAACTATCTCGCACAAGGTATGTCCTAATAACATGTGGCACTCTTGAATTCTAGGTGTATCTGTGCTAGGTATATTGATTAGATATTTACACAAATCTTTCATTTTACCTCCACTTTCACCTGTCATACCAACGGTAATCATTCCTAAAGCATTGGCTTCTTCTAAAGCTCTTACCACATTTCCTGAATTGCCGCTGGTGCTTAAACCAATTAATACATCTCCTTTACGACCCATAGCCTTTATTAATCGGCTATATATTTCGTTATAAGAGTAATCGTTTGCAACTGCAGTTATATAGCTTGTGTTTACGTGTAATGCCTCAGAAAATAATGGAGCTCTATCGTAATAAAATCTCCCACTTAATTCGGCGGCCAAATGTTGTGAGTCAGCAGCACTACCTCCATTTCCGCACCATAAAACTTTTCCGTCGTTTTTAAAACAATTAATAATTGCTTCGGCAACTTGGTTAGTAGTTGAAATGATTGATTCATTGTTCATCACTTTTGTTTTAAGGTCAAGTGACGATTGTATTTTTGATTTAATAAAGTCGTTCATAGCAAAATTTAAAAAATAAAAGTAAGGAAAAAATTACACATATTTAACTCAAGGGAATATCAATTATTACAGTTGTTCCGCGCCCAATTGTTGAGTCAAAATCAACAGTTCCGTTCAAAAACTCAACTCGCGTTTGAATTCCTTTTAGTCCAATTCCATCAAAGTTATCCATGTTTTTAGTGTCAAAGCCAGCACCATTATCTTCTATGATAATATTTAGTTCGGAATCATGTCGAATTAGTTGCATGCTAATATGTGAAGCTTTAGCGTGTTTAATAATATTATTTACTAATTCTTGAATAATTCTATACAAAACCATTTCAATTTGATTTTCTATTCTAACATCTAATCCAACAATTTCTAAGTCAACTTTAAGATTGGGAGCATTGCCTAATTTCGATACAAATTCTCTTACTGCACTCGATAAACCTAGTTTAATTAATGTGTTAGGCATCATATTATGCGAAACAGATCGTACTTCTTTAACCGAATCATCCACTAAGTTTAATGCATTTTGCATCGCAATTTTTTGTTCCTCGTTTTGATTTGGGATTTTGGAATCTAAATTACTTAAGTTGAGTTTAGCGGCGCTTAATAGCTGACCAACACCATCGTGTAAGTCTTGTGCTATTCTTCTTCTTTCTTTTTCTTCAGCTTCAAGTATTGCTTTTGTTCTTAGTTCTTTTTGTTGGTTGATTTCAAAGTCGAGTTTAGCTTTTTGTTCAATTTGTTTCTTGCGATAAAAAATGATAGCCAATATAATTAATAAAATAATTAGGATAACGATTGAGAATATAATGATGGTTTTTACAAAGGAATTCCTTTTTTCTAACTCAATTTCTGCCTTGCTCTTGCTTATTTCTAAATCTTTCTTTTCTGCATCATAAGCAGCTTGCATATCAGCAATTTGTTGTGTAAATGTGCTATTAATAATACTATCGTTTATACTTGAACAAAGTTTGTTAAATTCAAAAGCATTTTTAAAATCACCAATAGCTTCGTAACATGCAGATAGACTTAATGCTGATTCACGCATACCTTCTTTGTTATCAATTTCTTTTGCGTTGATGAAAGCATTATTGTGCATAGCAATAGCTTCATTGTATTTTTTTTGTTTGAAATAAAGATTACCAATATTTACATAACTGCTGTTCATTCCTTTTTTATCGCCAAATTCTTTTCTGAGTACTAATGCTTTTTGATAGTAATCTTCTGCTTTTACATAGTCTAATTGTTCGTAATAAATATTACCAATATTATCATAGGATGAGGCTAATGATTTTTTGTTGCCTAACTTTTCTTTTATTTCGGCTGATTTACTATAGTTGTTAAGCGCAGGTGTGTAATCTTTCAGGAAGTAGTAAACATTACCAATATTGTTATAAGTAAAAGCCATTCCTCCTTCATCATTCAATTCTTTTTGAATTTTCAGAGCCGATTCATAATAGGGTAATGCAAGTTTTGGTTTGCTTAAGCCATTGTTATATACATTTCCAATCCAAATATTAGCTGCGGCTTTTCCTTTTAAATCGTTTATACTTGATTTTAGTTTTTCAGCTTCAATAAAATATTTTAATGCCTCCGGGAATTCAGATTTATCATAGCTGTTAAATCCAAAGGCCATTGTGCAAGAAGAAGTGCCAGTTACATCTTTTATTTTTTTGTATTGTATTAACGATTGATTTAGGTAAACATCACTAGAATCAAAGTTACCATGTTCTCCTTCAAAAACACCTTTGTTATAAAGTGCTAAAGCATACCCCTTAATAAAATTTGATGATGAAGCAAAATGTATAGCTTC
>CAZRUA010000138.1:0-7418 GCA_964603125.1 uncultured Flavobacteriaceae bacterium | reverse complement strand
AAAATAAAAACTATTTTTTTCATTCTGTTTATTCTTTATTTATTATAATTCACCTATTTGAGCACCAATTGTAAAATGGAATTGTCCTTTACCTGGTACACTTCCTTTTAAAGGATTATCTAATTTATCAAAGCCCCACCCATAATCTAAACCAAGTAAACCAAACATTGGTAAAAATATACGAATACCAACACCCGCACTTCTCTTCACATTAAATGGTTTCACATCCTTAAAGTTTGACCATGCATTTCCTGCTTCCGCAAAACCTAAGGCAAAAATGGTTGCTTGTGGATTTAATGAAATTGGATAACGTAATTCCATTGTATACTTACAAATATTTGAAGCTCCTTTTCCATTAATACCATCAATTGATTGGTCGTTATAACCACGTAAGGCAATAATCTCACGTCCATCCACCGAGAAACCAGTTAAACCACTTCCTCCCATATAAAAACGCTCGAAAGGTGTAATACCCACTTGCCTGTTGTAATAAGTTAACATACCAAAGCCTATACTGCTTCGTAATATTAAGTTACGTGCTGGCTTACCTTCCTTATCTTTTTTGTTGGTTAATTGCATGTACCATTGAGCAGTAAACTTATATTTTTGATACTCTAACCATTTGTACTTTTCTTGCTCAGTAATAGTTGAGTAATCCTTTTTATTAAACAAAGAGTAAGGTGGTGTATAAACCCCAGTAAATGTAATGTTACTTCCGCCTGTTGGGAAAATTGGATTTCCTTGTAAACTATTTCTATTTAAAGAAACTGTTGTTTTTACGTTATTAGCATAGCCGTTTTGGAAACTAAACAAGGAAAAATTATGCACGTTGTAATGAGAAAAATCTTGAGAGATGTTTAAATTAAAATAATCATCTGGCCATTTTAAACGTTTACTAAAGTTTATTGAAGCTCCTGTTGAAGTTAAGAAATTAGCATTCTCAACAACTACTCGCTTACCATCAATTCTTTCATATCTTTTACCTCCACCAGCAGTGTAATTTTGAACATTGTGATAAACTGAACCTCCTAAATAAATTGGCTTTTTACCTCCGAACCATGGCTCAGCAAAACTAATGTTATAACTTTGATAAAACGTACCAGAACTATTTGCACTAATACTTAATTTTTGTCCATCACCTGATGGAAGTGGAGTCCATGCTTTTCTATTAAAAATATTTTTTGCAGAGAAGTTATTAAATGTAACGGCTAGTGTACCTACAATGCGGCCACCACCCCAACCACCAGATAACTGAATTTGATCACTTGCCTTTTCCTCAACTGTATACTGAATATCTACTGTACCATCCTTTGGATTTGGAACTGGTTGAACACCTAGTTTCTCTGGATCGAAATACCCTAGTTGCCCTAACTCACGCAAAGTACGTTGAATATCGCTACGACGGAAAAGTTGCCCTGGACGCGTTCTAATTTCACGGTAAATAACTCTATCATTAGTTTTTGTATTTCCAACAACTGTAACCTTACCAATTGTAGCTTGAACACCTTCGTACATCGCGATTTCAATGTCAATTTGATTATTCTCATTAACATTTGTCTCGGTAGGGTTTAATTGAAAGAACAAATAACCATCATCCATGTACAACGACGAAATATCTATCCCATCAGGATTCATATTTAATCGTTTATCTAACAATTCCTGATTAAACAAATCGCCCTTTTTAATTGCCAATAGAGTATCTAAACGCCCGCTAGTATATTTTGTATTCCCAATCCAAGTAATGTTACCAAAGGTATATTTAGCACCTTCGTCAATATTAATGTAAATCTTAACGCGATTATCACTTACTTTAACAACACTATCACTCACAATACGAGCATCGCGGTATCCTTTAGCCAAATATTTATCAAGCATACCAAGTTTATCGGCATCATAGTTCTCTTCAAGATATTTACCAGAGTTGAATGGATTGTACCAACGTAAACGCTTTGTTTCCTTTAGTTTTTTACGCAATTTCCAATCAGGAATTTCTTTATTCCCAGCAATAATTACATCTTCAATTTTTACTTTCTTACCCTTTTGCACGTCAAATTTTAATCGTGCATAGCCCTTCATAGCTGTATCAGGCAATACAGTTGTACTTACCGAACAATTAGCATAACCCTTTTCAACAAAAAAATCTTTGATGACATTTTCTGCATAACCACGCATTTGATCGGTTAAAATTTTACCTTGAATAAGTTTTGCTTTTGTTTTTAAATCATCAATATCAGATTTTTTTACAGAACCTTTTGCAAACATGGGAACTGGATTACCTTGCTTATCCTTTGTTGCTAATCGCAACTTTTCTTGAAAACGGTAGATTAAAAAACCTTCGTTAGGACCTGTTTGTTTAAAATCAATTGTAATTTCATCAAAGTAATTTGTTCTCCACAAATTCTCTAAAGCCTCCGAAGTTCTATCACTAGGTATAGTAATTTTATCATTTTTGCTAATACCCGCTATCAATCGAATTGCGTTTCTTTCTAGCGATGTTAAACCTTCTAATTGAGGGTTATCAATCATTAAATATTCTTTTGGATTAGTATAGGAAATTGTATCCGCCCCAATGTAAATACCCTGAGGTCCTATCTGAGCATTAATTAATGTACTTCCGCTTAAAATTAAAAGTAGTAGTGTTATTTTTTTTAGCATAGTACAAAAAACGGGTTTACTTTTGATTTGGTATGTAGGATTAACATTTTTTATCATTTTAAAAAGCCAATTGCTCGCTTGTTTTACCAAAACGTCGTTCACGATTTTGAAAATCAACAATTGCTTCATATAAATTCTCTTTCGAGAAATCAGGCCATAAAACTTCGGTAAAATAAAACTCAGCATAAGCAATTTGCCATAGCAAAAAGTTACTAATACGATGCTCTCCGCTGGTTCTTATCATTAATTCAGGGTCAGGAATTCCCTTTGTACACAAATAATCTCCGAAGTTTTTCTCGGTAATATCCGAAGATTTTAATTTACCACTTTCAACCTCTTCAGCTATTTTTTTTACTGCTTCAACAATCTCCCATTTTGAGGAATAAGAAAGAGCTAAAATCATTGTCATTCGCGTATTACCTGCCGTTGCTGCTTTTGCTTCATTTAACTCTTGAATACAGCTAGCAGGCAAAGAATTAACATCTCCTATTGTTTCAAGCTTAATATTATTCTTATTCAAAGTAGGTGTTTCTGCAGTAATTGTGCTAACTAAAAGCTCCATCAAAGCATTAACCTCATCTTTAGGTCGATTCCAATTTTCAGTGCTAAAAGCGTACAATGTAAGGTACTGAACACCAATTTCCGCACAAGCCTCGGCAGTATCTCTTACGGATGAAACCCCATTTTGATGCCCAAAAATGCGTTCTTCACCTTGTTGTTTTGCCCAACGCCCATTTCCATCCATTATTATGGCAATATGCTTAGGCAACTTACTTGAATTTATTTGTTCTTTAAATGACATGAAATACGTTAAAATAGCGCGCGAAAGTAAGAATTTTTATTGAATTTATTGACGTTTTCCTGAATAGGCATTACATGCTTTTGGGCGAGCTATTAAGCGGAAATTAAGCGTGAATCCAAAATAATAGTACCAATCTTTAATATACTGATTACCTCGTGCTTTTCCAGCATTACCAGAAAGTAAATCTTGTCGCGTGCTTCTGTCACTGAAAAAACCTGCTAACGCTCCTTTTTCGGCAGCCAATTGAGAAGAATTAACATAACTTTTACTAACATCATCAATATAATCCGTAAAACACTTACGTGGGCCCCATTCAAAGCCTAAACCAAAACGCTTAGCCATATTTAATTTAAAACCTAAACCAAAAGGAACTGAAATTTGATTTAACTTATACTGCTTTTGATCAGGATTTTGAAGTGTTCCCTGCCCTTCAGTAGATAAATCTTGCAAACTATACCATTGATTGCCATAATTTCCCATAGGTTTAAAGTGATAACCAGCAATTCCTAAGTACAAATATGGGCTAAAAACAAATTTGCTATGACCTATTGCATAGTCAAAAAAGTTGAATTCAACCAATCCATTCGCTTCGTATAAATTCGTTTTAAAATTAAGATTTCTTTCTATTTGATCAATCTCATCTGTCTGACTATCATCACCTTGTAAACTTCCATAATTAACGCCAGCTCTAAAAGCTAAGCGCGAATTTAAATTAAACCGATAAAAAACACCACCAGCAAGTTGAGTAGATGCAAAATGCTTTCTAGGATTTAAGTCGCCTGTATAATAGCTTCCTCCAAGAAAAAAGCCAATATCATGTGAATACAACTTCCTATGATCATCATGTTGTGCATTAAAATTAAGGCATAACAAACTGAAAATGACTACTAATAACTTACGCATAATGATGCAATTTACAACATTTTATTAAAACGGTAAAATATAAGTTTTATTGTTTTTTCAAGAATAAAGTCTCAAAAATCATAATTTAGGCGTTAATTAATGAATTTACTAACTGAAATACATATAAAAGAACGTACTCAAAAATTGTACGTTTTACGATTAGATTTAATTCATCCTGAATATGGAGGAAATAAATACTTTAAACTAAAATACAATATTAAACATGCCATTGAAAATAACTATTCTTCAATACTTACATTTGGAGGAGCTTACTCAAATCATATTTTAGCTACATCATTTGCCTGTAAGGAAAATGGCCTAAAAAGTTATGGTGTAATTCGTGGTGAAGAAGTTAGAGAATTAAATGATGTGCTTAAAACTGCTGAGAAGAATGGAATGGAACTTATTTTTGTGAGCCGCAAAGATTACCGATTAAAAGAAAAAGCCGAAGAAATAAACCGATTTATTAGTGATAATAATCCCTTAGTTTTACCTGAAGGCGGAACAAATGATTTGGCGGTAAAAGGATGCAGAGAAATTATAAATCAAATAGATATAGGTTTTGACACAATATGCTGTGCAAGTGGAACAGGAGGAACAGCCGCTGGAATTCTATCAAGTATTAAACCGGAGCAAAAACTTTTATCAATTCCTGTTTTAAAAGGTGATTTTATGCGAACTGAAATTTTAAATTACACTCATGTAAATGATTACTTTAACCAAAATCAATTAATAGTAAACAACAACTACCATTTTGGTGGTTATGCAAAAACCACTTCGGATTTAATACAATTTTCGGAACAAATAAATACTGAACATCATTTAAAACTAGATTTACAATATAATGCCAAACTGTTTTACGCTGTATTTGATTTACTAAAACAAAACTTCTTTAAGCCACATGAAACAATAGTTATTGTTAAATCTGATTTCTCATCTAAAGTAAATTAGCAATTACAACTCTATTGCTTAACAATAACAACTTTCCTAAAAATTGTTAATACATTAATCTTATTAAAAAATTAATTCTCTACATTTGCTGTGTGTTAAAATTAAAAAACATAGTTAGAAAACATAAAACATTCGTTTCGGCGACATTACTTCTGCTTTTTTTAACTTTTGTGATTAGTTCGATTGGTCTAGATTATTGTGGTGAAGAGGAAGTAAATGAAGAATTAATTGAACTAGTGCAAAAAAACAAAGTTGACTTCGCTAAAACTTTTATTTTCGCAGAAATAGAATTTAACACCATAAAATTCGAGAATACACCTTTAGAATGCTTCTATTTTGCAAATAAAAATTCCCGTATACATCTTTTTGTTTCAAAAAAGATTTATCTCACCAATCAGCAATTAATTACCTACGCTTGATTTTCTTTTTCTAGTTATAATTCATTTTAACAACAGAGTAAAACTAATATTTTATCTCGAAGCGTTATCAAAACAACTATTAAAAAAAATCAAATGAAAAAAATAATCTTAATAACTTGCTGTGCTATATTGTCAATAAATATTTCGGCACAAACCAGACAGTACACAAACAATAACAACGCTTGGTTGATGTATTTTGGTAATCATAAACTATCCGAAAAATGGGGCTTACATTTAGAAGCTCAATTTCGCAGACATGATTTTGGTGTAAACTGGCAACAGTTACTATTACGCACTGGAATTAACTACTACGCCAATGCAAACACAACCTTAACTGCTGGTTACTGTTTCGTAAACACTTATCCCTATGGTGAATTTCCTGTTAAAGCAACTTTCCCTGAAAATAGAATTTGGGAACAAGTGCAACTAAAAAATCAAAACGGACGATTTGAAATAATAAACAGATACAGACTGGAACAAAGATTTGTTAACACGCCTACATTACAAGATGGAGTTTACAAACCTGGAGACGCAGTTTATTCAAATCGCTTTAGACCCATGACGAGAGTTTCAATTCCATTTAAAGGAAAAGAAATAGTTGACAAATCATTTTATGTTTCGGTATATGATGAAATATTTGTGAATTTCGGAAAACATGTTGGCTATAACATTCTTGACCAAAATAGAGCTTATATAGCATTTGGATATAGAATACCAAAACTTGGCCGACTAGAGGTAGGCTATTTAAACCAACTTGTTTTTAAAAGTGATGGGATTAAAGTGGAAAACAACAACACCATTCAAATTGGTTTAAGCTCATCAATAAACTTTTACAAAAAGAAAACTCAGTCTAATTAAAATCTAAAAGTCGTTCCAATTAAAACTAATTCATATATTTGTAATAGTGAACTTCACAAGAAATAAAATAATTAAATACAAATCATTAGTATCATCTATACTATTGTCCTTGTTTTTATTTTTTGTTATTGGCTCTATAAGCAATGATTACTCTAGTGAAGAAGATATTGATGAAGAGTATAGCGAATTAGTAAAAAACAAAGAAAAAGATTCTGATGATGTATTTTTATTCATAGATTTTGACTTTGATAATTTCTGCTCAAAGGCTGTTTTGCCAAATACAATATTCCACAACTTATCACAGCCTATTCAGAAATATACTGAGAAGCAAAAGCTATTTTTGCTTCATAAACAGCTTATTACCTACTTCTGATAAATTAATGATTCGACACCTTCAACCTAGTCGAATTTAAATTAGGCCAATTCTTTATTATTTTTTTCATTTTCAAAACCTAGATGTCATGGATATACAACATCTTTTGCACAATTTTTTTGCGCCACCGGTGCCATTCTTTTTTGTTGGCTTAATAGCCATTTTATTAAAATCAGATTTAGAGATTCCAAGTCCGATTTCGAAGTTCATTTCCCTTTACCTCTTAATGGCTATTGGCTTTAAAGGTGGAGTTGAATTACACCATAGTGGCTTGAACTCAGAAGTTTTAATGGTTTTAGCAGCCTCAATAATTATGGCTATTTTAATTCCAATATATAGCTTTAAATTATTACGTTTTAAACTTGACGTTCCAAATGCAGCCGCTTTAGCAGCCGCTTTCGGCAGTGTTAGTGCTGTAACTTTTATCACAGCTAGTAACATTTTGAACGATGCGGGT
>CAZRUA010000137.1:0-7441 GCA_964603125.1 uncultured Flavobacteriaceae bacterium | reverse complement strand
AACTGAGGTGTTTAAACTTGGATGAGTTACAATAACATAAGCCGAATCAATGGCAAAAACCGAATAGTTAGTAAAAAAACCTGTACTATTAACTGCAGAAAGCTTTGTTATTTTAACTATAGCCGAATCACTTGTAATAAAGCATTTCTTTGTATTTCCCAAATTGGGAATTAAAGATTTATACACGCCACTTTGAAAAGTAGAAGTTATAAATTTATGATTGGTTAAATCAATTAAACGAACATTTCCACCAACAACATTTAAACCACTAATATTTAAAAGTGATTTAGCTTGGCTTCCATTATCAGGAATATACATTAAAAATGAATTTTTGTTATCCAGATTAAAAGTGTGCGGATAAGTTAACTTTACATAATGAGTTCCAATACTAGCTGGTTTTGACACATCATGAGGATTAGAAACCATATTAATACGAACAGAAACATTTAAACCTAAACTAGGAGTAGAAATAGAATTAGTAGTTCTGATAACAGGAAAACCCTTAAACATCGTATCATGCAATGTTACATATGAACCAGCTATATTTCTGTAATCAGCAATTACTCTATGGTCATCGCTAATAAACTGGCTGCTCATTCCAGAATAAGAAAGAGTTAATGAACTTGGCGGGCCTGCATTGTAAATATTAGGAGTTGAAAATGAAACTGAATCTACATCACCAATACTTGTTCGGCGATAAATGAAACCTTCGCCCATGCGGTAGCGTGGATCGGTTGAGCCTGTTTGTTGAATCTGAGGGCCAGCATTATAAACTTGATTAAAAGCCTTAATATCTTCATGAATAAAATAAGACTCGGCAGCATAACTTGCAAAGGAATTATCATTCTCGAGCAACAAACGTTTATTGTTAAGCTGGTTGTTCCAGGTGAAGAAAACGGCAGCTGTATCATTAATAACACTGTAATAAGGATTAGCTAAATAAGAAGAATTCATGAAAAGGCCCGAATCTAAACTGCCTTTACAAGCGTTTTTTTCAGCATAAAAATATAAGAAGTCGCTACTGTTAAAAACCCCATCCTGTTCGCCCTGCAACCAAATATAAAGCTCCTTTCCGTTTTGAAACAACTGAATGTTACGTGCATCAAATGTACTTAATGGAATTCCGTTTTGAATAAGTGTAGCTGAATCTAAGCGATACAATCCATCTTGGGCTACTTTGATTTTATAATATTTTTGAGAATAATTAATCCATTCGTTATTATAGGTTTGACTAAAACCGATATAACTCAACAACACAAATAGAAAACCAAAGTAATTTTTATTCATGCACAACTAATTTTTCTTTTTATTAATATTTATACGTAATGAAAACACATTGCTATACATAGCAGTACTTTTATCACCAATATCTGTTAAAGCGTAATCTAATGCCACATTTTTGTATTGAATACCTAAACCCAAATTAGGTTGAATAGTAGTTGTTTCTTTACCAGCATCATCTGTTGCCTTTTGAAGATTGTTTAAACCAGTGCGCAAGTAAATCAATTTTTTGTAGGATAATTCTAAACCAAGAGTTGGATCAGTACTAATGAAATTGCTTTTAATTAACACATTACGTTTACCATCAAATGTATTCACTAAGTTCATTTCAGCTGTTAAACTTAATTTATCTTTAAAAAATGAAAAACTGCGAGCGGCTCCTAAAATAATACGAGGCAAAGTAGTTTCAACTCCATTTGATGGAATATCATTGTTTGTTTGTATTAAAGTTTGTTTGTCTTGATCTGTTAAATTATAACTCCAAGCATTAAAAGTTCCTGTAATATCGCGACCAACAGCAGCAAATTGCCAATTTTTATAATTGTATTTTGCCCCAACATCTAAACCAAATCCCCACGAACCACCAAAATCACCAATTCTACGGCGAATAATTTTAGCATTTGCTCCAATGTCAACACCTTTTAGTTTTGGTATTTTTCGAGCATAAGAAATAATTGCAGCAAAATCGGTGGCACTAAATGTTGTAATCTTATCGTAATCCACGTTACCGTTGGCATCAACTAAATCCAAAGTATTCGGAATATTATCTACCCCAAAACGAATTAAACTGATTGCTCCTGCACTATTACTATCTAATTTTACAGCCAAAGCACCATAATCATATTTAGCAATCCCAGCAAAATACTCGCTATGCATTAAACCTAGTTGAATTTTACTTTGCACTTTTAGCAATCCAGCGGGGTTATAATATCCAGATGAGACATCATTACATGACACAACATTTGTATTGCCCATTCCTAAAGCCTTTGCACCTACTCCAATAGCCAAAAATTCATTACTATATTTTGGAGCTTGAGCTTGTAAAAAACAAGTGCTACCAATAATAAATGCCGCAGCAATTTTTATTTTTTTATAAATCATAATTGAGTAGTAAAAATAAGCAAAAATGTTAAATATAACTAATGCCTAACAACGAAACTTATGGCCTAATATTGCCTTTGAGCTGATACAAATTAATATAAATGTATCCAGCTTTAAACTCTTTAATCAAAGTGTAGTTTTTTAATTGATCTAAACGATTTGCATTATAATTGTTGCAAATATTTGACTCCAGCACATAAGGATAATTATGTAACTGTGTATCATCTATAAGTTGGTATTTTAAAGTATCTGAATTCATTTTATAAATTCCTTCATCAAAATTTAATTGATAACCAGCATAAACATTTTTGGTATTAATACCATTTTTAACCATATAACTATCACAAGAATCCTTTAAACTAAAATAACCGAGCGATTTTAAACTAGTATCCCAATTATTGCTGTATTTATTAGGGTAATACCAAAAATGTCCGCTTAACAAAACAATGCTAACAACAACAATGCAGGCATTTTTAGATTTTACAATAGAAATTGCCTTCAAAGCAATTAAAATAAAAACAATAATTAAACTAAGAAAATACTTTACAGAAATTGGGTTATTGAAAATAATTTGAGAAAGAGTAATACCTGAAAACAAAAGTACTGCAGCTAGAAACAACACTTTAAAACGCTGGTTAAATCTAAATTTAAAATAAGCATAAACTAAAAAAGGTATGAGAACAATTCTCCCAGAATCAAAAATTTTCCAAAAAACAACCAACAAGTTTTTACCCATTTGGGCAATACTAACAAAGCCACGATGAATGATTCGTTCAGGGTTTTGAAACCACCAACCATTTACCGAATGATTATAAAAAGCCCAAAGCAAAAACAAAATAAGCGCTGGAGCAAAAAGTAAAATACGTTTGTATTGTTTATACAACATAAAATCAAAAAGAACAAAAAACGGAATAAGCAAAAAGCCTCTAATATTTAGTAAAGACAGCACTGTTGAAAAAATAACTACAGATTTATTTTGTTGATAGATGATTGCATTTAGCAATAGTAAAATCATTGCCACATTGGCTAATTCATGTCCAAAATAAACTATTTGTGTTGCGAAAGCAGGCTCGCAAAATAAAACAAACAAGGAAATATAAATTGATAACTTTACTTCGAGATAGTTTAATAAACGAACAAAAGCCACTAAAATCAACAATACAAAAGGAAAAACAGAGAAGTGTGCAGCAACTAAATTGTAACCAAATAGCTTTAAAAAACCACTAAGGTACAAATCAAACAAAGGCGAATGTCCGTCGTTTAATGAATTAGGAAGTGCTAAATGTGCATTAACGTTATTAAGGTAATAGCTAGCCGAACTAAGCTTACCGTAAGAATCAAAAAAGGCTGGTAGTTTACAAAAATAAATGAGTAAAACTATAACCAATAGAAGATAAGGAAAGATAGCCTTAAAACCTTTGAAGTTTGTATTACTGCTATTTATTATTTGCTGCATTTAATCGGTAAATTGATTAAAGTAACAAAAAAAAAACGAAAAAACAGAGCTAATTACTTGATTATTCCTCGTCTTCGATAATTAAACGATTCATCTCGAGATAGCACAAAAGGATATTGTGCCTACTGCCAATTTTATTCACGGCTTTGATTAAATCTTCTTTTTTGCAATTAAATTTTTTTGACCAAAATTCAATTACCTCCTCACTTATATCAATTTTACCTTGCGTTAAAAATTCAGAATCTTGCATGTTGCAAAGTTAAAAACTGAAAATTTGAAATGAAACAAAAGCACTACCTGATTTTATACCAAGTAGTACTACTTGAATTGACCAAGTAGTACTACTTAAATTGACCGAGTAGTACTACTTGGTTTACGTATTTTTAAATTCATAATTAATTAATATTCAAATAAATATACTTTTCAAAAAAAGTGCTTTTTTTAGAGAAAATTCTATGAATTAAGAAATAAAATTTATTTTCGTAACTTGTAGAAGTTGATAAATAAACTATTACAAACAATTAAAAACAAAAAATTATGGCTTTTACAGGTAATGAGGCAGAAGAATTTCCGTTGGGAACAGCTGCAGAATGGACAAAAAACTATCGTGACACAATTGAAAAAGGAGATACAATTGCACACTTTTTTGGTCGTAACATTATTGAGCAAATCTTAGCACAAGAAGGTTGTATGGGTATAAGAATTTACTACGCATTGGATGAAAATGGTAAAAAACAACTGATTATAGTTGGTGCTGATGCTCATGAGAATGATCAGTATCAACAAACTATCGCTGAGAGATCATTAAATTGTCCACCTTTCAACTGCTCATCTGAAAATCCTTTAAATAGCTAAATTGGAAAAAATCTACATTATAATAGTATACATTTCCCTTTTAAGTACGCTATTACCATTTATTGCTTTACTAATAAAACCAAAAGCCCAGAATGAAATACTCTGGGCTTTATTAATATATTCAATAGGTTCCATTGTTTTTGAAGGAATAAGTCTATTATTTACACTAAAAAAAATCTTCATACTTATTTTTACAGTATTTGAATTTGGAGTAACCCTCTTTATATACTACAAAGCTTTAAATATTAAAAAAATAAAAATTCCTATTATTATACTTTTCGCTATTTACAACTTAGTTGCCTTTATGTTATATTTTAAGGAAAGTGATTTTATGGTTGTTGATAGTTTTACTGTTTCAATTCAAGCAATAATAACTATATGCCTTTGTGTTTCTTATTTCCTAAAGGAATTTATTGAACTAAAAATTCCCAAACTAACTCAACACTATTTGTTCTGGATTAATTCAGCTTACTTAATTTATTTTGGTACTGGTCTTTTATTATTTATATTTAGGACTTATATAAGAGATAATGTAAATACTATTGGTTATTTTTTAATGGCCATACACTTATTTGCAAATATTTCTTTTCATATACTTTTGACTATTGGAGTATGCAAGACAGTAAAAACATAGGAATATTAATAGCATTGGGCTGTTTAGTCATGTTTGTTCTTGTGCTTGTAATTATAATGTTTGTGGTGATTTACCAGCGCAAAATGTTACTCAAAGAAGCCAAAATTCAATTGATGGAGCAAGAAAAACAAATTGCTTTATTCAAAGCATCTGTTGAAGTAGAAGAACAACAAAAAGAAAAAATTGCTCGCAACCTTCACGATGAAATAAATCCACTACTTTCCGTTCTTAAATTTAACATTAGTAAACACCAAATAGATATTCAAAAAAACAGGTTTGATGTTGGCAGCTTTAAAGCCGATTCCGACATTTTAAACAAAGCCATTGAAGGGATTAGGACTACTTGCATGGACTTAGTGCCATCGTTTTTACTTCAATATGGCTTAACAAAATCTTTGGAAGAATATATTTCACAACTTGAACGTATTGGAGAAGTTCGCGCTGAATTCATTTCCACTGTGGATGAAGTTGAAGTAAACCAATTCAGCAAACAGGAACAATTAAACATTTACAGAGTTTGTTTGGAGGTATTAAACAACCTATTTAAACATGGATCCTATACCGAACTCACTCTCAGTATGGAAAAAGAAAGTGATTCTTTAAATATTATCTTTGAGCACAATGGCAAAGGCGTTACAAATGAGGAAATGGAAGTTTATACCAAAAACTCTAAAGGTTTAGGGTTAAAATCGCTTAAAGCTCGTGTACTTATTTTAAACGCATCGCTTAACTATAGTGTAAATCAAAATTATTCAACCATCAAATTAAATATACCTTTTAGATATGAGCAGAAAAATTAACATCGGAATGGCTGATGACCATGTGGTACTTAGACAAGGTTTAAAGGCACTTTTGAATGAATATGAAGATATTAAAGTAAAAATTGATGTTAGTAATGGTAGAGAATTACTGGAAGAATTAAAAACATGCAAAATTGATGTTTTGTTATTGGATATTGAAATGCCAATAATGGATGGGCGCGAAACCTTGGATAAATTAAAAGTAAAATATCCAAAACTTAAAGTAATAATTATGAGTATGCACTTTAATGACTCATATATCATTGAGTTTATTAGAAACGGAGCTTGTGGTTTTTTACCAAAAAATTGTGATATTGAAAAAATAGTGGATGCTATTTATTCCGTGCATGAAAAAGGCTTCTACTCCGATACTAAAGTTTCAACCGTTATGGCAAAAATGATTCAAAGGATACCAACTGGAGAAATGCTAAGTATAGAGGCCGAACTTTTAACCGAGAGAGAAATTGAAGTATTAAAATTAATTTGTTCGCAAAAAACCAATGCCGAAATTGCCGACATACTTAGTAAAAGTATTAGAACCATTGAAGGACATCGCTTAAACATTTGTAAAAAGACAAATACCAATAACGTAATGGATTTAATAGCTTTTGCTAAAAAGAATAGTTTAATATAAAGTTAAGCGCATAAAAAAGCCGTTCATTATACTAATGAACGGCTTTTTTATTATCAATAATTAGTGCTTAGCTTCTTTAGCAGGAGCTGCAACTGAATCAACAACTACAGTTTTAACTGAATCAACAGCTAAAGTAGTAGAATCTGTTTTAGCAACTTCTTCCGACTCTTCAGATTTCTCTTCATGAGTAGCAGCTTTTTCCTCACCATGAGAGCATGCATTTTTACATTCAGCACTGCACTCAGTTTCGCAACCTTCGCAAGTACAAGTACTGTCGCTATTCATAAAACTACTGTTTAAAAATAAAATGATAGCAATTACAGGAACTGCAATAACAAGCGAATACAAAAATGTAAAACCCGCATTTTTGTCGTTTTGATGTGAATGATTATCGTGTGACATGTTTATTAATTTTTGAGGTTAATATTATTTAATTTTAAAAGCAGCTTTAACTTTTGCTACGTAATCTAATTTCTCCCAAGTAAACAATTCAACTTTCATTGTTTTTGTTTTACCATCAGGTGATTTAAATGTTTTAGTAACAACTTCGTTTTTACGCCCCATGTGTCCGTAAGCAGCAGTTTCACTGTACATTGGAGTACGTAACTTGAAACGTTGCTCGATAAAGTAAGGACGCATGTCGAATACTTTTTCAACGATTTTAGCAATTTCTCCGTCAG
>CAZRUA010000136.1:0-7520 GCA_964603125.1 uncultured Flavobacteriaceae bacterium | reverse complement strand
CTTTATTACAAATTCTACTAAATCATTACAAACGACTTCGTATATACAAACAAATGCTAACTGAGTTAACAAGTGCTCAACTTCAACTATTAAAAGGACAAATTAATCCCCATTTTTTATTTAACAATTTAAACAACATTTATAGTTTAGTTGTTACAAAATCTGAAAATGCACCTGAAATGATTTTGAAATTATCAGAGCTTCTTCGTTATGTTATCTATAAAAGTATCAATCAAAAAGTTTCGATTGTAGAAGAAATAGAGCAATTAAAAAACATGATTGCTTTACATCAATTAAAGGGTGATGAGAATAATAACATTAGCTTAAATACTGAAGGTATAACCAAACAAGGGGTTATTGAACCGATGATTTTAATTCCGTTGCTTGAGAACTGCTTTAAACATTGGGATGGAGCGTTTAATGAGAATGCTTTTGTAAGAATTAGTATCGCCTCTGATAAAAAATGGTTTAGCTTTGAAGCTGAAAACACAGTCTCTTTGGTTCCAACTGAAAAGATAAAAGGTGAAGGTGGTTTAGGGCTCGAGAATATTAAGAGCCGACTCGAACTTGTATATGGAGATAAAGTTGCTTTTAATATTTATAGAATAGACAATATATTTAAAGTAAAACTGATTATAGAATGGGAGAGCCAGTAACATGTATTGCGATTGATGATGAAGCACCAGCTTTAAGGCTAGTGGAACAGTTCGTATCCCAAACGGAAGGTTTAAGTTTAGTACAGCAATTTAAATCACCAGTTCAGGCTATTCAGTATTTAATGACAAACAAAGTTGACATTGTGTTTTGTGACATACAAATGCCTGAAATGAATGGAATTAATATGGTTAAAGTTTTACAAGATAAACCTCAAATTATTTTCACTACAGCTTATTCAGAGTTTGGTGCCGATGCATTCGAAGTAGACGCAGTTGATTATCTAAGGAAACCATTTTCTTTTGAACGGTTTACTAAAGCTGTTTCTAAGGCCAAGGATCATATTCAGCTAAGAAACACCTGGAAGCAGGAAGGTATGAAAATGGATAGTTCGGATAAAAATTATCTTACCGTAAAATCAGACCATAAAATTATTAAAGTGCTATATGATACTATTTTGTTTGTTGAAGCATTTCAGGAATATGTGAAAATTTACACTTCAACTGAGAGATTGATTACCTTGGAAAGAATTAAAAATTTAGAAGCAATTTTGCCTAGTAATGAATTTATTCGTGTTCATCGTTCATATATTATTTCAAAATCAAAGGTAAGCTCTATTTCAGGAAATTTACTTCAGATTGGAGATCACCAAATACCCGTTAGCAGAGAGATGAAAGATACAGTAACGAAATTGTTATTTTAATTAACTCAGCCAGTTTGTTCCCTATTCATCATCTACTCTACTCGGCAAAAGTCAAATTCGCTGATGTTGTTGCTGCTTAGTATTTGTTTTATCTCCTCTAGCTTCACAAATTTTTTATGGAGATCTTGAATGAACAATCTATCATTAATGGGATTATACCCGCATTGGATTAAAGCCTTTGTTATTTGCTGGTATGGGTTGGCTATACTTGCTAGTAACTTGGCATGCGAGGTTTTATCTTCCTTTTCGGTGGTTTTTATATTTTGGATATACAGGTTTAAATATTTCTTAAAATCAGTTAGATTCATACTATCGATACTTTTTAGCTGGTTCAACGAATCAATCATTTGCTTGGAGAAAACGGTATAAGTAAAAAGTTCTTTATTGCAGCTTTTGTGGTAATTAACGATGTTATTTAAATTATAATCGGATGTATCCGCAATATTCCAAACTAGGTCAAAGGTATTCTTTTTGATATTTGTGATGTCGCTTAGGCTAATTAGGCCTTTGTTGAAGGGTGATTCTGTGGATAAAAAATACCTGTTTTGGTAAGTTTCTTTGCTTAATATTTTCCAAGATATAAAGTAGTCCCACTTTGAGTTTAAATTAAAAAACAACTGTCTAATTTTTACAGTGTCTTGTTCAAAGTTGTATTCAGCAAAACCGCGGCTATGGAGTAAATACCATTTTCCTTGCAACTTTTGAGCAGTGGCAACATGAAACAATGTTGAAATGAACAGTAAAGCTATTGTGTTTTTTAATTTGTGTTTTGCTAGCATAATGCAAATTTAATTATCCAAAGTAATCCTTCATAGGTTTAAAGTAAAAATCTTCCCAACCTTTTAAGTATTGTGTTTGGCCTTGCGGAATGTTGGTGTGAACCAAATTCAACTCACATCCTTCCTTGGTTTCGGTGAAGCTAATACTAAGTTCCGAATCCTCGTCAGTATCGCTAAACTCGCTTGTGCGCCAAGTTTGCACTATTAATTTGTTTTCGTTTAGTTGAATGTTTTTACCACTAATGTAACCATCCCATGCGGTGAATTTGCCACCTACTTTATTGCTGCATTTAGCTTCGGCTCCTGTCATTTGGCTATGACCTTGACTGCTTAACCATGCTTGGTAAATTACTTCGGGTTTTGCTTTAAAGTGGGCGCTTAGGTTTAGTTTTTCTTTCATAGTTTAGGTGTATCGAGTTAATATGGTACAAAGGTTAAACACTAATTCCAGTCTGTAAGTATGAGTCGCCATTCATTATTAATTGTTTTATCCAAAAAATATAGAAAATTATCTTTGTCAACTTTAAACCTTATATCTGCAAAACTCTTATCAGTTAAAATTATTTTTTTTATTTTTTTCGCTCTGTCAGGTGTTATTTCATTAAAAATATGTTCAGTAAATATTTGTTTTAATTCTTTATCCCAATGACCGATATCTCCATAAATCATTTTATCAATAATTTCACTTTTATCTCTAAGAATAGCAAAAAATGTAGAATTAAATTTAAAATCTCCTGAAATTGTTTGCGACCATTTGTTCTTAAAAGCTTCTGGTAAACAATTGTTGAAAAATAGGTAATTAAGACTCCCATCAAAGTATTCCTCTCCATTTTGGTTATAAGTTGCATTAATAACGTTAATTGCTAGCTTAAAGTCAGAAGTGTCTGGGTTTTCGGAGTTTTTAAGAAAAGATGGAAGTTTGATTGTTGTATCGTTTTCAAAATTAACTTTAGCCAAGGTAATTAGGTCTTTTTTTATCAACTTGTTTGAAAATTGTAAAGGCTTATATCGTGACATAAATGTATCAACCTTTAACCTGTCAAAAACTAAAAAAGTGAATTGATCTTGATTATTGTTGTAAAACTCAATTTTATCGTTATTAGTTGTTTGACCGCATGAGCAGAAATAGAAAACTAAGATTATGTATAATATAAATTTCATTTAATAGTATTGACTTTATCAAACTCTCTTTTACTGTTTGCGCATATCACTCCCATTTAAGGCATTTTATGGGCCAGTTGAATTTATTACATATTGCTTGCCCTTTTATGTAACCAGGTGTCCAACCTTGCATTGTCATAAGTTTTTCCTTTGACTTGTTTTTACAATATGAAGATAAATTATTTTGAGGAAAATCTACATCAATCACTTTGCCGTTTCTATCAATTGTAAGTATGATTTGTAAGCTTGATACAATGTTATTATCATGCTTCATACATTCAGCAAGAACCGGACTAAGCTCTTGTGTTATGTAGTCAAAAAGCCCTTTTGTTTCATTTTTATAATGAGGCATTGTTTCTGTGGTGTTATAAATCGTATCGCAGCCTCCGGTTTGGGCATGCAATTTTGTAAATCCCATTAGAAGTATTACTGTTAATATTTGTACAAAGCTTTTCAAATTGCAAGATTTGGGTAAATAAAGATAATAATTATGGGGAGAAATGTTATTACTAAGCTAATTAAAATGTCAATTTTTTATCGTTAATTTATATAGTAGTTAGTTGCTTAATAATTATCATGAAAGCCAATTGGAAACCAAATCCCTCTTCTATCTGGCGAATGCATATTGAGCAATACATGTCCAGAATCTAAGCTGTTAACATCTATGTTTTCGATTTTATTTTTTATCTCAGGAATTGAATCCTTATCGAACATCTTATTTTTAATGATGTTAATAGCATCATCAAAATTTATAGCTGTTACACCGCAGCCATATCCCAGACCATATGGAAGTACGGAATTATTTTCACGTTCAAATTCTATCCAAAATCGTATCAACATAGTTATTGTATTGCTTAAATTGTTTTCTCTATCTATCCCCTCTCTTTCAAGGTATTTATATCATTGCCACATTCAACGATATACTGTATCATATCATTTATTGCTGCGTATAGCGATGAAAGTTCGGTTGACTTGTGAACATGGAATTTACTCGATTCTTCGCTCAACAACTTTAAGTTCCATTTTTGAAGTAATTCTTTTTGGGTTTCAAACGATAGTAAAGTAAAATCAAAATACTTGTTTTCAGCAATCCAAGAGCTATCTGATACAATTATATTTTGAGGTAAATTATTGGTAACAAAAACACTTATAGGTGTGTGGTTAGCAGAATTAATGCCAGTGTCAATCTGAACAAAAACATAACGTTCGGTATATCTAAAGTTAGGATTTAAGCCTAGTTTTAAATGTTCAATTAATGCGCTAGTTGTCATCCTGTTTTTTTAATATGTAGTTTGTGAAATATTTTAGTGATGGTTTTATTCTTATAGTTGTTTTGAGTTTAGTGTATTGTTTTGTACGCTCAGATTTTGATTGAAGAACTAGAAGAGAAATATGAAACTAATTGTTTTCAATTTTTAATGTTATATTTTGTGCTAATTAAATGTTTGTTAGTTGAATATTAGAATTTATTAATTTACTTTTTCAAATTTAATATCGTCAGTCCAAATCGTTAAGTCATTATCTTTTGAGTTGGCTGTGATTCCAATTTCGCAGCTGCTATACATCCCTTTTGTTCCTTGTTGAAAATACAAAATGTCTTTAGGTAGAGTTCGGTTGTTTTTACTGTCAATAATAAGTTGTCCGTTTTGCCATAGCTTAACTGTTCCTTTGTTTTTTTGCGAAAGTTTAACTTCCCAAATTATTTCTACCCATTGGTTTCGAGGGAAATTAACTTCTTGTCCGATTGTTTGTGTAATATCTTTTTCATTAAATTTATATTCTATTCTTAATTTATTATCAACCAAAGCCAAGCGCATTCCAGGGCCTGCACCAATAGCTGTTTGCTCTTCTAAATCCATTAAAAACAACCACTCAAGTGAGTTTGTTCCTTCAATAAAGTACCAGGCACTCATCCGCACTGTTTCGCCATCCCAAAAAGCCATGTTATGTTTTGAGATGCTAGTTTTAGAGACAGTTTCACTATCGGATTTTTTCGCGACAAATTTTAATGATTTGTTTCCTATATGTGCTTTTGTTGAATCAACGGTTATGTTATTGTCGGTTTTTGTAAGCTGTGTAAATGACCATAATTGATCATCAGGTAAAAGTAAATTATTCAAGGTAGAATAAGATTCGAAGTCGTCTTGGAAAAAGTTTGGACCATCAAAAAACTTTTCTTTTTTGCAAGCACTTAATAAGGTTAAGCAACTAATAATAGTTAAAATCTTTTTCATTTTGTTTTAGTATTAAATGTATAACCAATACTAACACCACCCCATTGTTGCATTTGAAAGTCGACAAGATATGAAATGAGCGGTGTATATGTTACCCTATAAAACCATTTTTTGGATTCGGATTGATAGCGATAGCCAATGGCTGCGGTTGTTAATGCAAAGAAGCTACCTTTTGTTGTAATTGTAATTCCTTGTCCTAAACCTAATTCGAGTTTGTGAGCATTTTTTCCAATTAAAGCATTGGCCATAATTGGGAATACAATTCCAAGACCATTGTTTTTATCAATGGGTGCAAAACTTAAGCCTGCGCGCCAAGTAAGTTCCGTATTCTTTTTCTTGTAAAATAATTTTTCATAATTAATGGAACCTAGCCCACCGCTTCCTGCTAGTTCAAAGTAAAGCGATTTTCTTTTCTCCAAGGCAGGCTGCTGCGCAAAGCATAATAACGAAACAAAAGAAAAAATGAATATTAATATAGTTTGTTTCATAATTGGTTTTGTTTGTATAAACACAGTGCAATAAACGCATCTATGTAAACTCATTCCTCTAACAAATATAAAACATTTAAGTTTTTGTTAAGCTATAAATTTGGGATGAAACTAAAGTACAAATATTATTAATCAGAGTTTTTCTGCTTTATAATATTCCATAGTAGTAAGCAGAAGATTCCTGTTAAAACTGCAAAGCATTTTTCGAAATATGTTTTAGCCAGTAAATTGCCAAGTGTGTTTAGTGCAAATAAAGCAAAGAAAATCCATAGAATGATGGTTACAGCTTTATTTGAAAATTTGAATTTTGTGGCATTGCTTTTTATGAGTAAAACCCATGATAAAAACAGGTTAACCAAAACTGAAATAGTTTCAAACACATACATTTCCGAATCATTTTGTAGTCTGCCACCCCAAACTATATTGTAGGGGATAATTTTGGCTATAATGCAAATGTGAAATAGAATGATTACAATAAGTAGCCCTAAGAGTATTTTTGTTGAATTGTTAAATATGAATTTCATACAGTTAATAAAATTGGTTCATAATAATCACTCTGTTTATTTACTAATCCATCTATTATTTATTCCTTCGGCTTCGGCATATATAATTTCAGCGTTTCCAAACACTAGTATATTTCCTTGATCAGCACCAATAGTTAATGTTAGGGCTAATTCAATATTAAGTCTTTTTTTATCAATATCTTTGTTTTCTGAAATCACATAACAATCCTTTATATTCCCAAGTGTTTTAATTTTCTGTTTTATAATATCGTATTCATTCGAAGTAACTTTATCAAATAAACTATAATTTAAAAAGTTCATATGCGATAAATCAGCAATTAATTTTGGACGTTTTTTTTCGGATTGAATAAACGTTAAATACCTTTCACGCTTTGATTTTACTACAAACCGAGCGATGAATTTTGTTTCTAGTTCAGTATCTGTGTTTAACATCTTAATAATATAACTTCAATCCCTAATCTCACAAATCTCTTTTAGCTTGCTAAGTGCTTTTGGATAAGTTTCGTTCATATAATCTTCAAAATCTTCGGCGGTGTCTAGGTTAACGGTTAGGGAAGTGGTGCCATTGTTTTCTTCAAAATTATAGTTTTCAAAACCATTTGCCCATTTTTCTACATCTTCTCCTTCGGTAATTTCTTGCTCACCTTTTAAAATACCATAATGCTGCACGGAAACAAATTGTGCAGGAACATTATCTACTATCCTAGAAATCATTCCACCTTTTTCGCCTTGCTCATCTACTCCAACAAACATAATTTTACTTCCCTTTTCCCAATTTCCTTCGTAGCTCGATGTTGGATTAAACACCGAAGCCCATTGCTCATAGGTTGTTTTATTTTGTAGTCCAAGCATAAAATCATATACTTGTTTTGCTGGCGCATTGATGCTTACTTTAAATTGTAGTTTTTGCATAGTTGTTTTTATTTGATTTACTCAGGAATTAGATGTTTCGGAAACTTATAGGTCTCAACACTTCA
>CAZRUA010000135.1:0-7590 GCA_964603125.1 uncultured Flavobacteriaceae bacterium | reverse complement strand
ACAGCCTATTCCATTATCACCCATCCTCATTTCAACTTGCTTCTCTGCACTACGCTTTATCGTGATTTTAAAAATATTCCCATCATTAGTAGGGAATGCATATTTAAGAGCGTTAGAAATAACCTCATTAATAAGCAAGCCTAAAGGAATAATAGTATCGATATTAAGTTTGTTAACATTGATATTTAACTCGTACGAAAAATTATTTTTTAAACTATATGTTTCTTTTAAATGTGTGGTTAAGCGATAAATGTAGTCTTTCACATCAATTTCCGAAAGTTCATTGGTTTCATACAAGCGCTCATGAATAACAGCCATACTATGAATTCGGTCTTGACAATCTTTAAAAATAGAAGATATTTTCTCATCATCGATATAAGAAGATTGTAAGTTTAAGATACTACTAATAACTTGTAGGTTGTTTTTTACTCGATGATGTACTTCTTTAAATAAGGTTTCTATTTCTTCTTTTTGTTTAATGATTTCAATAGTACGTTCATTTACTTTTTTCTCAAGTTCAAGTTTACTTAAGTTAATTTTCTTTGTTCGGTATTGTATAATAAATAAAACACCAATGATAAATAAGGAAATCATTAAGAAAATAAACCAAAACTGTTGCCAAATGGCTCGTTTAATTTTAAATGGATAAACAATTTCGTCGTAAATATTTTTATCTGTACCAAAGGCTCTTACATGAAATTTATAATTGCCAGGAGGCAAATTGGTATAGGTAGCTTGCAATGTATTGTCAGATAACCAGTCCTTATCAATTCCTTCTAACTTATATTCGTATTTGATGGTGTGAGGGCTGTGTAGGTTAATTCCTATGTAATTGAAGGTAATGTAGTTTTGATTGTATTCTAAACTTGGATTAATTGGCAGGTGATAAAACGAATGGATGTCAAAACCAAGATTTTGCCAGTTAGCTGTTTGTGAAAATAGTTTGAAATCAGTTAAATGCAAACTAGGTTTAGCTTCGTTTTCTATATCATCTTTAGGTACATATTTTATCATACCTTTTACTGTTCCAAAATACAAGTTGCCATCAATATCTTTATATGTTGCTCGGCTATTACATTCTAAACCTTTAAACCCTTCATCAATACCGTAATTTTTTATGGATTGAATGTCTCCATTTGGTTTAACAATTAATCTATCAACTCCTTTGTTAGTACCTACCCAAATATTTCCTTTATCATCTTTGTTCATTAAAAATACAGTACCTGAAGTTAGACCACTTTCTTGTCCATATGATTTAAATTCGAGTCCGTTATAAACAACAATACATTTATCTGTTCCAAACCAAGTATGACCATAGGCATCTTCGGTTATTGAGCTAATATAGGAATTGCAAAAACCAGAGCTAAGACGGAAATTTTCCATTTTATTGTTTCTGTAAGCATTCACGCCAGCCCCTGTTCCAATCCATACTGTACCCTTTTTGTCTTCATATAAACTATGAACATAATTCATGTTGATAGAATTGGTTTTAGATTCTGTGAAATTTTCTATTGCACCTGTTTCCGATATTTTGAATAAACCTTTACCGCTTGTTCCTATCCATAAATTGTTTTTGCTGTCAAACAATAACATCCTAACATCGGTTGGAGCATCGGTAAATTTGATTGTTTTAAATGAACCATTTTTAAAGTAACTTACGCCGTATTGTCCACCAAAATAAATCCCGCCTTTGTTGTCTTTTACAATCGTTCTGATGTTATCAGATACTAATCCATCTTTTGAAGTAAAGTTTTTTGATACTTTCCCATCAAACATATAAACACCATGAGCAATGTTAGTGCACCATACATTGTTATTATCATCCTTTATAATGGAGAAAATGGATGATGCGTTTAAACCTTCTACATTATCAAAATAATAGAATGGGCCAGGAGTGTACTTGATGAAGCCATTACCGTAAGAGCCAAACCATAAATTCCCGAAGCGATCTTCTTCTACATTTTTTAAGGCGTTTGTTACTAAGCCATTTTCTTTTTTATAAAATATCAGTTCTTTAAAATTGTATTGAACAATTCCTTGAAAATTAGTAATTGCCCAAAGGTTATTTTTTTTATCGAAGATTATTTTTTTTAATGCAACCACATTTAATCTTTCGTTATTGGCGTAGGGAACTAAATTGTAGGTATTTGATTTTGTTTTTGATAAAATGTATAATCCCGCGTTTTCGGTAGCTAACCAAATGTTGCCATTGTTATCTTGCGCAACGGATATTACCTTTATATCTAGTTTAAAGCCGATGCTCATATTTACTAACGAATAACCGTTGTATAAGTACAAAGCCTTGTCGGTTATAATCCAAATTTTATTTTCCTTGTCCTTATACATGTCAAGGATGCTTAAGTTGGAAAAAATATCTGGATGGAAATTAGAAAAAGACTTGTCTTCAATTAAAGTAATGGAGTGATTGGAAGCGGCGAAGATCTTCCCTTTATTATCGGCGCAAACAAAGTTAATTTCATTTGATATAAGTCCGTTTTCCTTATTGTAAGTAGTGAATTTATTGCCATCAAATTTGGAAATACCCGAAGTGTAAGTTCCAATCCACATATTTCCTTGGTTGTCTTCATCAATTGAACTTAATATATTAGAAGGTAAACCATCTTTTTCTTCGTAGGCAATAAATTTTATTCCATCAAACTGATTTAAACCACCGCCCGAAGTACAAAACCAAATGTATCCACGGCTATCGGCTTTAATAGCATTTATTTCGGATTGAGCTAAACCAACATCAACATTGTAATTAGTAAAATTTGCAATTTGACTTCGGGTGAAGAAAAATAGTCCACAAAAAAAGTAAAGAAAGAGTATGGTTTTCTTGTGGTTCATAATATCTAGCAAGTTAAGATTTTTTGGGGGAATGGCAAAAAAAAACTAGCCTTTTGAGCTAGTTTTCGATTAAGGGTTAAATGATTTTATTCACTTACTTTAACAACTTCAAAGCATTTGATATCTCCGCTGCTTCCTAAATATTCACTTTCTAAAGCTACTAAACCAATTTTTTTAACTTGCTCTTTAGTTAAAGGACGAGCAGGCAACCATTGGTTATCATCGTTTAGTTTTAATTCAATTTCTTTATTTAAAAGTATTTGATTTAATTGTTTTTGAGTTGCAAAAACAACACCATCTACATCATCTTCGTCTTCGTTTTCAGCAATTAAAATTGAACCAACAATTTTCAATTTTGGAACATCTGGTTTGTATTTAAATTCCAATCCATCTTGATCGTTAGCTTCTATATAAGTAATTCCTGTTAGGTGTATTTGATTCATTTTAATTAATTTTTCGGCAAAGTTAATATATGCCTTTTGTTATACAAGTAAAATCTTGGTTTTGTTCAAAAAATATTAAAAAAGGGCTATTTTTTTGTGCTATCTGCCTTAGAATCAAACTTTATGCTTGTTGAATTTACACAATACCTCAAACCCGTTTGGGTTGGTCCATCGTCGAAAACATGGCCTAAATGACCTCCACAACGTCCACAAAGTATCTCAGTACGAATCATACCTAAAGTTGAGTCTTTTTTAGTAACAATGTTTTCATTGTCAATTTGGCTATCAAAGCTTGGCCAACCACAATGGCTTTCAAATTTGCTTTCTGAGGTAAAAAGGTCTAATCCGCATGCTGTGCAGCTGTATTTGCCATCCTGAAAATGCATGGTATAACCTCCGTTAGAAGGTCTGTCGGTACCTTTTTCTCTTAGGATATGGAACTGTTCAGGCGTTAATATTTGTTTCCATTCCTCTTCTGTTTTTTCAATTTTAGTCACTTTACTCATATTGGTAGTGTTTTGAGTTGATTTTGCGGTTACAGATGTCTTTTTATTTGCTTTGTTTTGACAAGCGAATAAAAACAATACCACAGATAGTACAACATAATTTTTCACAGCCCTAATTTACTAAACAAATATAAGTCGAAAATGTAATTAAGTTTAATTAACATTCAAAGTTTGGGCAAAACTGGTAAAGTCAATTCCATCAAAATTACCGCTACTCATCATAAGTAAATTATGGTTTTTGAATTGTAATTTTTGTAAGTATTCCATTAGCGATTTACTATCGGTAAAGCATTTTAAGTCCTTACGATTAAAGGCTTGTTTCACTTGTTCCTCGGTAATGGGTTTAAGTTTTTTGTGGGCTATTGTGTGAGGGTTAAAATAAACAATAGCTTCAAAACTATTATCCATAGCGCCATTGTATTCCTTCAAAAAATCTTCTGTTAAACTACTAAAAGTGTGCAATTCCATACAAGCAATGAGTTTACGATTTGGATATTGCTTATTTACTGCATCAGTTGTAGCTTTTAGCTTTGAAGGAGAGTGAGCGAAGTCTTTATAAAATGCAAAATCATTTGTTTTATGAACTAATTCAAGACGTTTGGCAGCTCCTTTAAAACTTTGAATGGCTTTGTAAAAGTTATCGTCCGAAACATTTAGTTTATTACAAACTAATTTTGCTGCATTTAAATTCATTAAGTTATGATTACCAAAAATTAATAAAGGAACATCTCCTTTATCAGTTATTAGTGAAGTAATACCATTTTCGATTTTATGTTTAGGAATTGAGTAGGCTACTTTGGAAATGCCCGAATTACTTGCTTTTTGAGCTGTGTCGGATAAAACAGCATCATCGCTATTGTAAAACAAGCTACCGTTTTTTTCGATAAGATTAATGAACTTGGTAAATTGTTCAACATAAATTTCAAACGTTGGAAACACATTGATGTGATCCCAAGCAATGCCGCTTAATACAGCAATAATGGGCATGTATAAATGAAACTTTGGCCTTCTATCGATAGGCGAAGAAAGGTATTCATCCCCTTCAATAATTGCAATTGGTGCTTCTTTGCTTAGTTTTACCATGTTTGTAAAACCAGTAAGTTGCGCACCTACCATATAATCCGTATCAATATTTAAAGTATGTAAAACATGCAAAATCATTGCTGTTATAGTTGTTTTGCCATGGCTGCCTCCAATAACTACACGAGTTTTATCTTTGGTTTGCTCATAAATATATTCGGGGTATGAAAATATTTTTAAACCTAATTCTTTTGCTTTTATTAATTCGGGATTGTCCTCACGGGCATGCATACCTAAAATAATAGCATCGATATTTTTATCAATTTTATCAGGAAACCAGCCTATTTCTTTTGGTAATAATCCAACCTTTTCTAAACGTGATTTTGAAGGTTCGTTAATTTCATCATCAGAACCAGTAATGTTATAACCCTTACTATGTAAAGCCAAGGCCATATTGTGCATGGCACTTCCTCCTATTGCAATTAAATGTATTCGCATAAGGCTAAATTAGTTCAATAAAGTTATTTTATTTGGCAAAGAATGTTCAATTATAAACAAGCTTTTGTTAGATGTGTTTTACTCTTCGATGTAATTTAAATCTTTTCCGTAAGTTTCTTCTAAGCTATAGAGTGCTACAAAAGAAATAAGAAGTACAACAGCTCCTATAGTTATGGCTGTTGAAACATTACCGTAATTAGGACTGAAAGCTTTAAATGAAAGGGTTAATAAAACCGCTCCGCCTCTTACAAAATTAGGTGCTGTAGTTGTAACAGTTGACCTAATGTTTGTTCCAAATAACTCGCTAGCAGTGCCAATAAAAACTGCCCAATACCCAGTAGCGAAGCCTATAAATACTGTTGAAATGTAAAATATAGTTATTGAGGTAAATGCAACTGTAAAGTATAAAATGCAAGAGATTACGGTTAAAAATAAGAATAAGCCAAGCACTTTTTTTCTACTTTTTATTTTTTGACTTAACCAACCACTAAAAAAGTCACCAACAGTTATTCCTCCATAAGCGCATACAATGGTGTAATCGTCTGCAGGAAGTTCTGTTTCAGGCAAACCATATTCTTTACCAAATAGCTTTGCAAACTGCATTAATAAGCCCATAACATACCACACAGGTAAGGCGACAAATATGATATTTAAATACTTTTTAGCTTGTTTCCATGATTTAAAAAGGCTTAAGAAATTACCTTTTTTTACATTACTATGTTTTACGTTTTCAAACATACCTGATTCAAAAACACCAATTCGCATGAGTAATAAGGCTATTCCCATTCCACCTCCAATAAAGTAACTCCACCTCCAGCTTGGCATAATATGGCAAGTTAAACCTGCTATTACAGCTCCAAATACCCCCACTGTTGCAACAATCATTACTCCATGTCCTCGTTTTTCTTTAGTCATTGATTCACTAACAAGTGTGATTCCCGCACCTAGTTCTCCTGCCAAACCAAATCCGGATACAAAACGCAATACACCAAACCAAAAAGTATCTTCAACAAAACCATTTAATATATTTCCTATAGAGTAGGTTATGATTGAACCGAACAAGACAGTTAACCTTCCTTTTTTGTCTCCAACCATTCCCCAAAAAAGTCCGCCAACCAGCATGCCTATCATTTGGCAATTAAACATGTTAATACTTTCGTTTTTAACATGTTTTTCTAGGTTAATAAGCTCGCTCGAAGCAAGTGTGTTTTTTAAAATTTCCGTTAAACTTTCTGTTCGTTCACAAACAAAGAGAATTAAATCATATATATCCACAAAATAACCTAGCGCAGCCACTAGTATTAATTTGTTTAATGCTTTGCTAGATTGTTGTAAGCTCATAAATTATTGTTTCACAATTTTTGTGGAAAAATTGTCTTCGTCAGAACTAAGTTTAACAAAATAAATACCTTCGGCAAGTGCCGCAGTGCTTTGTAAATTGTATTTGAGTAATTTACTATAGGTATTTATTTTTTCGCTTAGTATTAGTTTTCCAAGTTCATCATAAATGGAAATACTTACATTGGAAGTAGATTTTAAATTGTATACCAAGTTAAATGAGCTGCTAAATGGGTTAGGAGAGAGCATAACCAAACCTGGTTGTTGCAGAGCATAACCCGATACACCACCTAAAATTAATTCGGCGGCACAAAAGTTAGGAACACCATATCCTAAATTGTTATCCGGATTGCTGAATTGACTTGCACTTGCTTTTACAGCTTCTATAATTTCCATATTAGTTTTGTTGGGATATGCTTGCCATAAGCAAGTTACCATACCAGCCATTATTGGTGAACTAAACGAAGTGCCATTACCTTGTATTACTGAATTATTTGGGCTTACGATTGTTGAACCTTCTCCTAAACAAGCAACAGTAGGTTTAATTCTTCCATCGGCAGTTGGTCCAAAACCACTAAATACAGCCTTTGCTCCATTTCCATCAATCGCTCCAACAGTTAAAATACTATCTGCATCAGCTGGCACTGATATATAATGCCATGAACCAGCGCCTTCATTCCCGGCACTGTTACAAACTATCATTCCTTTGCGAGCTGCAATGGTTGCTGCAATACTTGCTACCGATGTTTGCCCGTTTAAATCTCCGTAAACATGGTTTTGCGCTGCTACATCAAATGTTGTGTAACCTAAAGATGAGTTTACAACATCAGCTCCAACGCTATCGGCGAATTCAATTCCAACAACCCAATTGTCTTCTTCCGAAATTAATTCGGTCGCCGCTTGTTCCGTACGGATTAACCAAAACTTAGCGTGAGGCG
>CAZRUA010000134.1:0-7640 GCA_964603125.1 uncultured Flavobacteriaceae bacterium | reverse complement strand
GCCACTTATTTGTCGGCTCGTTGTCAAACAATCATTGCTCCGGCAATGGATTTGGACATGTACAAACATCCTACAACAATTAAAAATATTAAAACTCTAAAAAATAATGGAGTACATGTTATTCCAGCTGAAACAGGAGAACTAGCAAGTGGTTTAAGTGGTGAAGGTAGAATGGCTGAGCCAGAAAACATTTTTGAGTTTTTATTGAATCATATCAAAAATTATTCACCTTTAGCAGGTAAAAAAGTATTAGTTACAGCAGGACCAACTTATGAAGCTATTGACCCTGTGCGTTTTATAGGGAACAGAAGTACTGGAAAAATGGGAATTGCTATTGCCAATGCTTTCGCTGCCAAGGGAGCTGATGTAACTTTGGTTTTAGGACCAACACATTTAAGAGCCAACAAAAGCGTTAAAACTGTTTTAGTTGAAACAGGCGAGCAAATGTTTGAAGCATGTATAGCAGCATTTTCATCATCTGACATTGCGGTTTTAAGCGCAGCGGTTGCTGATTATAAACCAACACATGTTGCAAACGAAAAAATTAAGAAGAAGGATACTAGTCTAACTTTAGATTTAACTAAAACAAAAGATATTTTAGCTTATTTGGGTTCTGTTAAAAAATCACAAACTTTAATTGGTTTTGCGCTGGAAACAGAGAATTTAGAAGAGAATGCAAAAGCTAAAATTGCAAATAAAAATCTTGATTTTATTGTGGCAAATTCGCTTAGAGACGAAGGCGCAGGATTCGGAACTGATACAAATAGAATTTGCATTATTGATAAACACAATAAAATTGCCAATTTTGAGTTGAAAACTAAGTTGGAATTGGCCGAAGATATCGTTAACTTTACACAAGAATATTTAAAAAAATAATGAATCTGTTTATTAAAAGAATTATTGTAGTTGCCTTGGTGGTTTTAGTTTCTAATAATGCTAAAGCGCAAGAATTGAATTGTCAAGTTACGGTTTCATCTACTCAAGTTCAGGGTACCGACATGAAACGTATTTTTGATAATATGCAAAAATCTGTTTTTGAGTTTATGAACAACACAAAATGGACTAAAGATATTTACACTTTAAATGAGAAGATTGATGTTACGATTTTCATCAACATCACTGAAAAAATAGATCAAACAAATTTTAAGGGAACAATTCAAGTTCAAAGTCGTCGTCCAATTTTTAAGGCTAATATAGGTTCACCTATTTTCAATTATAACGATCAAAACTTTCAATTTAATTACATTGAATTTCAGCAATTAGATTTTAACACCAACACTTATACATCTAGTCTTACTTCTACATTGGCTTACTACGCTTATTTAGTAATTGGTTTGGATTATGATACGTTTAGCCCAAATGGTGGAACTGAATATTTTCAAAAAGCACAAACTATAGTGGCTAATGCGCAAAATTCAAATGATCCAGGTTGGAAATCTTTCGAATCGAACAAAAATAGATATTGGATTGTAGATAATTTATTAAACCCTGTATTTGCTCCATTACGTGATTTAAACTACAATTACCATCTTAAAGGATTAGATATAATGGTGGATAAGACAGAAGAGGGAAGAGCTAAAATTTTTGAGGGACTTTTAAAATTGAAAGATTTGCATAAATCACGTCCGAGTTCGTTTAACATGCAATTGTTTTTTAATGCTAAAAGCGATGAAATTGTAAATATATTTTCGAAAGCAACTATGGCAGAAAAGGAACAACTGGTTGAAACACTTGGCACTATTGATCCCACAAATACTGTTAAATACCAAAAAATATTAGAAGCTAAATAAATAATACATGGAGAATCAAGATCAAAATCAATTAAACATTGAATTAAGCGAAGAAATTGCTGAAGGAATTTATTCTAATTTAGCTATTATAACACATTCACATGCTGAGTTTGTGGCAGATTTTATTAAAGTAATGCCAGGAGTGCCAAAAGCAAAAGTAAAAGCTCGTATAGTATTAACTCCTCAGCATGCAAAGCGTTTGATGAAAGCATTAGCTGATAATGTTGCTAAGTACGAACAAGTGCATGGTAAAATTAAGGATGCTGAAATGGGAGCACTACCATTAACATTTGGCGGACCAACTGCTCAAGCATAATTTGCAGGTAATTTATTTACTTCATTAGTTTTATCGAATGAAATTTTTCAAAGATTTTGGTCAAGGTTTTGTTTACTTTTTTAAATCACTCGAAGTAATTTTTACTAGAGGTTTATGGCCGTATCTTTTTTACCCACTAATTGTATCCGGTTTACTTGTTGGACTTATGATTTGGGCTGGCATGGAGCTCACGGAGTATCTTTCAGATTATTTACAATCAAAGTTTGACTCAGCGGTAAATACATACGAATTCCTTTCTTTTTTTAAGTCTTTAAAATTGGGTTTTCTATCATCAATTATCGCTTGGATAATAAGCATCATTATTGGTTTTTTCACTTCACGAATGTTTAAGTATTTCGTGTTGGCAATTTTATCACCTATGTTGGCATTAGCTTCTGAGAAAACGGAGGAGAAGCTTACGGGTAATGAATTTCCGTTTAATTTTGGTCAACTTTTATTGGATATATTTAGAGGAATTGGAATCACAATTAGAAATTTACTTATTGAATATTTTTTCGTGTTCATGGGTTTCTTCTTGTTATTAATTCCAGTGTTAGGACCGTTTCTATTTCTAATCTATGGATTCTTCCTTACTATTTTAGGATATTATTACATAGGTTTTTCGATGTTGGATTATTGTTGCGAGCGACATAAAATGAATATTGGGCAAAGCACTCGTTTTATCAGAAGCAACAAGGGTTTTGCTGTTGGTGTAGGATTAATATATTCGGCGTTTTTCTGGCTTCCAACGCATTTTTTTACAATTATAGCAATGATGTTCGCTCCTTTGATGGCAGCAGTTGGTTCATCTATGTATGTAGTTGATTTACATAAGAAGGAAGAAGAAGCGAAATTAAAACAACAACAAATTGACAGTCAAAAAATATAATATCTCAATAGTTGGATATACCAACACTTTACCGTTTCAATACGGAATTAATCAATCAAGTATTAAAGAACAAATTAATTTAAGTTTAGATATACCTTCGGTTTGTGCTAGTAAGTTAAAGAGTGGGGAAGTTGATTTAGGCTTAGTTCCGGTTGCTTTATTGCCCGAATTAAGTAATTATACCATTCAAACAGATTATTGCATTGGTGCAATAGAAAAAGTTGATTCAGTAAAACTATTTAGTAAGGTCGAATTAAATAAAATTGAAACCATATTGTTGGATTATCAGTCAAAGACATCGATTAATCTAGTTAAAATTCTTTGCCAGTATTACTGGAATATTCATCCAAAGTTTGTTAATGCTAGCGAAGGCTTCGAAAATTCGATTGAAGGCACAACAGCTGCAGTTATTATTGGTGATAGAACTTTTGATATTCTGGATACATACCCTCATGAGTATGATTTGAGTGAAGAGTGGTATAAATACTGCAATTTACCTTTTGTATTTGCTTGTTGGGTGAGTACCAAAGAAATTGATAAAGATTTTCTATTTCATTTTAATAAGGCTTTAACTTTAGGAGTTAACAAAATAAGTGAAGCAGTGAAATTATATACAAAGCAACACAATACCTTTAGTGTTGAAGACTACCTGCTCAATAAAATTTCCTATGATTTCAGTAAACTTAAGCAAAAGGGTTTGGATAAATTTTTAGATTTGCTTAAAAGGAATAGAATTTGAAATCTTTAAAAATAGCTTTATTGTTTTCTTTATTGAGTTTAAGAGGTTTTTCTCAATGGCACGAGCCTATTGGCGCATTAACAACAGAGTTTCATCAGCAAGGCAAAAATAGTAAGTTTACTGTCGGATTGGATTTAAGATTTCCAATTAATAAGCATTTTACATTTAACTACAAAGCTTCTATTGGCAAAGAGTTTGGAACAAATAATATGTATCTGAACACAACCGCAGGAAGTTATTTTGGTACCGTTTTAATCGCTCATTCACAAGCAAGTAAGCTAACTTTTAGTTTAGGTATGGTTTCTTATTTACTCCCTTCAGGTATAAGTTATTTTATTGATTCTACTAGAAATTATAGTATTACTTTTAGTCCTTTATGTGTTGATTATTGGCATAAAAAAAGAGACTTCTTCGAAAAAACGCGCGCAAGTGGAAACGTATTATTTCAAATGCGCTTTTATTTTAAAGAATCTGATATTTCGTTTGTGGCACCAAGTTTTGGCGTTTCTTATTTATACAATGAGAAAAATACAAAAGAGAAATACATGATTAATGTAGGTTTAGCTTTTGGCTTAGGCGGACAAACTCATAGGAGCAATACCGAATATTTAAATATATTGTTTGGGAAGTAAAAATTAAAATGTAAATTTGATAAATGCGAAAATTTTTAAATTTTTTTCTTGTTATCGATTCCTTTTTTCTTTTAAACAATTGAACGAATTGTTTCAAGGTGAAATTGTATATGTTTATTCCGCAACTGATTTAAACGGAGTAGATAAAACATTAGAGTGCGAAAAAATAATGGGTAAAGAGCAGCATTACTTCATTAATAGCAATAACTATAAGACTTTGAATGAGTTGGATGTTTTAACTTCTGTTTTTAATGGCTCGTCTAATAAGCTTCATTTTTTTTCTAATGGCAAAAGTCTTGCAACCATTTATGCGTCAATGGATATTAATAAGTCTTACAAAATTTTAAAATTGGATGAAAAAATAAAGTTACTCGGTTATGATTGTGATGCTCTTGAGGTTGTTACTGAGAACGATAAAACAGTTTATTATTATTCTCAAAAGTTAAAAGCTAATTTAAAAACATTTGAAAAGCATAATTATGGTGGTTGGTTTAAGTATTTAACATCTTCCAATGGAGCATTGCCGCTTAAGTATGTTATTACAAATCAAAAAATGAATATGATTATTACAGCAACTGCTAAACAAATAAAAAGTCTAAAACTAGAGCAAAAAGACTTTGATTTACCTTAAAGACTTTTCAATTTCTCAATAGTTTCCGTTGGGTTAGCAGAGCCAAAAACTGTATTTCCTGCTACCAAAACGTTGGCTCCACATTCAATAAGTTTTTTATAATTAGCTAAATCTACTCCTCCATCAATTTCAATTAATGCATTTGAATGTTTAGCTTTAATTAAAGCGCTTAATTCGCTTACCTTGCTATAAGTGTTTTCAATAAATTTTTGTCCTCCAAAACCAGGATTAACACTCATTAAGCACACCACATCAATCTCGCTTATAATATCTTTTAATAAATCTATAGATGTGTGCGGATTTAAAGCAACTCCTGCTTTCATGCCGTGCGATTTTATGTTTTGAATGTTTCTGTGCAAGTGTGTACTCGCTTCAATATGAACAGTTAAAATATCTGCACCTGCTTCTTTAAATTGTTGCGTATATCTATCAGGATCAACAATCATTAAATGCACATCCAAAGGTTTTTTGGCATGCTTCTTAATAGCTTTAATCACAGGCATTCCAAACGAAATATTTGGAACAAAAACACCATCCATTACATCTACATGAAACCAATCTGCTTTGCTATTGTTAATCATTTCTGAATCACGTTGTAAATTGGCAAAATCTGCTGATAAAACTGAGGGAGCTATTAAATGTGACATAGTGTATTTTTTGAGCGAATGTATAAAAAAAAGGAAACCCTTTCGAATTTCCTTTTGAACAATTAATTAAAGTAGTTTTATATCATCCTAAATATGTTTTAAGTAAACGACTACGGCTAGTGTGTTTTAAGCGTCTAACTGCTTTTTCTTTTATTTGACGAACACGCTCTCTTGTTAATTCAAAACGTTCTCCAATTTCTTCCAAAGTAAGTGCTTTTTGACCGCTTAAACCAAAATATAATCTCACAACATCCGCCTCACGATTGGTTAAAGTGTTTAAGCTTCTTTCAATTTCGGCGCAAAGCGATTCATTCATCAAACCTTTTTCAGGGCTCGGGCTATCTTCTTCAATCATCACATCATACATGCTACCGCCGTCATCAGTAATGCTTAAAGGAGCATCCATGGATACGTGTTTACCATAATTTTTCATGGTTTCCGAAATATCGGTAACAGTCATGTCTAAAACGGTAGCTAGTTCATCAGCACTAGGTTCGCGTTCATATTGTTGTTCGAGCTTAGCAAAAGTTTTATTTATTTTGTTAATAGAACCAATTTTATTCAGTGGTAAACGCACAATACGAGATTGCTCGGCTAAAGCCTGAAGAATAGACTGACGAATCCACCAAACTGCATAAGAAATAAATTTAAAACCTCTGGTTTCATCAAAACGCTGCGCAGCTTTAATCAAACCTAAGTTTCCTTCATTAATCAAATCAGGTAAACTTAATCCTTGATTTTGATATTGTTTAGAAACCGAAACAACGAAACGAAGATTTGCTTTAGTTAATTTTTCTAATGCAGCTTGATCTCCTTGTTTAATTTTTCTTGCCAACTCTACCTCTTCGTCAGCAGTAATAAGCTCAACTCTGCCAATCTCTTGCAAGTATTTGTCGAGAGATGCGGTTTCGCGATTCGTAACTTGTTTAGTAATTTTTAGTTGTCTCATAGGCATTAAAGGTTTTAGTGTACAACTGAGTTTATTCTCAATTTATGGCTCAACCTTTATTATTATACGTTTAAACCCTAAATTGGTTACACTAAATTACATTTTTTTATTGAAAATGCAAATTTTTTGAACCTTTATTGTTCGTTATCAGAATTTTGGCTCCAACTTTCTTCTAAAAGAGGTGTTATATTAACAATAGCAAGGATGATAAATGTTAGTTCAACAACAATAAACCAAACACTTCTTTCGGGTAAAATATTTTTTAAACGTATGGTTGAAAGAATGACTAATGTTAAAAATATAACCAATTTAACTATGCTGAAAGCAGCCAATATGAGTTCTTTGTGCTCAAAATCATCGCTATTGTAGGCAATGTTGGTAACATTTGTGTATGGTAAAACACTTGTAATAACGAAAAAGATAACGATAATCTTAACCAATAATACTTCATTAATATTTTTGGAAGCCACGTGGGTTGTACATAAGTTTAAATTCCAGAACCACAAAAAAATAACAACAGCCTGAACAAATAAAAGCGCTATAAATATACTGTTGGAGGGATAAGGGCTGAGTATTTTCCATAAAAAGGGTGAAATACTTAGTAATCCTAAAACATGATTATTCAATCCAAATATTATTTTGCTACTAAAACTCATAATGATAAATATACAACAATAACTCTCGAAATGTTAAAAGTAACACATTGTTTAAAAATAGGACTTTAAGTAGATTATTTTAGTCGTAATTTTGCTTTGTAAGTAAAGGATTTTGTTACTTTTACACGGTTTTAAAAATTAAAAACAAACAAAATGCAAGCTTTACCTCCTTTTATTAAGCCAGGTGATAAGCTAGTAATCAATGTTAAAATGGTAGAGATTTTGACTAAGAAAGATTTAGAAGATAATCAGAAAAAACAAGAAGCTGAAATTGCCGCATTAGAAGCAGCAGAGCAACCTAAGATTGACGCATATCTTGCAGCAAATAAAATTACAACAGCTCCAACAGCCAGTGGTTTAATTTTTATCGAAACTCAAAAGGGTAAAGGAA
>CAZRUA010000133.1:0-7883 GCA_964603125.1 uncultured Flavobacteriaceae bacterium | reverse complement strand
GTACAATCAAGTATTACAAACAGGTAATACTAGTAGTGATTTGTATTTTAATTTAGGAAATGCATATTTAAAAAATAATGAAATAGGTAAATCAATCCTGCATTATCAATTGGCAAATAAACTTAAACCTAGCCCCGAAATTTATTCTAATTTATCACATGCACAGGATTTATGCGTTGATAAGGCGGCAGTCTTAAAAAACAATGTTTCAGGCTCAATTAAGTTTAAAGTATTCGGTTATTTAAATGAGAAGACGTGGGTTTATATCTCACTAGTTTTGTTTGCATTGCTGGTGTTTTTTGCAGTTAAAATTCCTTTGAGATCTGCTACTAAAACTACCTTTAATTTTTTAGCTCTCACTTTAATTTTCTTTTTGTTTTCAGTTTTCGGGGCTTATACAATTTCCAGTATCAAAACAGTAAATACAAGTGCAGTTGTTATAAGTAAAGAAGTGTTTGTTCGTTCAGAAGCCAATTCAAATGCGCCAAGCTTACAAAAATTACATGAAGGAGCAAGTATTGAGTTTTTAGAACAAAATCAAATGTTTACCAAAGTGAAATTAAATGATAACACGATGGGTTGGGTAGAAAATAAATCAATTGGTTTGTATTAGTGCTTAATAGATGTGATGCAAGTATCACATGCTTCATATACCTCAATTTTCACTTTTGTTAGCCCAGCTTTTATAAAGTTAAGTTGTTTTGCCGCAGCAGTTGTTAAGTCAATTGTTCTTTTTGAATGCTTAGGTAAACGATCATTAATTTTTACAATTACAAAACTATCATTTTTCAAATTAGTAACTTTAACATAAGTACCAAGAGGCAGCGTTTTGTGAGCAGCAGTATATAAACTATGTTTAAACTTTTCTCCACTTGATGTTTTTCTTCCTTCAAATTTTTTAGCGTAAAAACTAGCAATTCCTGTTTCTTCCGAAATTATCTTTCCTGGTGTGAACGAAAATGAGATAAAACATAAAATTAATAGTGCAATTATTTTTTTCATACTACAAAAGTACGGCAAGTGTTAGCTTTAAAAATGCACTTTTCGACGTATGCTTTCTTTCAAAATCTTTATCAAATACTTAAGTAACTGATAAACAGCTCAAGTACGATTCTTGTTTTAATTTTCTTTAACAAATTTTAACCTCATATCTGAGTACTTTTTTTTGAATATCGCGTTATTACTGAATAAATAAAACTTGTATATTAGCGGACTATTGTGAATAATAATTTAGTAATCATACCAACCTACAACGAAAAGGAAAACGTCGAAAAAATGATTCGAAAAGTTTTTTCGTTACCACGTGTTTTTAATTTGTTAATTGTTGATGATGGCTCTCCGGATGGAACGGCTGACATCATTAAAGGCATCATGAAGGAGTTTCCCGAGAGATTGTTTATTGAAGAACGCAAAGGAAAACTTGGATTAGGAACCGCTTATATTCATGGTTTTAAATGGGCAATTGCTCGTGGCTACGATTATATTTTTGAAATGGATTGTGATTTTTCTCATAATCCAGATGATTTAGTTAGACTTTTAGAAGCTTGCGAAAAGGGTGCTGATGTTGCGATTGGCTCCCGTTATTGCAAAGGTGGAAAGGTACATAATTGGCCAATTGGTCGAATTATGATGAGCTATTTTGCAAGTGTTTATGTGCGCATTGTGCTTTGGATTGGTATTAAAGACACAACAGCTGGATTTAAATGTTACCGCCGAAAAGTGCTTGAAACAATTGCTTTAGACAGTATTCGTTTTATGGGGTATGCTTTTCAAATTGAAATGAAATACAATGCAATAAAGAAAGGCTTTAAGTTAGTTGAAGTTCCCATCATGTTTGTAGATAGAATTGAAGGTTACTCTAAAATGAGTACTAAAATTTTTAAAGAAGCTTTTTGGGGCGTTTTAAAAATGCGATTCACAAAAATTAAATAATCAGGCGCATGCTTGAGTTTATAAGAATCTTCAAATCAAATAAGTATTATTTTCTTTTTTATTTTTTAGTATCTGCTATTGGCTTATACTTTTTTCGTTTTTATGTTGATTCGGTAGATGGATTTGAATATTTAGCCCTTGCAAAGCAATACGCTTTAAGTAATTTTTTTGAAACAGCTAATAGCCATTGGAGTCCTTTATTGTCCTGGATTTTAGCACCATTTAGTTTTTGTTTTAAAAATGGTATTATACCAGTAGTGTATTACAAAGTGGTGCAAATTTTAATTGGCTTTGTTGGTTTGTATCAGTTATTTAAAATGAATGGTAATTTTTCTAGTTCTAATTATGAAGCAAGTGGTTTAGCAAAATTTTTGTCGGTATGTTTTTCAATTACTTCAATTCTTTTTTTTAGTTCGAGTGCTTTATTGTTTGATACGCCAGATTTACTTTTTGTAACTATTGCATTAATTATTTTAAACAGACTGAATAAGCGAATAGAGAATATAAAGCACGCCTTGTTTTTAGCGTTTTTTGGTGGATTACTTTATTACGCCAAAAGCATTGGTTTTGTTGTGTTTTTGGCTTTGATTGTTTATTCTAATTTTACTTATATACATAAAGGCAGTTTAAAATATTTTGTAAGCACCATAATTTTGTTTTTCATTTTCTGTGCACCATGGATTACTCTAATCTCAGTCAAACAAAATTCTTTCAGTATTTCAAGTGCTTCTACTTATAATTATAATATCATGAATCCAAGCATAAATTCGGATTGTTATGCAGAAATTCAACATCCATTTAATAAAAATGGCTTGCAAATATCTTCTAATAAAAACGCTTTAAATCAATGGCAAGAGCCTTATAAATATAATTTGAAGGCATGGAAACCTTTTGATTCTAAACAAAATTTGAACCATTATAAAGAAGTTGTTTTAAAAAATAGTAAGGGTTTTATCTCGTATTACTTCGGTTTTGATTTAGGTATCGTTGTAATTTTATTGGGAGTAATTGTCTTTAGATTTTTCGGGATCCAATTTCATTCCGCTCTAGTCAAAAGCTACAGTTTATTATTTGCATGTTCAGTTTTAATTGTTCTCTATTGCTTAGTTTTGGTTCAGCACCGTTATTTGTGGTTGTTTGATATTGCATTGTTAATCTTAGCTTTTAATTGGCTAAAACTTTTTCTTATAAAGCAATGGAAAGTATTAACTATTGTATTATCATTTTTAGTATCGGGTTTGTTTTTGAAGGATTCTATTAAAGAAGTACGTATAGCTTTTCAGTCCAAGCAATCTGGCATTATTGAGCAAATAAACCATAGTATCCTTGCCGCTCAGCTTGAAAAGGGAAATATAGCTTCTTTTAAAATCATTAACATGGATACTCATTATTTTGGAAGTGCTTATGCTTATTTTTTAAACTCCCAATATTTAGGTAGTTTAGCTAACAATTTGCCGTTAGAAACTGCCTTAACAGAGCTTAAGGAAACTAAAGTTAAATATTTACTTTCGTTTGAAGAGAATAACACAATAAATGACCTGAAAAAGCATTTATTGGTAAAGCTAAGTTTAATTGATTCGTTAAAATCGAATATTAAACTTTATAAAATTGATTTTGTTGCAAACAAATAAAAAAAATATCCTATTTATTTCCTCGTGGTACCCTAACCGCAATAATAATACGCATGGTATTTTTAATCGTTTTTTTGCGGAGGCCGTTTCAGTTTACAATAATGTATATGTTATTCATGCTGTATCTGAAGATAATTGTCCAAAGGATTTTGAACTAGTTGTTAGTAAACAAGATTTATTTGAAGAGGTAATTGTTTATTTTGACAAAACAAAAGTAAATCCAATTTCAAAAATAAAGCGTTATAAAAAGGCTTATCAAATTGCATTAAATTATTTTTTAAATAAAAATATTAAATTTGATTTTATTCATTGTAATGTGGCTCTTAATGCTGGTATTGCTGCTATTGAAATAAAACAACAACTCAAAATTCCTTTAGTGGTGAACGAAAATTGGACAGGATATTTACCTGAAGACGGTAATTATAAAGGTTTATGGAAGAAGTATTTTGTAAAGAAAATAATAAAAGAGTCTGATGTAATATCGCCTGTCACAAAACACTTAGCAAAAGCCATGCAAGGTCATGGTTTAAAAGGTAATTATCAGATTGTACCAAATGTATGTGATGTCGGTTTGTTTCGAATTTTGAAAACTGAAACTAATCAAAAGTTAAGATTTATCCACGTTTCAGCACTTGTAGATGAACAAAAAAATGTAAGTGCTTTGCTAAAAGTTTTTGCAAAATGTGTTCGAGAAAACACAAATATGGAATTGGTAATTGTTGGTAAAGGTGGAGATGAAGAGTTTTTAAAGGATATTGTAGCTGGAGACGAATCCTTAAATAAGGCAGTTTCTTTTGTTGGAAGAAAAGTAGGTGAGGAGCTTGTTTTAGAAATTAATAAAGCCGATTGCCTTTTAATGTTTAGTCACTATGAAAACTTACCTTTAGTTATTTTGGAGAGTATGGCTTGTGGTAAACCTGTTATTTCTTCTAATGTTGGCGGTATTGCTGAAGTTGTTGAACCATTTAATGGGGTTTTGGTTGATTCTAAGAATGAAGTTCAGTTGCAAGAAGCTATTTTAAGCTTTGATAAGATTAAGTATAATGCAAATGAAATTAGAAACAACATAGTTAATAACTATAGTAATGATGTTATTGGTAAAAAGTTTGATTTAATCTATCGCTCAATTCTTAAACATGATTAAATCTATTTTTTCAACTATAGGAGTAAAGTTGCTTGCAGCGATAATTAATTTTTTAATTATTGTTGTTCTATCAAAATACGGTGGACTTGAATTAAAAGGTGCTGCCAGTCAATTAATCACAGTTATAAGCATAACTCAAATTTTTTGTGATTTAATTGGCGGTTCTGTATTAGTTTATTTAACTCCTAAATACAATATTCGCTCTTTGTTATTTCCGGTTGCGCTTTGGGCTTTCATTTCTTCTTTCTTAGTTAGTTTTATTTTTGTATGGTTTAGTCTTTCTGATTTGGCATCTTTCGATTCACATTTGCTTTTTCATTTCACGTTATTATCGTTTTTAAATGCCTTAATATGCTCAGTACAAAATATGTTTGTTGGTCTGCAAAAATATAAGTGGGCCAATATATCTGTTCTAACACAAAGTGTTATTATTTTTAGTTTAGTGTTTTTGTTTTTAGGAGTTCTTGAAATTAAATTTCTTCAAGTTTACATGTTTAGCTTGTACTTTGCTTTTTCAATTCCATTGCTAGCAAATTTAATTTTGATTTATTCTGTAGAAGATGAAAAGCCTAGAACTTCTTTTACTGAAGTAGTAAGGAGTTGTTTAAATTTCGGATTTCAAAATCAATTAGGGCATTTGATACAATTCTTGAATTTTAGATTAGGTTATTTTTTAATTGGATTAGCAGGCTTAGGCTTGTTTTCCAATGCTGTTTCCATAGGCGAAGCTTTATGGATAATACCATCTAGTTTTTGCACTATTTTGTATGGTAAAGTCTCAAATACTGATGATGATAAAGAGCAGCAACTTTTAACTTCTCAGTTTTTTAGAACGAGTTTAAGCATTGTATCAATTTGTTTATTGATTTTGTTTTTTATTCCTAATGCTTTTTACATTTGGTTATTTGGCAATGAGTTTGATGGCATCACACTCTTAGTTAGATGCTTAATTCCGGGTTTGTTTTTCTGGTCAAATTATTTAATTTTAAATCACTATTTCTCTGGAAAAGGAAATTATCTAATTAATTTATATTCTATCTGTGCGGGTTTTTTGGTTACTGTAATGGGTTATTTAATTTTAGTTTTTTCAGGGAGTTCAATTGATACTTATCATGTTGCATTGATTTCTTCAGCATCTTATTTTGTTAACTTTGTTTTTATTTTTATACGTTTTAAACGAAAGAGTGCTTTTGGAATGAAGGAATTTATGCCAAGTGTAAAGGATATTAAATACATATTTAAAGAGTTAAAAAATACAAATAGTTAATGTGTGGTATAGCAGGCATAGTTAATTTAAAAGGGAATTCATCCGAGATTATTACTCGTTTGAAAACTATGTCACATACTCTTCGTCATAGGGGTATGGACGACGAAGGTTTTGTTTTTTTTAATGAGAATAATTTTGTTGTTGCGGCAAGCAATGATACCCAGCCTGAGAGTATTAATTTTAATCTGAACTATTGTCCTCAAAAAAATATAGACGAATTAAACGCTGAGTTTAAGTTTGGATTTGCTCATCGTCGTTTATCAATAATTGATTTAAGTCCTACAGGCCATCAGCCATTGTGTACTATAGAAGAAAATCTTTGGATAACTTTTAATGGTGAAGTTTATAATTACATTGAAATTAAAAAGGAGTTGCAAAGTTTAGGGCATTCTTTTAGAACATCTACAGATACGGAAGTTGTTTTATTAGCCTATAAGCAATGGGGTAAGCAGTGTTTACATAAGTTTAATGGAATGTGGAGCTTTGTTATTTATGATAAGACAAAAAATATTTTATTTGGTGCTCGCGATAGATTTGGTGTAAAACCTTTTTATTATTACAAAGATGAAAATCAGTTTTGTTTTGCTAGCGAACAAAAAGCTATGATTAAAAACTCTGGAGTGAGTTCTGGAATTAATGATGCTGCTGTTTATGATTTCTTTGTTAATAGCGAGCTAGAGTATAAAACAGAAAGTTTTTTTAAGAATATAATTGAATTATTTCCATCTCATTCTTTTGAGTTTGATTTAAAAACAAATGATTTAAAAATTGAGAGATATTATGAGTTAAAAAGCCCAAGTGATTATAAAGTTTATTCTCAACACGAAGAAAAAAAAGTGATTGAGGAAATACAAGAGCTAGTTTATAATTCTATTAAACTTAGGCTAAGGAGCGATGTTGAAGTTGGAACTTGTTTAAGTGGAGGGATTGATTCATCTGTTATTGCAGGAACAATGAATTTATTGCAGGCAGGTAAAAAAACAAATTTTTATACTGCCGTGTTTCCAAATTCAAGTATTGACGAAAGTAAATGGGCTCAAAAAGTTGTTGATAATAGTAATTGTAATTGGCATAAAATCGAACCTGCGGCAAGTGATCTTTTTAATGATTTGGAAAGTTTAATTTACTGCCAAGACATTCCTATTTGGAGCACGAGCACCTATGCTCAATTTAGGGTAATGAAAAAAGTAAATGAAACGGGTGTTAAAGTAGTTTTAGATGGGCAAGGCGGTGATGAGCTATTTTCAGGATATTTGCCTTATTTTAGATGGTATTGGAATGATTTAAGTAAGTTTGATAAAACAGAGTTAAATAAATCCTTAAAAGCGTTTGGATTAACCGATGCCATGAAGTTTTGGGCAAAAGAAACTCTAAAAGTTAAATTTAAAACTGGCGAAAGATTTTCTTTTAAATCAGATGAAAAAGATATTTTAAATAAAGCGTTTCAAAATGAATATAAGGCTGCATACCGTCATGAAACAAACGCAAAGGATTTAAATCATTTTTTGGTGGAAGAATTTACCAACACAAGGTTAAAAACATATTTAAAATGTGAGGATAGATGTGCTATGCATTGGGGGGTAGAATCAAGAACGCCATTTGCAGACGACATCAATTTGATTGAGAAAGTGTTTTCATTGCCTTTTAATTTGAAAATGAAGAATGCTACAACTAAGTATCTTTTAAGGGAAGCATCAAAAGCAGTTTTGCCCAATGAAATTTATAAGCGAAAAGACAAAATGGGTTATGTAACTCCCAATGATTTCTGGTTATCCCAAAATCATGAAAAAATTAAGGAAATTATTGAGATAATTCCTTCGCATTATATTTCAAAAGAAATATTTTCATCTAAAACTAACCACTTATTTGCCAAAACTAACCACTTACAAAAATCGTTTACAGCTAAAGA
>CAZRUA010000132.1:0-8418 GCA_964603125.1 uncultured Flavobacteriaceae bacterium | reverse complement strand
TTGACAACTTTTTTATTGTTGAACTTGTATTCTGCTCAGTTTTTCTAGCTGAATTAATTAGCTTCTCAATATCTTCTCCATTGCTTTCCCTTTAGCAAGCTCATCTACAAGCTTATCAAGGTATCTAATTTTTTGCATGAGTTTATTTTCAATGTCTTCAACTCTATAACCACAAATAACACCTGTAATTTTCGATACGTTAGGATTTAGTTTGGGAGCTTGCTCAAAGAAATCTTCAAAATTTACTTTGTTGTCAATTTGTTTTTGTAAAGCTTTTTGTGTGTATCCCGTAAGCCAGCAAATAATGGTATCAACTTCTTCTTTAGTTTTTGATTTCCTTTCTGCCTTGGCCACATAGTAAGGATATACACTTGCGAATGAGGTAGTAAATATTCTATGTTTTTCCATGCCAATTTTCAATATTTAAATTCAATTTATAAAGTCATTCTGCTTAATTCAACTTCCAATCTGTCAAAGTTTTCTTCGTTTTTATCTACTACATAAGGTTTTAGTTTCTGACATTCTTCAATTGTTTCAAACAGCATCTTAAAAATAAGTTTTGTTTCATTTTCATTCACTTCTTCAAAAAGTGCCAAAATCTGAAAAAGAGGTTTTGAATGTCGTTTCCAAGCAATAAGCTCAGGTTTTTCTATTTTAATAAACTCACATTCATTAGCGTAATTTCCTTTATCAGGGCCATGCATTACAAAACTCCATTTGCCCCCAACTCTAAAATCAAATTCATGAAATGTATTGGTAAATCCGTTTGGTCCCCACCAGTTTTTTAAGTGTTCTGGCTTTTCCCAAGCTTTAAAAAGTAGTTCACGAGGTACTTTAAAAATGCGTGAGTTTACAATTTCACTTTCCGAAGTTGTAGATATGATTTGATTTTGCATAAGTTAATAGTTGACTTTAAACTCTACAAGTAAAGTTAATCATTTGTTTTGTACTACCAATAGTATTTAATCGCTTCAAATCATACATGATTTGTTTTGTGTTTTTAAAGCGTTGAAGGATTAAATCTCTATTACCATAATGTTAATAATTTTATTTATTGAAGAAAAAAGTTGAATTATTGTTAAACTCATACAAAAAATGGTTAAACTCAACATTTTTTTTGATTTATCAGAGTTGAAATCTAAGTTTGCTTAAATTAAAATTAACCTTTAAAAAATTAAAACTATGTACACAATTAATGTAAAAAGTAATTTTCCAGGCTCTATTTCTTATGCAGGAAAGGATTATTCAAGTGGCTCTTCATTTTCAACAGGATCCATTGGAGGCTTTGATATTATTACAGTTGAGGGTGTTGGGCCCATTAGTATTATTGATATGGGAACAGATACTTTGCATGGTTACCCTTCTACGGCTGGAACTTGGGCAGTTTTGTTTCGTTACCAAACGGTGGAAGTTTATGCCCGTTATGATGCAGGTGGAGAATTTAATTTTATTATTGATAAATATGGTGATTTGGAGATTGTACCTGTAAATGGCACTGCAACTGTTGTAAAATTACCAGGAATGTCGCTTGGAGTTATTGAGATAAACTAATAATATGTAGTGATTTGAGTTAATAAAATATTATTTTAAATAATATTTGGAAATTAAATTTGTTTTTGCATATATTTGTCAAAACCTAAAACCTAAATTTATGAAACACATATTATCCTGCATAGGACTTAGTGTTATTTTGTTAGCTGCATGTGGTCCAGCAAAAAATACTACAGAAACACAAACTACAACAACTCCAAACTTTACTTTTAGTGTAGTAGAAGAATCAGACCCATCTTATGGCAATTTGCCAGCTCTGCAATCATTTGTATTTGGAAGCCAAGATGGTAATTGGATAATGTTTGCAGGAAGAACAAATGGATTTCATGGATTTGCAGCGGATTCAAATACGAATTTCCCTGTGAAAAAGGCAAATAATTTAATTTATGTTTTTGATAGCAAAGCAAAACAATTATACAGTATGCCAATTCCTCAATATGGCGGTGATACAGGTTATGTGTTTTTGTTAACTAATTTAGCACATACCCAAAACGATAATTTCTTGTATGCGTGTGGTGGTTATGGAGGATCAAATGGTTCGACTGACGCTAATAAAACTTATTCCTATTTTATGCGTGTTAGTTTATCTGATGCTATTGATGCCGTAAAAGCAAATACCCCTGCTAATTTTAAAAAGGCTGTTGTTTGGGGAAGCAGCCACATGGTAGCATCTACTGGTGGTGAGTTGTATCAGTTGCCTGATGGTAAATTTTATATGTCGGTTGGGCATAATTACACGGGTACATATGGAAGTTCAAATCCTATACAAAAATATGTTGATAAAGTTTATGTATTTGATTTAACTGTAAATGGCATGGGTAGTCCAAACAATTTAGCATTAATTCCAGTTGATTCAATCACCGATGGTTTACCAGATTCAACTACTCAATTCCGTCGTCGTGATTTGGTTGTTGCACCTAATGTATTAGCTAATGGAAGTGATATTGGCTTAGCAATATACGGCGGTGTGTTTACTCCAGGAAATAACGCAACGCCTTATCATAACCCAATTTATATTGATAGAAGTCAATCTTCTAAATATAAATTAGACCCTTTTGTTCAATGGACAAATATATATTCAACAGCTTTTATGACAATGTACGATACTACTTCTAAAACTATGATGACAAGTTTGTTTGGTGGAATTGGAGATAGTATAAATAACTCTTCAGCTTGGGCGAATGCAAACTGGACGAATGTAATCAGCACCAATATGCGCTCATATGTAAATGGTGATGTTACTACGTCTCTTCAGAACCCTAGTTCTTTGCCAGGTTTTGTTGGAAGCGAAAGTGTGTTTATTCCAACAGTGGATGCGGGTTTATTCTACAATAGTAAGTATAAGATTATGGATTATAGTAAGCTTACTAGCGGACAAGTTGTTGGTTATATATACGGTGGAATAATATCTAATCAGTGCTGCAGTGATAGTCATGGAAGTACGGTTGCATCCAACAAGATATATAAGGTTACAATTACTAAAAATTAATAAGTTAAAAAAATAAAAACAAATCAATCAATTAATAACAATTAAAAACTAAAAATTATGGAAGACGGTTATTTAGGACAAGTTATTTTGTTCGCAGGAAATTTTGCACCACAAAACTGGGCACTTTGCAATGGTCAACTAATGCCAGTAAATCAATATCAAGCTTTGTTTTCTGTTTTGGGAACAACCTATGGTGGTGATGGTATAAATAATTTTAAATTACCTGATTTAAGAGGTGCTGTGCCAGTTTCAGCAGGTGTTGCAGCAACAGGAACTTCTTACTTGCAAGGAACAACAGGTGGAACAGAATCAACGACACTTGGTATTAACCAAATGCCTTCTCATAATCACGTAATTGGAGGAACAGCAAGTGTAAGTGGTAATATAACAGCTACAATGAAAGTGAATAGTAGTTCTGGAGGAGCAGATTCCCCTAGCGGTAATTTTTTAGGAAATGACGGAACTACTCAGGTATATGCATCTGCTAATAGCGGATCTGACATGCTTAACGCAAACGCAATAACAGTTAATGCTAGCGGAATGACTGTTAATACCTCTTCACTTCAAGTTCAACCTAATGGTTTAGGACAGCCTTTCTCAAATATGCAACCATATTTGGTAATGAACTATATTATATGCACTAACGGATTGTATCCATCTAAACCATAGAATAAGCTAATAATATAAAAAATAAAGACCGTCAATAAAAATTGACGGTCTTTTTAGTTATAAGTAAGTAAAAGCAACACGAAAGTGTTGCTTTTACATTTTTAAATTATTAGTTTAGTTTAGTAATTACCAAACGCGTACTACCATCAGTGGATACAGTTAAAGCTGTTGTGCTGTTCCCATTACGTATATCAACAGTAATTATATCAGATGCAGATAAAGAAACTACCATGCTCATATTAGATCTTGCAGCTGGAGAATAATTTGTAGATGAAACACTAGGGCTATAAGCCACTGCAACCCCATTCACTTTAAGTACTGCAGATGATTGCCCCCCACTACCGGTTAAGCTTACATTAACTAAATATATTCCAGAAGTACTGGCAGTAAAAGTTGTATTACCAGTAAATGTACCATTTACAGGTGGCGAAAGAATATTATTAAAACTAGCAGTTGCAGTTCCAGGAGTTCCCGAAGCTACAGTTTGTGAGGCAGTATTAGTTGCAATTAAACATATCGTAGCAGCAGTTGAAGTTCCCGCAGGCCCTTGAGGTCCAGTAGCACCAGTAGCGCCTGTTGCACCAGTTGGTCCTGCAGGTCCTTGTGGTCCAGTAGCACCTGTTGCTCCTGTAGCACCTGTTAATCCAGTAGGTCCTTGTGGTCCAGTAGCTCCAGTAGCACCTGTTAATCCTGTTGGCCCTTGCGGTCCAGTAGCACCAGTTGGTCCAGCAGGTCCTTGAGGTCCAGTAGCACCTGTTGCACCCGTCGAACCTGTTGCTCCAACAGCTCCATTACAAATATACTTTGTTAGAGTCGCATTTATCTCTGAAACATCTAAAGTACCGTTATTATTAGCATCTAAACCGTATTCTAATTTTACACCACCAGTTGTACAGTTAGCGCCAGGAGCTTCAGTAGTAGTTTTAACTAATGAGTTTTGTCCGTTTGTTCCAGCAGCCCCAGTAGCTCCAGCAGCACCTGTTGCTCCTGTAGCTCCAGTTGGTCCTGCAGGTCCTTGAGGTCCAGTAGCACCTGTTGCACCAGTTAATCCAGTTGGTCCTTGCGGTCCAGTAGCACCCGTAGCTCCAGTCAATCCAATTGGACCTTGTGGTCCTGTAGCTCCAGTAGCACCTGTAAGTCCTATTGGCCCTTGAGGTCCAGTAGCACCTGTTGCACCTGCAGGTCCTTGAGGCCCTGTAGCGCCTGTTGCTCCAGCTGGGCCCTGTGGTCCTTGCGGTCCAGTTGCACCATCTACACCATTTGTTCCGTCAATACCAGCAGGTCCTTGTGGTCCTTGCGGCCCAACAGGTCCCTGTGGTCCTGGAGTTCCATTTGCTGCAAATAAAGCATAAGGAACGCTTAATAGTTCTGTTGTACCCGAAATGGAATAAGTGCTTCCACCTGTAGGGTCAGCTTCTGTTTTTATGAAATATGGTCCGTTTGCCCAATCAATGGTTGAAAATGATCCTGTAATAACAGTTCCTGTTCCTATTTCAAAACTTGCTAAGCCATTAGCGTTTGTTGTAGGAGTTTGAGTTTCAACATATACAGGTGTTCCTGAAGCAGACCCCTGTAAAATGCTTATTTGCATTCCAACAGGTGTTGATGTAATTAAAGCGTTACTGCTGTTACGAATAACAGCTTGGTAGCCCATTTTTTGAGGTGCTTGAGCAAAAACACCTGCACACGTTATGATAAAAATAAATGTAAGTAGTTTTTTCATGGGATTTAGTATTAGTTTTTGATAAGTTTAAATGATTTGATTTCTTTTTCGCTATTACTTATTTTAATAAAATAAGTAGCCACAGGTAAATTAACTACGCTAAGTTTAGTCTCAGCAGTTGTTATTTTTTTTGTTTCAATTACTTTGCCTGTGGCGTCGTAAATTGAATACTGTAGGTTGCTAATGTCGTAGTCTGAAATTTTTAATGTAATATAATCAACACTTGGATTAGGGAAAGCTGTTGCATTGATGTTAATACCCGTGCTTGCTTCAATTCCAGTAATAGTTGAAATTTCATAGGGTTGCTGAACACCCTGTGCCACTGATCCATTAGCACCAGAGTTAGTAGTATATACAACTTGGCCTACTGAATAAGCAACCGAACCGCCGCTTCCTGTGGCATTACCACCCGAAGCATTTGCTGATTGCTGACCGTAAGCTGTTGTAATACCAATACCTAATGCAATGAATAGGTTTAGTTTTTTATTTTTCATGAGCTTAGAATTTGGAATAAATGTAGTAAAAAATCAGTTTAGTTTAGCGCTATACGTTAAATTTTATTTAGTTTTTTGCGAGTTTATTAACAAAAAAGCCGAGCTGTAACACAACTCGGCTTTCAAATGTTAATTTAATCTTATTTAATGTGCTCTAATTTTAAGTCCATGTCTATTTCCGATTCAAACGATATCTTATCTTTTATTTCTAGTTTCTGGGTTTTAATTTTAAAGTCAAATAGTTCTACATCTAAGGTGTATTTCCCAGGGGCTAAAATGATAATGTATTTTCCTGTATTTGAATTCGGTAAGTAATTACCCACTATTTCTTTATTAGCGTCATTTGTAACTGTAATTAATACATCAGGGTAATTAATTTGTGTGCCATCTTCTGCTAAAACCTGACCTTTAATTACTGATAACTCAGCTTCCACCGCATTAAAAATAACTCGGTATAAATCGTTATCGCTAGTTGTGTTATTTCTAGCTCCTGAGATATAACCATAACGCTCGTTTTGGGAGATACGGAAGTTTAAATCATCATCCGTTGTGCTTAATGGATAGCCTAAGTTTTGAGCGTTTTTCCATTGTTGTGTTTCTTCATCAAATTTCACTTTAAACAAATCATAACCACCCATGCTTGAGTGACCCGTACTACTAAAATAAAGTGTTTTCCCATCAGGCGAAATATTTGGAAAATCTTCGTTTTGTGCTGTATTCACATCTGCTCCTAAATTAGTAGGTAAACCCCATTTTCCTTTTGGATCTCTTTTACTTTGGTAAATATCGGTACCACCTAAACCACCTGGGCGGTTACTAGCAAAGTATAAAATATTACCATCACTTGAGATGGATGCTGCAATTTCTTCAAAAGCTGAATTGATATTCTTATCTAGTAATTCAGGCTTTTTAAAATTACCATTTTCATCTTTTTTAGAAATGTATAAGTTACCTGATTTGATACCATCTTTAATGTATAAAATCATTATATCCCCATTGGCACTTAAGCCAACAATTTCTTCACCTGTATTTCCTTTGTTGATAGGAGAACCAATTGAATAAGCTTTTTGAAAATTACCATCTACTACTTCCGAAACATAAATACTGTTTTTAAAATCGCCATTGGCTTGCGCTTCTGAACCCTTTTCAGGACGATTAGTGTTGAATATCACAAATGCTTCGTTGGTTGGAATAAATGCGTAATTTTCGGCGTATTCACTGTTCACGTTATCCCCTAGAGATTCAAACTTAACATCAATAGGATATTTCATCAACTCTTTTGCGTTTAAGCAATACTGAATTTGCTGATCAACATTTTTTAAGTTGTCTGCAGTACCTTTTCCATTCGTTTTAAATTTATTGTATGAAGTAATTGCTTCATCAAATTTGTTTGCATAATGATAAGCACGTCCTAATAAATAGTCAACGTTGGGATCGTGTTTTGGTTTATGCGACAAAAGCTCAAGATAGGGGATAGCCTTGGTTTTGTTTTGATGGAGATTTAAATAACATACCGCAATGTTGTAGATGTATTTTTCGTTTTTAGGTTCTACTTCATGCAGATTTAAAAACGCATCTAGTGCCTCATCAAAATTACCTAGTAGTAATTTTTGCTCGGCTGCTTGCGGATCACCTTCTTTAAAATCGGTTTGTTGTGCATTTAAATTAGCACATACCGCTAAGCTTAAAATCAGTGTGGTTAGTTTTAGTCGCATTTTGGTTTTATTTTAGTTTTTATTTCAATATTATTTTACAAATTCTAAATCTAGGGCTTCGCTTAATAATTCTTCTTTTACAATAGGAACTACTCCAATTTGCTCACACACTAAACCTCCAGCTAAATTAGCTAATGAAGCGGTAAGAATTGGATGTAAATTAAGCGCTGTGCATAATGCAGCAACACTTATTACCGTATCTCCAGCACCTGAAACATCGGCAATTTTGCGAACATGAGCAGGAACTAATTCTTTAACAGTTCTCGAATCGGTATAAATACCATGCTCGGATAAAGTAATTAATGCTGTTGCTATTTTTTGTTTGTGACGGAAGCTTGTAATTACACGTGTTAATTCCTTTAAATTACTTGTGTCAACATCAACTTTTAAACCTTCTTTTAATTCTTTTAAATTTGGTTTAAATAATGTTACTCCTTTGTAGCTTGCAAAGTTTTTCTTCTTAGGGTCAACCGCTACAGGTATTCCACGTTTCTTGGCTAGGTCAATTACTTTTTGAATTAATTTATGAGTAATTAAACCTTTGTTATAATCTTCAAAAATAATGACATCAATTTTATCGTGTTGTAAAACAAAAGTAATTAGTTGCAACAATTGGTCTGTTTCGCTAGGGATAATATCTTGTTCTTCTTCATCATCAATACGCAGTATTTGATGGTTATTACCAATTACACGAGTTTTGTTTGTTGTAATGCGAGTGCGAGATTTTAAAATTCCTTTTTGCGAAAGTTTTTGATTTTTTAAAAGACCATCGGGAAA
>CAZRUA010000131.1:0-8423 GCA_964603125.1 uncultured Flavobacteriaceae bacterium | reverse complement strand
AGAACGACCAAAGATTTATATATAAAATCTAAATTTGTGTTTGACAGCACTAAAGTGAACGCCTTTTCAAAAATGGAATTAGGTAAAGATGAAAAAAGGGAGAATAAAAATGCATTTGTTATAAAAATGCTCATCGATTTTTATTCTGATGGAAAAAGAGCCTCATTAATAATGAATAATGGATATTCGTATAGTCTTGGAGGGACATATTTTTATGCTAATCAAAAATTATTTAAGTGGGTTAAAGAGAATATACCTAATTTTTAACCTGTTAAAAAGTATTTACAATCCGTGAAAACAAAACAACATTACCTAAGTGCCCAATTTTTTGTAATTTTAAGTCAATTTAGTAGTTCCATGGATTGCAAATTTGAGTCAATTATTGTTAAGTTGTAACTAACATCTTTTTTAATCTTAATTATGAAATTATTTTTAAGAGCTCTAGTATTTTTTATCTTAATATCGTGTTCTTTGATTATTTCTAATGAACAGGTTATTAAACAAGCTAAATCAGATTTAATTAACAACAAAGAGAAGATTTTAGAAATTATTCATATAGCAGATACAATGAATATTAATCATACTTATTTTGATTTAGAATATCTGCCTAAATTACAAAAAGTTATCGTTGCAGGGAGAGATACTCCATGGGTTCAACCAATATATTCAACCGTTACTGCAAAAAAAATAACAGAGCTAATGTCTGGATTTGTTGCCACAGTTATGGTAAGAAATGAAGGGTATTATTTTAGTTTCAAAAGCTGGAATAGTGATGTGGCATCAAAGAGATATAAGATTGGGTTTTATAAAGGTAAGAATGAGCTTAAAGGTAAGTTTAAGAATTTCGAAATTTGTAAAGGGGATTCAATTCCTAAATCAGATAAGTGGGCTTATTTTTATAATGATACAGTTGTAATTTATCGTAAAGGAAATTAAGCTAAATTATTTTCTTAAACAACATCAATTTTTCATCCGAGCGAATCGATGTATTAGTAATCCTTCTTGTTCAAAAGTTAAAGAATCTTCTGTTAGTTTTATTAATTTATACTTAGATATTTCATTGTAGTTTTTTTCATTTATTAGATAGAAACTATCGTCTTTACATTGGAAAATAGATCGAGTTAAATGAAAATTTTCTTTTGATTCGGATAAAGAAAATACTTCTGTTTTTGTTATTTTTAGTCGTAATAAATCCCCATTGCCTTCATTCCTATACCAATCGCCTTGCATTGTAATTTTAGTACTATCGTTGCTTTTATCAATAGTATTATCGCATGAAAACAGAAAGAGGATTATTGTAAAATTAATTATCGCCAGGTTTTTCATTTGTTTCACTACTCATTGGTTCATTTACACTACGGCCTTTACCCGACACGTATGTATCGCTTTTAAACTACTTTCTACTTCATCCATGTAGTTTTTTCTAACGGCAAAATGTATAATGTTGGTATCGGTATAATCTTGTGCTGTAATTTTGCAGTCCTTGTCTTTTAAAATTCGTAAAACATCATTCATGTTTTCGCTTGGAAATTTTACTTCGTAATTAAAAGTAATATAATGCTCAACAATTTCGGCATTTTTTAAGGCTTCTGCGGCTCCGAGTTTGTAGGCGTTAATTAAACCACCAACCCCTAAAAGTGTTCCTCCAAAATAACGAACTACAACCACCAAAACATTAGTTAAATCAAAGCTTTGTATTTGTCCTAAAATGGGTTTTCCGGCTGTGTTGCTGGGTTCACCGTCATCGTTAGCTCGGTAGTTTTGTTTGTCAGCACCTAGGCGGTAAGCATAACAGTGATGGCGTGCAGTAGGGTGTAGCTTGCGTAATTCTAACAAACGTTCTTTAATTTCGTTTTCGGTTTTTACTGGATAGGCATAAGCAAAAAATTTACTACCTCTATCTTTAAAAAGTCCTTCGCTTGTTTGTTTTATCGAATGATACGTGTCGCTAAATAACATACTTACTTAATCACCTCAATCTTAATTTGATTCGAATTTCCTGTATTATCAAGTATTCGCACAATGTAAATGCCATTGGCCCATTGCGATAAATTTAAATTATACAGGTTACTATCTTTTGCTAATCTATCTTCTAATACTAGTTTACCATACACATCATACACGCTTAGTTTAGCGCTTTGTGCAGTTTTGGCTAAACTGTAATTAATATTTGTTATGCCATTGCTAGGGTTAGGCATTGCTATCAATTGTATAGGTGTTACTGTGTTTTCGTTTAGTCCAATGGTATTGGTAAATACTTTTACTTTTAAATCATCAAAATAAAATCCATCCGCTGTTGTTCCACCATCCGAAACCAATTTGAAGCGCAGTTTAATATTGTTTCCAACATAAGATGAAATATCAATTTCTTCACTCACCCAATTTAATTGTGTTCCATCAAATAAAGGTTTGCCGTTATCTTGGCTAGATGTTCCAATGCTGGTGTATTTTCCGCAAAGTGGTGTGTAAGTTGTTCCGTTGGTTGAGATTTGTATTTCTACGTAATCATATAACTTTTCTAAATCCCATTTTGCATTAAATTCAAGTATTGCTGCTGTTGCATTGCTTAAGTTAATGTTGTTTGTTGTTGTAATATTTTTGTTAGCGTTATTGGCATACATACCTGTTGGACTATCAGTAATACTTCCTGTAGCTGAGGTAAATTGCGTGGTGCTTAATCCCCAAGTACCCACTACCCAATTGGATGTATTGTTGCAATTATCATTAAAGGCAAGGCTAGGAGTGCCATAGTAAAACGAAATGGTGTCCATGCTATCGTAAAAGCCATTGTTTACTTGCAAGATGTATTGTACTAAAGTACCATTACTTAAACTAGGGCTAATGGTATAAGCTATTGAATCAGTTTTCGATTCAAGGTGATTTAAGTTGGGGTAAACATTTGCAGCGCCAATAGATTGGAACGGAGCACCAATTGGAATAATGCTAACTGTGAAAGTTGAACTTTGAAGTCCAACTCTATGAATATTGTATTTTAAATATCCATTTGCCGAAGTAATAATTTTTGGTTCAAGGCTTTTAACATGAGCGTAAGCAGCAACTACACGGGCACAATATAAATTTTGTTCCATGGTGTTTTTAGCAATTGGAATTATGCGTGTTGATACTGGCCAAAAACCATCAGCTGCATCACCTGCTTCGGGTGTCATGGCTAATATTTTGGGTTTAGTAGTTTGTTCGCCATACATCCAATCATCGCTATCGCCATTGGCAACATAACCAACTGTTTGGTCGGCGGTACCGTATTTAAAACCACTACACTCAGTCATTCGTTGAGCAAAGGCCGTAAATGAACTGGAGTCAGGGCAAAGTGAGTCGTAAACATGTCCCCAAGGGTAAATAAGCATATTGCTGTAAGTATGATTGTTAAGCGCAAAAACAAATTGGTTTGAGTTTACAAAATCTCTCACGGCTTGTGTTTCGGGTTCCGAAAATTCGTTTGGTCCACGATAGGTGTTTGTGTTTGTAGTAGGTGAAGAACCTGTATTATCATAGCCCCAGGTAAAACCATAGTTTCGGTTTAAGTCAACACCAAAAGTTCCATCGCCATTGTTTCGGCGGTTTTTGCGCCATAATCCACCTCCATTAGGGTTTGTTGTTTGGTTGTAAACATAACCATCTGGATTAACACAGGGTATAAAGTTTAATTCGGTATTATTTAGTAAGTATTGAATTTCGGCATTGCTATTATAGTTTTCTAATAAATACCACATGTAAAATATAAGCTGACTCAATGATTCTGCTTCACGTGCATGATGCAAAGATGTATATAATACTTGTGGTTCGCTTTCGTTTACCGTTGGATTATCAGTTATTTTAACATAATAAATAGGTCTTCCTTCCCAAGTGTTGGTTGATGAAATAACTTGTTTTGCAGAAATTAAATTAGGGTATTTGGCATGCATGGAATCTAAAATATCCAGCATTTCTTGATAAGTAAAAAAGCCGCCCATACTGCCCAATGCAAAGTTTGAGGGTGTTGTATAATCTGTGCAATGCGAGCAAGCAATTGAATTTACTGCTTGAAGTTTAGCGGCATCATTATTTTGATTGGCATAATAAGTTTCTAAATCAGAGATTAAAATTTCATAGTCAAAGCCATTAGCTTTAATTTGTGCCAATTCTTGCGAATCAAATTCGCCAATAAAATACTCGTTTGCTTTGTATTCGCCATGATCAACAGCTACACCTTGTTTTGCTAATAGAGTTAAACCCTCCATGTTGGTTTTAATTTTTACACGATAGTATAAATTAGTTTGTGCCTTGCTTAAAATCGAAAATAAGATAAAGCCAAAAACAAGTATTTTTTTCATGGTGTTTATTTTGGACTAAAATAAATGTTTTTATTTATACGCTATTGTTTTATTGTATGAACGGCATAAAAAAAACGAGACTGTTTTAGAAGTATATTTTACTGTCATTCCGATTCGATGCAGCGAATGGTTCAGAACCTAATCAGTAAAATATAGTTTCGAGACAATCTCGTTTTTAAATGTTAATTCAAATTACTTTTTAGCATCCGCTAAAAACTGCGCTAAACCACTATCTGTTAAAGGGTGCTTTAATAATGCAGTAATTGCGCTTAATGGGCAAGTAGCTACATCAGCACCAATTTTAGCACAAGCAATAATGTGCATTGGGTGACGAACACTAGCGGCTAAAATTTCGGTTTCGTAACCATAGTTATCAAAAATAATTCTGATGTCTTCAATTAAAGTTAAGCCATCTGTGCTAACATCGTCTAAACGACCAATAAATGGAGATACATAACTAGCTCCAGCTTTAGCTGCTAATAAAGCTTGTCCAGCCGAAAAAACTAATGTACAATTTGTACGAATTCCTTTGCTTGAAAAGTATTTAATTGCTTTGATACCGTCTTTAATCATAGGTATTTTAACAACTATTTGAGGGTGTAATTCAGCCAAAGCTTCACCTTCTCTAACCATACCTTCATAGTCAGTTGCAATTACTTCAGCACTAACATCTCCATCCACAATATTGCAAATATCCACGTAGTGTTTTAAAATATTATCTTGTCCTTTAATTCCTTCTTTAGCCATTAAAGATGGGTTAGTAGTTACTCCATCTAATACTCCTAAATCTTGTGCTTCTTTAATTTGAGCAAGGTTTGCTGTATCAATAAAAAATTTCATAGTTGTTGGTTTAAATTTGCCTCAAAAATAGCCTAATTATTGGCGTTTTTGCTTTTATTAATTAACAAGATATTAAATAAATAGCCTTTTCATTTCAATTTCTTTAATTTATACATAATACCTATATTTGAACCGTATGGAATTGAGTTCGAGGTATAAATTTCCTAAATTTCTTATTGCATTATTGTTAGTTTGGTTTATTGCTAGCTTAATTGTTTTAGTGGCTACTGATAAAATTCAATTTCACCAATCTATTAATAACCAATTGGGAAATCCTTTTGTCGACCCCTTTTTTAAGTATTTTACATTTCTTGGAGACGGAATTACAGCCGCTATTATTTGTGCTTTAACCTTAGTAATTAATAAGAAAAAAGGATTGTATTTACTTTGTGTTTTTTTAACGGCTGCTTTAATCACTCAAATTTTAAAAAATTTTGTTTTTGACGCTGGTTACGACCGCCCATTATTTGTGTTTGAAAGACTTGGTATTCCTTTAAAGGAAGTAAAAGGTGCTGAAACAAATATTTTAAATTCATTTCCTTCGGGCCATAGCACAGCAGCTTTTGCTATTTATGTGGGTATTGCTTTTCTTTCTAAGAGTAAATTAACTCAAGTTTTATTACTTGGTTTAGCTATAACTATTGGCTTTTCACGTATTTATTTAACACAACATTTTTTAATGGATGTGGTAGCAGGTTCCTTTATCGCTTGTGTTTGCATAATGCTTTATTACTATTTATTTTATGTAAGAAAGCCTGAGTTTTTGAGTAAATTTGACAATTCATTATTTTAAAATGCAAAAACACAAAATACACCATTTAGTTATAACCCTTTTGGCGGCTTTGTTTTTTATTCCGTTTTTAGGTAGTGTGCATTTATTTGATTGGGATGAAATTAATTTCGCTGAATGTGCTCGTGAAATGGTTGTTACAGGAGATTACTCACATGTACAATTAAATTTTCACCCCTTTTGGGAAAAGCCACCTTTGTTTATTTGGATGCAAGCGCTGAGCATGAATTTGTTTGGTATAAATGAATTTGCAGCTCGCTTTCCAAATGCAATTTGCGGAATAGTTACGTTAAATGTTTTGTATGCTTTTGGTCGTAAGTTGTACAATGAACGTTTTGGTATTATCTGGGCATTGGTTTATGGAGCAACTTTCCTTTCACATTTTTATTTTAAATCAGGTATCATGGATCCTTGGTTTAATTTGTTTATGTTTATTGCACTTTATTATTGCGCCTTACATACCAATAACCCGGTTGGAAGATATGGTTATATTACAGCTGTTGTGGTAGGTTTAAGTATTGGCTTGGCGGTACTAACAAAAGGTCCAGTAGCATTACTTATTGTTGGTTTAAGTGCCGGAATATTTTGGATGAGTAAACGTTTTGCCGCTCTTACTCAAATAAAGTTTTTGCTTGTTGCTTTGTTAGCATTTTTAGTGTCGGGGTTTGGTTGGTTTTTAATTGAGATACTGCGTGGTAATGGAGTCGTGATAAATGAGTTTATCGTATATCAAATAAGATTGTTTCAAACCAAAGATGCTGGACATGGTGGATTTTTGATGTACCATTTTGTTGTATTGTTAATTGGTTGTTTTCCTTCGAGTTTGTTTTTTATTGCTTCACATAAAAAAAGTTTAAGCGATACTCCTTTTCAGCGTCATGTAAAACGCTGGATGCTAGTTTTGTTTTGGGTGGTTTTGATACTGTTTACCATTGTAAAAACTAAAATAGTGCATTATTCAAGTATGTGTTATTTCCCGTTAAGCTTTTTAGCAGCTTATACATTTTATAAATTTTATATTGGTGAGTGGCAAGTAAAACGTTGGATGAAAATTTCGGGATTGGTGCTGGTAATTGTATTAGGTATGGTGTTTACAATGTTGCCTTTAATTGATGTGTTTAAAAATGTATTAATTGAAGGGCATTTGATTAAAGATAAGTTTGCTAATGAAGCCCTTAAAGCAAAAGCCAATTGGCTAGGAATTGAGTGGATATTTGGATTGATGTTTTTAGTTGGAGGTATTTATTTTTGGATAAAGATTTCGCAAAACAAAGCAAAAATTATTTACACTTTTTATGGTTTGTGCTTGTTTACTATAACAGCACTAAGTGTATTAATTGTTCCACGAGTGGAAGAGTTTTCTCAGAATGCTGCTATTGAGTTTTTTGAGAAGTATAAAAACAAGGATGTGTATATTGAAACGGCAGGCTATAAAAGTTATGCCCATTTGTTTTACTCAAACAAAAAGCCTGAACTGAATTCGCCAAGCATGCTTAATTTTATAAAAGTTAATTCAATGGCAGCAGAAAAAGAGCAAGGGCATTCGGTAGATTTTATGTTTAATCAGTTTTCTTTGTATTGGATGTGTCATGAAAAAATTGACAAACCTGTTTTGATTTCAATAAAAATAAATGATGCAGATGGTTTTGCTACTGAAAACAAAGATTTTAAAGAACTATACCGCAAAAACGGTTTCGTGTTTTTTGAACGATTGCCTCAATAGCTAAGTAATAATTTAAGCTCCAATTTAGTGCTGTAAAAGCACCTCTAATAACGATTATTTCTTAAATTTACTTAGTAATTAAAACAGCTTTATTATGTCCGGTTCTAAACTAAAAATATTTTTTTTCATTATTTCTTGTTTGAGTTTCAATGGCTTTTTTGCACAGAATGTCAATGCCGATTTGGTTGTTTCGGCTGGTTACAATGCTCCTGTTGAAGCCATATTTAGTGCTGATAATCGTTTAATTGCAACAGTGCACAATACTTCTGATGTGATTAAAATATGGGACATGAAAACGGGTAGGGAAGTACGAAGCTTAACATATAAGTTAGATAATCCCATTACTAAAGCCGATTCGTGCTGGTTTGAAGATGACAATAAAAGCATAAAGGTTAGATTAAGCTTTACCAATGATATGATGAAGTTTGATTTGGATACTAAAAAAATGACTTACATCAAAAGCGAAACACCTTACGATTATTCAAACATGCGTTTATCACGTATGTACAAATCGGCAATGGCTTTGAGTGTAGAAAAGAAATCAATATTTGAGATGGCTCCCGATGGTATTCATCAAGTTGAATTTAAACATTATGTAACCAAAGGAAATTATAAGTTGGATTATTACCACATCATACTAAAAAATACCAAAACAGGTAAGTCTATTCAATTACCTGATTCCACTACTTTTGGTTTCTCTACCATTAGCGCCGATTCGAAATATATTTTTTTAGGAAAC
>CAZRUA010000130.1:0-8596 GCA_964603125.1 uncultured Flavobacteriaceae bacterium | reverse complement strand
CAAATTGAGCTAGTTTTAAAGCCAACAAATGTGATTTTTGCTGACCTTGAGACGCAAACTTTTTTAAACTTGTACCATTCATTTTAAAATCCAAGTCGTCGCGATGAATACCAACAGTGGTATGGTTTAAAATTTGATCTTTTCTTAAAGCAGTATAAAGTGCCGTTTTGTAATCTTTATCGCCAATACTAGCTTCATATTCTAATGTGACCGTTTCGTTGGTTTCGGAGATAAACGAATAGTTTTTATTGAATAATGTGATAAATTCCTGCAAAAACTCCTTTCTTTTCTTCAAAATTCCCTCACCATGCATTATCAATTGATCGTCCCAAAGCTCCAAAGTAACCGAATCGAAGTTTCTGCTTTCCGAAAACTGCTTTAATAAAGCGTTTCTTTGGGTTAAAACATGGTTATAGGCTATTAGTTTTTCTAAATATACCTTATCGTATTGTGAAATGATACTATCTAAGAACTTCCTTCGGGCTTCGCTACCGCCAATGATGAGCTCATTATCCATTGGCGAAATCATTACCAAAGGATAAACCCCAATATGTTCGCTTAAACGGTCGTATTCCTTTCCATTACGCTTAAATTGCTTCTTTTGATTGCGTTTTATACCACAATACACCTCGTCAATTTCGTTAAAAGCATTGTTGTAAGTGCCCTGAATAACAAAAAATCCCTGGTCGTGCTTTATATTTTGGCTATCAATAGCATTAAAAAAGCTCTTGCAAAACGACAAATAATGCACCGCATCCAGCAAATTGGTTTTACCCATGCCGTTATTTCCCAAAAAGCAATTAATTTTTGCACTAGGCAAAATCTTGGCCTCGTGGTAGTTTTTGAAGTTGATAAGGGATAATTCTTTTAAAAACATGGTATTTGCGGTAAAAATAGGCAATTTTAGGTGGATAAAACTTTATTTTTATATTCGGTTAAAAAATTTTACTTTTGCACACTAATTTTATAAAATACTATGACTGAAGTTAAAGAAGCAAAAAAGGAAAGTGTTGACGTTCAAGATAAATTGGATGGTTTGCAATTGTTTTTTGAAGAAAATAAAAAGAAAGTTGGTATAGCTGCAGCTGTTTTGGCTGTTGTTATTGGTGGCTTTATAGCATATAAAAAATGGTACCAACCTAAGCAAGAATTAAAAGCACAAAATGCTGCTTATAAAACTTTTGCTTTGTTTGAAGGTGATTCGGCTAAATTGGCGCTTAATGGCGACGGTAAAACCAAAGGAATTGAATACATAGCTAAGGAATTTAGCGGTACAAGCCAAGGTAATTTAGCTAATTATATGGCTGGTGTTACTTATTTGCAAGATGGACAATATGAGAAAGCAATTGAATCATTAAAGAAATTTGATGGTGAAGATGTAATTGTAAGTTCATTGGCTATTGGTGCAATTGGTGAGGCTAACATGGAGTTAAACAAGGTAGATGATGCAATTAGCTACTACTTAAAAGCTGCTAACAACAAACCAAATGATTTTACAAGCCCAATTTTCTTGAAAAAAGCAGGTATTGCTTACGAAATTTCTGGAAAATATGCAGATGCATTAGCAATGTTTGAGAAAATTCAAAAGGAATATCCAAAATCAAGTGATGCTAGAGATATTACTAAATACATCCAAAGAGTTAAAACTTTAGGAAATCTTTAATAAAATAATATTATAAAAAAAGCCTCTTACTGAAAAGTGAGAGGCTTTTTTGTTTTTGGGATATTGTTTATGAATCATGGTTAACATTTTTTCTTAATTGAAAAATTTTGTTGTCCATTTCATTAATTAAAGCTACGCATTCTAAGTCAGACAATCCGTTAAAAGCTGTAAAACTCTTATTGTTTCGATTTATAGTTACTTTCCCCATTTGTAACCAAAAAGGAAAGGCACGAAATTTAGAACTAAAATAAACTACATTCTGAATTTTTGATTCAACAGGGTTGATTGATGCTGATTCATAAGAACTAATTTTTATTCTTCTTTTTATAGTGATTAATCTATTTGACTTAGTAATTATTATTGTTTCCTTAGAGTAACATAATGTTTCTACACCAAATAGATACCATAGAAATGAATTTGAAAAGAATAAAAATACAGCAACATCAACGAAAAAGGTTGGCGGAAAAATATTAGAATCTGAAAGTAATATTTGAACCGAGTTAACAATGCTAAGAAATGAAACTAGCATAAAAACAAACGAAACTAATACAGCGTGATAATATTTATTAATTGGTATTATATACTTGCCTTCAATGAAATACTTTTTTAACATGAAAATTTATTTGATATAATTAGAACTTAAATTTAAAAGAAAATTTCTTGTAATCAAATTTTGAATGAAGTCAAAATGCGCACGATTCAGATATACAGCCATTTAATGTCCTATAATCGATATTATAAATATTTACTTTGATTTAAGATCAAGCAACTCCTAAACCAAATCTAAATTACAAATTTTACGTAAATATTCTGTTTAAAATGTTTCGAAATCAACATGGAAGCGAATATTCTCCTATTTATTTACGGTTTTGTGTAAACCCATTTCAGGATTAAACTCTGATAACATAGCTTTTTTTGAGATTAACTAAAAAAAACACTAGTAATAAATTACTATTGCAAACCGTATTTGTAGTGACTTACTTTGTAATAAAAAATAACTCTTATGAAGAAACTGATTAACATTCTATGTCTTTACATGTCTATCCATTTGGTGGTAGCACAAAATGATTATAAAATTAGCAGCTACAGCTTTTCTGTGAAAAAACTTACTGAAAAAGCCATCGCGGAAATAAATGCCAAAAAGGATAAAGAAAAATTATTGGTTGAAATTGAAAGTGAATGCTCTCAAAAGGACTTTGATGCAATTTGTAAAATGGATTGGATTCAAAATTTTAAGATTAAATCTCGAAATGAGCAAATAAAAGATTTGAGTGCGATTGCTCAATTAAAAAATTTAAACACTTTAGAAATTAGCAGTTTTAGCGTTACCAAAGATTCTAAATTGGACATTGAACCCATTTCAAAGTTAACGGAATTGGTTTCCTTGACTTTTTATGCAACAAAAGTTGGAAATACCGACGGTTTAGGGAAATTGAGCAAGTTAAAAGAATTAAGTTTATACATGGCTGATGTATCTTCCATTAGTTTTATAAAAAATCTACCTTTATTAGAGAAACTTGATTTATACGGCGCTTACCATACATTTCCAAACTACGAGCCTTTGGCAGGTTTAAAGAATTTGAAGGAATTGAACATTTATATGAATCCACAGGCCAAAGACGCTTTATTAGGTCCAATATCGAAATTAACAAGTCTTGAAGTAATTGAATTTTCAAATTGCAGTGAAATAACGAATCTTAATTTTTTAAAAAATTGTTTAAACTTAAAAAGAATTGATGCGAATTGGTCTGGTCTTACTAATATAAGCGGTATTGCTAATTTAAGCTTATTAGAAGAGCTATATTTTTCTGACTGCAAACTTACTGACATTTCCAGTTTAAAAAGCTTGACAGCACTTAAAACATTGCGAATTGAAAACATTAGTGTAAGTGATTTAACACCTATTCATAGCTGTACTTCATTAACAAAATTATATGTATCCAACAAAATAAAACAAGACCAATTAGATGCATTAAAACTGAAACTTCCAGAAATTGAAATTGATATAAGTGAATAAGTCTGTGCTTTTGAACTGAGAAAGTATTTTATTTTTTGTTATTTTCAATTATTAAAATTAAGATTAAACCATGAAAGTAAAGAAACTGTTGGAAGTTGATGCCAAAGAGTTCAATGATATTTACGATAAAAAGATTGATAAACCTAAAAAGGAGTGGAAAGTTTTATTTAGAGATAGCATTAAACAACTCGAAAATTTTAGCGCCTCACCTAGTATTTGGTTTGTGGGTGATTTTATAAAAGGACATATTGTTGAAGTAGGTGGGGAGTGCGAAAGTGCATCTCCTCTGACAAAAAAAGAATGGTTAGGTCTACATCCAATGGAAATTGGGGCAATGATTCATCCGCTTGATGTAGCCAAAATGAAAGCTTATATTGTTTTTATTGCTGGTTTTTTGGCACAGAAAGAAGATAGTATTAGAAATAAAATTAAAGCGAGCATAGTTTTTAGAATGGTTGACGCAAACCAAAAATATACTTGGCGTATGATTGACTATCCACAAATGTATTACGAAAATAATCTACCTCATTATTTACTTTGTCGAATTACTGAAATAAATCATTTTGTTGGGCAAGCAAAGTGTGCTTTATATATATTTGATTCTAGTACCGCAGATAGTACAATGTATTATTGCGAAGAGGAACAAGTTGAGTTAAAATTATTGAATCCCCAAAAAGCACTTAGCAGCCGTGAATTAGAAGTACTGCAATTACTGACTAAAGGTTTGCTTAGCAAGGAAATTGCTGATGTACTAAAGATTTCGAAAAATACAGTTGAAAATCATAAACAAAACATTTACGCTAAAACAGGGACAAAAAAGGCAACGGAATTAGTTAGCTACGCAAACAATTTTATTTTTAATAATTCCGCATCCGATAAATAATTTAAATTCAATAATCTAATTAAAACTTTAGGAAATCTTTAATAAAATAATATTAAAAAAAAACCTCTTACTGAAAAGTGTGAGGCTTTTTTGTTTTATGTTTTTGTATTTCACGGATTATATTTGCGGCCTCAAACATCGCTAATGTGGTTTTTTTTCTGTTTTTTTAGGTTTGTGTAAACCTATTTCAGGGTTACGCGAACTAATGTTCGCTGTGTTTATTTTCAAAATCACCTATCATACGGCTCAAATTATCGAAGTCGGTTTGAGTAATTATCCCCATTTGTAACTGAGGCAACATTGCATCGGTTGCTAAATGATACTCACTTTCATTTTTTATTTTTTTTCGTCCTAATATTTTTAATAATTTATTCTCTCTTTTATAATCAATATTTGCATCATTTATCTTTTCCCAAAACAACTCAACTACTTTTCCAGCGCCTTCCTGAAAATAAGTTAAAGCTTGTTCTTCGTAAAACTTCAATGAACTTAATCGGTTTGATTTTATTTTTAAATCATCTTTTAAAGAATTGTAAAAAGGCAAAAAATTTGAAGTTATAGATTTATCCCCTTTTTCTGAATAGGCAATAATAGCTATATCAATCATCTTAATTATTTTATTGTAATATTCCTTTTTATCTATTGTTTTCATGTGGTACCTATTAACTCTTTTACGCTATCCGAGCAACTCCTTAAAAATATCTAAATTACAAATTCAAGTTTATACAATATTCTAACCATTCATCCAAGCCATGGGAATATCCGCTTCGTATAAACCATCATCGCGCTTGATACGTTTTTCAAATCGTCCTTCTTTCACAAAGCCAATACTTTCGTACATTTTTATAGCGTTTTGGTTCGATTCGCGAGCTATTAGTTCCACTCGTAAAATATCTTTTCTGCTTTCTTTAACATGATTGAGCAAGTGCGTAAACAGTTTTTTTCCTAAACCTTTTCCTTGATGGTTAGGGTGAACCGCAATGGTTAATTCACTTAAAACATGGCTAAATACATTGGGTTCTAACTTATAACAATGAATTTCGGCTACCAAACTATTATCATTTATATCTATTGCCACAAACTGAAGTCCATTTTCTATTGCCTTTTTAGTGAAATTACTTATGTAGATTTCGTTTATTTCGCTGGGTTTACGAGCTAAAGCAGCTTTTTGTGAACTAACGGAAACATAAAGGTTTAAGATTTCGCTAATGTCGTTAATAGAAGTATTTCGGATGATGTAATTATTCATTCCTACAAAGTTAAACTTTTAGTTTAAGCCTTAATAATTTGAATTAACAAAGTTTATGACCAATTAATTGTTACTTGCTACTGCTTGGTTTAATTTTATGCTGAATGAAATTGCTAATTTCTATATTTCTCACTTTGAATATTTTTATTTTGTTTTCGTGTAATGAGAATTCGCACACGAATTTAGTAACCAATGATAAAGCAAAACCGCCAATTCAATCAGTTGAAGCTATTACCATTGAAATACAGCCATTTGAAGATTTACCTGATTCGTACTTAACTTACGTGGAAATGGAATTAAAAAAGATTTACGATAGAGTAGAAGTGAAGCCTAGAATAGAACTTCCAAAGAAAGCATTTAACAAGCGTTTGCGCTACAGAGCAGATACTATTATTGAATATTTGTCGCAAATAACAATAAATCATCATTTAAAAATGGGATTAACCTCAAAGGATATTAGTTGCACAAACGGAAAATATCCGGATTGGGGTGTAATGGGTTTAGGTTATTGTCCTGGGAAATCATGTGTGGCTTCTAGTTTTCGTTTGGATAAAACAAAAGTAAAAGAGCAGTTGTTTAAAGTAGCAATTCATGAATTAGGCCATACGCAAGGCTTACCGCATTGTCCGGTTAAAACTTGTTTTATGCGTGATGCCAAAGGAAAGAATAATACGGATGAAGAAAAGGAGTTTTGCGTTAAATGTAAGGCAGTTTTAGTTAAAGCAGGTTGGAATTTGAAGTGATTTAAACGTTAATACTGTCTTTTAATACTATTGCGAATTGTTAATTTATTTACTACATTTGTTATAGCTTATGAAATGGAAGTCATCATTAACGATTTTACTTCTAATTTCCTTTTTAGGAATGAAGGCTCAGCCTGTGATTTCCGATGAGATAAACGATGAAGAAGCTATAAACATTAACGATTCGGTTATAAAACTTTTAATGGCCAATGAGTGGCAGTTTACTAAACAAACTACAACTTATGGTTCAACTGAGCAGGTTCGAGATTTTTCGAGCTATGATTTCACACTTAAGTACGGAAAAGATAGCCTATTAAACACCAACGATAAATGGTCGAAAATGGGACCAAAATTGATTAATCACAGCTTACTTAAAATACCAGGAACATTTACCGGAAGTAATTTTAATGGTGCTTATGGTATTAAATCAATTTCGGATACAAGTTTAATCTTTACTAAAAAAGAACCTAGTTTAGGTTATGCTCGAGTTAGATTTTACTTGATTAAGAATGGTTTGTATGATAAAAAGAAAGATTATACTATTTCCGAAGATTACAAAAAAATTACTTTTCAAACCAAAACCAAATTCGAAATTTGGGATCAAAATGGTAAAAAATTATTGGAAGGTAAATCCACAAAAGCTAATATTAGCAAACTTCCTGTAGGTACTTACTACATCATTATTAATAGCAAAAACGAAACCTTTAAAAAGTTGAAGTAGTTATTGAGAAATCTCGGCTATAACTTCATTAAGTTTTAAGATATCTAAGGATTTATCTGTTGCAGTTGCCGACCATTGTGAGGTAACTTTATTTTTCTGACAAAGTTCGCGTACTTCAAAACCAAAGTATCTTTCAGTTTTATCTAAGTTTAAATTACTTGGTTTTTTGTTTTTCCCTTTGTTCAAATTCCAGCCATTAAAATAGGGTGCTCCAGCGCACTCATCTTTAGCTTTGTCGGTATGAAAAGTATAAGAAACTAGCTTTAAAACATCCATATCGCTTATTTCGCTGAGCTCTGCATTTGGAAGCACTTCGTTTAGTTTTTCGTAAAATGGTGTTATTTTATAAGAGTCAATTTCCTCGAGCAAATAATCCTTAATGGCATCATAAAAATCGGTGGGTATTTTTGTGTTAAATGAATTATCAGCTTTTATATTGATTGCAAATGCTACTCTGCGATCGTTATTACTGATTATTAACACTTTTGACTGTGGTATGAAAATACAATTGAACACTAGTTTAATAAACTCAAATTCAAATTGCACAACTTTGTTGTTACTATTACTAGCTAAGGCCTGAAAAGACTCTAAATTACTTAATATCATAGGTCAAAGAACGGGATAATAAATGGATTGACAAGTATTAACTTGGTAACAAAAAAGTCAGACCCTAAGATCTGACTTTTAACCCATTTTGTGCTTATTGGCAAACCGTATCCCACATTGGCTTTAGCTTTTTGTGTCGGCGCATGGTAATGTTATTTAAGCATGGCTGCAACGAGAGTAAAGATAGGCTAGGTTTATTAAGAAAGTATTGAGTAATCATGAAGCCAATGTTAACAAGGGCTTTTTATGGCTTTAAATATCAACAAGTAATGAACAGGAATCAGTTTTTAACAAGTCTTATTTTTTAGCCTTATAGTAAAAACTTCCAAGTTTTAGCTCAGTTCCATCAGTGTCAACAGCGATAAGATTAGAAAAATAAACTTTTGAGTTAGGCTTAACTAAAGAAAAAACCAACTTCAATTCTTTAGAAAACTTATTGGAGGTGAAATTGTATTCGTGCAAAGTTACTTCTGTCAAAATCTCTACAGACATTTGTTTAATCTTTAAATTAGATAAACTTGCTTTGGTTGTTTTCCAAACTACAATACTATCGCTTAAAACAAGTGCATTTAATGGAATTTCTGTTTTACCAATATAACCTGGAATTCCTACTTGAAATAATGGTTTAGGTGGTCCTGCTTTTTTAACTTTAATACTAACTGTATCCTTATTTTGAGCGCCTGGGTCGCCAATAATTTTATAATAATCTGATTC
>CAZRUA010000129.1:0-8718 GCA_964603125.1 uncultured Flavobacteriaceae bacterium | reverse complement strand
CTCTTTTATATTTTGAGGAACTACAGGTGTTGGTAAAACAGAATTGGCAAAAGCATTAGCAGAGTTTTTATTCAACAATGAGAACAGCATGACTCGTATTGATATGAGCGAATACCAAGAAAAACATGCTGTGAGTAGATTAGTTGGTGCACCTCCAGGATATGTTGGTTATGAAGAAGGCGGACAATTAACCGAGGCGGTAAGACGAAAACCATATAGTGTAATACTATTGGATGAAATTGAAAAAGCTCATCCTGATGTATTCAACATATTATGACAAGTTTTGGATGATGGGCGATTAACTGATAATAAAGGGAGAACTGTCAACTTCAAGAATACAATTGTAATCATGACTTCAAATATTGGTTCGCATATTATACAAGAAAACTACGATAAGCTAACCGAGCTTAACAAAGAAGAAGTTTTAGCAAAAGCAAAATCACAGGTTTTTGAATTATTAAAACTATCGATACGTCCTGAGTTTTTAAACCGTATTGACGAAGTAATCATGTTTGAGCCTTTAACACGTGATAATGTGCATCAAATTGTTGAGATACAATTAAAACACGTAATCAGCATGTTAAAAGATCAAGGCTATGAAATGACTTATACTGAGCATGGGGTAGATTGGTTATCACAACTTGGATACGACCCTCAGTTTGGTGCACGACCAGTGAAGAGAGTTATTCAAAGAAGTGTATTGAATGAGTTATCGAAACAGATATTATCTGGCGCGATAAAAAAGGATAAGAAAATAATTCTTGATTCGTTTGATAATAAGATTGTTTTTAGAAATGAATAAAACAAAAAGTCCCGATAGATAATCTATCGGGACTTTTTTTATTACAAATTAATTATTTCTGAATTACTATTTTCTTTGCCGTTCCCTTACCATCAAGCATCTTTACAAGATACTCACCAGAAGCTAAATCCGCTGTGTCAAAATAAGCTAAAGTACTTCCTTGATATAGAATTGTAGTCTTTAACAACTTACCAGTTAAATCATACAATTCAATTTTTAAATCTGATTTGTTTAAACTATTTACTTGAATTGCTATTGCATCAGTGCTTGGATTAGGGAAAACAACTAAACTGTAATCTTGATTATTTTCTTGTAAAGAAACAGTTGGAGTATATGTTGTAACCGTTTCAGTAATTGAAGTAACTTTTCGGTTGGCATAAACACCATAATAAGTTGGTCCGACTGCGTATGGATAAGCAGAATTCCAGTTTTCATCTACTGTTGTGAAGTAACAATAGGTTCCATTTGGGTATTCAGGTGTTACACAAAATCTACCATTATGAATATCTAAATAATCGGAACCAGTTTGAGCAATAAATTCATAATCTTCTCTAAACAAACCCAGTGGGTAATTTGTGCTAACTGCAGGTCCATCAGTAACATCTGTTCCATCATATAAATGTGTACGAACAGTTATATTTCTTAATGAAAAACTTGACTTCATGCGAACAATTCCACCAGTACCGTTTGTATTTGCATAACCATAGGCTCCGTAAATTGGAAATCCATCATAAGCATAGCCTAATAATGGCGAATGTTGAGTACTGTCAATAGTATATAAACCATCTGCATCATACAAGGTGCAAATTGTTGAGATAACATTTAAATCTAATTTATACGAACTAGGATTTTGATGGTGATGATAGTTACCCATTGCTGGATGTCCTTTTGAACAATCGAAACCAGCTTTTTCAGCAACAATAGCATCTCTATTCCAAACACCATCACCCATTCCGCCAAGTGGACCACCAGCTAAAGCTCCTGTTGAATTTTTCCATGATACACCATCTCTATAATCAAACAAAGCAACTCCATTAATAAAAACACCAATATTCCCACCACCTGTTGAAGTAGCTGTACCAGTATTTTGAGTTGGAACTAAAGGAAATTTAAAAATTGCGTTTTGACTTGAAGCTAATGAAGGATTTCCATCTAAAAATGGTCCAGTAATATAAGCTGGGATTCCTTTAGTAGAAACATAAACATTATTGGTTGAGTACTGCACCGTTTGCACATTTGCTAATGTTGCATCAACTATTGCAGTTGAATTACCAGCTACATAATGACGACCCGTTGTTCCTGAGCTATTTATTAACCAAGAAGAAATAACTGGACTCGTTTGAGCTTTCACATTGAATCCAGCTAAAGCTAATACTGGAATTAAAAATATTCTTTTCATACTATTTAGGATTATGTATAGATAGACGATCTATTTTTCTGGTTCCTTCGCTGGATCGAAATTATTTTTTGCACCAGGTCTATGTCTAAAAAAATACCTGATTTCATCAACGAATGCCATGAATTCCTTTTGTTGATCTGGCTTACATAATGCCTTAATATCTTGAAAATGCTTGTAGTGTGTTTTTTCAACATCAACCTGAATTTTACCAAGTTCATTTAACAAAGAATCTTTTAAACTAGAACTATCACTTTTTAATAAGGTCTGATATAACTTTGTTTTTACACCAACAATTTTTTCATCAATAGCAGATACCTCCTTTTGATGCCAAGCAACTAACTTATCAAATTCCCTAATTTGATTTTCATCAAATTTCAATGCTTCAATAATTCTATTTCTTGGTCCTAGTTCAGGTCTAGGTGGATGTTTCCTTTTCATTAAAAAAAATCCCATCGCTACATTAGCTAAAATCAAGGCGATGACCAAAATGGTTAAAAATCTTACTTTACTCATTAGTATAAAGAATTGTTTGTTTCCATATTCATAGCTTGCACCACATTACTCGTTGATTTAGATTCTTGTTCACTGTTGCTTACCAAGAAAAAATTAAATGCGATTATCAACATCAATGAGGCGCTAATTGCCAAAACCCAACGTGGCTTTAAAAAATCAGCCTTTCTATTTTCAATTTTTTGTTGAATGCGTGTCATTAAAAAATGAGGTGCATCCACTTGCTCAATTTTACTAAGCAATTCCAAATCAATATTTAAATTATTATTTTGCATTTATATTGTATTAGACGTTATTATTTTTTACTTCCTTCGCTATTATCTATTTTTTTTAACAAATTTGTTTTAGCACGCTGGATAAGCGATTCGACAGCCTTTGAACTCATATTCATAATTTCAGCCACTTCCGCTTGCTTCTTTTGCTCTATCTTACTCAATATCAAGGCCGTTTTTTGATTATCAGGCAAATCATTAATATGCTTAAATAGTTCGGCTAAAGCTTCCTTATGTTCCAATTGAACCCCTGGATGATTAAAATTAGGTGAATCGTGTTTTACTTCACCGCTCTCTTCGTGAAAAAGAGAAGTAAAAAAACCAAATCGCTTCTTTCGTTTTTTAGCTTTAATAAAATCGAGTGATTTATTTATAGTAATACGGTAAACCCAAGTTTTAACACTTGATTGCCCTTTAAAATCGTTGATTGAAATATGTACCGACACAAATACGTCCTGTGTAATTTCTTCAGCATCTTCGTAATTTTGAACATACTGAAGCGCCAAGTTAAAAACTAACTTTTTGTATGTATCGTATATTTCTTGAAAATGCAAAACCAGAACTTATTTTGCAAATGTAATTTTATTAATTTAATAATTTGATACTGCGCTAATTCAAAAATTCCAAAACAAAAACACTTCCTTTTGCTCCGTTTTTAATTACGCTTACTTTTCCGTTGTGTTGTTGGGTTAATCGCTTAACAATATACAATCCTAGTCCAGTACCTTTGCTATTGCGGGTTTCCTCATTGCCTACTCTGTAAAATTGCTCAAATATTTTCTCTACTTCTTTTGCATCAATTCCCACGCCTTCGTCGGCAACTGATAAAGTAATTTTCCCTGCTGCTGATTTCAAGTTTACTTTTATTTTTGAACTAGCTGAAGAATATTTTACCGCATTCTCCAATAAATTAATTAAAATGGAAGTGAATGCCACTTTATCAAAATTAAAAAAAATGTTTTTTTCAATATCAGATTCAAAAGCATGACTTGTGTTTACTACCAAAACTTTATCATAAACGGATTGCACCAAATCTGACAAATTACCCTGTTCCTTGTTCAACAAATCGTTTTGCGCATCTAGTTTAGCCGCCAATAGCAAGTTCTCGACTAAGGCGTTTAATCTATCAATATCATTCAAAGAGTTGTTTAGCAACTTTTGCCTTTGCTCTGGTGTTAATTCGCGCTTTAACAAAGTTTCTAATTGCAGGCGAGATGAGGCTAATGGGGATTTTAATTCGTGTGTGATTGAAAATAAAAAGTTTTTTTGCCTACTATGTAAATCCTTTTCCTTCTTAACCGATTTGTATACTCGGTACACTCCTAAAGTAAGAATAATTAAAAACACCGTTCCTTCGCCAACTATCATTAAGGTTTTGTTGAACTTTTGTTTTTCTAATACCTCAATTTTAGTTTGTAAATCGGATGCGTCTATCGTAGACAAAGCCTCTATTTTCTGTTTCTCATCGCTAATTTGGCGCAATTGTTTTACCAATAAAACTTCCCACCAAATAAATTGCAGCAGTATGTATGAAACAAGAATATAAAATAATATGTTTCGTTTATTTTGGTTCATAAACACAAAGTGTATCGTTTACAGGCTTAACGTATTTATAATTAGGAGCTGTTTCTTCTTTGCAATAAATTATTTTTAAAGATACAATTTTATTGTCTTTATGTTCACTATTCCACTTGTTAAATAAATAAGATCCATAATGCTTGCGCAAGGCTTCAAACGAATCATTCAACATATTTTCTTGATACTTTCTCCATCTATCGCCATTATAATAATTTAAAACTTGTGCAGGCTTAGCAAAGCTTAACTTAGCTCCATTGTTATTTATATCAATCAGTTCTCCTTTAGTGGTTTTAGCTTCCACCACCGTCCAACCATCATTTTTAAAGACACTTGGCGAAAACATTCCCCAATTATGCTCCAAGCGCAGCAAGTCAGCCATAGGTTTAAAACGCGGCGACACGATAATACCAACATTTAAATTGGCAATACTCCACAAAGCACTAAAAGCAATTACAAAAAACAAAAAACTATTTTTCACCAATTGAACATAATAATTTTCGCGCACCACTTCAATAGAACTTTGTTCGTTGGAATATTGAGTTTTAAACTTTAAAGGAAACATTTTTTTAATGCCGGCAGATACCTTTATATACCTAGGCTCCAGCCAGTCCATTGTTTTACCTGGCAGCAAACCAATCGCTGTTACAATTCCTATTAAAGGAAATAGACCTACCATCATGGTGCTAGCGATTCCTAAATGAAGAGTAACGATTAAAACAACTCCTAAGGTTCGAAACAAATTATTTTTAAACGGAATAAAAAACAGAAAGCCCACGAGTAGCTCCAAATAAAACACATACAAACTCAACACCTTTAACAAAGCCGGAGAATGGTAAATTAAATTTGCGGATGGAAAAGTCATTTGATCAATGCTCAAAGCATAGTATAATGCTGTGCCTTCCGAGCGCCATTCAGTAGATGTTTTGAGCAAAGCCGAGAAAAAATAAACTGAGAAAACCAACAAGCCCAAACCAAGAGCAGGCACATGAAAATAATCGTTTTTAATTAAGGATGAATTTCTAATTCTTGAATCATAGGAGTATCTATTGGAAATAGGCATAAACATACACCAAAACAAAGCAAACCTTAACAACTCATCACCTCCCTGCAACACAAAACAATTGCGCGCATGCAAACTACAAAGCATAAACCAACTAAAAAACGCCATTAATCGGGCTTTATAGCCAATTAAAAAAAGGAAATAAAATACCATTGCAATGATTGCTAAGCCCAACTGGTAGGAATATGAATCATTTAATGAATGGAGACTCAAATAAGGCATTGTCATATAATCCTTACCAAAACAACTAATTGGCAAAACACCTTCACCAGTTTGAAAAGCGGTTAGATGAACAATTCTAAAAACAATATCTAAAATTAAGCATACACCCAAACCTATGCGCATTATGGCTAAGGCGCGGTAATCCAAGCTATATTGACTTTTAAAATATTTAATTAGCTTTTCCAAGGAATAAAAAAAGGTTGCCGTTTTAGTGGCAACCTTCAAATTTATAAATTATATTTAATTACGGACAAGTGATATTTGCCGACAATGCTGTTACTGCGCTTGTAGTTGAATTAATTGCTGGAATTGCAGAGAATGTGATTTTTATCTTACCTGAAACCAAGGTAACCACCACTGTACCGCTTTGACCAATATGAGTATCATTCCCATCAAAACCTGTTACCTTGCAATTACTTGAATTTAAAGCGCCACTAGGGATAATCGTATAACTTCCTGCTACTGGTGTAGTAGAAAATCTAACATCAATATAATTTCCACTTGAAGTTCCTTTTATTTGATAAGTTCCACTAACAGTTCCGCAAGTTGCACTTACAACAGATGAATTATAAGTATCAACTGTAATACTTCCAGCAGTAGCTGGCGGAGGCGTAGCTGTAGTAGTTACAACAGCACCCGTTGATGTAGGTGAATTTGGGTTAGGATTACTACCTGTAGAGGTGTTTTGACTAGCATAACCAACTTCTGTGGTAGGCTTGCTATTATCTTCTTCACACGAATAAATTACAGTTAAAAAACTAGCTGCAATAACTACTGCGGTAATAATTTTCTTCAACATAGGGGCTTAAAATTCTGGTTTATTAAAACAAATATAATTAATTAAATTGAAAGAACAAACTCTTGCCTATCGACATGCGCTTTAGCAGAATAGAAGGGCGGTATCGATCATCCAAATAATCGTTGTACAAATTCAATAACGTATGATAAACTTTATCTACACCAATTTCATCTGCCCACTCTAGCAAGCCTTTTGGGTAATTTACCCCTTTAGTCATTGCTAAATCAATATCTTCTTTAGATGCTATGTTCAAAGATAAGGCATCGCAAGCCTCATTAATAAGCATACAAATGATACGCATAAAAATCTCTTCACCTATTTCTCTATCTTCAATAGCAACTGGATTATTTTCGGGATGATTATAATCATAAAATCCTTTGCCCGATTTTTTTCCATAAAACTTCGCTTCAGCCAATCTTTTCTGACATAAAGATGGTCGGAAACGTGGATCAAAATAAAATTGTTTCCACACGGTTTCGGTAACTGTGTAGTTTACATCGTGTCCAATTAAATCAGTTAACTCAAAAGGTCCCATTTTAAAACCACCAATCTCGCGCATCGCCCAGTCAATAGTAGCAATATTTGCAATACCTTCCTCATATATTTTCATTGCTTCGCCATAAAACGGACGAGCAATACGATTAACAATAAAGCCTGGAGTATCCTTAGCAATAACTGTTACCTTTTTCCAAGATGTAATCAGCATTTTGCATTGCTCAGTAATACTATTTTTAGTTGCAATACCCGGTATTATCTCTACCAAAGGCATTAATGGAGCTGGGTTAAAAAAGTGAATTCCAATAACTCTCTCAGGTTTTGAACAAGCGCTTGCAATGGATGTGATGGATAAAGATGATGTATTACTTGCCAAAATACAATTCTCATCAACTATTGATTCGAGCTGAGTAAACACTTGCTGCTTTATTTCTAAATTCTCAACTATAGCCTCTATTACCAATCCACAAGCGGCAAAGGTTTTCAAATCGCTCACAAAATTGCAATTGCCAAAAATTGCATCTGCCTTATCCTGACTTAGTTTTTGCTTTTCGACCAACTTTTTTAAAGTACTATCTAAATTTCCTTTCGCTTTATCTAAGGCCGCAACGTTTGTATCGTAAACAAAAACTTTATGTCCTGCAGTTGCAGCAACCTGAGCAATTCCGCTACCCATTGCTCCCGAACCAATAACTCCTATTTGCATATTCATTTTTTTGGCTAAAATAATCATTTTTTTTATGTTTTAATTCTTATTCCTAAGCCTGAAATCCTTGATTTTTTGCATCTTTGCGCAGAAATCATTTTTGGAACAACAAACACTTGGCATGAAAATAAAACGACCTAATATCATTCTCGAAAACTTAACGGTTATCGACACTTCGGCTGAAGGAAAAGCTATTGCTAAACACAACGAAATGGTTGTTTTTATTGACGGTGCGGTACCTGGCGATGTGTGCGATGTATACATATACAAGAAAAAGAAGAATTTAGCCGAAGGGCGTTTACATAAATTAATTAGTCCATCACCTAACCGAATTGAACCACAATGCGAGCATTTTGGTGTTTGTGGCGGTTGCAAATGGCAAAACTTAAAATATGAGGCTCAACTTGGATTTAAATTTAAACAAGTAAACGATGCTTTAACACGTATTGCAAAAGTTGAATTACCCGAAATAAGCCCAATAATTGGCTCAAAAGAGAATTACTTTTATCGTAATAAATTGGAGTTTACATTTGCCCCTAAACGCTGGTTAACTCCCGAAGAAATAAAATCAGATTTAAACATTGAAAAGGATTTGGCCCTAGGCTTTCATATTCCAAAAATGTTTGACAAAATTTTAGATATCAAAAAATGTTTATTACAGCCCGAGCCAAGCAACGCGCTTAGGTTAGCTATTAAAGATTTTGCCATAAAAAACGATATTAGTTTTTATGCTGTGAGAGACAGAATTGGCTTGATGCGCAACATTATCATAAGAACCAGCACCACCAACGAAGTAATGTTGACTCTTGTGTTTTCGGAAAGAGACGAGGAAAAAATGAATTTGCTTTTCAATTTTATACAAACTAATTTTAAAG
>CAZRUA010000128.1:0-8870 GCA_964603125.1 uncultured Flavobacteriaceae bacterium | reverse complement strand
TGTTGCTCCCAAAAGTGCTTTGAGTAGCGTACAATTTTCTTTTGATAAAATGGCTCCATTTAAGCCCAATCGCTTAAAAGCTGGAGATACGGTTGCTATAACATCTCCAGCAGGCGCTGTATGGGACGAAAAGCAAATAGAAACATTTACTACTATTTTAAAAGGGTTTGGTTTTAAAGTAATTTTAGGAGATACACTTTACAAGAAAAGTGGCTATTTTGCAGGTACTGATGATGAAAGAGCCAAGGAGATAAATACTTTTTTTGCTGATAAAAATATTAACGGTATTTTTTGTATGAAAGGTGGTTGGGGCTGCGCACGTATTTTGGATAAAATTGATTACTCTAGCATTTCAAAAAATCCTAAAGTAATCATAGGTTTTAGTGATATAACATCTCTTTTGATAGCAATACAAGTTAAAACAGGTTTGTTTACATTTCATGGTCCCGTTGGAAATTCGGGTTGGAATGATTTTACCTATGGAGTTTTTAAGGATGTTGTTGTAAATGCAAAAAAAGTAGTTTATCCTTTAAATCCATCAATAGACGAGAAGATTATTACCTTGAATGCAGGAAAGGCTAAAGGGAATTTGATAGGAGGAAATTTAAGTGTTTTGACAGGAATAATTGGAAGCAAGTATTTACCAAATTGGGAGAATAAAATTTTATTCTTAGAAGAAGCAAAGGAGGAGCCTTATCGAATTGATAGAATGTTAACTCAATTGAAATTAGCTGGAATATTGGATAGTATAAGCGGCTTTGTTTTTGGTAAATGCACCAAATGTGATGCTGAAGAACCTTTAAAGGCATTTACCACAATGGAAGTTATTGAACAGCACATTAAACCACTTGGTATTCCTGCTTTTTATGGCGCTGCAATTGGTCATATTGAAAACAAGCTCACTTTGCCAATAGGTTGTTTGGTAGAAATTAATGCTGATAAGGGGACTATTACTTTGTTGGAGAGTGGCACATATTAATCATGCTACACTATTAGTTTTTTTGCTATAATTGTATTACAAATTCAATTATTATGCGAATAGCGAAGATTTCTCTTTTTCTTGCCTGTTTATTTTCTTTTAATTTAAAGGCTCAAACCGACTCAATTATTAAACATCTAAGTTTTAGTGGATATTTAGAAGCTTATTATTTGTATGATTTTAATGAACCACAAAATCACACACGCCCAAGTTTTATATATTCACATAATAGGCATAATGAGTTTAATATTAATATAGGATTTGTTAAAATGGCTTATAATAAGGATAATATTAGAAGTGGTTTGGCAATGATGACGGGAACATATAGTAATTCAAATTTATCAGCAGAACCTGGTGTTTTAAAAAATATTTATGAGGCTGTAGTGGGATATAAAATTTCGAAGAAAAAAAATATATGGTTGGATGCAGGTGTATTTAGTTCTCACATCGGTTTTGAAAGTGCAATTGGTAAAGATTGCTGGGCCTTAACAAGAAGTTTAATGGCGGATAACTCTCCTTACTTTGAAAGTGGAGCCAAAGTAACCTACACAAGCAATAATGAAAAATGGACACTCACTGGTCTACTATTAAACGGATGGCAAAGAATACAACGTGTTGATTTTAATAGCACTCCAGCATTTGGTCACCAAATAATTTATAAACCAAATGATAAGTTAACTTTAAATAGTAGTTCTTTTGTTGGAAATGATTTCCCTGATAGCACCCGTAAAATGCGTTATTTTCATAATATATACGCAATTTATAATTTATCAGCTAAATTTGGAATTACTGCTGCCTTTGACATAGGAGTTCAACAAACAAAAAAGTACAGTAAAAGTTATTACTGTTGGTACACTCCTGTTGTAATTTTTAAATATACCCCAAAAAGCCATTATTCATTCAGTTTAAGAGGGGAGTATTTTAAAGATCAAAATGGAGTTATTATATCAACTGGAACTGCAAATGGCTTTGATACTTTTGGTGCATCATTAAATTTTGATTATCATATTAATGAGCATGCCACTATACGTTTTGAAGGAAGAGGGTTTAAGAGCAAAGACGAAATATTTGTACGTCATTTAGGAATTACTCCAAATGATATTTTTGCAGCTACAGCTTTGATGATTACTTTTTAGTTCGCTCCTTTTTAGTTAGAATTTCTAAACTCGCGAGCTAAAGTAATAGAAATTATTGCTGGTATAAGTGATTGAAATAGCCCTTGGTTACCAATTGTATAGAATATAAAAAAAAGAAACACACTTATAAAATAAAGTATAAATCCTATTTTTTTGTTGTTCCAGATTATTATTGCAGATATGATCTGAACAATACTAATAAAAATACCTATGCAAGTGTAAATACTTTGTGTTTCAGATTGTTTTTTTAGTATTAGATAAATATTAAATTGTGATAATAAAACTATTAAAATACTAATTAGTTTAATCTTGTTTTTATTATACATTTTAATAGTTTATTGCTTTGATAGTATCAATTTCTTTTGTGTGAAGTGATACGCTGCATCTAAGAAATCAACCATCTTACCCCAATCTTCTTTTTTCACTTTTTCAAGCTTATAAACTTTGCTCGTTTTAATAACTATTTTGTTTCCAACTAATGATGCGCTTGAAATAAAAGAACCCGTTTCATTGTCAATTTTAGTTTCAAAATCTTTTAAATTAACTGCTGTAAAACCTTCAGGAACTGTAAATTCAATTGAATTGCTTATTGTACGTGCATTAGGAAAATCAATGTTTGTATAGCGTTTCATTTGATTTTCTTTTAATGTAATTTGACCTCCAATTAATGAGCCTGCATTAATGAAAATACTCTTTTTATCTGCACTTTCAAAAACAGCATCGGCTAAATCAAAGTTTTGTTCGTAAACCAAAAGTGGGTTTTTAGGGCTTCTTCCGTGATTAATTAATTTGTAAGAGTTGAATTTAGAAACTTGTAAATCCTCATCTTCTACATCGTTTTGTAAATAAGCTTTTATTTCCTTCTCTTCTTTTTCAATTAATAAATCATTTAGTTTTTGCATTAATGGTGTAAGTTTTAAGTTTTGTTGTTGTGTTTTTAAACCTAATTCAGCTTTATCTTCTTCCATTAACTCTTTTCTTGCAGCAAATAAACTCGAGAAATTCCCTTTATTGTTTCCTCCTAATGTAACCTTTCTTGAGGCGTTTACTTCGCTGTTACCACTAATCTTGTTCAAATCAATTTTAATTTCTGTGTCAACTAAATTTGTTTCAGGATCACTTTTAGGTATTTGACTTTTTTGAACATCATATACACGTTTGTTTTTGTGAATGCCATTTTCAACAGCATATACAACTAAAGGTAAAATAATAAAAGTTGGCTGTATAGATAAAGCCCATCTGATTTTTGCTTTTTTGAAGTGTTTACTTGCTGTAAAAGCGTATGTTTCAGTATTTGTGTAATCTGCAGGCAGCTCATCCATTAATGAGTTATTAGTGAAGTTAAATAAATAAAATGTTTTTCCTTCTCCTACTTTTAATCCTAAAGTATATTCAAATGGCATTAATGCATGATCTAAATTACCGGCATCTCTTGGCACAAATGCTGCAATTTTTACTGGTATTTTTTTAGTATTTAAAACATCCAACATAGTTGAAATGAATACAATATCACTTACTTGTCCTGCATTACGTTTATTTCCGTCAACAATAGTTCCGTTAAAAGCATCTTCACTAACTAGATACCTGAAATAATAATAAGCATGTTGGGATATAACACCAGGATCGGTTTCGTTTTTATAATTTTTATTGATGAAGCGTAAAATTTTTGATGAATATTTTTTATTCATTTTCGCATACTGATTCTCGTATAATTCTTTTGAAATATACTCCTGTAGGTATTTCTCATCATCCAATTCAACTTTTTTGTTCGGGTTAATTCGTTGGATTTTATAACGAATAAAAGGAATGTTTTGAGGTTTATAACTCCATAATTCATCTCTTACTTTTTCAACATTATTTAATTGTAGTTTATATCTACTGCTATTTTCATTACTTAATTTTTTGGCTGAATTAAAAGTTACTTGTTTAAAATCGTAATCGCTTGATACCGATAATTCAACATTTAATTCAACAATAGGGTAGTCGTCTTGTAAATAAATTCTATCAATATATAAATTGCTTGAGTAGCTTGTGTAAGTATGAGAGTACTCAATAATATCACCAATTTCCAAATTAGGAACGGCTAATTTTTTCATGTAAGTATAGTTGCCATAACTCCAATTGTTACCAAGTGATGAGTTCACTTGCATTGGAATAGCCTGATCTTCCTTTACTTCTAATCTTGAGCCATCTTTTTTTACAACAGTACATAAAACCTTATCTCCCGAATTAAAATTATTGTTATTACTTTTGGTAGATTCAGTAGGGAAAAATAATTGCGAAAAATCTTCAACAGCAGCTAAGTCATTAATTTTTATTTTCTTAGTAATTGTTTCTTTAATTTTCATGTATGGCGAATAATATACATCATCATTTTGAGCTGTATATGATTTCGTCATTTGTAAAATAACGGCTGATTCTTTGTTCCATGCCTCAGGCATTTGCTTTAACAAATCAGTGTATGAAGTCTGTGCAATTAAATTGGTAACAGCTAAAAAGCAAAGTATTGAAAATATTTTTTTCATTTTATAATGTTTTATTGAGCCAATTATTTAGTTAAAATAATTGGACTATTGTAAATAACTCTTAGCTTTTCTATTGCTTCGTTCCATTTCTTCATGTCTTTTTTAGCAATAAAACCTTCGTTAATTATGAAAGATTTTTTGTAAACAACCGCATTGGCTTCTTGCGCATATTCAATGTTAATTTCAAATGATTCTGTTTTAACATTTAAGTTAGATGGCATAGATTTTACTTTACTACCTGAAGGTATATTAAAACTATATCGATCTTTTGTGTAAAACTTGTTGTCAAATTCATAATCAAAAACGCGAGCAGTATCAAATATGAAGTTCTCAAATTCTTTTTCGTAATCAACAAAAACATATTTGTCATTATTGTTTGTGTAAACATGGTTGTCAACTGTAAAACCATAATTTAAACTCAAAGTAGCATCACGATTGGTTAAATCACTCGATTTAATGTCTGTTATATTCACATTTTTGTTACTCGATTTTAAATATTGTCTTAATGCATTGTCCTTGTTTTCATTTTTAATACTTGCATACGAACGCAATAAATTGGTTTTTTCTTCGCCATTAAACACACTTACTTTGGTTCCAATGATTTTGTCACCATCCAATTTTAAATCTACATCGCTGGATAAAAGATTATGATTGTAATCGTACTCAGGAATTTTCTCCACAATAAATTTGTCTCCATCTTCCACCATTACAGTTCTTCCTTGTATGCGGTGTGCGTAATCACCCAAAGAAATATAATCTTCAGTTCCATCGATAAAGTATTTTTTATCTTTTAAAATAACTGTACAAATCATATGGTTATACATCCCTAACATTGGAATAAATTCATTATAACCAATACCGCGTGTTCCAATCCAAGTTAATCGAGCATCAAAACCTGCAAGCTTTAGCATTGTTTTGGTTAAGTTAGCCATACCTTTGCAATCTCCATACAACTGTCCGTAAACTTTATCTGCCGATTGAGGTTTGTAACCCATAATTCCATCTTCAAATGCTATGTAGCGAATTCGATCTTGTACCCAGTAAAAAACACTAGCTAATTTTTCTTCGTCTGTATTTTTGTCTTTAATTAAATCGGCAACAATGCCTTTTAATTTCGCTGTATCATTTTCTACTTGTTTGCAAAGTCCATTACACCAATTGTATAAATCTTGTTGGTTGTGAAAAGACTTTACTGTTATTCCTTTTAGGCTTGCAGATTTTAAAAGAACAATAATGTGAGGGTAAATGGTAGCAAAGCTTGGAGCATTTTTTTCTTCTTTAAACTGTTTTACTTTTTTTGTTTTAAAAGTATAAATGGTTGAAGGATTTTTTTTGTCTTTCCCGGGTTTTTCGCTTTTTTCAAGCGTTATCTTATCAAAATTAATTTGTTTTAATTCAACTTCAATGTTGTTCGGAATTTCAAAGTTTATTTCTAATTCTTCAATTGGATAATCATTGTTAAAATAAACTTTGTTAAGGTATTTACAATCTTCATAAGTTTTTTTGTACTCCAGTGTTCTTCTACTACCAATGTTTGGAAAATCAACCGCAAAACGACACATTTTAACATCATCATGAAAAATATTGTTGCTTTGGTAGTTTCCACGATAAGCAATAGGGTAGAATAGTTTTTTATTTTCATCTGTGCATTTGATGTCTGAAACAGAAGATTCATCATCATAAAAAACAGATTCGGTATAAGTTAAATCGCTTGTGGCAGCTACTAACTCACTCTTAAAGTGTTCTTCAACAAAAACACTTGGTGTGTCGCCTCGCTGCACATCCTTCATAATATCTTCTAATGCTCTGGTTAATGCAGCGCTATTGCCATCAACAGTTATGGTATAACTTTTCTTTGTTCCAAAAAAGAAACGATAATCGATTGTGGTTTTTTTAGAATATAAATTTACACCGCCATATGAATTGGAAATTTCGATGGCATTAATTTTTTGTTGCACAGGTGAAATTACTTGTGCCCACATTTGGAATTGCACTAATACAAAGCACAATAAAGAAAGTTGTTTAAGTTTTTTCATTAATTAGTTTGTTTTACCTGGGTATTGCTTTAAGGCTTCACTTAAACAATTCATAGCGTTTTGTAAATCAGTTTTATTTAAAACATAGGCTAGTCTAACCTCATCAATCCCTGCTCCTGGAGTTGAATAAAAACCTGTTGCTGGCGCTAACATAACCGTTTGGCCATTAAAGCTAAATTCTTCTAGTAACCATTGGCAAAACTTATCCGAATTGTCAATAGGTAATTTAGCAATGCAATAAAAAGCTCCACTTGGACTAGGGCATGTTACACCTGGCATTTTGTTTAACTCTGTAATTACTAAATTACGACGAGAAACATACTCAGCACTTACAGTATCGAAATAAGATTTAGGGGTGTTTAAAGCAGCTTCAGCACCAATTTGACCAAATGTTGGCGGACTTAATCTTGCTTGAGCAAATTTCATAGCTCCAGCCATAACATCTTTATTCTTTGAAATTAGAGCTCCAATTCTAGCTCCACAAGCGCTGTAGCGTTTTGAGATCGAATCCAATAGAATTACATTGTTTTCAATTCCGGTTAAATGCATTACCGAAACGTATTCTTTGCCATCGTAGCAAAACTCGCGGTAAACCTCATCGCTAAATAAATATAAATCGTATTTTATTACTAATTCTTTTATTTGTTCAAGCTCTTGTCTGTTATACAAATAACCTGTTGGGTTACCTGGATTACAAATCATGATAGCTTTTGTTTTTGGGGTGATAAGTTTTTCAAATTCTGAAATAGGTGGTAAGGCAAAACCATTATCAATATAACTTCTTATAGGTTTTACAACTACATCAGCAGCAATGCTAAAACCGTTGTAGTTTGCATAAAATGGTTCAGGTATAATAACTTCATCGCCTGGATTAAGGCAAGTCATCATAGCAATTGAAATAGCTTCGGAACCTCCGTTTGTTATGATAATATCATTAGCCTCAACATTCATTTGGAATGATTTGTAATAATCGGCAAGTTTTTTTCTGTAGCTTTCGATACCAGCGCTATGGCTATATTCAAGAATTTTTAAATCAGCATTTTTAATTGCGTTTAAAAAAGTATCTGGGGTTTCTATATCTGGCTGACCAATATTTAGGTGATATATTTTTGTTCCTCTTTTTTTAGCAGCATCGGCAAATGGAACTAACTTTCTAATAGGGGATGAAGGCATCTTATCAGCCTTCGCAGAAATCTTTGGCATAATGTGTTATAATTTATACAAATATGCTGAAAATTCCGTATTTCTCAAAAAAAACTATTTCTTTAAAACAACGCCTTTAAAGCGCAAATAAACGGGTGAAACTGTTGCGTTTGAAATGATTTCTACAATTCTATCTGGCCTATCGTACGCATCTTTGGTATTAAAAGTTACTTTAATGATTCCCTTTTGTTTTGGTATTATTTCTGGACTTGGAATTTCAACTTCAGTGCAGCTACATTCGGCTTTATAATCAGTAATTTTTAGAGGTTTATCTCCGGTGTTTATAAATTCATATTCAAGAGTTACAATTTTACCTTGCTTAACAAAACCAAATTTTTGCTTTGCTTTTTTTACTTTAATTTGGGCTTGTGAGCTCGCATTTACTTGAATTAGCAAGAAAAGGATTAAAGCTATGGATTTGAGTGTTTTCATTGAAATGGTTTGGTATGCAAATATCTTTTAAAAATAGGAATAAAAAAAGGCGGAAGCAAATTCTCCCGCCTTGATACAAAACAAACAAACAAATTATTTATTGGCAGGGGCTGCTGGAGCAGGAGCTGCCGCTTTAACATTACCTTTGATATAAAGATAAATGGTTGGAGTTTTTGAATTTGAAGTAACTGTAATTTTCTTGTTAAATTGTCCTGGGCGATTTTTAGCATCGTATTTTACTTTGATAACAGCTGTTTTGCCTGGAGCAATTGGTTCCTTTGGGAAACCATCAACTGTAGTACAACCGCACTCAGCTTTAACATCACTAATTATTAATGGTGTTTTTCCAGTGTTTTTTAATTTAAATTCTCTTTCTGTATTAGCATCTGGAGCAATAACTCCATAATCAATAACTTCCGATTCAAACTTAATTTCTGAAGCATTAGCATCTACTGGAGGTGTTACAACTTCTTGTGCTTTGGCTGTAAAGTTTAAACCTAAAACAACAGCTACAATTGTGAATACTTTTTTCATTTTGTTTTTATATTTATTGACGCAC
>CAZRUA010000127.1:0-9298 GCA_964603125.1 uncultured Flavobacteriaceae bacterium | reverse complement strand
GACAAAAACCTTTAATTTTTTGTTGAACATATACTTGTCCAGTTTTTTCTTCAAATCGACGCATTAATAACATCGACTCGTACCATTTTAAATAATCTTCTTTATTGAATTTAAGTTTCTTAACAGCTTTTTCTGCAACTTTTCCCATAGTAAAATTTTATGCAACAAATTTAATGTTTTTGCTGAGAAAATGGCAATAAATAAGGAAGGAATTTACAGGTACTATTTTTTTAAAACCCAAGCATTTGGGTACTGATTTTTTACTTGTTGAACAAGTGCATTTGCTGATTCTTTTGTGTCAAATCCACCTGCAGAAACAACATGTAAACCTTTTTCATTTAATCCTGCGTAAACAGCATTAATGTTTTCGGTTTTAAGTTTTGAAATAAACTTGCTTACGTTTTCTTTGACACCAAAGCAACCTAAAACAACTTGAAACGGTTTTTCTGAAACTTGAAGGTTAGAAGAACTTGTTTTAACTTTTGTTTTTACCGCAACGTTTGTTTTATCTATAGCTGAATTGTTTTCCAAGTTGGTTGCAACAATTAATTTACCGTTTAGTTTTAAGTAAGCATAGCCATCAGCATTGGTTTCAATGGTTTCAGCTTGTTTAAAATCAATACTATAGTTGTCGTTATAGTTTAAAACTTTATAATTTGAGGTAACAACTGCTTTTGATGAAAACGGATTTAAGCTAGCTAAAAAGTGTTTGCCATTTTGTGTTTGATTAATTGAAAACCAAGCACTGGCAATTAAAATTGGAGCTATTAAAGAAAGAGCAGCAACTCTTAAATACTTTTTAGTTTTGTTTGGTTTTGTATCTAAAACAACTTTTTTATCCACTAATTCCTTAGTAGGTTTAATGGTTGAAATTTCTTTAACAACAGGGTATATTTTTAAGGTTGGTAAACCAAACGATTCTTGTAAAAAGTTTAAATCATCTTTTGCTTCAAATTGGATGTTTTTTTCTGTATCGAAATAAAAAAATCCTAAAGCCCCGAACTCTAAACGTTTGGCCTGTTCTAATTCTTGTTTGCAGTTTGCAACAAAAGCATGAACGGCATCAACTGCTTGAGAGTAGTTTAAGTGATCTTTTTCAATCAAATAATTCACCAATAATCCATCGTTATTGGTTAAATTTTTATTGAATAAAATTGATTTTGATGGCGGAAAAATTATGCCTCCATCATTAGCAATATTTGCAGGCATGCTGCGTGAAACAAATCCACCAAATCCAGCAACAATCACACAATCGTAGTGATGAAGAAGTTCGTTGATGTATGTTTTTATATTGCTATTCATTATTAAAATTCGGACCGCTAATGTACTAAAAAAATGCTAGTTAAACGATAAGTTTTTTCAATCTTTCTAAATCTTCTGGCGTGTCAATGGCAAAAGTTTCAAAATCAGTTGTTTGGGTATAAATATTTATTCCGTTTTCTATCCAGCGCAATTGCTCGAGGCTTTCGGCTTTTTCTAGTTTCGATGGACTGAAATCTTTGATTTTCAATAAGGTTGAACTTTTATAACCGTAAATTCCTATGTGCTTAAAATAATCATGCAGGTTTACCTTTTCGGAACCTTCAGCTCCTCTGTAATAGGGAATAGCATGCCTTGAAAAGTATATCGCTTTTTTATTGTTAGCTATAACAGCTTTCACCACATTCGGGTTTTCAAGTTCTTCTATGTCATTAATTTTTTTTATTAGTGTGGCAATTTCACAATCCTTATTGTCAAAGCATTCGGCTACTTTGCTTATTTGCTCAGGCCTAATGTAAGGTTCGTCGCCTTGTATATTAATGATTACATCGGGCTTGGTGTTTAATAATTCAAGCACTTCAATAATTCTGTCGGTTCCTGTTGGGTGCGAATCTTTTGTCATTATTGCGATTCCTCCAAAGCCATTCACTGTATCAAAAATTCTAGCATCGTCGGTAGCTACGTAAACATCACTTAAATGACTGCACAGTTTAGTTTGTGTGTAAACTCGTTCAATCATTGTTTTCCCATTTATTTCTACTAGCGGTTTTCCTGGGAATCGAGTTGAAGCGTATCGAGCTGGAATAACTCCTATTATTTTTTGTGTTGACATTTAAATTTGATAAACCTTATTTATATGGTTAAATTTGCAATAAATTTCAGCATAATTAATTAAAACACACATGAACAAAACTAAAAGTTTTGAATATTTAATAAGAATTTTGAGTGGCCTAGTTCTATGTTTTATTTTGTTAAGCTTTGCTCTTGTTTCCAAATCAAATCCTATAGCACACACTAATTTAACCGTTTTGCAAGGGATGATAGATAGTGTGAAAAAACTTAAAAACGCTTCGTTTAAGCTTAAAGCAAGCGAAAGGGTAAATGGTAAAATGTTAGATGCGGAAAGCGAAATCATGTTAAATATAAATCCAAAAATGGTATATTTTAAAAGTGAGAAACGTAAGTTAAATATCATTTTAAAAAAGGATTGGAATGATAATAAGGCTCTTGTAAAAATGAAATCATTCCCGTACACCACTTTAAATTTGGATCCGAACGGTAACTTAATGCGTAAAAACCAGCATTATACCATGAATGAATTGGGGTTTCATTTTTTTGCAACTTGTTTAGCTACCGCTTTATTGAAGGATAAACAAAACATTTCAAAGAACTTAGTTTTAAAAGGAAAAAAAGTTTTTGGAGCATATAATTGTAACGAATTGGTTTACGAAGATTTAAGCTTTACTTATCATGATTACACTGTTTTGAAAGGCGAAAGTGTAAGTAGTATTGCTAAAAAATTCAATGTTAATGATTACGCCATAAGAGCTAAAAATGAGTTGCATAGTTTTTATGGAGCCTTAGAAACTGGAAAGAAAATCAAAGTACCTTCTAACTATTGTAAAAAAATGATTTTGTATGTAGATGAAAAAACGATGCTGCCTGTTTTTATCGAAACTTTTGATGAAGTGGGTAAGTACGAAAGTTATATTTACCTTAATTTAAAAGTAAATCAAAATTTAAAGGCGGAGGATTTTAAGAAATTTATTGATTAAGCTAAATTATTTTATCGTTAAGAAAAAAGCAAGTATATTCACCAAATGTTTAAGTTAAAGAGTTTTATAATAGTTGTATCTATTTCTGTTGCGTGTTTTGTTTCTTATTCTTTTGTAATTGAAAAAGCACCTAAAAGTGCACCATTAACATGTCGCGAGGTTATTTCAAAAATGACCAAGGCAATTGATGAAGTGAAGAGTTTAAAGTACACTTTAAAGGTTCAGGAAAGAACAAAAAAGGGCAAGATGAACGATTTTGGTAGCCGCGTAAAATTAAATCGTAAGCCACGTAAATTATATTTAAATGCTAAAGGAATTGAAGTACTTTGGGTTGAAGGAACTAACAAAGGAAATGCTTTGGTAAATCCACATTCTTTCCCTTACATGAATTTTAATTTGGATCCAATGGGTTCGTTGATGCGTCAGGATCAACATCACACCATTAATGAAATGGGCTTTGATTATTTTGGGAATATTATTGATGAAACCGTGAAGAAAGTTGACAAGGATTTTGATAAAATTTTTAAGCTTGAATCAAGTGATGAGATGTTGAATAACAGACCTTGTTACAAAGTCACTATCACCAATACCGCATTCAAGTTCGTTGATTATGTAGTGAAAAAAGGTGAAACGGTAACTTCTATTGCACGTAAGCACAATGTAGCCGAGTTTATGATTGTGGAGCGAAATGCTAAAATTGATGATTATGATGATGTGAAAGAAGGTCAAATAATTAAGGTTCCATCAGATTATGCCAAAAACGTTACTATTTACATTGATAAATTATATTTCTTACCTATTGGTTCAAGAATTTATGATGATAAAGGCTTATTTGAACAGTACGATTATCATTCTGTTTTAGTAAACCCAAAATTCGCGGATGACGAGTTTACCAAGGATTTCAAGGAATACGATTTTTAATTCCCTTTATTTTTACATACCCTGTTACCAAAATGTTTTAGTATTGTTGTAGGGCTTTTAGTTTTAAGCACGATACAAAATAATTAGGGTGCTTAATTAAAACGATTATTATTCAAAAAAGGGTTTGTGGTAGGCTGGGAATTAAAACTTTGGCTAAAGGACTAAAAAACACCAATATGAGGGATGAAACGGAATAAAATCTAAAAAATTATCACAAATTACTTTAGTATTCTAAAAAAATTATTATTTTTACAGCGTTTTCAAAAAAAATCAATAACCAAAACCATCTATGATTAAGAAAATTACATTGATTGCCATTCTTACAGCATTTGTTTCTGTAACGAGTTGGGCACAGAAAAACTTCTCTAAAGAAGCAGAGAAAGCTTTTGACGCAAAAGAGTACTATGGTGCTATTGAGTTCTACAAAAAAGCTTACGAAAAGGAAAAGAACAAAGACAAAAAAGCTCGTATGTTATTTCAAATGGCTGAGTGCTACCGTCACATTTCGGACACAAAGTCGGCTGAAACTTATTATAATAAAGCTATTGGAGCAAAATACAACGATCCAATTTCTTACTACCACTTAGGTATGTTAAAGAAAAACAAAAAATTATACAACGAAGCAATTGCTGATTTCCAAAAGTATAAAGCTGAAGTTCCTTCAAGCACTGAAGTTGAATCTCAAATTAAATCTTGCGAATTAGCTCAAACTTGGGTTGATAAGCCTACTCGTCATAAAGTTGAGAACATGGCTTTAATCAATTCAAAAGAAGAAGATTTTTCTCCTGCATTTGCTGATTACAAGAAATACAATAAAATTTATTTCACAACTACTCGTCCAGGTGTTACTGGTGGTAAGTTAGATGCAACTGATGGTGAGTTACACTCTGATTTATTTGAAACTACTTTGTCTAAAGATGGTAAATGGAGCAGCCCAACTAACGTTGCTGGAACTAATATCAATACTGATGTAAACGAAGGTTCAGCAGTAGTTAGCCACAAAGGTGATTTTATGATTTTCACTCGTTGTGAAGAAGATAAAGGTAAAAAAGGACCTGAAGCGGGTAAAAATCGTTGCCACTTATATCTTACTAAAAAATTAGGGCCAAGCTGGGGAGAACCAGAAAAACTGCCTATTAACATGGATACAGTAGATTTCCGTTACCCAACTTTATCTACAGATGGAAATATGTTAATTTTCTCTTCAAATATGACTGGTGGTTACGGTCACCATGATTTATGGATGACTGAGTTTGATAAAAAATCTAAATCTTGGGGAACTCCAGTTAACTTAGGTCCAAATATCAATACATCAGGACATGATGGATATCCTTTCTTACATGAAGATGGAAAAACACTTTATTACTCAACTGATGGTTTATTGGGATTAGGTGGTTTAGATATCTTTAAAGTTGAAATGGATGCTAATAAAAAATTCACTAAAAAGCCTGAAAACTTACAATTCCCAATGAATTCACCATACGATGATTTTGGTGTAATTTTCCAAGGTAAACAAGATAAAGGTTATTTCTCATCAAACCGTGAAGGTGGTAAAGGAAGTGATGATATTTGGAGTTTCGTTTTACCAGCATTAATTTTCAATGCTTCAGGTACAGTTTTAAATATGACTGATAAAACTCCAATTCCTAACTGTCCAGTAGTATTAAAAGGTACTGATGGAACATTAGTTCAAATTAAAGCAGATGAAAAAGGTAACTTCAAAATGGCTTTAAAACCAGAAGTTAGCTACGAAATCTACACACAAACTGATAATACTTTAAAAACTCCAACTGCTAAATTAGGTTTCTTAGCATCTGATGATGTTGCTAAAATTACTACGGTAGGTTTAACTGAATCAACTGAATTCACTAAAGAATTTTTATTAAAACCAGTTGAGGAAGAAATTAAAATGCCTGCTATCCTTTACGCTTTAGGTAAATGGGATTTAATGGTAGATAAAGAAGGAACTAACCCACAAAACGAGACTAAAAGACCTTTAGATTCTCAGGATTCATTAAACTTCTTATACAACATCTTAATTAAAAATCCTACTATCGTTGTTGAGTTATCTTCTCACACAGATAGCCGTGGTGCTACAATTGCTAATGACACTTTATCACAACGTCGTGCTAAATCTTGCGTTGACTATTTAATTTCTAAAGGTATTCCTAAAGAAAGAATGGTAGCTAAAGGATGGGGTGAGCGTAAATTAAAAATTACTGATGCTCAAATCGCAAAAGCAAAAACTAAAGAAGAGAAAAATGCTTTACACCAAATTAACCGTCGTACAGCATTTAAAATCTTACGTTGGGATTATCAAGATCCAAACAAACCAAAAGTTGAGATTCCAACTTATCACCCTCCTGTTAAAGGTGAAGATGATGCGGATAAATTACCAACTACTGAAGGTAACTAGTTAAAAACTAAGAATATACTTAAAGCCGAGCTATTTAGCTCGGCTTTTTTGTTTATAAGCTTGTTATTAAATTGACTTTAATCACTCTCCTATATCTTATTTATGACTACCTTTGTCCAAATTAAACTCACATCAAATGGAGAACACAAAAACAATACGATTCAACAATCAAAACCGCCAATTTTATGGCACGCTTAAAAAAAGAATTGACGATTATTTTAGAGAAAATAAAATTGCCAAAACCGGAAATGCTAATCTAACCATTAAAACTATTGTAGTTTTTTTAATATGGGCAACACCTTACGTGTTATTAATTACTAATACTTTCACCAACCCTTGGATTCGTGAACTACTTTGGATAGGAATTGGAGTAGGTATGGCTTTAATAGGCTTATGCGTTATGCACGATGCAAATCACGGAAGTTATAGTAAAAATAGAAAGGTGAATACTTTTATGGGCTTATCTCTTAATTTATTGGGAGGTCATGCCTTAAACTGGAGATTACAACACAATGTATTGCACCACACATACACCAACATTCATGAAATGGATGAGGATATCGCTCCTCCAGGATTTATGCGTTTTGAACCTCATGCTAAATTGAAGAAAATACACAAGTTGCAATTTATTTATGCTTGGTTTTTTTACGGTTTAATGACATTTATGTGGTCAACTAGTAAGGATTTCCAACAATTATTCCGTTACAATAAAATGGGCTTAGTAAAGGGCGCTAACACAACGGTTAAAAAAGAAGTTTTTTATATTGTAATATCTAAAATCTTGTTTTACGGATACATGTTAGTATTACCATTTATTTTCTTAAAAGATGCTTCATGGTGGCAAATATTATTAGGTTATTTTTCTTTCCACTTTACTTGTGGAATTATACTAGCAGCTATTTTCCAACCAGCGCATGTTGTTGAGGATACAACATTCCCTAAACCAAATGAAAGTGGTGATATGGAAACTGATTGGGCTGTTCACCAAATATTAACTACGGCTAATTTTGCAACAAGAGATAAAATATTTTCTTGGTTTGTAGGTGGTTTAAATTTCCAGGTGGAACACCATTTGTTCCCGATGATTTGCCATGTTCATTACCCGAAAATTTCAAAAATTGTAGCGCAAACAGCAGCAGAGTTTAATTTGCCTTATCATGCAAAGAAAACATTTGTAGGAGCTCTTTGGACGCACGAAAAAATGCTTTGGAAATTAGGTAGAGGAAAATAAAAAATAGGAAAGCCCGAAAGAAATTTCGGGCTTTTTATTTGATGCTTATTGAACTAATGTGTAATTGCTTATTTGACTAACATCAACTAGTATTTTTCCATTTGACATAGTGCTAGAATTGATCGGGGTAAATTTAGCTCCCCAAACTAAATCGTTGAATTTGTAGCTGCTTCTGGAGTATACCGTTTGCATGTAAGTATCATTAATTGATTTGATTAGAATAATTACTTCTACTTCACGTTTTTTAAACTCCTCCACAGTATAATTAACAACAGGACTGTTCTCATCAATTGGGTGCACAATTGTCCAGCTAAGGGCTAAAAAGCTGATGTTTTTTGTTTCGAGGTTTAAAGGCAAAAACTCACGAATTCCTTTATCGTTTTTTGCTGTTAAAATAACTTTAGCTTCGGCTTCAATCAATTCGTTTTGTTTGGGGTTCGCAATTCTAAACATTAAGGCATGACCTTCTTCATAGGGAGCTCTAATAATATTTTTGCTATAAATAATATCTGATTTAGGACGCGAGAATCTTCCGTATAAAATACCGGTTGCCAATGCAAAGCCAAGCAATCCCATCATTGATTCAATCGCTGCTATTGTACTAGCAGGGGTACTTTTAGGATAAATATAACCGTATCCAACGGTTGTTAATGTTTGCGCACTAAAGAAGAATAGCTCCCAAAAACGACCCGGTCCATGCTCAGCAGTTAGGTTCCCAAAACTACTAAGACCTAAATTGTAGTATAAAGTAGCAAAAACTAAGTTTACTATTGCGTACAAAACCAGCACATATAAAATGAATTTCTTCCAAGGCATGGTAATAGAAGCATGGAAAAAATCATAGGAATTGAAGAAACCTCCCGAATAGCGTCGGATGTTTACGCTGCCATCTTTGTTTAAAAAGCCAGTATAATTGTCGTACTGTTTTTTACCGAAGCCTAATTCAATATTTTTATCATTTTCTTTCTTAGCCATGATACAAACTTAAATATATTTATGTGTATTTTTGCTGTGTATGGATAAAAATAAATGGATAGTAGGAATTATTTTTGTTAGTTGCATTGCACTTATCGCCGCTTATTTCTTTAGGAAAAATGAAAATAAGCCTTTGTATTTGCTTCCTCACTATGGTCCTAAAACTTATAACGCTGAAAAAGTTGATACCAATTATCATAGCATTCCAAATTTTGGCTTTACTAATCAGTACAATGAGTTGATTACTCAGGAAAACACAAAGGGTAAAATTTATGTAGCAGATTATTTTTTCACTACTTGTCAATCTATTTGCCCAATTATGAGCAATCAAATGGAGCGTGTAGCTGCTAAGTTTGCATCTAATCCTGATATATTATTTCTTTCGCACACGGTAAACCCCGAAGAAGATTCGGTTCCTGTATTAATGAATTATGCGCTTCAGCACCATGCAGTGAAAAACAAATGGCATTTTTTAACAGGTAATAAAAAGGATTTGTATGACATTGCTCGCAAAGGTTATTTGTTAAATGCAGAAGAGGGTGATGGAGGAGAGGATGATTTTATTCATACTCAAAACTTTGCTTTAATTGATAAACAGCGACATATCAGAGGGTTTTATGATGGAACAGATAGTGTATCAATAAACAAAATGATTATTGATATTGAAATGCTTTTAAAAGAAGAAAATGCGCAGAAATAATTTTTTTATTTTCTTGTTTT
>CAZRUA010000126.1:0-9400 GCA_964603125.1 uncultured Flavobacteriaceae bacterium | reverse complement strand
ACAAACTAGGTTTTAAAATTTGTGGCGAAATAATGTTTAAGCTCTACAGCATTGAAAATCCAAACTGTGTAATGGTTAAAGAAAATTTAGAATAAAATATGGTAGAATTTAAAAAATACATTAGCAAATCAATGACCTACATTGAATATCGAAAATTAATCGATGACTTAATGTTACAGAATAAAACAACAGGAACTGATCAAAGTGAAGATATGGTAGCGTATGCAAAGCTGAACCAGCAACGCATGCAAAGGTTAGATAAAACAGTTGTGTTAACCGATGGCTTAAAATTAGCTCTTGATAAAATAAAAAAAGAAATTTCAATTATTTTCATTACTGAGGGCTGGTGTGGGGATGCTGCACAAAACTCATCTGTATTTTGGTATATCGAAAAATACAATCCAAAAATAAAACTTCATTTAGTTTTGCGAGATGAAAATTTAGCGCTAATTGATAGCTATCTTACTAATGGAGGAAGAGCTATACCTAAAGTAATTTTTATTGATACAGAAACAAATCAAGAGCTTGCTGTATGGGGACCAAGGCCAGAAGCTGCTCAATCCATTATGCTTGAAATGAAAGAGAAAAATGCTAGTTTAAAAGAAAAAGCAGAAGCAATACACGGTTGGTACGGAAAAGACAAAACACAAAGTCAACAAAAAGAACTTGAAATTTTATTTTCGAAACTTTAGTTTAGTGTAATTCATCACTTGTCCAAGTGAACTTATTTTTAAAAACAGGTAATGAATCTAATTCCAATTTTTCTGCAACAATATCAATTTTATTGGAGCCTTCATTGGTAGATAAGTAAAGTAATTTCTCTTTTTCGTCAAAATCAAAATCCATTACAAACTTTTGATTTAGATAACTATTTAAAAATAGCTTCTGTTGTTTTAAATCCATTTTCATCTCATAATCCACAAATTCTTCTTTAGCATTTAAGGTTATAAAATAGCCTTTTCGATGAAAGAATACTTTTTGAATAATTTCTGGATAATCCGAAACTGTTAATGTATCCGCATTAACTACGAATGTTTTAACTTTATATGCACCATGTAATAAAGGTCTTGAAGCCTTATCATCATTAAAATTATTCTCTTTAAAGGCAATATAAAGCGACTCTGAGAACAACAAACATATTAAAGCGGCCTTTGCTATTGAATACATTAAAATCCTATTCTTTGTACTATAATTTGGAGTACTTGACTGTTCCGTGAAATAAGGAATAGCGTTTATTAAAAAATACCATTTTCTCCAATACGGAAAAGCTATTAGTACGGATAAGAACAAGAGAAATACAGACAACAACTTAACCGAAATATTAAAACCAAAATTAATAGCCACAACATTTATCATAACCATTACGGAAATACTTGCGCCGATTCCCCTTGTGCGATTAAATAACAGTAAGACCGCTGGAATTACCTCTACTAAACCACTAAATACAGAATAGGAATAAGAAGTACCCATTGTACTCCAGTACAAAATATCTTTATCTAATTTTCCAATAGGTGTAAACAAAGTATTAGGTTCGGGAATATAAAACTGCTGCTTAAATATTTTGTCAAAGCCATATTTTAATAAATGTAAAGCCAAGTAATAAGTGATTATTACTTTAAACGCAGCACTTAATTTTTCATAATTAAGTTTAGCCTTGAACAAGTTTAAAATAAAGGTAATAACAACACTAAATACAATCAGATTAAACACATGAATGTAGAAACCTAATGAGTCGGAACTAATGAAACAATTGCCTTTAACATTAAAAAAAGTGTGCGCTGATAGATTAGCAAGGTTTTGCCAAAAAACAAAAAGTGGTTTCCAATAATTGGGAATAATTTGAAAAGTAAAAGGAAGGCTAAGGATAAAAAGTAAACAAAACGAAATACCGAATACCCCTAACTGGCTATATTTTGCATCTGTTTTGATAAGTTACTTGATATTAGATTTGATGGCTAATGACTTTCTCTTTGAAGTAACAAAAACATATACTAATAAAACGAAAAGAAATAAAAAGAACGTATAGAAATAAATCATTATATCATTTGATGAGTCTTTTTGCTTCAGCGCAATTAAATTCTTTTTCTTGGGGTTTTCAATAGGCACAACATCTGGTTTAACAACACTTTTGTTTTTCTTCACGAAAACTATTCCTTTTGTGTATGGCAAATTCCTGATACTATCAACACTTAAACTATGCATGTTATAACTCGTATAAACAGTATCTCTTAGTTTAAATATGGTATGCATAACAATGGTTGTATCATTCACAATAACAACGGTATCAATATTTTTATAATTGTCTTTTAAAATCCTTGCAACTGGATGTGTGTATTCGGGAGCAATTCCAAAACCATCTTCATTAAAAACTAAATACGAGCACGCTGCACCAGAATGGCTTTTATGAGCTATACGTTTTGTTTGTGCTGCATTGCTTAAACACAAGAAAAGAAAAATATTTATAACTGCTGTTCGCATGCATTAAAAAATCACACGATTATCTTCGAATTAACTTTACCTGCAATCTATTTAGCTTTGATTGGTAAACTAAATACAACAGGGCGATGAAAAACCCAAACATAAGTAAATAAAAATACATCATACTTCCATTTGAATGATCAGAGCTAATAAAAGGCACAAAACTCTTCTTTTTCTTTTCCTTCTTCTTTTGAGGAACAACTTTTTCCTTTATTGGTTCAGCTTTAATTATTACTGCATGTCGCGAATAAGGTAATTTACGAATACTATCTAAATTAACTCCAGGTTTATTATAAACTGGGTGATTGATAACAGTGTCTGAATATTGAAACCTAGTTCGCAGAACAGTTGTACTGTCGTTTAAAATGATAATTGTATCAATGTTTCGGTAACTTGGCCCTAAACCAAAAGCTTCGTCACCTAATAAAGAATAAGCTACAAAATTGCCTGCATGGCTTTTATGCTCAATTCGCTTGGTTTGCGCTAACAAACTACAAGTAATTAATAAACTACAAACAAAAGCAACTCTTTTCATGGAAATATTTTAACTAAAGTTAGGCAATAAAACTAACTTTTACAAGTCTTTTAACTTAGCTGTAGCTTGCTCTTTATAAAAGCCGTTTTTAGCCACAATTTGTTTCAAAATAGCCTCAGCATTGCCGTAATCTAATTTCTGAATATAAGTCAAAGCCTTGTACCACTCCGCTTCTTGACTAAAAACATTTATATTATTATTTAAAACTTTTTCAAGATACTTTAGACTTAAATCGTTTTGTTTTAAATTATAATAACATAAAGCCGTGTAAAACTGGGCATTTACATCTCCCGAATTATAATTCAATAAATAATTCAATAAATCTTTTGAAGCGGTATAATCCTTTTTATTAAAAGCTTTCAAAGCATCTCTTAAAATAGCATCTGCTGTATAAATCTCTTTATCTTTTCCATAATTCTGAATTTGATTTGCATCGTCATACTGTGCTCTTAAGCCTCCGTTAATTAAAACAAGTGTTTTTTGTCCTTTGTAATAGTATAATTGGTAATTAGCAATTTTCAAATCCTCAATATAAACTATAGGCGCATTAGGCAATTGCGAAACATCAATTTTATTAGAAAGGTTACCATCATTTAACTGCGTGACAGATTTAGAACTTAAACTCACTACCTCTTCTTGCATAGAAATATTATCTACATTGCTGCTCGTAAAATGTTCTTTTGGATAAACCTTATTGGCTGTTACCACCATAGTATCTAAAACAACATCCGTTTTAACATTATTCTCCGCCATTATTTTTTTAACGTATTCCTCAGCATTTATTTCCTGAGCATCTGATTGATTCGTATTAGCAAGCGATACACCTTTGTATTGATTGTCCATGTTTTTAACAAACACATAACAACCTGTACCAACCACAAACAAGGCTATAACACTAAACATTACTGTGAAATTGAAACCCTTTTTGGGTGCTGAAACAGAATCGATGTACGAATTAATATCGTTCACATCCTTATCAGTGACGACTCCTTTTTCATAACCCAAATCACTTAGGTAATCCAAATCGGTTTTATTTTGTTTATTTTTATTCATTACTACGGGGAATTGATGTAAATAATTTTGTTTTTTCTTCTATTAGTATTTTTAAATTTCGCTTACCATTTTGAATGTAACTCTTTACTTCATTTACTGAGTAACCAGTATTATCGGCTATTTCGAAGTAGGACTTGCTTTGCAAATAAAACTGCTCCACACAAATACGTTGTTTATCTTTTAACTCACTCAATGATTCCTTTAAAAATTGAGCGGTTATTTCTTCATCCTTCACTTTCTCTTGAATCAACTCATTTTCATAAGTAGTTTCTTGTTTTTCAAACTCATAATATTCCGCCATTCGATTACGATTTGTTTTGCGCTTACGAATAATAGAAATGCAATGATTTTTTGTCACAAAACTAAGCCAAGCCTTAAAATTTTCAATTTGATGCTTTTTCAAGTCTTCCATCAACTTATTAAAAATATCAATAACCGTATCTTTAGCTTCCTCTCTATCCTCCAAATAAAAAGCACATGTCCCTAAAACGAGCTTACTATATTTTTTAAAAAGCTCTCCCACATAATACTTATCATGCGTTTGGCGATATAATTCCAAAAGCTCCGTATCATCAGTAGTTATTACCTTCTTTTTATTAAAAAACATATGCAGTTTATTCTAAGACGCAAGTTAAGGAATATTCCATAAAAAAACCTCGCATCTTGCGAATGCGAGGTTTTAAACCATTTATAATTCAATATAATTATTGAACGCTAATCTTTTGAACTTGAGATCCAGAAGCATTAGTTACCACAACTGAATAAATTCCTTTTGCTTGGTTGCTTAAATCCATTTTAATTTCTTGATTTAAACCGCTATTTGAAGTAATAGTGTTTGAATAAACCACTTTGCCCAATACATCAATTACTTGAATTGTTGTGTTAGCTAATAATTTACCTAAACGAATACTAAACTGACCATTATTTGGATTTGGATAAACCATGTCATCACTTACTTTATCAACTGGTTTTAAACCAATTACTAAAGGCTGACCTGCATACTTCATCATACCGCCAAATGGAGCACCAACAGTATTATCAGAGAAATTACCACCCCAAGCTGTAACACTATCAACCGCTTCAACAATGATTAATCGCTCAGAATTTGTTAAACCTGACTCAACAATATTCCATGTTACACCATTATCAAAACTTGTTGATGTTACGTATTGAGATTGTAATACATCAATTCCAACTGACATATAACCATTTTGACCAGGAATCACACAAATATCATTACGTCCAATATTATTAGTACCAGCTGTAGTAATTGTTGTCCAAGTTGCACCTCCATTACTTGTTCTTTTTAAAACAAACGTACCACCAGTTGCTGCGCTTAATCCCCAAACTAATCCATTATTTGCATCAGTAAATGCTAAACCATTAACTCCGCCAGCCATACCGCCAACGCTAGCGTTTAACCATGTTTGACCACCATCAGTTGAACGGAAAACTTTACCATTATTTGTTCCGAACCAAATGTTTTGAGTACCAAAAGTTGTGTAAACATCTGTTAAACCATATTCACCAGAAGCTGGATTTGGAATATTAGCACCCGGAACACGAGTCCAAGTTGCGCCACCATCGGTTGTATGCCAAATTTCATATTCATTTCCTGAACCAGCTGTATTATTTGGATCACCCATAGTCCAACCATTCATTTCATCATAAAAATGAACAACATTAGGGAAATTAGCTGCTCCTGTAAACATTCCAGTAGATTGGATATCAGTCCAAGTTGCACCACCATCAGTTGTTTTGCGCACAATACCTTGTAAAGTTGCATTTTTAGAATAAGCACAAATAAAAGCTACTGTATCATTTACTGCGCTAATGTTAGAAATTTGGTAATCATTAGTATCAGGTAAAAAAGTACCTGCAGTGTAGTTGACACCATCTGTAGTACGAGTAAATCCGATATAATTACGTGTAGTATACGTTCCATCGTAACCTACTGCCCATACTGTATTAGCATCAACAACATCTAAACGACGGATACCAATAGTTGTATCAGGGAAATTTGAACTAACAGCTTGCCATATTTGAGCATTTGCTGAAAAGCCTGCTACGGCTAAAGAAAGAGTAAGTAAGTGTTTTTTCATGTATTTTATTTTAAAATTAGATAGCTAATTTACGAATAAAACACCTTTCTTTTTCATAAAAAAAGCAAAAATTAGCAAATCAAAATCCTAATCTAATTTAGAACTAAGCTCTTCCCAACTTTGCATTTCTTTTTCTAGGTCCTTTTTTGCCTTATTATAGGCGTCGAAAAAGGTTTTATCGTTTACCAATTGATTGTATGTATCAGGATTAGCCAGTTTATTGTCCATCACCTTAATTTCCGCTTCCAATCGTTCAATTTCTTTTTCGGCTTTTGAGATTTGATTACGTAATTGCTTCTTCTCTTTTTCTAACTCCTCGTTTTTAACTTCAGCTTGGGGCTTTTCTTGTTTCGTAGCCTCTTCTTTTGCCTTCACAAAAGGGCTTTTCGAATTCATTTCGCCCAAACGGTTCATTTTTACTTTTTGCATGAACTCATTAATATCACATAAGTGCTCGTAAACTTGTCCGTTTTTAAACTCATACATTTTATTTACAAGACCATCCAAAAAGTCGCGATCATGCGAAACAATAATAGCTGTTCCTTCATAATCTAATAATGCACGCTTCAATACATCTTTACTTCTAATGTCTAAGTGATTGGTAGGCTCATCCATTATCAAGAAATTGTATGGCTCCAATAGGAGTTTACAAAGAGCTAATCGTCCACGTTCTCCACCACTCAATACTTTCACTTTCTTATCAATATCATCATTTCCAAACAAAAAAGAACCCAATAAAGCTCTTACTTGCTTACGAACATCTCCAACAGCTAGTTCATCAATTGTTTCGAAAACCGTTTTATTCGGATCTAATTTCTCGGCCTGATCCTGTGCAAAATACCCCATCAGTACACTATGACCTAAGGTAACACTGCCCTCGTGCTCAACTGCCTTTGCAATCATTTTCATCATAGTGGATTTACCTTCACCATTTCTTCCAACTAATGCAATTCTTTCGCCTTTGGTTAAAATAAAATTAGCGTCCTTAAATATTCGTTTAGGACCATAAACTTTACCAGCATTTTCAACCGTTAAAACAATTTTACCAGAGTGTGCTGGTGGCGGGAAACGGAAGCGCATTGCGGCATTATCCACTTCATCTACCTGGATAATTTCCATTTTATCCAATTTCTTAATTAACGATTGTGCAAATGCTGCTTTACTTGCCTTTGCACGATTTTTATCAATTAAGGTTTCGTATTGATCAATAATTTTTTGTTGATTTTTTGCAGCGTTTTCTTGCTGTTCGCGGCGTTCAGCGCGCAATTCCAAATAACGAGAGTAATTTGTTTTGTAATCGTAAATTTTATTATTTGAAATTTCAATTGTACGGTTAGTCACATTATCTAAGAAAGTTTTATCGTGGCTAATTAACATTACCGAACCCGAAAAAGTTTCCATAAAATCTTCTAACCATTGGATAGATTCGATATCCAAGTGATTGGTAGGCTCATCTAACAATAAAATATCAGGCTTTTGTAATAAAATTTTAGCTAGCTCAATACGCATACGCCATCCACCACTAAATTCAGATGTTTGACGATGAAAATCAGTACGCTCAAAACCTAAACCCTTTAATATTTTTTCAATCTCCTCATCCTTGCTTCCCACCCCCATCACATCTAAACGCGCACCTACTTCGGTAAGTTCGGTAATTAAATGCATGTATGAATCGCTTTCGTAGTCGGTACGTGTTTCTAGTTCGTGGTTAATTTCAGCAATACGCTTTTCCATGTTCGCAATCTCATGAAATGCTGTTTCTGTTTCCTCAAACACAGTCCGTCCGTGCTGATGAATCATATCTTGAGGCAAATAACCAATTTTATAATCATTAGGTTTAGAAATATCACCTTTTGTTGGAGATTGTTCACCAGCCAATAACTTAAGCATAGTAGATTTACCTGCACCATTTTTACCTGCCAAACCAATTCTATCCTTTGGATTAACCAAAAAGGAAACATTGTCGAACAAATCATAGCCTCCAAAAGAAACCGTAACAGAATTAACTGAAATCATTTTAAAAAATTAAGGGCGCAAATTTAGTGAAATTTTGCGGGAGGGAAAAACATATTAATTAGCTTATTTACAGATAAGTAAATAAGCTAACAACCTATTCTTCTGACGAATAGAACAACTTGTAGTAATTTAAGCCTTTATCCTCGTCGAAACCCTTTTGTATGTAATCGTGGCGACCATGAACGTAAACGTGAAAGTTTTTATCCAATTTGAGAACGCTTTTCATTAATTTTTGATTCTTTTTCACAGCGGTCGGCGATATTTGAAAATCATCAATTGCAGTTAAATGATTTTCGGTAGCAAAATTGGTTCTATAATCTTTAAAAGCATCAATTAATTCCGGTTGCTGCATTACTTCCTTCTCAAAATCATTCATATTGAACTTATCGCGTTCTTTAAAATAATTCATCGATCGGTTAAGCATCATCATTTGCTCTGGGCGAGGAACATTGTTATCTTCTGTTAAAACCTCTTCGCAGAAGCTTTTGCAAGTACTGATTAAGTTAGAAGTATGGTAAAAATTATCTTCACGCATTTTCAAATTCAAGAAATCTTCTACCCAATACTGAGCCGCTTCAACAATTTTTGTACTATTATCTACAATACTTACTTTGTAACCATGTTCTTGTTCGGTATTATATATTAAACAACCCTTATCTAATTTATTAATGTTAATTCCGTTTTCAGTATCAATATCAAACTCATCCATGTTTTGGTACACACGTATGTATGTTTCCTTATTCTCAGACTTAAAGATGCCAATTGCATCGCACAACTCACCATCAACCACTAAATCATGAAAATAACCCATATAAAACTCACCACCCTTTATTTTAGGATGAATACTGCTTTCATACAATTTGTTTACGATTTTTTTTGAATGGTCGAAAAACAATTTTCTATCCTTAAAAATCTCCGAAACAAAACTTTGGACGTCATGAATCTTGATTGCATCGGTTTTTTTAAACTGATAGTAGATATCATTCTTAAAAGGTGTTAAAAAATAGCGTTGTATGGTATCTTTAACAAAATCATCCTTAAATTTGAACAGTTCTTTTGAGTAACTTAATTCTTCACCATTACCGTTGTTTCCAGCATAATGTACAGTAAACTCATTTAATTCTGTTCTAGTATAATCTATCATGGCACAAAATATGTTTATTATAAAAACTTGAAAGCGAAAAGTACAAAAATGAAAACATTTGCGATTAACATT
>CAZRUA010000125.1:0-9546 GCA_964603125.1 uncultured Flavobacteriaceae bacterium | reverse complement strand
ATATTTTTTATGGTAGTCATCCAATAAGTTTTGGTCATTTGTATAAGAGTGAACGGTTTCGATATGACCATGTTGAACACCAAATTCTTTATCTACAATGTAAAGTATTGGCATGATAGCATTTGTTGTACAAGATGCTGCTGAAAAAATATTTTCAGATTTAATATCAACTGTATCTTGATTAACTCCAAACACAACATTAGGAATATCTTTAGCCGGTGCAGTTAATAAAACTTTAGATACACCTTTAGCTTTTAGGTGACGGCTTAGTTCAGCTCTATCTCTAAATACACCGGTATTGTCAATTAATAAAGCATCTTTAATGCCATAAGCTGTATAATCAACATCTTCAGGGTTTTTCGCGTCAATCATGTGAACTGTATGTCCGTTAATGATTAATGCTTTATTTTCTAAATCTTCAATTACAGTTCCTGGGAAAGGACCGTGAACAGAATCAGTACGCAATAAATCCGCACGTTTTGTTATTTCATCATTGCTGTTTCCTCTTGTAACAATAGCTTTTAAGCGCAATTGCTCACCTTTACCTGCTTGAGCAATAATTTCTCGCGCAGCTAAACGACCAATACGACCAAAACCAAATAAAACAACGTCTTTTGGAGCAATAGTAGTTTTTTGGTCAAAACCTTTTAGTTTGGTATTAATAAAATCAGAAGCACTTTTAAAATTATCTTTTTCATTATGCCATTCAAAAGCTAAACGACCAATGTCAATTTTTGATGCTGCAATATTTGAGTTGTAAATTTCGTTTGCTAATAAAACGGAGTCATTTACAGTAATAGGTTTTTTTACAATGTTTTTTGCATACAAATGCAAATTCATTATTTCGCTTGCGCTTCTATCCACTAGTTGGTTGCGGAATAAAACCAATTCAATTGATTTATCGAACCAAAGTTTTCCTACTGCACTAATTAAATCAATAGCTGCTTTTTCATGTTGAATCCATTCGTTAAGTTGGCCTTCGTAATCAGCACTAACTTTTGAAAGTGTATCTAAACTCATCGTTATAGTTTTAAAAGGTTTAAAAATTGCCCACAAATTTAAGAAAACTCAAGATACAATGGGATATTTCAGATTACGGTTATTAAATTTTATAAACAGCTATGAAACTCTCTAATTATAAGTGTTTTAGAGCGTAATTTGCTAAAACTTAGTATTTTCAACTTATCTTGTCAAAAGTATTTAATTCCGCCAACAAATAACTTTATATTTGTTTTGATTATGAGATTTATCATCACTTTAATTTTCTTCTTAAGCCTTTATCAGAAAGGTTTGGCGCAGATTTACACGTTTAATAGATTTGGTGAAAAAGAAGGGTTAACTCATTTGCAAGTTAATTGTATTAATCAGCAAGCCAATGGCAACATGTTTTTTGGCACTGACGATGGTTTGTTTGAATACGATGGCTTTGAATTTGTGCAATTTGACACAAGCAACTTTTTAAGTGAAAATTATATAAAATGTTTAACTATTGGTAAAGATAGTTCTGTTTGGTGCGGCCACTTGCAAAATGGTTTAAGTGCGTTTAAAAACAAACAAATTGCATACAGAAAAAGTAAATTATTCAGCGGTTTAAGGATTTCGAATATTATTTGGGAAAACAAATCCTTAGCATGGATTTTAACCCAAGGAGACGGTATAGTAAGCTTGAATAATGGGAAAGTAAAGAAGTATGATAAATTACCTGAGGCTTCTTTTAACTCGGGATTATTAAAAAGCAATGATTTATTACTTGGACACAGTAATGGTCTTGTAGTTTATAGAAAAAATAATTTAAGTTTATCCGATTCGTATTCGGTTGACTCCTTAGATGGTGTTCAGATTAATGAGCTCATAGAATCAGGAGATAAGGTTTTTGTTGCTACCGAAGGAAAAGGTATTTATGGTTTAAAGTTATTAAAGGGTAGGTGGGAGGTTTTCTTACACATACAGGATAAATTGCAAAGTAAACAAAACAATATAAAGTGTATTTATTTCGATAAGCAAGACAATCTTTGGGTATCAATCTATGGTGAAGGATTAAGAGTTTTAACTTTTTCAAACAAACAGTTTGTAGATTATGATGTTCAGATTGTTAATGAAAAAAACGGCTTGTCAGAAAAATACATTAATTCAATTTTCCAAGACAATCAAAATAATCTTTGGCTAGCCACTAATGGAGAAGGATTGCTTGAGCTTACCAATGAAAATTTCACTTTTTATAGCAGTGCTTTTGAAGGCAGAATTGGCAATATTTCTAGTATTACGATTAACAAAAAAAACGAAATTTATTTTTCCAATTCATTAGATGGTTTTAAGTTAAATATACAAAACTCAGTAAGCGATAGGATAGAAAGAACTAAAGCAAAAGCAAGAATTTTATTTTCTTCATTCGATGGAAACGTATGGTATGCGAACTTAGATAGAGGTTGTGGTTATATAAATCCAAAAGGAAACGTTACTGAAGTTAATTTGCCAAATGGTCAACCAATTCCTTATGTAACATGTTTTGCATCCGATGGTAATCGATTAATTTATATCGGAACGAATGAAGGATTGGTTGTTTATGATGTTAAAACGGCCGAAGTAAAATATCTTACTTCTAACGAAGGTTTAGTTCATAATGTTATTAAAACCCTTTGCTTTGCAAGTGATGGTAAGCTATGGTTTGGTTGCGAAGGAGCGGCTCCTTTTAATTATTATAAGGGTGAATTCACATTGTATAAAGATATTCATGGCTTAAAGTCATTTCACGTTAATGCAATTTGCGAAGACATAAAGCATAATATTTGGATTGCAACTAATGGTGATGGGATTTTTTGCTTTGATGGTAAAATGTTTAAGCATTATACGATGAAAAATGGATTGAACTCTAATTTTTGTTATGGTGTTGTGTCCGATAATAAAAGCAATGTTTGGGTAAGCCATTCAAAGGGCTTTTCATTAAAGTGTGAGTCTTGGAATGATTTTAAATATTATTATCCATTTTCATTTGATGAAGATGTAGTTTCAAACGCTAATTTAATGGTTAGGGATATAAAAGGTGCAATTTGGATGGGAACAAATAAAGGTCTTTTGCGTCATGGTGTTCAAACAAGTGAATTGTTAAATGTAAATCCAATATTAAATATTACATCTGTTGAGATTGACGGAAAAGTAATTGATAATTCTAAATCAATAGATTTGGAGTATGGTTCTTATTCTTTTAAAGTAAGCTACTCTTCACCTGAGTTTAATGCTCCAACACAAATTATGTATAAATATATTTTGCAAGGTTATGATAAAAGTGAGTATATAGTTGATTACAAAGTAAGATCGGCTTTTTATCCTAAGTTAGAAGATGGGGATTACGTTTTTACTATTATGGCTAAAAGTAAAGATGGATTTTGGAGCAAAATAGCAGGTATAGTTAACATACATATTGAAAAACCTTTTTGGAAGAAGTGGTGGCCTTATGCACTGCTGTTTATTGTATTGATTTTTTCGGTTTTAACTTATGTTAATTGGCGCACCAAACAATTAAAATTAGAAAGTGCTAGATTGGAAATGATTGTTGAAGAGCGAACAGTTGAATTAAACCAAAAGAATCTCGACTTAGAAAGGGCGAGTATTGAGTTAGAACGTAAAAATAAAGACGTAACAGATAGTATAAATTATGCAAAGAGAATTCAACAAGCCATATTACCTAAGAAAATATATAAGGAGATTAAGCATGATGATTTGTTTATTTTTAATCAACCTCGCGAAATTGTAAGCGGTGATTTTTATTGGTACACACAACAAGGAAATTATTTTTTTATTGCTTGTGTTGATTGCACAGGTCATGGTGTTCCGGGAGCTTTTATGAGTATGATTGGAACAACCTTGTTAAATAAAATAGTTATCGATCAAAAGATACAGGATACAGCAAAAATTTTGAAGGCAATGGATGAAAGCATTGTAGATTCTTTAAATCAAGCTGATGGGCAGAACCAAGATGGAATGGATTTGAGCTTGTTGAAAATTGATTTAAAAAACTTAGAAGTTCAGTTCTCTTCGGCAAAGAGGCCTATATTTTTATATAGAAAATCGGAGTTAATTGAATTTAAGGGTGATTCTTCTTCAATTGGAGGCGCTGCTGATGATAGTTCTAAAATCTTTACATCTAATACTATTGCAGTTGAAAGAAATGATATGTTCTATTTGTTTACAGATGGATTTACCGACCAATTTGGTGGCCCCAATAATCGAAGATTTTTAACAAAGAATCTAAAAACATTACTAGAGAGTGTATGCAATTTGCCAGTTTCAGAGCAAAATCAAAAAATAAGCACTACTTTTGCTGAGTGGAAAAAATCCAGTAAGCAAACCGATGATGTATTATTAATTGGAATTAAAATTTAGAATGACTGAAGTGAATCTATATAATTATTTTGGAACGTTAAATCAAAATGTTTTGAAAATGATAATTGATATTCATGAAAGTTATTTGTCGGCAAGTAAAATTTCAAGAGGGCTAAGTCGAAGAATTATAACAACAATTATTGAGGCTACTCAAAATATTATTATTCACAATCAAAGTTCAGCTGATAAAGCAAAATCTGGAGTGAAAACGAAGATGAGTGGAGATGCCTTTGAATTTGTGTTTGAGAATGTAGTTGCCGAAAATGATGTAGAAATGATTAAGAAAATTACCCAACAAGTAAAAAGTCTTAGTTTAGATGAGCAAAAGGCTTATTATCGTAGTAAGTTAGCCGAAAACTCAAATTCGAGCCCAAATTTAGGCTTAATGTTAATTGGAATGAATTGTGGGAATAATTTTTCAATTAGTTTTAATAAAACTGAAAATAATTCATACCTTTTCGGTTTAAAAGTAAACATAAAAAAAGAGAATTAATTTAATTATACCATAATGATTGATATTTCTGCAACAGAAGAAACACCTCGTGTAGTTTTAAATCCAATTGAAAGGTATTTAATTATCGAAGGAAGATCATTTCCGCAAAACTCTTCAGAGTTTTATGATCCTATTTTAAGTGAACTTCAAAATGTACTTAATGCTGATAAATTATCGCCATTTAAAATAGAGTGTATTTTAGAATATTTTAATACATCCTCACAAAAGTATTTGTCGAGTATATTTAAAATGGTTAATGCTTTAAAAGTGGAAGGAACGGATGTTTCGGTGGTGTGGATGTATTATGCGGATGATTCAGATATGAAAGAAATAGGGGAAGAGTTTGAGAAGTTTCTGAGCATTAAGTTTATTTATAAGTCGATATAATTTTAATGGATTTTGATATTTTTAAAACCGGTCTTGCTTTTTACGCCAAGCAACAATCTAATCCAATCTTAATCATTGATTCAAAGTGTAGAATTATTTGTACAAATAATTTTTTTTTGAATTTAATTCAAGCAAAACCAGATGATAATTTAAAGCTAGAAGATTTGGTTATTCAAAGTTCTTTCATGTTAATAAAAAATGTGATTGAAACTGATAGCTATAATGAATTTACACCTATAGAAATAACTTTTGTTAACTCAAATAATTATTTTATAAACTCTAAGTTTATTTTCTCACGCATTTATGGCGAAGATTCAAAGCTAAATGCTTTAATTTTAAAAATTGCTAATCCTGAGTACGGCTTAATTTCTAATGAAGAATTAGAAGCTAAAAATAGAATTGCCGACCTAAATATTAAGCGTTTACATAAGGCTAACCTCAGATTATCAGAAGCTAGGGAAATAGAGCAACGTGCAATTAAAATAAAGGAAAATTTTTTAGCTAATGTTAGTCACGAAATACGCACTCCTTTAAATGGAATTATTGGAGTCACTGAGCTTTTAAAAGATACAAAATTGGATCAAAAGCAATTAAGTTTTCTTAATGCAATAACAAAATCAAGTGCCCAGCTTCTAACTATTATTAACGATTTGCTAGATCTTTCCAAAATTAAATCATTAAACTTTAAATTGGATAATCAGCATTTCTGTTTGAAAGATAGTTTGGAAAGTATTTTGCCTATTTACCAAATAATGGCCGAAGAAAGAAGTATTGATTTTAATTTTAGGTTTGATGATAATATTAAGACTTGTATTCATGGTGACCAATACAGACTAAACCAAGTGTTAAATAATTTGTTGAATAATGCTTTTAAATTTACACCCAATGGCAGTATCAGTGTTGAAGCAGAATTAAAATCAGAGAGCTCAAATATTTGTGTGATAGAGTTTAGAGTTAGCGATACAGGGATTGGTATATCAGAAGAAAATTTAAATGATATTTTTGAAGATTTCTCTCAAATATCAACGTTAACAAGTAAAAAATACGGAGGCACTGGTCTAGGATTGTCAATAAGTAAACAACTTATTGAGCGTATGGGAGGTAAAATTAACGCTACTTCCAAAGAAGGAAAGGGAACTACATTTAAGTTCGAACTTCCATTTACGAAATCTAACCAAAAGGGAAATAATAAAAACCGTAAGCCTTTTAGAAATATTGGAAGTTTGGGCCAAATGAAAGTACTGATTGTAGATGATAATGAAATAAATAGATTCTACCTTGAGAATTCATTGAATTATGAAAACATAGAAATTGTTACTGCTGAGAATGGAAAAATTGCCTGTGAATTTCTAAAGAGCGAAAAGTTTGATCTAGTGTTGATGGACTTGCAAATGCCTGTAATGAACGGTTACGCAGCTACAGAGTTTATTAGGAAAGAATTAAATCTCAAGGTGCCTATTATAGCTATTACCGCATCTTCCGTTTTACAAGAAGAAGCAAGATGTACTTCAGTTGGCATTAATTCAATTATACAAAAACCATTTTCAAAGGAAGTTTTGCTATTGCAAATAATTAATTTATTAAGTGCAGAAAAGGTTTTGTATGCTGATGTTGTAGCAAAAACGTCAACTTTTAGTTTGCAAAAAATTGTATCTATTGTTGGTGAGGATGCTGAAAAGATAAATGAATTTTTAGATTTAGGAATAAATAATGTTAGTGCCGAATCTGTAAATCTAAAAAACGCTTTAGTTAAATCTGATTTTGTTAAGGTGAAGCAGATTGCCCACAAAATTAAATCTACCGTTGGGTTATTTGATATGATTACTTTACATCAACAACTTTCTAAATTAGAAGATTTGTGTGTGTCTAATGCCTCATTGAATGAATTAAATGAGTTGGGTCAAGAAATATTAAGCCAACTTGAGGGCTTAAAACAAACATGTATAAACAATAAAAAATAATAATATGGAATATCGTCGTTTAGGAAAATCAGGTTTGCAAGTTAGTGCATTATCATTTGGTAGTTGGGTAACTTTTGGTGCTCAAATTGGTGATGATGTTGCAGAGGCATGTATGGTGCATGCTTATGATAATGGAGTTAACTTTTTTGATAATGCAGAAGCATATGCTGCAGGTAAGTCGGAAATTGTAATGGGTAACATTTTAAAAAAAATGAAATGGGATAGAAGCACTTATGTTTTGAGTAGTAAAGTTTTTTGGGGTGGTAAATTGCCTAATCAATTTGGTTTAAGTCGCAAACATGTTATTGAGGCTTGCAACGCAGCATTACAAAGATTGCAAGTTGATTATTTAGATTTGTTTTATTGTCATCGCCCAGATAAAAATACTCCTGTAGAAGAAACGGTGCGCGCGATGCATGATTTGATTACGCAAGGTAAAATTCTGTATTGGGGTACAAGTGAGTGGAGCGCTCTTGAGATAATGGAAGCTTATTCAGTTGCTCGTCAATATAATTTAACACCTCCTACTATGGAACAGCCTCAGTATAATATGTTTCATAGAGATAGAGTAGAGGTAGAGTACAATAAATTGTATAAGGAAATTGGTTTGGGTACAACAATATGGAGCCCGCTTGCTTCTGGACTTTTAACAGGAAAGTATAATGATATTACTCCAACAGATACTCGCATCCACCGACCAGGAATGGAGTGGTTAAAAGATTTAGTAGTTGGCGAAAGTGCCCAATGGAAAATTGAAAAAGTAAAACGTTTGCAAATTCTAGCAAAGGAGTTAAATACGGATGTTACTTTGCTTAGTATAGCTTGGATTTTGAAGAATAATAATGTTAGTACTGCAATTTTGGGAGCAAGTAAATTAGAGCAGCTACAGCACAACTTAAAAGCAATGGAAGTTTATGCATCACTAACTAATGAAGTAATGGAACGTATCGAAGGAATTTTAGAAAACAAACCAAAACACCCTCAATATTAATTTAAATTGAGCTTAATTTTTAAAAATCTTAAGGTAGTTGAACTGGCCAGCGTTTTGGCTGGTCCGGCTACTTCTTTGTTTTTTGCAGAACTTGGTGCAAAAGTAATTAAGATTGAAAATCCGGAAACAAAAGGTGATGTGACGCGCTCATGGAAACTCCCAAGCGAGGATCCAAATGCAAAAGAATCAGCATATTTTAAATCAGTTAATTTTAAAAAGAAAAGTGTCTTTTTGAGTGCTCGTGTTCCTTCGGATAAGGAGAAGATATTAAAACTAATTAGTGAGGCTGATATACTTATAGTTAATTTTAAAAAAGGCGATGATAAAAAGTTAGGCTTGGACTATGCTGCAATTAAAAGGATAAACTCAAAAATAATTTACGCTTCGATTCAAGGCTTTCCCGATAATGATGATAGGCTTGCCTATGATTTAATTTTGCAAGCTGAAACGGGTTTCATGAGTATGAATGGAACAAAAGAGAGTGGGCCACTTAAAATGCCCGTGGCTTTAATTGATATTTTAGCAGCGCATCATCTAAAAGAAGCTATTTTACTCGCTTTGATGAAAAGGGCCAATGTTGGTTTAGGCTCCAAGGTAAGTGTTTCGTTGTATTCGGCAGCAATTGCTTCACTCGCCAATCAAGCTACAAATTGGTTAATTGCTGGGCATAATCCATTCCCACAAGGTTCGTTGCATCCAAATATTTCGCCTTATGGCGAGATTTTTACTACTAAAGATAAATCGAAAATTACCTTTGCTATCGGCTCAAATAAGCATTTTGTTTCTTTATGTAAAGTTTTGAAGCTTGAAAAAGTTGCTGCCGATGCAAAGTTCTCAGATAATAGACTACGAGTGCTGAACAGAAAAAAATTATTTGGAATTCTAAATACCGAGATAAAGAAAATTAACTATAGAGAATTATTTGCGCTGTGTTCAAAAAACGAGATTCCTATTGCTAAAATAAAAACTATTAAGGAGGTATTTAGCGATAAATACGCTAAAAATCAATTGATTAGCAGTAAGAATGAACGAGTAGTCTCCTCCTTAGCTTTTAAATTCCATTAATTCTACTTTAAACAGTTTAGTGTTTAAAATTAGGGCTTTAGTCTTTGCGTATATGGTTTTTATAATTATCTTTGTATCATACTCTTATGAAAATTTACCATAAAATATTGGTTTTATTTCTTGTTTTGCCCTTTTTTGCTACTTCGCAAGTGCGTAAGTCTAGGTATAAATATGAGATTATCGGTGGTATTGGTATGACTAATTTTTTGGGCGATTTGGGTGGTGCGGATCGTGTTGGTACCCACTTATTAAGGGATTATGAGTTTAGA
>CAZRUA010000124.1:0-9626 GCA_964603125.1 uncultured Flavobacteriaceae bacterium | reverse complement strand
ACTAAACAAATAGGTCCTGGAGGCAAACCTTTGTTTTTGTATGTATTGTAAGGCGAATCAACTTGCTTATCCGAATTAGTTACACGTTGAATCGTAAAATCACCAACAGCATAAATTAATGTTGGATCCGCTTGTAAAGGCATTCCTGTTTTTAAACGATTCAGATAAACACCAGCAATTTTTCTTTGCTCGCTTTTAATTTTTGATTCGCTTTGAACAATACTTGCCAGTGTAACAACTTCAGTTTGACTATATCCTACTTGCTTCGCTTGTTTCTTTCTTGTTTCCGTCCAAAAATCTTTATACGTTTTCTTAACGGAATCAAAAAAATCTTCTAATTCCATTGTCCAGTAAATTTCATATGTTTTAGGAATAAACAATGAAGTAATGGTTTCTTTATTCAAACCAAACTCCTCGTTCAATTTATCATCATTATCAAATAACTCTTCTAAATCGTCTTTATCAACATCAATTTTCTCAGCAATCTCATCCACTATATCTTGTTTTGTGTGAATTGCAGCATTAAATATTACGCTAACCTTTTCTTGTTTTCCGTATTTAATCAAATTTATTAATTGACGATTACTCATGTGGTCCATAACACGATAGCGACCAGGTTTAAAGTTGTTCTTGAAATCCATTTGATTAGCCGTCCACTCAAAACTTTCTTTATCCTTAATCATGTTTTCCTCAAACAAAATCGTTTTCACGTCTTCATACGTAGAAGTTTTAGGTATTAAAACAATCTTAGATTTTTTTCCATCCAAAAAAACATTGCTTTTGTAAAACGTATTGTAAACCCAATAACCAACAAAACCACCTCCAATTAGGAGAATAAAAACCAAAACTTTAAAAAACTTCTTCAATACCTTCAATTTTAAGAAACACAAATTTACAATTCTGCCTGATTTTAGCCTATTTTTATACTATTATTTAAGTGGTTAATTTTAATTTAAGAATAGCTACAAAAAGCCAAATTTCAGTCGTATCTTTACACCACAAAATAATTTGATGGAAACGGTTACACCCTACGCAGAAGCAGATTTAAGTAAAAAGCAACAAGTTGCTAAAATGTTTGATAAAATAGCTTTTCGCTACGATTTCTTAAACAGTTTACTTTCTTTAGGAATACATAAAGGTTGGAGAAAAAAATCGGTGAAGTATTTCATCAACGATAAGCCACAACAAATTTTAGATATTGCTACTGGAACGGCTGATTTTGCGATTGAAGCAATGAAAGCAAATCCTAACAAAATTATTGGTGTTGACATTTCGGAAGGTATGATGAAATTTGGAAGAGAGAAATTAGAAAAACTTGGCCTTTCAAATAAAATTACTTTGGAAGTTGGTGATGCTGAAAATTTGCGTTTCGAAGACAATACATTTGATGTTATAACCGTAGGTTTTGGTGTAAGAAACTTTGAAAACCTTGAAAAAGGACTTAGTAATATGTTAAGAGTTTTAAAACCAAATGGAAAACTTGTTGTACTTGAATTTTCAAAACCAACTGGATTCTTTAAGTACTTTTATAATTTCTACTTTAGATTTATTACACCTGTAATTGGTAAGCTTTTCTCAAAAGATCAAAGAGCCTACAGCTATTTGCAAGAGAGTGTTGAAGCTTTTCCAGACGGACAGCGCTTTTTAGATGTTTTAAACAAATTAGGTTATAAAAACACCACTCATCGCCCCTTAACTTTTGGTGTATCAAGCATTTACACAGCCACAAAATAAATGCATGATTTATGCGTTAAAGCTCAATATCCTTATTAATTAAAAAAAAGATTATAAAGGCTATTTAAAAATAAATAGTTAAAATTGTGCTCAAATTTATGCGTAAAACAACCAAAAATACATTTCTTGTTCTATTCACCTTGATTAGCCTTTTTGCAAGTGCTCAGCGCGAAAAAGAAAATTCAGGTAATTTGGTTCGTTTTTATAAATACAAAGTACATTTTGGTTTTGCTTTAGGAGTGAACCAAACCGATTTTAGAATACATACAGTTCCAAACTCTCAATTCCCAAATAATTACTTATATGTTAAAGGACTTGATAGTACCTATTTAAAACTAAAATCCATCACGAGTAAACCAGAGGCTGGTTTTAATCTTGGTATTGTTAGTGATTTTAGATTACATGATTATGTGCGTTTGCGCTTTTTACCCAATTTAGCTTTTGCATCACGCAGCTTAAACTATTATTTCACAGGTGATGATACAATAACGGTTGTAAAGAAAATTGAATCAACTTTTATTAATTTACCCTTATTAGTTAAGCTTCAATCCAAGCGCTTGCATAACTTTGGAGCTTACGTTGTAGGAGGTTTTAATTACAGCATTGACTTAGCAAGTGGAAAAAGAGCGAAAGCTGATCCAAGCATTATTCGTTTAAAATCAAACGACTATTACTATGAGGCTGGCGCTGGAACTGATTTTTATTTGCAATACTTTAAACTAGCACTAGAATTTAAGTTATCAATAGGCATGAAAAACATCTTAATTAAAGATGGAACACCACTTACCGACCCTATTAATAAATTAAACTCTCACGTATTTTTATTTTCCTTAACATTCGAGGGTTAATCTCAATTTCATTTATTGTCACACAAATTTTACACATAGTGTAACTTTTCTCTTTTTGCCCGTTACCTAAATATGTTATTATTAAAAACGGGACTTATGAGAAAAACAATTATCCTTTTAACTTGCTTTTTTGCAGTTATTACAGCTAACGCACAGTGCTTGCAAAATTACAAAGTAAATTTCCCAACAGATATATATAAGCTGGATGCTAAATCAAAAGCAACAATTGATGCCAAGATCAAAAGCTTACCCAACATTCCGCAAGCTTATATTGTGAGACTGAGTGGGCATACAGATAGCGTTGGAAGCTTAGATTACAATCAACAATTATCTAAAAATAGAGTTTTAACTGTAAGTAAATACCTGAAATCAAAAGGATTTACTGTTCAATACGATTCTTTATCATGGCATGCTTATCAAAAATCTATCGAAAATAACAGCAGTGATGAAAATAAAGGTTTAAACAGAAGAGTTGAAATAAGTGTGTTTGCTAAACAAATTAACCCTGCAATAGCCTTAGGAATTAAGCCGAAAAAAGAAACCATAAGTTGCAATGCACAACAAGGAGGAAGCTTTATTTTAAAAGACGGATCAAAAGTAAATATTCCAAAAGATGCCTTTTTGGATGCCAACGGAAATATTATAAAAGGAAATGTTGATGTTAATGTAACAATGTATAAAAGCAAACTTGATGTAATGTTATCAGGCACTCAAATGAGCAACATAAACGGAAACTCGAATACTTTTTTTGAAACAGCCGGGATGTTTGATTTTAAAGCTACTCAAAACAACAAAACTGTTAGAATAAATCCGAAAAAAGAATTAACCCTAGATTTAAAAACAGTTGAAAATGTAACTAACTACGATTTGTACACTTACCATCCTAAACAATTAGAAAAGAACAAAACAAATGGAAAACATTGGACTTTACTAAACGACAGCTCTAAGAATAACCATCTAGATTTTCAAACTTCGTTTATCACTCATAAAACGACAAATATCCGTGTAGAAAAAAAGAAAAAAGAAGTTAAGAAATGTGGTATGACAAAGTCTGCAGCTTATTTAGTTGCGGTTAATAAATCAGTTGAACTACTTGAAAAGGCTATTCCACTGTCCTATGAAAATCCATCAACTTGTTTCGCATCCAAACTTGTGGCTGATGATACCTGCATAGTTAGATTACATCAAATGTATGTTGCGCTGAATAGTTCTTCATTTAGTATTTCAACTTATGCTGATCAATCCATGAAATACAAAGGAGAAAGACTAACACCTTACATTTTTAATATTCTTAAATTTATTAGCCCTGAAATAAAAACAAAAGAATTATTTAGCAATTATCAAAGTGCTGTGCTTACAAAAATAAACGGCAACGAATACAAACTTGTTGTTACCAAACAAAAAAAGCAACATGAATTGCTGGTAATGGCTAGTTACAAAGGAGGAAAGAAATTTAATAGCTCCAAAAAATTAAAGCAACTTTCAAATATAGATTTAGCAACAATACTGAATACCAACATGGAAGCATCTTTAAACGCCAAAACCAACAATATTATGCTGCGTGAACACCAAGAAGCAAGCAGACGTTTACAAGAATTTTACTGTGCTTCTCAGCAATTAATGGATACAGCAACAGGCGAAAATAAATTAAACATCAAACAATGGTGTACTTACTTTAACGAGCACAAAGACATTATGGAAGAACGTTTTATCAAATCTGACATTAAAAAAAGTCAAACCTACCTAACAAATTTTTCAATTGAAAACCCAGCAAGGGGCGCATTTGGCAAAGATGGAGATGCGGCTGTAAGTGCCTTTGCTAGCTTTGGCATTAAAACAAATGGAATTTACAATGCGGATGCTTGCTCTAGCATGAAAGAACCAATGATTGTGGAAGCTGTTTATTTCAACGAAAATAAAACTGAAATAAAACCCATTTTCTCTTACGTTTATATTAAAGGTATTAATACAGCAATTCGTTTTGATGGATACTGTAATCTTAATCCTTACAAATTCAAAATTTCTAAAAACTCAGCTCAATGTGTTTTTTTATTTGATGGGAATGGCAAAGCCTACATTTGCACTCCGCAATACACAGAAAAGGCAATGATGACAAAAGGTACAAAAACATTTATAGTAAAAGAGATTACAAATATTGGCGATGAAGATAAATTAGATGAGTTGAGTAAAGAAAATGATTCAGTAAGTAAAAACTAAACTTCAACATCAACAAACTTAAACTCTCTACCATCAAACAAGCCTTTATCACTTAATTTTAATTCGGGAATAACTAATAGAGCCATAAATGACAAAGTCATGTAAGGAGCCTTTAATTTACTTCCAAGTTCTTTGGCAGCTTTATCAATTTTAATGTAACGTTTAGCTAATTTAACAGGATGTTCATTTGTCATAATACCTCCAATTGGCAAGGCTATAATTTGTTTTCGCTTACCATTGCTAAGCGAAATACCTCCATTAGCAACTATAATAAAATTTGCGGCTGCACACATATCTTCATCGTTAGTACCAACTACTATAATGTTATGACAGTCGTGAGCTACACAGCTTGCTATAGCTCCTTTTTTCAATCCAAAGTTTTTAATAAACGCTACGCTTACTGGTGCATTTTTATAACGATTAATGACCGCTATTTTTAAAATATCCTTTTTAATATCAACTTGTAAATTATCATCCACAAGCTCAACCTTTGAAATAATTTCTTTAGTAATCAACTGCCCTTCTAAAGCCTCAATTACTCTCACTTTCCCATTAGTTCCTTTTATTTCAAAATCTTTTGGCTGTTTTAGCTTACAATTAAACTGGTTAATAATTTTTGTGGGAACAGATTTGATATAGCTTTTACCATTCTTATAAACCAATTCACCCTTAATGTATGTGTGTTTAACTTTAAAATCTACCAAGTCTTTAACGATAATAAAATCAGCGCTATCATTTAATTGCAGCATACCCACTGGCAAATTATAATGCTTAATAACATTGTAGCTAGAAGCTCTTAACACATCAAACAAATCATAGCCTAACTTAAGCGCTCTTTTCACATGCATATCGATATGACTTTCTATTAATGAATCGGGATGCTTATCATCACAACAAAACATAATCTGCTCAGGATACTTTTCTATCAAAGGAATTAGAGTGTCAAAATTTTTTGCAGCGCTGCCCTCTCTAATCATTATTTTAACCCCATGTTTAATTTTAGCTAAAGCCTCATCGTACTTAAAACACTCATGATCGGTTGTAATACCTGCGTCAAAATACTTTTTCATATCAGCCCCCATCAGGCCAGGTGCGTGTCCGTCAACAGGTTTATTTAATTTTTTAGCTATGGCCAATTTTGCCATAACTTCCTTATCCTTATGCAAAACACCAGGATAGTTCATCATTTCGGCTAAATAAACTACCTCCTTTTTCTTTAATAAAACTTCAATATCTTTTGATGTAATCTTTGCTCCAGCCGTTTCAAAACTAGTTGCCGGAACGCATGAAGGAGCCCCGAAAAAGAAATGAAAAGGAACCTTCTTCCCATTGTTTATCATGTATTCTACCCCTTGCATACCCATAACATTGGCAATTTCGTGCGGGTCAGAAATTGTAGCTACAGTTCCGTGTTTAGTTGCCAATTTAGCAAACTCACTTGGCACTAACATACTACTTTCTACATGCACATGTGCATCGATAAAACCAGGCAAGGCAAAAAATTTCTGCAAGCTTTTTAATCGTGTAATATTTACAATTTTCCCGTTTTTAACATCAATTTGAGCCGGCAAAATGCTCCTATTTATTACATCCACCAAATTGGCTCTTACGCTAAATTCACTTTTCATTACTTAAATATTTAAAATCGACATTTTAACATTTTCGGGTTCATCTTAATAAGTTTAATTAACAATCTATTTATATGAGAATCAACAACTTAAAACACTTTATTTTTAGTAATAAACAAATACTAAACAAGTAATTCACTAAAAATCAACATAAAAAGCTAGAAACTAAATTAGACTAAACCAATAAAACAATAGCCGAATATCGATTTTTTTCAACAAAATGTGCGTACCTTTGTTAAAAACTTATAAACATGTTCGATATCTTAAAAAACTTTGAAACAAAATTTGGTTCGCTTAAGAAGAAAGGCTTACGCATTGAAGGACTAAACATGATTGACCCTAAGCGCAAAAAGCATGTAATCATGATTTCAAAGCCATTTTTATTTGATAACAGAACATTACCAAAAACGTACGAAGGGCTTGCGATTAAAGCAAAAATTGAAGGTGGTTTACCTGATGAATTTAAACCGAATCCAGAAGTAAACGAATACTTATGGGCACCTTATAAGTTTGAGAAATTTGTTGATCGTTGTTCTGATGAATTAAAGAAAAAATTCAATAATCCAAATATGAGCCGCACTGACTTACTAGATGCATTGGCTTTTGGTAATTTTGAAGAGCATAAAAAGAAAAGTATTCAAATGATGGAAGAAGGTAAAATTCCACCATTTAAATTGAACTAAAAATATAAGTAATTGGTTGTTTTTTGAATTATTAATTACTTTGAACACAAAAAATCCCTCCCTCCGAGGGATTTTTTGTTGGTGCCAAGTGAGATAAGTTAATTGTAAATTTTATTAGTGAACAAAATGCTGAATAGAAAATATTTATTATCGATTGGATTGTTCCTGCTGATAACATTGGCAAATAATGCGCAAACAGATTTTTATAAAATATTTACGGCTGCCGAAATTCAACAGGCTAATACTGCCGAAAAAAACGACTCCATAACTTCGGTAGAAAAAGAAGTAATTACAATAAGTAATTTATTCCGACTTTATCCGGAACGAATTGCCGAGAAATATTTACAACCTTACTATGATTCTGCAAAAAACGAAATTACCTCATACACAAAATCACTAATAAAAGATTTAAAAAAAGCTAAGCCAATTAGCGCCTTAACTTATAGTCCTTTTTATTATAAAGCGGCTCAACAACACGCTTTAAGCATGGGAAAATCAGGCAAAACAGGTCATGATAAAATGGATAAACGAATGAAAGGTTGGCAAAAAATTAATAATATTATTGGAGAAAATTGTTCGTATGGTGAAGAAACTGCTTTTGGAATTGTAATGCAATTAATGATTGATGAAGGCGTATCAAATTTAGGTCACAGAAAAAACATACTGAATCCAAGTTTTCAATTGGTTGGCGTATCCATTGCGCCTCACAAAAAGTATAAAACAAATTGCGTAATGGATTTTGGAGGAAACAAGGTTGGAAAGAAAAAAAGGTAATTTAACATGAGTGTGACATATCTTTAATCTGCTCTTCAAATTTTTCTTTCATAGACAATGTCTACAATTTGCAATAACATTTCATTATTTTTTTTATCATTGAGATAATCTAGGATTTCATCTTTCTTTATAGACTTCATAACCCCGTTACCTTTATCCGTCAAGGAATAACTGAACTCTGTTTTATTATCCAAATATCCCGAAACAAATAAAAAACCCTTTTCTTTCAACAAATTAATATTTAACGTTAACTCACAAGGAAAGTCGATTCTATCCAAATACTTAATGAGAGAATATTGGTTTATAGCTATTTTATTACCAATTAAAAATAATATAAACTTTTGCTTACCGGTCATAAAGACAAATTAATGCATACAACACATATAAACCTTACTTACTTTACTGTAAGCATCTTTGTATATTGCCTTAACACGTTTTAAACTAGCTGCCATTTTGGGATCCTTTTTCAAACCACTTGCCACAACAACGATATAATACCCTCGAGCAAAACCACTATATGCATTTGAATACTCAATACTAACATAATCTCCGTCATCTCCCCTTCCACGAGCCAAGTAACAGGTGTTAGATTCCCAATATTTTATGCAACTATCCTTAGGCATACTCAAACCAATTGTTGTATCAGTGCTTGGACCTAAATCACGTAAATCCAATTCTAAATTTAAATCTTTACTTGCTCTTTGAGCTACCTGTAAAGCAAATTTGTAGTTTTTGGTTGAATTAATAATTAAAAATCGTTTCTCAACATAGCAATCCGCCATTTGCGCAATGCTTTGGAATGATGTTAGAAATAGTAATATGCAGAATATTTTTTTCATATAATTCACGACACTAAATTACAAGTTTTAAAGCCAAATCTACCTAATTTTCAACATATTCACAAGTTGCAAAACCCTTAACAATTTTTTCAAAAAATTAAAAATCATTTCAGCAAAATTCTATTATCTTTAAGCCTTGATGAGCTTTTTGTATCCTACATTTTTATTTGCACTTTTCGCACTAGCTATCCCCATCATTATTCATTTATTTAATTTCCGTAAGTACAAAAAAGTATATTTCACTAATCTTCAATTCCTTAAAAACATTCAACAAGAAAGTGAAAATAAATCAAAAATTAAACATTGGTTAATTTTAGCTTCTCGCCTACTTGCTCTTACATGTTTAATACTTGCTTTCGCTCAACCATTTATTCCAAAAGCTAATACTTCAACTACACCACAAGGCAAAAAAGCTATTAGCATATTTATTGATAATTCGTTTAGTATGGAAATGGTAAACAAAAATGGTTACCTACTTGAAAACGCGAAGAAAAAAGCAAAAGAAATTTTAAACGCTTACTCCAGTAGCGACAGATTTCAGCTTTTAACAAATAATTTTGAAGGCAAACACCAGCGTTTAGTAAGTAAAGATGAGTTTTTGGCTCAGTTGGATCAAGTGAAGATTTCTCCTATAAGTCGCAGCTTTGACGAAATTACAAACCGCCAAAGAGAAGCACTTGAAAATGAATCGAGTCTAGCGAAGAAAAGTTATATCATAAGTGATTTTCAAAAAACTCAGTTTCAGTTTAACAAACAAAGTTTAGATACAAGCGCCAATATCACACTTATTCCTTTAGAAGCTAACGAAATTGGAAATGTATTTATTGATTCGGTTTGGTTTGAAAACCCTGTTCAGCAGTCACACATTATTCAAAAACTTCATGTAGTCATACAAAATCAAAG
>CAZRUA010000123.1:0-9678 GCA_964603125.1 uncultured Flavobacteriaceae bacterium | reverse complement strand
GTTCACTGATGTAAATGTCCCTCCAAAGTAAAGCGAGTCGTTTTTGTAATAAATGCAATCAATTGTATTATTGGCTGTAATATTTAAAGCAGTTGAAACTCCAGTTAATAAATCAACTTTATAAACAATCCAACCACTTACATCTTCTGACACCATATAAGCTTTAAAATTTAAGGAATCAATTGCATAATTTTTTCCTTCATCACCATTTAGTGTTGGACAACTTACGCTATATACAACTTGTGATTTAACACTTAGTTGAATAAAGAATAAACAGGTAATAAATAATATGACTTTTTTATTCATTTTAAAAAATTACTTTAATTTCTTTACTTAATTCACTTTCTACTCCACTAATATAAGTGGCCTTAATTCGGTACTTATAAATATTACCTGGATATACATTTGTGTCTGTAATTTTTAATTGTGCAGGTTTAACAGTTTTGTAAATTCTAAACTCTTCACCTTCTTTTGCTTTGTATATAATGTAATTGTAAATTTCCTTTTCGTTATAGCTCCAAACCAAATTGATTTTTCTGTTTTCTAAATCAGTAGTTGATTTTATGTCTGTAATTGGTTTCCTCAAGCCAGTTTCAAAAGTTATAAATGTACTTACAGCCTTAGCTTTGTTTTTACTATCGTCATAAACTAAAATTTCATAATTATAAGTTTCACCTAGGGTAGCCGTTGAATCAACAAAGTGAGAAGTAGTATCTTTTACTAACCATTCTCTTAATTTTTCTTTCAGTTTAGTATTAAAGTTAATTCGATATAGTTCATACTTTTCAACATCATCGCTTGTGCTTTTATACCACTTTAAAATAACGCCTTTTTTATCGTGATTTGTTTGTACAAATACTGGAGGCACTGGAGCTATTATATCAGGACGTTTTAATTTAATTACAGGACTGTATTTTGAATTGTTGAAAACTTTGTCAACCGCAGTTAATGAATAATATACATACTTAGTTAATGTTTTTATATCAACTGTGTCAATGTATGACTCGGTTGTTACAATACGTCGAGTTCTTTCAATTAATTCTTCGTTTAAATCATTCTTTCTAAATATTCTATAACCTTGAATATCCTTCTCTGAATTTGCATCCCATTTGATGTGAACTAAACCTAAACTATCTATATAGCCGTTAATTCCACTTGGTATTTTAGGAGGATCTCTATCTGGTAACATGCCAAACACATCAAACGAAGGTATAGTATCACCATCAATAGTTAAAGCAAGTACTTTGTAGTAATTGGTTTGCATTGGTTTTTCATCAATAAAACTATTTATGGTGTAGGGCAGAGGTTTCGGATTTAAGGTAATTCCTCTTTCTCCTGTTTTTTCGCTACGAACAATGTTAATGCCCTTTATTACGGATAAATTAGCTTCTTTTGGAAAGTGAAAATAAATTTTTATTTGCGTTTCTTTCTTTACCAATTTAACACTATCCATAAATGGAAATGCACCTAAAGATTCTTGCCCTTTAACTCTTACTGTTTTGCTTGTTGGTCCAAACTCACCAAAGTAACTAATACCTTTAATTCTGTAAAAATAAATGGCTTTGGTATTTGGTAAAGTATCTTGATGAGTAATGTCTGTTTTGTTTTTTTCGTGTTCACCTGTTAAAAATATAATGGGCTTTGGGGTAACTGATGCGAAATCTTTTAAGCTATCCGTGCTTCTTTCTAAAACATATCCCGTATAATAATGTTCATTTTTTTTAGCTTCAAAAGTTAATGAAACTTTTCTCCCTTTTGTTTCAGATACTTTTAGTTTTAATGGTGCTAAATAAGTTTCTTCTTTTGGATTTACGATTTGCTTCGAGGTATGTTTTATATTACCTGTCTTATCTAAAACATAAATTTTGTAAACATAAATCTTTTGCAAATTAATCTCGGTGTCTCTATAATACAAACCAACTAATTTGGCACATTCAATATTTAAATCTGCTTGCTTCATTAACATTCCCCAAACAACTTTTGTAGCTTGTTTTTCTTGATCAGTTTTAGCAACTTGTTTACCATGTAGTACTTGATATGCAAAGGCTCCGTAGTCGGTTGTGTTAATAATTTCCTTCCATTTTGAATTATCCTTTTCCAATGGCTTTAGAGCTGTTTGCGTAAGTAATTTAAAATTACTGTTTGATATAGTGCTTGTATCGGATAATTTATCAATTTCGGCTCTTTCTATTTTAAAACCTTCTGTTTTTATATCATTCCACACTTCAATGTTGCGGGCTACAAATCGTAAGATAATATTCTTATCTTTTACAAAAGCTCGAGTAACAATCTTTTGTGCGTTTAAATTTAACGACACAATACAAACTAAATATAAAATAAACCTTGTTTTCATTTTTATTGAGTTAATGAGCAATTAGTACCCGCACTGAAATTAAAATCAAAGCTTCCGTTTACGATTTCTAAAATACTATAATCAGCATGCACAGCACCTTCTACATAAATTGGATTTGGCGCTTTACCAGATAATATAGCTGCAATGTTTACAGAAGCAACAGTGAAATCGAATGATTTAGATACGGTTACGCCTAAAGCAGTTACGTCTAGACTTCCTTTTACTCCTACACCTCCATTAACATAAGCCCAAACTTGTCCTTGTGCATACCAACCTCTGTAACCAGGAGGGCCGCTGCTTCCATCACAATGCCATGGTGATTTAAATTTACCTAACATGATATCAAAGCCAGCTCCACCATGCAGCCAGTAATATACCTGAAAGAAATCGAAACCAAATTCCTTTTCAGTATCAACAGATAATGCTGCTCCTGCTACAAATCCATTCCCAGATGATACAGAAGACATGTCTCTTCCATCACCGTAAGCAACATTTACATAAGATGGTGGTGGTGGCATTGGTTCAACTTCTGAACCCACCATGAAATATGAGGTTACATTAACTAAATCATATACATTAATATTTACTCGTGCGGATGGTTTACCAATAAATACATACCATTTAGCTGACTCATAATGGATTACATTTTGACCACCTCCACTTAACCCGTTCATGTTAAAGGTTACAGTATTTGTCATATGGAAGACTTTATTTACAAAATCATAATAAACATCGGTTGTTCCATGAATTGGAATTTGATCTGCAGGCTTAGACATTTTATCGTTAATGCTGCACATTAAAGCAACATCACCTTTTAACCTTATTAAGTCTAAACCGCCATTTATATTAAATTGTATTTCCAATTCAATATCGCCGTTAAAAATATCATCCTTACCCATTAGGCCGAACATAATACCAGCTTTAAATCCAATAGCAGCTGAACTGTCAGGCACATATGGTAAATGTTGTACAGCTAAAGCAGCCTGTGGACTAGCCATTAAATTAACCATACCATCTTTTAAAGGTACAGTTATGGTTGGTCTCATGTGGTAATAAAGCCCGCCTTTAAAGCCCCACAAGCCCAGTGCATAGCACATTGGAATCGCATTCGGTAATTTTACTGCACCATCTACATAAAAATATTTGTAAGTAGTTTTTGAGCCGAATGCAGCGTTTATTTCAACTAGAATTCCAGCCGATTTAATATCCAATTTAACACCTCCCATAAAACCTTTTCCAAAGGTTGGATCATTATCAAAGAAAATAACATATCCTTTTAGTCCAAAAGCATCGGTTTCCACGTCAATAGATATATCCGTTATTTGAATTTTATCAAACTTTAATTTATCCAATTGTAAAACACTACCATTGGTTTGGATAGTTTCCTTGTATTTTGTTTTAACAAATAAACCACATGTTGCACCTAATCCTCCTCCATCTTCTTCTTGCTTAAATTGAAGTCCAATGTTTACATAAATTTTTGGTGGTTCATTTTGTGAGAATTGAAATGCAATTGTGTTTATGCCAATTTTGAATCCTGCTGCTGTATTGCTTGAATTTGCACTTGTCCCCGAACCACCATTCCCAACTTGATTTGCACTTGTATATGAAAAAGTTCCTCCAACAAAAATAGGCTTTTCACAAATTAAATGAATATCTTGAAATTGCAGATTAGCACCCTTAAAATTAGCGCTATTAAAAGTTATAATACCATTTAAATTTGCTTCTGGTTTAAATTGTTGTCCAATTTTGGTAACAGTTATCGTAGAAGTATTATATAAGTCTAAAGTTGCCGAAAATAAATTAGCTTTAACTCCGTTTTTTGGATTTATAGTAAATTTAAAATCAGTTTCTTTTGTATTGGGATTTTCATTAATAATAGCACTATAGCCAAACTGAGTTTCATCAGAAATTGGGATTTCCAGTTCGCCAGATATATTTCCTCCATTAAGATGGTTTTGTAAAACCGTAACTCCCAGTTGCGTTATTGAAAATCCCCACCCACTCATATCTCCTTGACCAAAAGTAAGTAAATTGGTTACTTGGAAATTACCTGAAACACCTGTATTATCTATAATAAAGTCACTTACAGTAATTTCTTTGCGTCCTTGATTTTTTTGAGATAATGCCTTAGGAAGTTTTACTTTAAGTTGTTTTAGGAAAAAGCCTTGCCACATGATTGGTGTTGTGCCGTTAAAATTGTAACCATTAGGAAAATTCATGCTAGGTGCATTAGCTAGTTCACTCATGTCAACAGTAGCTTCTAAAATTGAAAATGATAAATCTTTTACGCTTTTTAGAACGAAAGGGGAAATTGAAACTTGAGCAATAAAATTATGTATATCTGTAGTTTCTATTTCGAATGAAGCGGTTACTACATTGCCATTACCAACTCCATTTGAACTACTAGTGTCTGGCATAATTATATCTCTCGAAAATTCGAAATACCCTTTTAAATGAATCTTCTCAAACCCATTACAATTCCATTTTACATAATTATTATCATAAGCCTTCAAAACTAAGCTAACATTAGGATTTATTCTTATTCTGTGATTGCTAACTAAAACTAGTCTTGCAAGGTCACCACCAACTATTCCTTTCGGGTTAAATTCAATGTTTTGTGCACGGAAAGCGATTTTATCAGCACTACCGGGGAAGTCAATTGCAGCATATGCATTAAATGAAGCTTTATTGGGGAAAAATGAAGCACTATCTATAGCAATAATAACTTGACTCGATCCAACATCCTTTGCTAAACCTATTGGTAATTGGCCTAATGAATCTAAATTAAGTTGGCCTATAATATTACCTTTAGTTTCGACATCATTGACCACGCTGATACAGTGATTTATTAAAGGATCTGATTGACTACTTGTATCTGGCGCGGTATTTTGAGCTTTTGTTGCAATTGAAATGACAACTAAAAACACAAATAAAGTACTTTTTATTAAAGCTTTGGGCATAAGGCTGCAAATGTAGTACATTTAGCTTCCCCGCAAAATTTATTTGATATTTAATGCAATTAAGTGGAAAACTATATTTTGATAATAGCTAAATCGTACTTAGACAGTAATTTCAAATAAAACTCAGTTTAAGGCATTGAAAAGTTTAAGTCTAGTCCAAATCTAAGAAAAGTGGATTTGAGTTTTTCTGGTTTTGATGAATCTACAAGTGATTTTGAAAGCTTACTTTGTTTAAAATCTTTTGAAATAGGCGCTTATACATTTGGTAGATTGGATTTAGCGCAAATCAATGTAAATAAAATGCCCTGCTTAAATATATTTTATATCAATTCTTGGCAAAACAATCTTACGGGTATCCCAATTGGTTTAAATAAAATTAAAAAATTTAGAATTCATCATTCAAATTTGACTAAGGCTGAAAAGGTCTTATTGAATAAATGGGCTAATGATTAGGATTTAAAAAGTGCTCTTAAACTAACTAAATGTGCAAATAAAACCACAGGTACAACAAAGCAAGGAAGCCAAACAAATGGGAAATACATAATGGCAATGTTTGGTTGGTCAAAGGCAAATTGTTGAAAATTGGTAGGTAAAGAGAGAACCGCGTTAATTACAATATTGAAGAGTAAAGCAAGACAAATTAGATTCCAAGCAATAACAATTCGTTTATTTATCACGTTTTTTATATAGCCGAAGTAATACACAATAGGCGCTGTTATTCCAGAAAGTATATCGAAATTCCTACCATCAAATGTCATTAATTCAGGAACTAATTTGTTGACAGCAAGTAAATACAAAACTATTTCAACTGGAATCCTAACTACATGAAGAAGACTTAATGTTTTGGGATTTAATCCCTCAATAAATTTCTTACCTTTTTTTGTTGTAAAAAGTAATAGTATTATGAACATTGGCGGAAATACTAAAAGTAAAAACCTTGGTGGCGAAGTCTTAGTTATTGTGTAAAATCCGGAATATGAGACGAAAGCTTGAACAACCAGCCAAATCAATGCGAAAATTAAAATACGTTTTGAGTTTTGCGCAGATTTGTACAAGAAGACTAATGTGGCTATTGTAGTAGCAATAAATAAAATAGAAATTGATAAATTATCCATAACCTTTTTTTGTGAGCAAAGGTTAAACTAAAATAGGCAATTCTACTTTGCAAATGGCAAGTAATTATTTATTCACGAATTCTTTTCTAATTCGACTTAAAGAAGTGTCCGTTATCCCAAGATAAGAAGCAATAAATTTTAAAGGTACATTTTGAATAATTTCTGGCTGTGTTTTTAGTAATTTTTCATAACGTTTTTCAGCCGTATCTGTTATCATGGATAAGGTGCGTAGTTTGAATTGAGCAAAACTGCGTACCAAAATAGTTCTTCCCATTTCTCTAAATTCGGGTATGGAGTGAAACTGTTTTTGCAACTTATCAAAATCCAAAAAGTAACATTTACAATCGCGAATTGCTTGGAAATTTTCTTGGCTAGGAATTCTTAAAAAAAAGGAAGATACTTCGAAAACAAATTGTTTTGAACCGAATAAGTTAGTGGTAATTTCATTCCCATCTAAATCATATGTATATGAACGTATAATACCTTCTTCCAAAAAAAAGTATTGATTATTGGGTTCGCCAGTTTTTAATAAAAAATCGTTTTTGGAAAATGAAATGGGTTCAAAACTAGCGGCTATTTCGCTTGCTTTTTGAGGAGGAAGCGGAAATATCTGCTGGATAACTTGTATTAAATTTTCTTTATTCATTTACCTAAGCAACAAAAACCGAGCTTCCATTTATACTGGCTACAACCTTTGTTTTAAAATTAGTTCCAATAAATGGTGTGTTGCGAGATTTTGATTCGTTCTGTTTTAAATCAAATGTCCATTCGCTATTCGAGTCAAATAAAGTTAAGTTGGCGTTTGCGTTTAAGGTTATACTCGGTGTTTCTAAACCTAATATTTGGTAAGGTTTTATCGAGAATTTCTCAATTACTTTTTCCAAATCAACTTTGGAACAAGCTGCTATTACTGATGGAACTGCAGTTTGTAAATTTATAATACCATTATCTGCCAAATCAAACTCTAACTCTTTACTTTCAATATCTTGAGGTGCATGGTCGCTTATGATAACATCGATTAAATCATTTGCTATTGCTTTTTTCAAGGCTTCTACTTCATCTTTTGTTCGTAAAGGAGGATCCAATTTAAAGTTGGTATCAAAATCATTTAACGCTGAATCATCAAAGCATAAATTGTGCGCAGAAACTCCGCAAGTTATATTTAAGCCTTTTGCTTTAGCTTGTTTTATTAGGTCTAAACTTCCTTTACTCGAAACACTTGGTATATGTAATTTACCTCCTGTGTATTCGAGAATGGCAATGTTACGTTGCAACATTAGTTCTTCTGATAATGTTGGAATGCCTTTTAAACCTAATTTAGTGCTTGTTTCTCCTTCATTCATTTTGCCATCTGGTGCAATGGATTTGTCGTTGCAATGCGCTATTACAAAGCTTTTAATGTCGTTACTGTATTGCAAAGCTCTTAGCAATAAACCGGCATCTTTAATAGGTTTTTTGTAATCGCTAAATGCAATTGCTCCTGATAATTGCATGTCGTACATTTCTGATAGATCTTCTCCTTTTAATCCTGCACTTAATGTTCCAACGGGTAAAATACTAACATGAGCGTTTTTAGTTTTATTTACCACGTAATCAATTTGAGACTTTGTGCTTAAGCTTGGTTCTGTTGCAGGCATTACACATACATGGGTAAATCCTCCAGCTTTTGCTGCTGCAATTCCTGTTTCAAGGGTTTCTTTGTGTTCTAAACCTGGGTCACAAAAGTTTGCTTGCATATCGCACCAGCCTCCCGAAACGTAAAGGTTTTCGCTTGAAATTACTTTGTAATTTTTATCGTTTTTTAACCCAGCTTTAATTTCTGTAATAACTCCCTTTTCTATTACAAGGTCAACTTTTTTACCGTTAAAAGGCGACTTACTATCAATTACTGTGGCTGATTTGATAAATACATTCATTTGACTAAGTATATTTTAATTCAATTTTATTTTAAAAATTTTATAAGAGCAATTTCAACGGCTAAAAATAGTAATGTCAAAATTACAAACCATTTCCAAAGTTTTGTTGCTTCGTTAATATCGCTTACTAAGCTTGTTAAACTTGCTTCGTTACCTTTAATAATATTTATTTTATTGCTTCCTAGTTCAGTAATTTTAGTATTTAACTCTTCGTTGGTATAACAATCAAGTTTACTCTCTGTTCGGTTAAAATTAAAAGAAATGCCGTATAAGTGTTGATTATCCTCATCTATCATATAATTCCCTGCTTCAGTTATTGCGTTTTGCATAAATAATGCAACACCATTTTCATTCACTCTTGCTTCGGGGATTAAATTTAATTTTAATTTTTCGTTGGTGATATGATAAGGCTTTTCTTTATTGATGGGAGCTTTATCTAACTCGTAGCTTTGATTTTTACCACAAGTTAAATATAGAACTGAGGAATTTTTACTGTTAATTGCCATCTTAATCAAAGTAGGTACAAAAAGAGCATGTTTTGAAAAGTTTGTGTTTTCGGTGTTTAAAGGGGTGTTGCATATGTATATTTTACCTTTTTTGTAGGTGTATAAACTTAAAAATGATGAACCATTTAATAAACGCATAATTACATCTTCATTGCTTTGAGTTTTTTTACTCTGAGTAAAGTAGTTGTAAATTTTCGGAACATCCATGTTCTCGGTTTTCTTCTCAAATACACCTTCAAAAAAACTATTGTTCGCATTGATGTAATCAACTTTTGTATTGCTGGTATCAAGATTAGTAAAGTTACTGCAGTTAAGTGAACTTAAAAAAGCATTATAACTTGCTAAATCAGCATCCTTGGCTGGAAATAAAGCAACATCTCCACCTTGCTCAATGTATTTTTTTAATTGTTGGTTTAATCCCGAACTTATTGCTGATAATTGATTTAATACAATTAAGTTGTTTTTTGTAAACAAACCAAAGTCAATAGCTGCTTCATTGTTGCTTGAAAACAAGAACATCGAGTCGTTTTTGAGTAAGGCATCAAATGCTGTAGTTTCAACATTATTTTTTCCGTTAATTACTAAAACAGGAATATTTTTTTCTACGTAAAAAGAGAAGTAAAATTTATCATCAAATGTTACTGGGTAATCATCCAATTGCACATAAGCATTTTGAATTCCTTTTTCTTTAATAAGGAAAGATATAACAATCTCTTTTTTTGCGTTGGCATCAACAGTATACGAAGCGGGTGATATTGCTTTCTCATTGATGTAAAGCTTAATGGAAGCGTTTTCTATTGCTTTTTCGCTTTGATTTTGTATGAC
>CAZRUA010000122.1:0-9924 GCA_964603125.1 uncultured Flavobacteriaceae bacterium | reverse complement strand
AGATGGTGCAAACATAAATGATACATTAAACTGGTATGAAGTTGGGGGAGTTTATAATGCTTTAGGAGGCGAAGACTATCTTATTATTGGAAATTTTTTTGATGACAACATGCTTTGTATTGATTCAACGCAACAGAATATAAATTCAACATGGCATTTAATTGACGATGTAAGCATAGAAGAAATAAAACCTGTTGTTGTAGTCAATGATACTACAATTCAAGATTGCGATACGTTAACAATAGGAAACAACTTAGATAGTGCAAGCAATTACATTTGGACACCAAATCTATATATTGATAATCAATACAGTCCAAATCCTAAAGTCAATCCTACTGTAAGTACAACTTATTATGTGCAAAAAACACAATGCTCAGTTGTATCTTATGATAGTGTTAGAGTAAACGTTGTAGCTTGTGGTACTATTGGTTTGAATGATTTTAATAATAAACAATATTTAAATATTTCTCCCAACCCTAGCCATGGTGTTTTTACAATCACCACCGAACAACAAACATCCAACAACAACTTACAAATATTTGATATTAGTGGTCGTTTGGCTTATAACACAAAATTATTAAACACAAAACACCAAATTGATGTTAGCTTTTTGCAAAGTGGTGTTTACTTTTTAAAGTGCGGCAGCTCCACAACGAAAATACTAATTGATTAAATTGCAATTAAAGCCTTATCTTTAGCATAAGGTTTTATAGGAAATTAAAATCACTTGTTATAAAAGATAATTTTAAATTATGTATAAAGTTATATTTTTATTTTTTTTTCTTAGTATTATAAATGTAAAATCAATATCTCAAGTTCATTACACCGATTTGAGTGACAAAAGGAATGTGGATAGAAAAATAATTTATTACTTAAAACCTAATGTAGAAGATGGTGAGTGGTTTGTTTATGAAAATAAGAAAAAGAAAGCGAGACTTCTACTTGTAGCGAACGTTAAAAATAAACGTCTAAATGGTGAATTGATATTTTACCAACACAATTCGTTTCCATATAAACTACAATACAACTTTAAAAATGACACTTTAAACGGGCTGTTTGCTGAGTATTTTACAGAAAATCTTTTATATCAAAAAGGCAATTACAATATGGGGCAGAAAAGCGGTCAATGGTTTGTTTATATTAGATCCGGTCAAGTTATAGAAGAAATTCTATATGTAAATAATACAGATGTTAAATGTACTAAATGGGATAATAAACAAAGAATAACCCGCACAGGTTATAGAGATACTATAACTAATAATAAAACCGTAGCATGGAAAAATAACTTGGGTAACGACAGTTTAATTGAGTTTTATAGCAATAACGACTCTGTTTTAAACATAACTTCCTTTTATGAGAATGCTCAAATTAAAGAAACTATAAATTATACATTACTAAATAAGGAATATGTGAAAGACGGGCCCTCAATATTTTATAATAATGTAGGTGTTATTACTCGTCAGGAACGATGGGATAAAGGTGTTTTAATTAATTAGTTTAACAGGCAATATGTTCTATAGCTTATGAAAACCTATTTTTAGGGTGAGCTGTTTGAAAGAACAAATAGATTTTTTACATGTTTATTACTTAAGTTTATTAGTTTCTGTAAATTAGATTTATCATTTTATGTTAATGTAAAATCATCTGCTTAAAATGACCATCATAATATTTCATCTTGAAATTCAAATTATTAACTGTTTTGTACTCCGTTTTCGTAGAATAAATATATATATCAGCATGAGGGGAATTATTTAAAAAAGCTATATCACTAGGTAAAATAGTAACAGTGCAACTATTACCATTTACTGGAAATGATTTATAGAATTTCTCATACCAATTTACAACTCTAGTAATATAAACGAAAACCGAATCACTATTTAAAATGTTTGTGAAATTAATACTAAATCCATTTGCCAATTGCACGCTATCTGGAATAAGAAGGCTTTCTGTAAACACAGGGAAAGAACCTACGCTTCCTTGAATTTGTGTTTGAGGAAATGTACCTTGCCCTGAAACATCAATTAAAACTGGTAAACTTGGCAATTGCTTTGTTGTATCAAGATAGGAGTTAATATTAAGATCTAAATACTCTAACATAGAAATATTATTCAATTTAACATTTCCAACATTTACACTAAATGTATCTAAAGAATAGATGCCGGTAGCATTATTAAACTCTGCAGCAGTATAGATCTCAGTAAACGCATTCATAAAATTTCTCCTTATTACTTTGAACTGCCCGTCAATTTTAACAGTACTTTGACTAACAGTTGTATTATTCAACTTACTTTCATTGCCCAGACTATCCTTTTTACAAGATAAAAAGACTAATGCACATAATACAATTAGATGTTTCATACACAATTTTTAGTCTAAACTAAGTTATGATGCTCAATAAATAACATACATTATAATAACTGGCACTAATTATCCAATAAGTGGTCCAATTTAAAAGACAATTCCTTTAAATACTTAGCCATTATCAAACAGGATCTACTTCTATTAATTCAAGCTTCAAGTCAACCACCTATCAAAACCCCAATTTATAAACAAACACTTATTTATAATTTAACCTATTGAGCTAATAAAACGGCTTTAAATGAGTAATTTTGTTTATCATGACAAAAGTATTTATTGTTGCTGCTACTCATTTTGAAATTGCTCCCTTTTTAAAACACTTGGGGCTTGATGTAGATACTACTAAAAACGCTATACATCATAAAAACAATGCTCTTGAGCTTAAGGTTTTAATTACGGGTGTAGGTATGGTTGAAACAACGTATTACTTGGCGCAAGAAAAGCTAAATGATTTTGATTTAATTTTAAACCTGGGCGTTGCCGGTACTTTTGATACTAGCGCCGAACTTGGCAGCTTATTTAACATTACACAGGATTGCATTGCCGAACTTGGTGCCGAAAACAAAGATCTTTTTATTCCAATTGTGCACATGGAATTACCAAGCCATTCGTTTTTCATCAACAAAAGCGCTACCTCCTACCCTGCAATAACACAATTAAAAACCTCAAAAGCCATTACAGTAAATAAAGTACATGGCAACGAAAAAAGTATTGCTGATGCAAAAATGCTTTTTGGCAATGTGCTCGAAAGTATGGAAGGGGCTGCCTTTATGCGCTGCTGTATGCATCACCCAAACTATTTTCAAATACGCGCGGTGTCAAACTACGTCGAACCCCGCAACAAAGCCAACTGGAAAATGAAAGAAGCAATTGAAAACTTAAACCTTTGGACAATTAACTTTATTGAAAATATATCATCGAATGAATAATTCTTAACGTCATTCTGATTCGCTCCGCCGCGGCGGAGCGAACGATTCAGAATCTAAAGAATAACCTTTTATGGAATAAAAATAAATTGAACCATTATATAACACTAAAATAAAAATGAACATACCTTTGTACAAACCGCATCCTTGGCACGGTATTCCTTACGGAAAAAACTGTCCCGAAAGCCTTACTGCCTACATTGAGATAGTACCTACTGATAGTGTAAAATACGAAATTGATAAAGAAACGGGTTACCGCAAAGTTGACCGACCTCAAAAATTCTCCAACATCATTCCTGCTTTATATGGTTTTATTCCGCAAACCTATTGCGGACAAACGGTTGCCGAATATGCCTGTGAAAAAACAGGAAGAAAAGAAATGAAAGGCGATGGCGACCCTTTGGATATTTTAGTGTTAACCGAGCGTAACATTAATAGTGGCGATATTATTTTAGAAGCCATTCCTATTGGTGGTTTTAGAATGATTGATAAAAACGAGGCCGACGACAAAATCATTGCCGTTATGGCACAAGACGAAATTTTTACCGAATGGAAAGATATACAAGATTGTCCCGAACCAATTATTCGACGCCTTAAACATTACTTTTTAACGTATAAAAACATGCCGGGCTTAACCGAAAACATTTGTGAAATAACCCACATCTACAACAAAGCCGAAGCGCATGAAGTAATAAAACGTAGTATTAACGATTACAATACCAAATTTAAAAATGGCTAAACAAGCAGTCGATACAAGAACAACGGAAGCCTCTTCTAAATACAATCATTTAGAAAAAATGAGTATTAGTTCATTACTAAAAAACATGAACAAGGAAGATAAAACGGTTCCTAATGCTATTGAAAAAGAAATTCCTAAAATTGAAAAGCTGGTTAAAGTGGTAGTTGAAAAAATGCAACAAGGCGGCCGACTTTTCTACATTGGAGCTGGCACAAGCGGAAGATTAGGAATTGTGGATGCTTCCGAATGTCCGCCAACTTATGGTATAGCCCACGGAAGAGTGGTTGGAATTATTGCAGGTGGAGACGCTGCCATACGCAAAGCGGTTGAGTTTGCCGAAGATGATACCAAACAAGCTTGGAAAGATTTAAAGAAATATAAAATTACAAGTAAAGATGTAGTGCTTGGCATTGCAGCAAGTGGTTCAACCCCTTATGTTGTAGGAGGTTTAGAAAAATGTAACGAAAACAATATTACCACAGCCTGTATTACATGTAACAAAGGAAGCAAAGTGGCACAAGTGGCAAAGTTTCCTATTGAAGTAGTTGTAGGTCCTGAGTTTGTTACTGGCAGCACGCGCATGAAATCGGGCACTGCACAAAAGCTGGTTTTAAATATGCTTTCTACTTCGGTGATGATTAAACTAGGGCATGTAAAAGGCAACAAAATGGTGGATATGCAATTAAGCAATAATAAATTGGTTGACCGTGGCGTGAAGATGATTTTGCAATCCTCAAAAAAGTTGAACTACGATACGGCAAAGGTTGCGCTTTTGAAGTATGGAAGCGTGAGGAAGGTTTTGGAGAATGTTGGGTAACTAATTAAGAATGCAGAATTCAGAATGTAGAATGAAGAATGTAGAATGTAGAATGCAGAATGCAGAATTAAGAATGTAGAATTAAAAATGTAGAATGCAGAATGTAGAATTATTGAGGTTTAAAACGAAGTATGCATACAAGAAGAAAATACATATATATACTTTGCTTCTTTATGTTGGCTATGTTTACAAGCTTTGCGCAAAAATTCAATTTAAAAATTGCATTAATAAAACAGAATAATTTTGAAAATTTAACCGAAGCTCAAAAGGCATTTATTGAAGACACCCTAATCACAAAAAACCCAAAGTATCCCAACTTCTTAAAAATAATAAGCAAAGAGCAAAACTTAAAAGATGCTTATAAAAAGGTAAAAACCAAAAGAAAAGAACCCATACTTTTTGAAGATATTAAGAAGAATACCGTTTTTAAACTTAATGCTGATATCCCAAGTATTTATTTAAAAACCAATAATAAAGAATTTGGAATTGAGTTTTTGAATACGCTTGTAGCTATTGCACAAGAAAAAGAAATACAAAGTAGATATCGTTTTTATGCGGATAGTATTGATTATTACTATGAAAAAATAACGATTTTAGGATTTCAAAATTACTTTGCCAATAAAGCTTTTAAGGTGAGTATAAGCGATTCTATGGCAACTTTCATTCAGGCAAAACATATAAATGTAAAATCACTCGAAAATCAACTCGGTGTTGTATTAAGGCAATATTTGCAAACTCAGCAAACAGCACTATTGATAAAGTACAATAAACTTGCTGGAATTGAAACAGATATTAATGCGGAATATCCACTTCCTGAATACAAAATAGACGTTAAAGTTGATAGCACTTTACAAAACTCTGAAAACATCGCTGCTGAAATAAATTCATTTGAAGATAATAAAGCCTGTTTAAAAATACTTGTATCATCACAATCAAAGGAGAATGATTACTTGAAATTAAACGCACGTATAATGTATTTACAAACTGAGCGAATGAAATTAGTACCACAATTTAAATTCAACAAAGTTGAAATTGTACCTGGAATCAAATAGATTTCTATTCATTATTTAAACAAAAAAAGCCCCGCATAAGCAGGGCTTTTTCAATTAAGTATGGTATGATTAGTTAATTTTAATACATCCGTCTTTAATAGTAACTTTTGCACCATTTTTTACTTTAACCCAACCGCAATCAGTTTTAATTTCCACTTCAGAAGCGCTTGTTTGAATAGATGTTGCACCAGTTGTTGAAGCCGAAAACTCAACTTTTTGAGTTGAACCATTTGATCTAACTTCCATTACATGCTTTTTAGAGTCCTTGTTGTAGTAATCAATTGTAAATGCACTTGCAATACTTGCTACTAACATAAATGCTACTGATAATAATGTTTTCATAGTTTATTGTTTTTTAAAATTATATATCAAAAATACAATAATATTTGAATTATGCAATAGTTGTTTTATAAACGTTGTTGTTCTTTTCATAAACGACTTTATTCATAAAATAGAACAATTTATTGTTTTGTTTTAAAACATTTCGTATTTTTGTTTATTATTCGGTTTTCGATTTATACGTCATTGCGAGGAACGAAGCAATCTCAAAGTATTTGGCATTTACAATTAAGATTGCTTCGTTCCTCGCAATGACGACAAATAATTACACCATGAGTACTAAGATTACACAAAAACAAATCGGTCAAAGAATATGCGATTTACGAAAGCAAAAAGGTTTATCGCAGGAAGACTTGGCTAAAAAAGTTAAAATTTCCCGCCCTTCTCTCGCCCAAATTGAACTAGGGAATAGAAGCGTTGACATTATTGAGTTACAACAATTTTCACAAGTCTTAGGCTTTTCGCTGGATGATTTTATGGCGAAGAATTTCAATTCAAATGAAACTATTGAGCATCAAGCAGAAATGAAAGCTTTAAAAACCGAAGAACGTATTTCTGTCCCAACACTTCGATTAGATAAGTTTAAAAACATATTGCTTTACGTGTTGGAGAAATGCGCAGGTAAACCTAATGTAGGTGAAACTGTACTTTACAAATTGCTTTATTTCTGCGATTTTAATTACTATGAGTTGTATGAAGAACATTTGACTGGTGCTAAATACAGAAAATTACCTTTTGGTCCGGTTCCACAAAAGTTAGATACCATTATACAACAGATGCTAGCTGAAGAGCAACTAAAACGTTTTAAAAGTGATTACCACGGCTATCCGCAAACAAGATATATACCATTGGTAAAAGCAGATTTAACCAAATTAATGGCAAGTGAAAAAGAAGTAATAGATAGAGTGATAGAACAAATGAGTGATTGGTCGGCTAAATCCATAAGTGATTACTCACATAAAGATATGCCTTGGCTTGCTTCTAAAGAAGGAGAAGAAATTAATTATGAATTGGCTTTTTATAGAGAGGCACCTTTCTCGGTAAGAAACTACAGTGAAGAGATAGAAAGCAATGAAATTTGAAGAACTCGCCGAATTTAAAAAAGATCTAAAACATCTTTTAAAGAAATACAAAAGTTTAAATGAAGATTTGGATGTAGTGAAAAAAGTTTTAACAACACTACCCGACGAGCGCCCTCCTTTCAGTTACCGAATTGATAATTTAACCTTACAAACCTGCATTATAAAAGTAAAAAAAATTGCTTGCAAATCATTAAAAGGCCGTGGAGTAAATTCTGGTTTGCGATTGATATACGCCTTATTTGAAAGCGAAAGTAGAATTTGCTTTATAGAACTCTACCACAAAAACGATAAGGAAATTGAAGATAGAGAGAGGATTTTGAAGAATTTTGATTAAGGAATGGTCAAATTTATAAATCAACCTAATTTCGATTACAAAAATCCAATGCGACGAACCAACGAAGGCAGAAGATAAATTAAAACTGGCACCAAAACCATTTTAAGTCAGTTTTCAATATCATTTCTAAAGCTTGCTGCTGTTCAAAACTTAAACCTTGAAGTCGACTTTGTATCGAAATTGAAAATTTAGCGAAACCAGTATCACCATCATAGTTTAAAATATTCAAGTTAGTTTCTTTATTGCAGCATTTTGTAGTAAAGTTTAAATCCCGAAATTTATTTTCAAAAGCGATATTCATTTTTTCAAACCAAAATTCAACTTCCATCTGCTTTTGACATAAGTTACAGCTTACGGTTTCAAAGTTACCCCCCTGATCAATAAATTCAACTTCACTAGTAATTTCAAAACTTACAACAGATTCATTATAAATTCCCTTCAAATACGCAAGAGCACTTTCCAAAGCAGTATCCGTTGGCAAATACATTACATTTTTCGATATTATTTTTAATATGTGCGATGACATGAAATTCCTTATTTTATAAAATATTTTAGTCTAGTTCTCGACTCTGCTCGAACTGACATTAGGAACTTGGTTAGGTATAACTTCATTCTGCAATCTTAAATTTTCCAATCTGCAATGGCAAAGCCTACCACACCCTCCAATCATTACTTAAATTCTCGGCACGCGATGTAGGTTTTTGTTTACCATCAGTTAAGCGTTGAACTTCCGTTTGCAGGTATTTTTGTAATTCGCTTAGCATTACTTGCTTGTCACCGTTATAGTCCGCTTTCATTTCACTAAGTCCTTTAAGTAAACAATAGGTAAACACACCATTGTTCCATTGTTTCCCTTCCATGGCATATTCAGCGCCACCAGCTGAGGATATAACCACTGTTCCGTTTCCTTTTCTAATATCAGCAAATAATTCCTTCATCATTTCAAAGCTGTTTGTTAAACCAACATGTTTCACTGTGGTTCCGGTAACACTTCTAAACTTTACTTCACCAGCATCTTCGGTTTTGGTGTTCACAGCCAAAGCCATTTCATCTTTATCCACTTCTCCACTATGGCAGGCATCAATCAATAGTAATTTGTTTCGTGCTGCTATTCCATCCAACATACTTTCAAGCTTTTCATAAGATAAACCTTTTTGCTCAGGATGTTCAAAATCCATATCGTAGTTAGCAATGTAGTAGTTTAGGTTGGCGTCCAAAACTCCATGTCCCGCAACAAACACAATTACATGGTCATTCACACCTGCTTTTTCTAAAAAGGTTTTCACCTCTTGTTCCTTTTGTAAATTGGCACTTTCATTATTTAACACCAATTCGGTAACCGATTTAAAAACGGTATCCTTCTTAAACAAAGCAATGGTATTTTCTGCATCCTTAGTTGCGTAGTTCAAATTAAAACGTGAGTCCTTGTATTTAGAAACTCCAATGGTTACAATAAATAAGTTGGGTTTTGTTTTTACAGCTTCACTTAGTACATCAAACGATTCGGCAATGGATTCAACACCGGCTGAATTTAAAACCGATACTTCTACCCTATTCTTTCCATACGAAAGTTAAACATCCATTTCTTTTCCGAGCGAAGAAAGATTTTGTGCTTTTAATGATATACCGTTTACACCACCAACAGGAACGCCATTCACACGAATAAACAACCTATCTAATTTAAACTTTGCATCCTTAGCATTAATAGCTAGTTTAATGCTTTCCTTATTGGTTTGTGGAGGTATACTTGTGCTATTTTTAATTTCTACTTCTGGTAAATTAAATTCACCCGACAATTGTTCTTCGGTAAAACCCATTTTTTTAATACGCTTTTCATGCGCATAACGATATGATTTTTCTAATTCAATATTAGTTGAACCAATACGTTGCATAATAATATCAGGGCGATTGTACTTTAAATCGAATTGTTCAAAAGGATACACTTTCATGTTTTTTACAAAGTGGATGTATTTGGTTGCTCCTTTTGTGGCGTAATAATATTGATCGGGTGTTACAACAGCGTAATCTTCTTCACCAATAGAAATAAGTGTTACAATTTCTTTACCTGTTTCTAAATCCCATAATTTCTTCGTTCCATCATACGAAGAAGAAAGTAAACGTTTATTATCACCACTAAATGTTAAGGAAAATACATAACCATTGTGTCCAGGCAAAGTAAATAAGGGCTTCATATCTGGAAAAGAATAAACCAAAATATCATTCCCAAAATTAGTAGCAAAAGCCATTAGCTTATTATTCGGGCTAACATCATGCGCA
>CAZRUA010000121.1:0-9942 GCA_964603125.1 uncultured Flavobacteriaceae bacterium | reverse complement strand
AATATCAATGGAATTGCAGCAGGTATCACTACTAGAGGTAAAATTCCTTAAACAGGAACACTTGCAAACTTTAGTACAGGTCGAGTTTATGACCAAATACGTCAATCAGTTGCTTATAGTGGGAAAAATGTTAAGATTTGTGCTTCTCATGCTGGTTTAACATTAGGTGAAGATGGTGCAACACATCAAATATTAGAAGATATAGGTTTAATGAAAATGTTACCTCACATGACGGTGATTAATCCTTGCGATTTTAATCAAACAAAAGCAGCTACCATTGCTATTGCTGATTATCACGGTCCTGTTTATTTACGCTTTGGTCGTCCAAGTGTACCAAACTTTACACCTGCTGATCAAAAATTTGAAATTGGAAAAGGTGTAATGTTAAACGAAGGTAAAGATGTTACTATTGTTGCAACAGGACATATGGTTTGGAAAGCTTTAGAAGCTTGTGAGCAATTAGAAGCAAAAGGTATCAGCGCTGAAGTAATTAATATACATACCATTAAACCTTTGGATGAGGAAATGATTTTGAAGAGTGTAGCAAAAACTAAACGAGTTGTTACAGCAGAAGAACATCAGATGCATGGTGGTTTAGGAGATTCAGTTGCTCAGTTATTGGCTCGCAAATCACCTACACCTCAGGAGTATGTTGCTGTTAACGATAGTTTTGGGGAAAGCGGAACTCCTGATGAGTTGATGACAAAGTATGGCTTGGATACAATTAATATTGTTGAAGCAGCTGAAAGATTAATAAAGCGTTAATTGCTTAAAGGCAAAATTAAGAATGAGTTTAAAGCTAAATTATAAATACATTCTTAATCCTATTTTTATAGTATCGTTGGTAATGTTAATTGCCAACGATTTTTATTTTAAAGCAGTTTACCACAATTCGTTAACTGGCAAATTATCTGATATTTTCGGTTTAGTTGTTTTCACTTTATTCCTTCAATTTTTATTTCCTGATAAAATTAAAAAGTATGTTTACGCTTTTGTGATTTTATTTTTTTGTTTCTGGAAATCTTATTGGAGTAGCTATTTAATAAATGAATTTAACCTTGCTTTTCCATTCTATAAAATTAATCGTGTAGTGGATTATTTTGATTTACTATGTTTGATGGTGTTGATTCCATTATGGTTTTTGAATGTGCAAGAAATTAAATTTAGAGTTTCTATCTTTCAAAAGCCCGCTCGATTGATGATTATTGGATTCAGCGTGTTCGCTATTTGCGCTACCTCAAGAGCAAAAGGGCCAAAATTTGACGGGACTATTTATGTGAGTGAAATTGTGAAATTGAAAACAAGTAAAACGGAATTTTTAGATTTACTTAATAAGGATGGTGTTTTGTATAAAGATAGTTCGTATTATATTTTTGCTAAAGACACATTTAAACGTTATTTGTTGTCTAACATAGTAATTGGAAAGGATTCTTTTTCTAGTGCAGTAATTGGTATACATCCTGAACGAAGAAAGATTGAAGTTTATATTGAAAAGATAAAATTAAAAGACGACTTTAGTTACATGTGTTTTGATTGGAAACAATTTTCGGAGTTTACCAAGAAATACAGGGTAGAAGCTACCAATTATTTTGAAAGTAAGCATTAGTTTAAACTAATTTTATAAAGCGATTTCCTTGGTAAAGTCTCTGATGGTTCTTTCCAAAGGTAGTATAAGGTATTATTTATAATTTTTACTTTGCTTATAAATACGTGGTTTTTATTTAATGCAAATGAAGTTGATAGTTTACTGTTACTTGTTGGTATTGAAATAAAGTTGTTTCCTTTATCTAAAAAGTAAGTGTAAAATTTGCCACTGCCTTTATCCTGAATTACTTCTTTTCTCCAACCTTTTTTGTTTGTGTAAGTAATTGTATCTTCCATTAATTTACTAATCTGAATTTCGTTTTGACTTTGTTTCTTTATAAAATTGACAATTTTCTTTCGCGTATGATCAAAAATTACAATGCTATCTCTGTTCAGGAAAATAGGGGAGTAAATTTTTTTAGAAGTAAAAAAATCATATCTCCATGTTTTATAATCTTGTTCCTTTACTTGTTTTAATTGCTCCCAATCAATATCTCCCATTACATCCGGGCCACTATAACTTTCTATCATCGCTTTTTCTAAGGTAGCTTGCTTAGCTTTTTCTTTATCTATTGAAGTATATAGTTTTGTTTGAACTTTTCGGTTATTTGTTAATTGAGCTAAATAAGTCACAGATTGATTGTTTGAACCTATTTTTTCCAAAATTTCAATGGAAGGATCGCACGCTACTATTTTTGTTAGATTGCCTAATTCTTTTTTAACATCAATAGAGTAGTCTGAAATTAAAAAATCGGTTTTATAACAAGCTGCTTTGTACATTTTTTCTTGATTATAGAGGTATATTTTGTTGTTACAAGAAACAAATATCTCTTCAACGTTAATATTGTTTTTTTTAGTTTTTATGATTGAATCTTTGGAGTTAAGTAATGTAATATTTTCTGATGTTAAAATTAAAACATCTCCATTGCTCATTACCTCATAATCTAATACCCATAAATTTGAGCTCTCATAAAAACTCTTTTTTTGCTGAAAATTTATTTGGTTTAGTACGATATTGTCTTCTTTTAATTGAATATTAATAGGCTCTTTAGATACAAAATGTTTTTTTATTGTTATTATGCTAATTGTTTCATCTTTAAAGCCAAGGTGTTTAAAATTAATACTTTTAAGTTGGATTGTATCTGATGGGTAAATTTTTAGATTTTTAGTGTTTGTTAATAATATTATACTGGTTTCTTTTAATGTGTATTTTTTTTCAACGGTTATATCACTCAATTCTAATTCATTTGAATTAGAAACCTTTACTAGTATATAATTTTGCTGCGCTTTGATATAGGTAAAAGAAAATAGAATGAAAATCCATAAATAGGTATAATATTTTTTGTTGTGTTTCATAACTATAGTTTATGCACACAAATATGTAACATTTAAAATTTTAAACCACTTATTTATAATAAGTGGTTGCTTTTTATAAATAAGTGGTTTATGTTCTGGTTGTTTTATTTTACAACCAACTGCATTCCCTTTGGAGCTTTTACCGTAAAGCTAAACGCATTTTTTTTATGTTCTCTTGCTTTAATAATGTTTCTCCATTCAATTTGTCCAGTGGCTTCGTCTTGTTTAGCTCCATTAATATCGATTTTCTCTATTGTAATGTCATTATTTTGAGTTAAAGGAACTTGATCAATAACTTCTATTTCAATGTTTTTTGCATTACCATTTTTCACTATTATTTCATAAGCTACATCATAGTATTTATCATTGTCTAATACTTTTTCTTTTGATTTGTCTTTTATTTTACTTCGTTTAACGGTAACATTTTTATCTTGCCCTAATGATAATTCCAATGTATCACCCGTTCCGCCAGTTTGCAAAAATGTTCTTCCAATAAATGTTCCATCAAAGTAAACGTTTGCTTTACCGGGTAATAAATTCAAGTCTTCAAAATTTGTAATGCGTGCTGTTAAGTAAGCTTTTAAATCTACCTTAGGTATTGTTTTGTGAACATATTTGGTTTTTAGTTCTTTATTTAAAATAGATACATAATGATTTTTATTATCGCTTGGAATAGAGTAGGCGAGCTTAATATCAAATTCAGCTTGCATAATGTTTTCATCCGTAACAACGTAATCATAAGCTTCTTGCGAACCAATTACTTCATCGTGAGCTGGAACTCCATCTAAATTAATGGTGTAAGTACCTGCAGCTGTGTTTGCCCATGTATAATTAGAAACCGAGCCGCTTAAAGGTGTGCTAATGTTTACTGAATTATTAAATGTCATCGGACTTAAATTGGATAATTCTAGTTTTGTTGTAGCTGCTCTGTATAAGTCAACAAAATAAGGGTTTAGAGTAGGTAATGTGAAACTTTGTTTTGGATCGGCAGTGCTTAGTTTTAATCGCACATCTTTCCAATCAATTCCGGTGTTCTGAAAAACAGTTGCTTTATAAGTAAGTTGAATTGGTTTGTCAACATTCTCAGTCCTTAAGTCGTAATTAGGGGCCCAGCCTGCGTTTGGTACAAAGTAATTTATTCCAATATTTGCGCTTGTAGGTGCATCGGCAATAACGGTAACCGTAATTCTATAATCAGGTTTATGATTATCATCGCTACCTTGATTATTATTACTTTCTTCCATTTCAATTTGTTCTTTTCTAATAGTGATACTGTTTATTTTTAATTGAACACGTGCCTCTTCTCTTTTTAATTTTAATAATTCTGAATTTATGTTGTTAAGTTTATCTCTAAGAAATATTAAGCCATCTTTTAAAAAGGCTAATGAATCTTTTTTTGAAACTCCTTTATACAAACCATAGTTAAGTAAAACTTCTTTTTCAGTGTTCAATACCTCGCGCTGATTTGTAATGCTCTCGGTTTCGTAACTCAAAATTTCAAGCGAATCATTCATTTGACGTAAAGCTTTGGCATATTTTGCCACTCCATTAATTTTTAGTTTTTGCAACTCTGGATAATGTAGCAAGTATTGCGTTTCAGTTATAATACAGTTTCCTTGCCCTGAGGCTTGAATACTTTGTGGGTCGATTGAATTTTCTAGTCCTTCAAATACAATTACGCTTTGCCCCTGAGGTAAGTTAATGGTATTGTTTCTGAATATTTGAGCGCCTTGCAAATAAACCGTTACTTTTTCAGGTTTGGTTTTTACCAGCTTTTCGGTGTCGGCTGCGTGGCTTGTTATACAGTAAATTGAGAGTACAGATAGGAATAAAAGTTTTTTCATGTTTTGTTTTTTAGTTGTTGTAAAATTAGGTCAACTAAAAAACTGTACATAGCTCAACTTAGTGAACGTGCTGTTTGACTTGGTGAAATTAAAATTGTGTTTTCTGAATTTCCTTGTGTTTACCTAAATAAAGTGGAAGGGCAGCAGAACCATACCATTCGTATAACTCAGCGTCGAGTAATTTGGCTTTTACTGCTGGGTCAGTTTGTAATAGCGTTTTAGCCTCATCAATGGTTTTAACATTTAGAATGAAAATTCCACGATATGTCTTAGCATTTTTGCCGAGTGGACCCGCCACAACAAGTTTTCCTTCGTCGGCCAAACGCCCAATATTTTTCAAATGGCCAGCAAATAAACTATCAATCAATTCTTTTTTCTTTGTTTTGTTGGAACCTGTTTTAAGAATTACTAACACGTATGATTTCATCCCGTATTCATCTGCACCAAGCGAGTCAGCTAAGTTTTTATTGAATTTGAGGGGTTCGTTTTGAGCAAAGGTAGTATGTGCACTAAAAGCGATAAACGCTAAAAAAAGTATTTTTTTCATATGACTTATTTAAAATTTAAATGTACGTTTTTTTTGTTGTAAGATATTGTAAATCTAAATTACTACATTTGTGATACTACGAATGAAATTTTCGAAAAGAAATACATCTAAGAAAGAGAGATTAATTATGGTACGTTGGATTATGCTTTTTTTGATGATTCTGCACTTTTCCGCAGCGGCTCAATTTAAACCTGAAACCGTTTACAATTTTAAATCAGCAGTTGATGTGCTAAATAAGTGGGATGAGCTAGAAGCTCAAACTTCTGGGGTTTACGTTAAACTTAGTCCTGAGGAATGGATTGAATCTTTCGAGTATTATTCTAAGTTACCACCTTGTGATAAGGACTTACAAGTTAGAGATAGGGTAAATTTTTATTTAGGGTGCTTATATCATACATCAACCCAGTTCTCTAAAGCTATACCTTATCTTACAAAATTAGCTAATAAAAAAAATAAATTAGCTAATGCAGATTATGAATTGTTGCTTTTAAAATTAGAAGAAAGTTATATCAGATTAGGTGATTTAAAACCAGCAATAGAAATCCGTAAGAGAAGGGTAAGGGAAGGTTTAGCGAACAATTTTTGGGAGTTATATAGTGAAGCTGGTTTATATGAAGAGGCAATAAAAGATTTTAAAGCTACTGAGAGTTTTCCTTTAGATAAGCCTTTTTACCAGATTTTGTATTATCGTGATTTAGGGGATTTGTTTTTTAAAAATGAACAATTGGATAGTGCAGAAAGTAATTTTATTAGAGGTTATAAAGTTGGAGTTAGTATTCAAAATAACACAAACTATAAGGGGAAATATCCGTATTCGGAATATACTAAGCATTATTACCGTTCACTAATGATGGGTAATATAGCTGAAATTTATATTTTGAGAGGCCAATATATTAAGGCTATACCATTACTAAACGAAAACATTGAGAAAAGTAAATCAATAAAAGAAATTAGTAATGCAATGCTAAAACGTTTGGATTTGGTAGAATGTTATTTGAATTTAAAAGATTATAAATTAGCGAAACTATATTTGGATACAGTTAGTGATTTGATTAAAACAACAAAAATTTATTTTTATGATTTTCGATTTCTGAAATTGAAGGCAGATTATTTTTTTGCAGTAAAACAATTCGATTCGGCAGCCGTTAATCTCTCTAAATATTTGGCAGCGAAAGATACTATTGACGAAAGATTAAGAAGGAATAACGCTATAGGTTTAATTGCCATTTTTGACACCGATAAGCAAAAGGCCATGGTTGCCGAACAAAAATTGGAGCTTGCGGCTGCTAAAGCTAATGAAGCTGAGTCCAGAGCTAATCGTAATTTATTAATCGCTGCTGTATTAGTACTGCTAATTTTGGTTGTATGGATGTTATTTTATTCTCGTCAAAGAAATAAAAGAAGAGTAGAGATAGAAAACTCGCTTAAAGAAAAGGAATTTTTGATAAAGGAAATTCATCATCGGGTTAAAAATAATCTCACTACATTGAAAAGCTTACTCTTTTTACAGGCCAAATCTTCAGATAGCGAAGAAGTGAAAAATGTTTTGAACGAATGCCAAATGCGAATACAATCAATGGCACTTATACATCAAAATTTATATCAGGAGAGTGAAAATGAGAAAGTTGAATTTCAACATTTTATTACCCAGTTATTCGAAGCTTTAGATTTATCGCTTAAACCAAGTAATTTGGATGTTGAGCTTGAAATTGACATTGATTCCGTATCATTAGATATGTCCAAGGCTTTATTTTTTGGTTTGATTATAAATGAACTTGTAACCAATTCTTACAAGTATGCTTTTAAAAATAAAAATAACGGAATCATAAAATTTAGGTTGAGCATAGTAAACAATAAAATTGTTGCTCAGTATAGTGATAACGGAATAGGTTTGCCTAAGCCTTTTGAGGAAATAAAAGATGGATTTGGCTTTAGATTAATTAGGATTTTAATTGATCAAATTAATGGAGAACTTAATTATGCTTTTATAAATAATTTATCTATTTTTACAATAACAGTAGATGTCTAACCAAAAACTTAAAATATTAATTATTGAGGATGAATTGCTTATTGCAGAAATGCTTAAGGAGATGCTTGTTGATTTAAATCACTCTGTTGTAGGAATCGCTAAAAATTATGATACTGCAGCTCAATATTTAAGGCTGCATCCAGAAATTAATTTGGCAATTTTGGATATTAATTTAAGTGAGCAAAAAACAGGAATAGACGTAGCAAAGTTGATTAAAAATAATTACCAAATTCCCTTTTTGTTTTTAACGTCATATTCCGATAAAAACACTGTAAAGGAGGCTGTTGAGCTTCAACCAGAAGCATACTTAATTAAACCATTTACTCAAACTGATTTGTTTGTTACACTTCAAGTATTAAGTTCAAGGGTTGTATCTCCAGAAAGAATTATTCTAATAAAGGATGGACATCTTAATGTTAAAGTAAAATGCTCAGATATTTTATGGGTAAAATCTGAGAATATTTATCTTGAAATTAAAACTTCGGAAAAGACATATATTTTACGAAATAGTTTGGAGCGATTTATTGAAGAGTTAAATGATTCTAATTTTATTCGAATTCATCGATCTTATGCTGTAAACCTCAATTATATTAAGGCTGTTAATGGTCAATACGTTATTGTTTCAGGTGAAAAAATACCAATGTCGCGTAATTACCGCGATGAACTAATGATGAAATTTGTTTAGTTATTAAGAATTTCTCTTTATTCTTAATCTCAGTATAATTCTACAACCTTTTATTAATGTTCCGTTTTCTGAATTAATCAAATCGTTTTAGTTTTTAATAATTTTTTTCGTTTGTGTCATTCACCTACAAAAAAACGTCAAACTCAACATTTTTTTTGGGGCTAAGGTGAATTTTAGTATTTTGGCTCAAATACTAAATAAATTTATATGAAAAAAATTTTACTTTTTGTTACAGGATTAATATCATTAAATGCTTCGTCCCAAATTGTATGGGGAGCGGGTTCATCTATACCTAGTTATGATGATGCTGGTAGATTTGCCAGTGCATTTGGTACCGCAAATGGATGGACTGCTATTGGTGTAAGCTCTCCAACTGCTTTATGGACAAGAACAATGAATGGACTTAGCCAAGGTGCCTATGCTACGGGCCTTCCAGCAATTGGTTCTCCTAGTGAAAGTGATGGTGTTGCATTATATGATTCTGATTTTTTAGATAATAACGGAGTTACGGGAGCATTTGGAACCGGTACTTGTCCTTCCCCACATCATGATCAATTATTTTCTCCAATATTTGATTTATCAGGGCACACAGGGGTTAATTGAGTGGCAAAAATGTATTTACAATATCGAAATTTCCAAATAAACTCTTTAACAGTTGGTTTTTCTAATGATGGTGGAGCAACATTTACTGATTTTTCAATTGCTCAAGGGGTTGGTACTAATATGATGTTTCAAACTGCAGAGATATCAGTTCCTCTTACAGGGGTTACAAGTCCATCTAATTTAACTCAATGTCAAGTGCGTTTATCATTCGACGGCGACTATTATTTTGCAATGGTTGACGATATAAAAATTGAGGTGGTAAATAATGTGCAGGATATTGCAATAGTATCGCCACTTGGCATGTATAATTATAAAACGAGTGCTTCACCCGCGCCATATAAAACAATGCCTTTGCAAATTGCAAAAAGCTATTCGCCTTACAATTATGCAGCCGTAATAACTAACAATGGTAACACTGATATTCCCTTATCAGCTAATCCAATGTTGCGTTATGAGTTGGAACAAAATGTAAGTGGAACATGGACATCTGTTTTAAGTTCTAATTTTCCGATAGGAAGCACAATTATTGTTAATGATACGGTTGAGGTTTCAGGTAATATTACTAATTTGATACAAGGAGCAATCAATACTAACGGAGTTGGTGAATATCGTTTTTCTTATTCAGTTCATCACGATTTGGCAGATGCAAATTCTGCTAATGATTCCGCTTTTCATTATTTTACAATAACACCTGATTATAGTTGGTATTCTGCATCACCAATTATATCAGATGGTGGACCAGCTTATTCAAGTTCTACATTTCCGGCGGCGGGAACAGGTAATGTTATTCAGGAGTTAGAATGGGGTGGTTTGTATTATTTTCCTGATACAACTAACATAGCAATAGATTCGGTAAAATATCGAATGAAAGTACCAGCTAATTTCAACTTGGCAAATACTAGTATTTCAACAACCGTAAATCTATATGAGTGGGTTGACGCAAATGCAGATCAACAATTGGATTTTTCTACTGAATTGTCACTTAGAAGTTTATTGGTTGATAATTTAACAATAGGCGCTTCTGATTTGAATACTTACTTTTTGGGTAAAGGAAGATTGAAAGATCTTAATACGTTGAATCCTATTACATTTCAATACGATCTTCCGTATACTTTGCACAATGGTAGTAATGCCGATGGGTTATATTATGTTTCTGTATCACAAAGTAATGCTGCTGGTTTAATAGCTATAAACGGAGATGTAAATTTCTTGTTTCCAGTGGTTAACGAGATGCCTTATTAATGGTCAAATAACTTTTCAAGCCATGCGGTTACTCCTTTAAAAGTTGTTGATG
>CAZRUA010000120.1:0-10025 GCA_964603125.1 uncultured Flavobacteriaceae bacterium | reverse complement strand
CTTTGGAACCAAGTATCTTAATAGAGAGGTTTGGTATAATTGTAACTATGACACAGGCTTCAATAACATTAATTCACTTGAAGACTTTATGATAAAAAAAACAACTCTAGAGAGGAATGCTTATCAGGTTAGCTATTATGAAAATAGAGGTCATGATTTAGTAATTAAGAAAAGAAATAAAGATAATATTGAAACAGAACTATTTCAGAGTAACGCTTTTATCAATAGTATTGATACATTTTTGGTAAGTTTGAACTGAGTTAGAAATACATCAAAATGCCCGTTAACGCGGGTTTACAATCCGTGAATGCAAAAACAAAAGCAAAATGCCTAATTTTTTTGTATTTTTGAACTAGTTTAGGAGTTGCGCAGATTGCAAATCTCAACTAACTGCGGTCATTTACCAATAATTGCAACTATAAAACCAAGAACATTTAAAGGATGATTTATAGCAAAAACATATATTGTATAATAATCTTTTTGATTGTTATGGTAAGTAAGATTCAAGCTCAAGTATATGGAGTTGATAGTGTTAAAATATACTATCTTAAAAAAAAGTTTCGACCAAAATTAGATTATGATGAATATGGTTTAAGAAATAGAATTGCTTTAGGGGTAAATTATTTATTGTTAAATGACTCAGTTATCAATAAAAAATTTGAAAGTTTTGGTGTCGGATTAGATAGTGTAAGAAATTTGACAAATAATTTCATACCACGTATGATTATTGATATTTACTACAATAATAGTATCGTTTCTTTATCATTGAATAGTTACTATATGTATCATTTTAAAGGTGTTTATTATCATCGTAATGAATATCTTACAAAATGGATTGCTGAAAATATTCCTGACTATAGCGGTTTAAAAAAAAGGTAATAACAGCTACGTTAACGTGAATTTAAAATCCGTTCAACTCCAAATTCAAGTCAGCTAAGTCTACAAAGTAAACTAAATTAACTTTTCCCAATAAACTTACACGTATTTTCTAATTATGTATCACCCAATGCGCATCAGATACCAAAGCTACACCTCCGTAGCGGCCAATAATTGGACGTATAGCGGATACTACTTTTTTGGCTTCTTCCTCGTTGCAAAAGACTAATATATAGCTGTTTTTGTACCCACCCGATATACCATGACCATCTTTGGTTCCTTGCGAGCCTTTACCAGCAACATCTTTGATAATGGTATAGCCACTTACACCCGTTTTGTCTAATAATTGAACTAACCTATTTTGAAAAGTTGCGTCAGTTATGATTTCAATTCTTTTTATATCATTTTCCATTGGTTCTAGTTTTTAGTATTAAACAATTCCGTGAATTTTTTCAAGTATGTAGTAGTAAATTGGTAAACCTGCTATTATGTTAAAAGGGAAAGTTATTGCCAAAGCCACTGGCACGTATATGCCGGGGTTTGCATCGGGCACAGCAATGCGCATTGCTGCGGGTACCGCTATATACGATGCACTTGCCATTAAAACAGTAAACATAAATGAATTTCCTTGATCTAGTCCCATAATGAAAGAAAGCCCTATACCAATTGCAGCATTTATAATGGGAATTAAAATACCGAAGGCAATAATTTGCCAACCTGCTTCTTTTAGCGCACCAATTCTTCGGCCTGCAATTACTCCCATGTCCAATAAAAAGAATGATAACATGCCTTTGAAAATATTACCTGTAAATGGCTCCATTATTTTCATCCCTTTTTCATTGCTTATTAAACCTATAATTAAGCTTCCCAAAAGCACAACGATACTTCCATTTAAAAAAGCCTCTCTTAAAAGTTCTTTCATGGTCATGTTGTGCCCATGTTCTTCGTTTTCGGCAATTTGTTCGGGAGTTTCTTTATTTAATTTACGGTACATGATTACACCAATGATGATAGATGGTGATTCCATTAATGCCATTGCAGCAACCATTTCGCCTCCGAAAGCAATTTTCGCTTCGTTTAAAATATTGCTTGCAGTAATAAAGGTTACAGCACTAACACTACCAAACGAAGCTGCTAAAGCCGCAGCATTAGGTACATCTAACTTTGTTCTTAAAATACGGTAACTGTAAATAGGTATAACTATTGCCATAATAACCGAAACAACCAAAACTAAAATTACTTGGGAACTAATACCGCTATGATGTAATTCAACTCCACCCTTAAAGCCAATAGCCATAAGTAAGTAAAGCGAAATGAATTTTGATATGGCACTGGGAATTTCCAAATCTGATTTAAGTAATATGGCTATCAAGCCTAAAAAGAAAAATGGGACTGGAGGCGCAAAAAAATTGTGAAAGAGTTGCTCTATATTCATAGATTGATTTTTTAAAAGCTATACAAATATAAAGTAACTTTATCTGGCTTGTAAAATCAACTTGGTTTTTTATTAACCGCAAAGGCTTATTTGCAAACAATAATTAATAACTACGCCAATGCAGAAATAATCTCTTTCCACACTTTTTGTTCGTTTTCCCAATTGTTTTCCTCAGAAGCCTTTTTTGTATTGGCTTTCCAAGTATTGTATTCATTAGAGCTTAACATGAAATTGATTTGTTCAGCAATATGTTTTGGTTCGTGGTTTTCAATAAAAGTACCCACATTGTATTTGCTAACTATTTTTTCAATTTCGGTTAATCTACTTACCAATACTGGTACACCAGCATGCAAATAGTCGAATATTTTATTTGGCAAACTAAATTGATAATTGATGTTGCTGTTTTTATCAATGCTAAGTCCAATATCTGCACATTTGGTATAGTGTAAAAGATTTTCAGGATTCTGTTTCGGAATAAAAATAACTTTGCTTTCTAGATTTAGTTTTTTGCAATTGTCTTTCAAGGTTTCAATTACATCACCGCCACCAACAATTAGCAAAATGGCATTATCAACGTATTGCATGCTTTCAATTAATTCTTCAGCACCACGATCCACGTTAATTCCTGCACCTTGCAAAATAATTAGTTTAGTATCAATTGGTAATTTTAAATCTTGGCGTGTAAGCTCTGATTTTAAAAGCAAAGGATTAGTAATGTTTCTAACCACATTAAATTTTACTTTGTACTTATTGTAAAACCAATTTGCTATGCTTTGGTTAACAGTTATGCAATACTTTAGTTTAGGAACAATTCTTCCTTCTAGTTTTTCCCAAATGCGTTTTTTCTTTGGGTTGTTTTGTAATTCGGGTACTTCACAAAATATTTCATGGCTATCATAAATTAACTCGGCCCCTTTTAATTTGCTAATGCGGTAATTGGGCCAAAGTGTATCTAAATCATTTGCAACCAAAACGCTTTTAGGTTTAAAAAGCAAGAATAAAAATAAACGTATTTGAAATTCAGCATAAAACATTACTCCTTTTTCAAAAATTAGTTTCATACGTTTTGTGTCATAAACTCTTGAGTTCATTGCCATACTATCACTTTTTACACGTCCTACTAATAAAACTTCATAGCCCATTTCATGAAATACCATGCAGGTTTTATGAACTCTGTTATCAGTAACCAAATCATTGATTACCGAAACAATAACTCTATTTTTAGTTTTTGACAAGTAAATTGTGGATATGTTGCTAAATTACCTAAAAAATTAAAACCCTTTGCATATACATTTGTATAAACGCTTAATTGCTTTAATAATTGTATAAAATGCAAATTCAGGAAAACAAAAATTTAATTGATTTAAACACTTTTCATATTGATGCTACGGCAAAGTATTTTGTTGAAGTGAATTCAGTGGAAGATATTTTAAACTTAATTGAATTACCTGTTTTTAAAGAGAATGAGCGTTTGATTATAGGTGGTGGAAGTAATTTGCTCTTTACTACAAATGTGTTTAATGGTATTGTTATTAAAAATAATATCAAAGGGAAGGAAGTTGTAGCAGGTTCGCCAGAATACAATACCATAAAAATTGGTAGTGGCGAAGTGTGGCACGAAATGGTAATGTGGTGTGTTGAAAATGGTTATAATGGTCTAGAAAATTTATCGCTTATACCTGGTTGTGTCGGAGCAAGCCCAATGCAAAATATAGGTGCATATGGTGTTGAAATAAAAGATTTCTTTTATAAACTCGAAGCAATTGAGTTAAGCACTGGTAAGCTACATACGTTTGATAAAGAGGCTTGTGAATTTGGTTACCGCGAAAGTGTTTTTAAAAATAAGTTGAAAAACAAATTTATTATTACTGCGGTATATTTTAATACTCCTACAAAAGCTAATTTTAATACCAGTTACGGCGCCATTGAAAAGGAACTTGAAGTAATGGGCGTGAAGCAATTGAGTATTAAAGCTATTAGCGATGCTGTTATTGCAATTAGAAGCAGTAAACTTCCTAATCCAAAAGAAATTGGAAACGCGGGAAGTTTCTTTAAAAACCCTGAAGTAAGCGCTGAAAAGCGTAATCAATTAAAAACTGAATTTGATAATTTAGTTTCATATGAATTAGAAAACGGAAACTATAAACTAGCTGCCGGATGGTTGATTGAACAATGTGGTTGGAAAGGGAAACGTTTTGGAGACGCTGGTGTTCACGTGAATCAAGCTTTAGTCTTGGTAAACTATGATAAGGCTAGGGGAGAAGAGATTTATAATTTATCCACTCAGATAATTGAAAGCGTAAAACAAAAATTTGGTGTTAGCCTCGAGCGTGAGGTAAATATGATCTAATAACTCTTCATGTGTGAGTTATGCAACTAAATTAATTTTTTCTACAATGTATATCCAATATTAAGAACCACCTTTGTGATGGTTAATTTAAATATTGTTAGAATCCGAGGGTGCTCATTACTTAAGGATATAATCAAGAGGTTGCCGGGATTTATTAGTTATTTAGAAGGTTAAATTATTTTTTTTACGGATGCGGAAACAAGTTCAGTGTACTAAATAACTTTTCCATTGTTGTTCTTAATTTTATAGCGTTTCGACACTCTTTAAAAAGAATCAATAAAGTTTTCAAAAATATTAATAAATCGTTTAGTTCTTTATTTAGCATTTGATGTGAGTAAATAAAGAACTAAATTAAAGGCAGCCTCTTTTTATTTTGTATGGAAAAATTATTAAATAAGTTTCAGGAAGGTGATATTGTATTCGCTAAAGTAAATCCAAGCAATAAATTAAAAGTTCGTAGATATATTGATGAAATATATTATTGCACTATAGTAAGTAATCCAAGTTTAAAAGAACTGGTTTATTTTGAGAGAGAACTAAGCTGGGACGGCGATGGAAAGACAACTGTGCAATAATAAAAAAGGCTGTTTTAAAAGTGAAACCTACTTTTAAAACAACCTCTTTTGTTGTTCAGTAATTATTATTTTACGTTCATTAACTCTCTGTACTTAGGTAATGGCCATAAAGCATCATCAACCATTAATTCTAATTTGTCAACGTTATAACGAATTGAATCAAAATAAGGTTTTACTTTATCGCAATATGCATGAGCTTGTTTTTTAGCACTATCTAAATTGTTTGCTTTTTTACGTTCTTCTGTCATTTTATCGCACTCAATTTTTATTGAAGTAATACGCTCAGAAATTTCTTTTATCATTTCCATTTGCGTTTCAGTTGCTTTTTTGAATTCAGCAGCAGATAAAAACGTTTTCATTCCAGCAACATTATCCACTAAAGTTTTTTGGTAGCGAATTGCTGTTGGGATAATTTGATTTACCGCCATATCCGCAATGATACGAGATTCGATTTGAATTTTTTTAGTGTAAGTTTCTAAAGCAATTTCATAACGAGCTTCTTGTTCGCGGTGATTCATAATCCCTAAACTTTCAAATAAGTGTAAAGATTTTTTATCAATGTAAGCTTCTAAAGCTGTTGGTGTAGTTGGGTTATTGCTTAAGCCTCTGCGTTTTGCTTCTTTTTTCCACTCTTCACCATAACCATTTCCTTCAAAACGAATGTTTTTCGATTCAACAATGTATTTTTTTAATACTTGGAATATAGCTTCATCTTTCTCCACCTTTTTATCCATCAAAGCATCAACATCTTTCTTGAATTTGTTTAATTTTTCAGCAACAATCGCATTCAATACTGTCATTGCTCCTGAGCAGTTTGCAGATGAACCAACCGCACGGAATTCAAATTTATTTCCTGTAAAAGCAAATGGAGATGTTCTGTTTCTATCTGTATTATCTAATAAGATATCTGGAATTTTAGCAATACCTAGTTTTAAGTTTGTCTTTTCTTCTGGAGTCATTTTTCCAGAGTGTACACTCTTTTCTAAATCATCCAAAGTTTTGTTTAATTGTTGTCCTAAGAAAACCGACATGATTGCTGGTGGCGCCTCATTAGCTCCTAAACGGTGGTCGTTATTAGCTGATGCAATTGATGCACGCAATAAATCAGCATGTTCGTGAACAGCTTTGATTGTATTAACAAAAAATGCTAAGAATTGTAAGTTTGTTTTTGGAGTTTTTCCAGGGCTTAATAAGTTTTTACCTGTGTTAGTAGCTAAACTCCAGTTGTTATGTTTACCGCTACCATTAACACCTGCATAAGGTTTCTCGTGCAATAACACACGTAAATTGTGGCGTATAGCAACTTTCTCCATCAAATCCATTAATAATTGATTGTGGTCAACAGCTAAGTTTGCTTCTTCATAAACTGGTGCGCACTCAAATTGAGCAGGTGCTACTTCGTTATGACGAGTTTTTACAGGTATTCCTAATAAATGTGATTCGTATTCAAACTCCTTCATAAAAGCTGCAGCTCTTTCAGGAATTGAACCCCAATAGTGATCTTCTAATTGCTGACCTTTAGCTGGTGAATGACCAAATAAAGTTCTACCAGTTTGTTGTAAGTCAAAACGTACACTAGCAAGTGCAGCATCAACTAAAAAGTATTCTTGCTCCCAACCTAAAGTTGCAATAACTTTTGTAATGTTTTTATCAAAGTATTGGCAAACATCAGTTGCTGCCTTATCTAGGGCATGTAATGATTTTAATAATGGAGTTTTGTAATCCAATGCTTCACCTGTGTAAGAAACGAAGATAGTTGGTATACATAAAATATTTCCCCAAATAAATGCTGGTGATGTTGGGTCCCAAGCTGTGTAACCACGTGCTTCGAAAGTATTTCTAATTCCACCATTTGGGAAACTAGAAGCATCTGGCTCAGCTTGTACTAACTGACTTCCATTAAAACGTTCAATTACTTCTCCATTTTCGATTGGATCAAAAAATCCATCGTGTTTTTCGGCTGTTGTACCTGTTAGTGGTTGAAACCAGTGTGTATAGTGAGTTAAGTTTTTACTTTGAGCCCAAGCTTTCATTCCCATTGCTACTTGGTCGGCCATTTTTCTATCAATGGTTGAACCTTTGTCCATAGCATCCTTAACGCTATTAAAAGCTTCTTCGCTTAAAAATTCGCGCATGGCTTTAATTCCAAAAACATTTTCACCATAATAACTCGAAATTTGAGCTGTTGGTAAATCCGCATTTATAGGTTTGCGGGTTAAAACTTGCTGAAGAGCAGAAAAACGAATATTTGACATTTTTTTAATTTTTTTTGCAAATGTATCAAAAAAAAGGGGGGTCTTCCAAATAAAAGTTAATTATTTTTTAAAATTGTTCAAAAAATAGGGGGTATTGATTGAAAAAAAAGAAATATGTGTTTGAAAGCGCTATACCTCTAAATAAGTAATTATTGGTATATTCACTCAATATTTAGGTGTATGAAAAGAAAGTTACTCGTATTTGTATTATTTACTTTGTTTGGTTTCGCTGCAAATGCAGAAATGGTTCCTGATTCATATCTAAAAAAAACAGATACAGTAAATATTGTACCTCCAAATTATTTCGATACTACAGGTCATATTGGTCATTGGAGTATTGCCGACACCTTTTTTGGAGATGAAAGAGATTACGAAGTTTGTTACCCCAAGGCACATCGTAAATTATTTGTAGTAATATTTGCTTTAGCTTTTACGATTGCAGTTTTTGGCGGTCTAATTATTTATTTAAAAGTAAAGCACAATAAGCGTTTAAAACTCACCAATGAGATTATTGAGGAAAAGAACAAGGATTTGATGGATAGTATTAATTACGCCAAGAAAATTCAAAACTCAATTTTGCCTAATTGCCATGGATTAACAGAAATTTTGCCTCAATCGTTTATTTATTATAAACCCAAGGATGTAGTTAGCGGTGATTTTTATTGGTATAAAAGAGTAGGAAATAGAATCTTTGTTTTAGCTGGAGATTGCACAGGGCATGGTGTGCCGGGAGCTTTATTAACGGTTATTGGTTTAAATGCAATTGCAGCCGTGGTGAACGAAAATGCAGAGCTTTCGCCAAGTGAGATTTTAGATAGAATGAATTCTTTAGTGAAAATTGCTTTGAATCAAACACAAAATTCGGGAAGTAACGATGCAATGGAAGTAGCTTTATGTGTTATTGATACAAACGCAGATACTTTGTCTTACGCTGGAGCAACGCTTGCATTATTATGTTTAGAAGATGGTAAAATTACATCCATTAAAGGCGAAAAATGTAGTATTGGTTCGGTACAAGATCATATTCAAGAGCCTCCAAAAACACATGTTATTAATGGTTTAAAGAATAAAACATTTTATATGCATTCCGATGGAATTGTAGATCAGTTTGGTGGAAAAGATGGCAAGAAACTAAAATCATCAGCATTTAAAGCTTATTTAGAGTCTACTGTAAATGTTGAGTTTACTAGCCAGGAAAACAAGTTGGATGTATTCTTAAACAATTGGAAAGGTAGTATTGGTCAGGTGGATGATATTACTGTAATTGGTTTTAGAATTTAAGAGTGTCGTATTACTTTCTCGAGTATTTTTTATTTTAAACAGCTTGTTTTTTTACATCGTAAAACTAGTGGTTGCAATCTGTTTGCAAGTGGCTTTACTTATCCAATAAATGGTAATGGTTTTGGAAGTATTATAGCTTAACTTTAGTATAGTATTAACAACAAAAAACTATAACCATGAAAGCAAGTTTACTATTTGTGTTTTTTCTATTAATAAATGGAATAACATTCGCATCATCAAATAAGGAATTAGATAGTTTGAGACAATTACTTCTTAAGCCAAAAATTTCAAAATACCAACAACAAATTACAACATATACCAACCTTATCGCAACTACAAACGATAAAGCCAAGTTAAAATCTTACGCCAAACAAATTGTAGATTTAAGCAACGATTTATTGGATGACATTGAATCTATTTATGAGTATCGAATTGTCAGAAAAAGATCATCTGTTTATGTAGGTAAGAATTTCAGTTCAGCTCTTTATCCTAATGTAGGTGGTTTTATTCACCCTGTTAATTATATAACTGTTGGTTCTTTGCCTGATTTACATGACGAAGTGGCTTATATAAAGGATTATGCTTGGCGAATTAGAATTTTTACTAAGGATGAAGTAGTGAAACGGAATGTAACTAGAATTAGTAAGTTCAATTCTAAATTCATCTCTTAATTTGCATTTCAACATCTTTTAGTTAAATGTTAGTTATTAACTATTATTGAATATTAACATTTACTAATACATTTTGTATTTACCTTTATGTACTATGATTGGATATCAATTTTCAGGTTATACGGGTAACAACAAAACTCCTTTTCAGCAATTATTTGATTTGTTTAAACAAATGCTAACTATCACTTCTGGTGATGTTCAAGAAAGTTTGGCTTGGTTAAATGAATTGGATAGAGAGTATAAAATTACTACGCCTGAGTACTCAATGAATGATTTTATTGAGGATTTAAAAAAGCGTGGTTATTTAAAGGAAGATGAAAAGCAAGAAGGCGGTTTAGGCATTACACCAAAAACAGAACAAGCTATTCGTCAAGGTGCTTTGGATAGAATTTTTGGTAAGCTAAAGCGCAGTAAACAAGGTAATCATTCTACAAAATATTCAGGAACTAACGGTGACGAATTAAGCGGAGATTTGCGTGAGTTTCAGTTTGGCGATGCTTTGGAACAAATTTCAATGCTGGATAGCATGATGCAGGCTCAAATTAACAATGGAGTAGGTGAGTTTACTATTACTGAAAGTGA
>CAZRUA010000119.1:0-10612 GCA_964603125.1 uncultured Flavobacteriaceae bacterium | reverse complement strand
ATTCGGATTTAAGTGAGATAAATCTTTCAAAATATATTCAATCCTTGTTTGAAAAACTGCAAGAAAGTTATTCTAAACAGTCTATTAAACTAAAATTAAATCTACCAGAAAATTTAATGATTGAAATTGAACGCATGATTCCCATTGGATTAATATTGAACGAAGTATTTAGTAATTCGTTTAAATACGCTTTCAAAAAAGAAAATGGAACGATACTAATCAAAGTAAAAAAGAATGTTTTAAGTATATCAGATAATGGAGTTGGAATTTCAAAGTCTATCGACATTGATAGCACAGATAATTTTGGAATGCAACTAATACATTTATTGGCCGAACAAATTGACTCGAAAGTTAAAATAATTCAATCAAAAGGTACAACAATTGAATTTTCATTTAGAGAAAATTTAGTTAATTAGCTGTATAAATGAATATTGAACACTTAAAATTACTAAACGATATTAATAACCGTCGTGTTCCTAGCGATTGCGAAATTATTTTAAGTAAAGATAAAATTACATTAAAGCCTGTTAGAGTAAGTAAGCGTGAAATGGAAATCGTGTTTTATATTGTTATTGGCTTGCCAACAATTTTACTTCTATTTTACTTCAATATACAAAGTATTCTCATTACCTTACTTTGGATTGGCACTTATATCTATTTTATGTACATTCATTTAAAAGGTGTTAATGATATTGAAATTGATACAGTGCAACAAAAAATTGACATTGTACCAAGCTCTAAAACTGCTTCAAAGTATTTTAATTTTAAACAACAGTCGCTTCATTTTATCGATATTCAAGCTATTGAAACAAGTATTAGAACATATGGCAGAACTTTACCCCACGGAAAACGTATCTCTTTAATTAAAAACACAAAAGAACAAATAATATTAATTGATTTTATGAACGCTAGCAATGGTGCTGATTTTGCGCAAGCTTTAGCTAAAATTATCAATAAACCAATTACAATAGCTTAAGAATGTTAGATATTATTTATACTAATCAAACAACTACTTATTTTAGCAAAAGTGATTTTGAATATTTAAACAAATTAAGAGAATCTTTTGAAACTGGTGATAAAACGAAAGTAAAAGCACTTCTAGCTGAATTTGAAAAAATTGGTAAAAACGGAATTGTTTTAGATTTAGAATATGACGTATTGAATTTCTTTGAATTAAAAAACGATGAAAGATATTATTACAGAATAAAAGAAAAATTTAGAAGTTTAAATACAAACGAAATTAAAGAGCTCATTCTAAAACGATTTGACTCAATAAAAGGTGAAAAATTTGACCTACCTGAAACGGTTTACACTATGGAAATTGTTTCAATTAACTATGAAGGAAACTTAATACCAGTTAAAACATTATTAATAAAAAACTGGGACTTTATTTTATATGAAACAACTCGTACACCAAAAAGACATTATGTTGAAATAGAATACGGCTCACATGCCTTATACACTTTAACTAAACTTATTAGCGAGCAAGATTCCGAATTAATTTCAACTGAAGGGTTTGAGATAATAAATCAATTAATAGACAAATACCGCTAAGAACTAAGATAAACGTTTTAATCGCGCCATATAAAAGCCATCAAAACCTTCGCTTGGCAAAATGGTTTTATCGGTAATTAGTTCAAAATTATTATTTGCTTTCAAAAATTCCGCTACTTGATTTTGATTTTCACTTGGCAAAATACTGCAAGTAGAATAAACCATTTCGCCACCAACTTTTAGCATTTCAGAATAATCCTTTAGAATTGTTTTTTGTAAACTACGTGTTTCTTCTAAACTTTCTTTATTCAGTTTCCACTTCGTGTCTGGATTTCTTTTAATAACGCCAGTTCCGCTGCAAGGCACATCTAACAACAACCTGTCAGCAGATTGAGATAAATTTTCGATGGTTTTATTTCCATCAATCAATTTAGGAATAATGATTTTTGCCTCAGCACGTTCTGCACGTTTTTTCAACTCATCCAATTTCCACTGAGTAATATCCATCGCTATGATTCGTCCTTCATTACGCATTATTGCAGCTAAATGCAAAGACTTCCCTCCTGCTCCAGCGCAGGCATCAATAACCGACATACCTGATTTAACTTGCAAAAACTCAGAAATTAATTGCGAACCAGCATCCTGAATTTCAAACAAACCTTTCTTAAACAATTCATTTTGAAACAAATTCTGACGCTTTGTTAACTGCAATGCATCTTTCATTTCATCACTATTTTCAACCTCTATGCCTGCTTCAATTAGTTGTTTCAGTAATTTCTCTTTATTAGTTTTAATCGTATTAACGCGTAAAACTACCTTAGCTTGTTCGTTTAAAACAATTGCTTCCTTTTCCCAAACATTCTTTCCTAATTCAGCCTCGGCTAATTCCCACAACCAATCTGGATAAGATTGTAAAACACTTTGTTCTTTAATTCCCTCAATTCTTTTATTAAATTCGTCTTTGCTTAAACCATCAAACTCACTAATTTCGGGTAATTCATTGTTTTGAAGTAAAATATAGTTTCCTAAAATTTTCCAGTAATCATTCGTGTTATCAGCTATATGATTCAATAAACGATAATTACGAACAATTCCGTAAGTAGCATCAGCAACGTATCGTCTGTCGCGGCCACCAAACTTCGTATTTTCTTTTAAAACCTTTTCAATTACTTTATCAGCATATTTACCTTCTTCAAAAATAGAAGTTAAAGCACCCACTATTGCTTGCAATAACACGCGATGTGGTTTCGCTTGCTTTATAATTGTTTCGGTCATTTTTTAATTTTAAGAATATGCGAAATTAGCTTTAATTTAGCTTGGTTGAACAATTTGATTAGGTAATTAGTTTACTTTATAACGCGAACTTATTTAGAATTTCTTTTCACAAACAATTTGTAGGACACACCGAAACCCCAACTCTGCCATGATAACTTAGGTTGTGGACAATAAACTAAATCAACTGAAAAAACATTTATTTTCTTGTTAATGAAACTATATCCGCAGCCCAATCTAGGTGCTAAGCCCTTTCTAACAGACTCACTACTTGTGTACCTTTCAGTAATATTTATTGGTGCATTTGGAATATTATTTTGATACGATTCATAATAAACATCTACAGTTTCTGTTCTATATGCTTTATAAAAACCACCGCCTACTAAAAAATAAAACTTCTTCAAATAGACTTTATAATCTAGATTTAGACTATATGAATTTGTTTCAATATTTGTTAAAGTTCTTCCACTTGTGCTAATTGTATCCCAATGAGGCGAATGGTCTTGGTAATATTCTACCATATTTTTACACTTCTTAAAATCATAATTTAGTGCGAACTCGTTTATTCCCTTTCTTCTAAAAATTACACCTCCATAATTAAATCCTTTTCCATTCGAAACTAAAGTTTGAATTCCATCGTATGGATACCTCCTTCGTTCCATTCCATGACTCTCGTTTATTCTAAAAAAATCGTATCCTACATTAAGACCGAATCCATACAAAATAGGCTCAACACTGTCTTTTTGTGAAAATGAAAAATGATTAAAAAACAAAAATAGTATCAAGTAAAACTTCATACCATAAATTTACCAATTCCAAGTAATATTCCCAAAATTTCGTTATCTTCGTCGTCCTTAAACCAAAAACAAACTTGCGTTTGTAAGCAAGCTAAATTATGATTAAAATTACACTACCCGATGGTTCGGTTCGTGAATACGAAAAGGGAACCACTTCAATGCAAGTAGCATTGAGCATTAGCGAAGGCCTTGCCCGCAATGTATTATCAGCAAAAGTTAACGGAATTGTTGTAGATGCAAATCTTCCAATCAACCAAGACTCAACGCTTAGTTTATTAACCTGGAACGATGAAGATGGAAAAGCTACCATGTGGCATTCATCTGCTCACTTAATGGCTGAGGCTATGGAAGCGCTTTACCCAGGTTCTAAATTTGCAATTGGGCCTGCAGTTGAAAATGGTTTTTACTACGATATTGATTTTGGCGACAAAACATTTTCGATTGATGATGTTGAAAAAGTTGAAGCTAAAATGCTTGAACTTGCTCGTAAAAACAGCATTTTCGAACGTAAAGAAATTAGTAAAGCTGACGCGATTAAATATTTTACCGAGAAAAACGATCCTTATAAACTTGAATTATTAGAAGGTTTAGAAGATGGTAAAATTACTTTTTATACCCAAGGAGATTTTACCGATTTATGCCGCGGACCACATATCCCAAACACTGGATTTATAAAGGCAGTAAAGCTTTTACGTGTGGCTGGTGCATACTGGAGAGGTGACGAAAAAAACAAACAATTAACACGTGTTTACGGTATTACTTTCCCTAAGGAAAAAGAATTAAAAGAATATTTAATTTTATTAGAAGAAGCTAAAAAGCGCGATCACCGCCGTTTAGGCAAAGAAATGGCTTTATTTACTTTTAGCGAAAAAGTAGGTATGGGTTTACCATTATGGTTACCTAAAGGAACAGCATTACGTTACAAGCTTGAACAATTTATGCGTAATGCGCAAACCAAAGCTGGTTATTTACCAGTGGTTACGCCGCATATTGCTTTAAAAGATTTATACGTTTGTTCGGGACATTACGAAAAATACGGCGCGGATTCTTTCCAACCTATTCGAACACCGCATGAAGGGGAAGAGTTTTTCTTAAAACCAATGAATTGCCCTCACCACTGCGAAATTTATAAATCGTCGCCACATTCTTACAAAGAATTGCCAATACGCTATGCCGAGTTTGGAACTGTTTACCGTTACGAACAACATGGCGAATTACATGGTTTAACTCGTGTACGTGGCTTTACTCAAGATGATGCACATTTATTTTGCCGTCCTGACCAAGTAAAAGAAGAGTTTTGTAAAGTAATTGATTTGGTGCTTTATGTATTAAACGCATTGGATTTTAAAGATTATACTGCTCAAATTTCATTACGTGATAAAGTTGACCGTGCAAAATACATTGGAACAGAAGAAAATTGGAACCTAGCTGAAGCTGCTATTATTGAATCGGCAGCCGAAAAAGGACTAAAAACGGTTGTAGAATATGGCGAAGCTGCCTTTTACGGTCCTAAATTAGACTTTATGGTGAAAGATGCCCTAGGCAGAAAGTGGCAATTGGGTACAATTCAGGTAGATTATAACTTACCTGAGCGTTTTGAGTTAGAATACGTAGGTAGCGATAACTTAAAACACCGCCCGGTAATGATTCACCGTGCACCATTTGGTTCATTAGAGCGCTTTATAGCCGTTTTAATTGAGCATTGCGGAGGTAATTTCCCTCTTTGGTTAACTCCAGATCAGGTTGCCGTTTTGCCAGTGAGTGAAAAATACAATGATTATGCAAAAAAAGTTTTAGAATTGCTAAATAATTCCGATATTCGCGGCCTCGTTGACGAAAGGAATGAGAAGGTTGGTAAAAAAATTAGAGATAATGAAGTAGCCAAAATTCCATTTATGCTTGTTGTGGGAGAGAAAGAAGAAGCTGAAGGAACTGTGGCTGTAAGGCAACACGGAATTGGCGATATAGGAGTAATGAGCATAGATGACTTTGCAAAGCACATTCAAACGACAATTGAGAACGATTTTAAACAAAAGTTAAACTAAAAAACGGAGGTAATTATTAGTCTACCATACAAAAAACCATCAGGTCCACCAAAACCAGGTTCGTTTAATAAGCCAGGAGGAGGTCCAAATAAAGGGCCACGTCCATTTAATCGCGGTCCTCAAAAAAAGGAAGATGCGCATGCTATTAATGAAAAAATTAGAGCACGCACAGTTCGTGTTGTAGGAGATGGAATTGAGGCAGGTGTTTATCCAATTGATAAAGCACTTGAAATGGCAAATGATGCAGGATTAGATTTGGTTGAGATAGCACCAAATATTGACCCGCCAGTTTGTAAGATTATTGATTACAAGAAGTTTTTATACGAAATAAAGAAAAAAGCAAAAGAAGCTAAACAAAAAGCTGCTAAAGTTGTAGTGAAAGAAATTCGTTTCGGACCACATACAGATGAGCATGATTACAATTTTAAACGTAACCACGCCATGAACTTTTTAAAAGACGGCTGTAAAGTAAAAGCTTTTGTGTTTTTTAGAGGAAGAGAAATCGTATTTAAAGAACAAGGTGAAATTTTATTGTTACGCTTTGCAAATGAATTAGAAGAAGTTGGAAAAGCAGAACAATTGCCATTATTAGAAGGTAAGCGAATGATAATGATTTTAGCACCTAAAAAAACAAGTAAATAAATAAAAACCAAATAAATAAGTAACATGCCAAAAATGAAGACAAACTCCAGCGCAAAGAAGCGTTTTTCTTTCACTGGGACCGGTAAGATTAAAAGAAAGCATGCCTACAAAAGCCACATCCTAACTAAAAAAACTACGAAACAAAAACGTGGTTTAACTAACGCAGGATTGGTTGACAAAACTGACTTGAAAAACGTTAAGTTTATGTTAACAGTAGGTAAGTAATCATTTAGATTATTACAGGTAAAAAATTAATGTTTAACCAGAGTTTCAGTTATTAAGTTTCCGAAAGAGGTAGGAACGCTGAAAATCAAAAACTAAAAAAAGAAATGCCACGTTCAGTAAATCATGTAGCCAGTAGGGCTCGCAGAAAAAAAATCCTTAAATTAACCAGAGGTTATTGGGGTGCTCGTAAAAACGTATGGACCATTGCCAAAAATACTTGGGAAAAAGGTTTACAATACGCTTACCGCGATCGTAAAAACAAAAAACGCGAATACCGCGCATTATGGATTCAACGTATTAACGCAGGTGCTCGTTTGCACGGAATGAGTTATTCAGAATTTATGGGTAAAATTCACGCGAAAAGTATCGATTTAAATCGTAAAGCTTTAGCTGATTTAGCAATGAATCATCCAGAAGCATTTAAAGCGGTAGTTGACGCTGTAAAATAGAAATATTTTAACAACAATATAAAAAAGCTTGTTCGGTAACGGACAAGCTTTTTTGTTTTAGGGAATTTTGTGGGTATATTTGTTAAACAAATTCTAAACTCAAAATTTGAAGTATGAAGAAAAACTATTCTGAAGTATATATTTTTACTGATCAACCCACAACTTGTCCTTTGTGCGGTTCAAGATCTGAAATTACTTTGGATTTATTTAAAACTCCTACACAAACCCAACATCATAAATGCTTATCAACAAATTGTAGTTTTGAATTTGTTATAGAAAAGGAGAGTAAATATGAAAGAAGGGCAAAAACTTTGGACAAGAGATGAATTAATTTTAGCTATAAATCTTTATTGTAAATTACCATTTGGTCGACTACATAGCAGAAACCCTGAGGTAATAAATCTTGCAAACTTAATTCAAAGAACTGCAAATTCGGTAGCATATAAGCTTGTAAACTTTGCAAGTCTTGATCCCAGTTTAAAAGCAAGAGGTATAAAAGGAGCTTCAAATGCAAGTAATTTAGATAAGGAAATTTGGCAAGAATTTTTTAATCATTGGGAAAAATTACCTTTTGAAAGTGAAAAACTTCTTGCAAAAATTGAAAATACAACTATTGAAAAATTAAATAATATTCCTGAGAATGAATTACCAAAAATAGGAAAGGTAAGAGACCAACTTGTAAGAGTAAGAGTTAATCAATCATTTTTCAGAAGTTCCGTCTTAGCTTCATACAACAACACATGTTGCATAACAGGAATTCAACAACCAGAACTTTTAATTGCAGGGCACATCAAACCTTGGAGTTTGGACGAGAAAAACAGACTAAATCCTCAAAATGGGATAGCGATAAATGCACTTCATGATAAAGCCTTTGAAGCGGGTTTATTAACTATTACAACTGATTTCAAAATCAAAATATCGCCACTTTTGTTGAAACAGAAAAAAACAAAATCAATTGACGATTATTTTATAAAATACAATAATCAAAATATTATTTTACCTTCAAGATTTATTCCAGATGCAGAATTTCTGAAGTATCATAACGAAGTAAGATTCAAACAATAAATTAAATTCAGAATATTTGGAAAATTACCTTTTTCAAAAGTAAAACTACCCCTTCCTCCTCCTAACCCGCCCCACCTTATCAGTCACATGCCAAGTATGTATAACAATGTTTGGCTTTTTCTCTGAATTTGGAATCAAAATCCTTTTGTTTACATCCTTTTGTGTGCTATCAACACTAATTGTAAATAAGGTTTCCATTTCAAGGAATTTATCTGAGAGTAAAATACTATCTATTTCTAACTCAGACATTGGTTCAACTAATACAACACGTGCGTTACGCTTTGGGTAATTAACTTGATAATTGGGCGATAAAATTAATCGAACTTGTTTATGAGTATGATTTTGAATAGTGTATTTTGTTAAAGCAATGGCTGCACATTCTTTTGGTTTTTCAGTCTTTACTGGAATAACCACTGGATTTTGCTTCAATTCTTCAGGAACAAATAAAACTGGGTGTCCATCAGGCTGGCTTAAATTATAATATTGCGTTTGAACTCCTTTTTCGTTATAGTGGTGTATGTAATGGTAAAACTGTATTCCACCATCGGGAGCTGAACTATATTCCAATTTAGAAATTTGTCCGTTTGCATGATAATTAACTTGCACAGAAGCATGACCAGCAACTTTTCTTAGTTCATACTTAATAATTGATTTTCCCGAATCATTAAAGGCTTCAAATGAACCCCAATACTTGTTAGCATCCCATTTCTCGATAGTAGAAACTTTACCGTTTTTATGCTTACAAGTTTTTATTGTGGATAAATCCTTTTCCTTAGTGCTTTTACAATTTAATTGTGAAAAACAGTGAACCGACAAAAGAGAGAAAATCAAAAAATTAATTACAATCTTCATTTTTAAAACAGTTTAAAAAATTACAATTTGGCAACAACTATGCCACTCAAATATTACTATACAAAGAGTAAATAAACAATTAAAAAAAGTGAAAGGCCTATTTATCTAAATTCCTTTAAAATACTTCCACAATAATACTTTCAGCGGCTTTTGGGCTAATACCTAATTCCTTTTTTTGGCAAGTAATTAAAATAGAATTATCAAACTCTTCAATTGCCTTTATAATTACAGTAGCGCCGATAATTAATTGATGTTTCTCCAAATACTTTAAAAAAGTAGTGGTATGATCTGTAACTCCCATTATTTTATAAGTCATTTTTACCTTCGCTTCCGATAATTTAATGAAATTACTTTTTCTAATCTTTCCCTTTTCATCAGGTATCGGGTCGCCATGCGGGTCGAAACTCGGATGTCCTAACTTTTCAGATAGTTTTTTTATGAGCTTATCATTTTTAATATGCTCCAATTCCTCTGCAATTTCATGTACTTCATCCCAACCGAAACCCAATTCATTTACTAAGTAGGTTTCCCAAATTCGATGCCTTCTAACAATACTTAATGCCGTTTTTGAACCCAAAGGTGTTAATCTTGTGCCATAGGATTTTTCATAAATAACAAACTTCAAATCATGCAATTTCTTTACAGCTTCGGTAACAGTTGCGGGAATTACTTTCAATTTATCCGCTAATTGCTTATTGTTTACAACACTTGAGTTTCCTGCTGAAAGATGGTAAATGGTTTTTAAATAGTTTTCTATAGTTTCCGATTGCATAAATTATTTTTTTGGCTAACCAAAAATAATAATTATAAGTACACAAATTATAAACAATTTTGTCTTTTAATTTAAACCATGAAAAAATTAACCCTAGCATTTAGTTTTTTACTGATTGTTGTAATCGGTTGCAAAAAAATAATGCCCCCTTCACCTCAGGAAGATGATTTATTAGATGGTCCAGTAGAAGGACTTACAACTGAAGAAACCAGTCAATTTTTAAAAGGAGATGTTGCGTTTAATGACGAGGTATTTACTCCGCAAAATGGTTTAGGACCTTTGTTTGTTGCTACATCATGCGGTAGTTGCCATGCAGGTGATGGCAAAGGGCATCCATTTACAAGCTTAATCCGCTTCGGACAAACAGATAGCACAGGAAACCAGTATCTTAATTTAGGTGCTCCACAACTTCAAAACCATGCAATTCCAGGGTATTCAGTAGAGATTATTCCTGTAGGTGCTAGCTTCTCAAAAATACTGCCTCCAGCAAACACGGGTTTAGGTTTTTTAGATGCAGTTAGTGATGCGGATATTTTAGCTATGGCCGATCCAAATGACTTGAATGGAGATGGAATATCAGGAGTATGCAATTGGGTTACTGTTCCCCAATATTGTCAACTTAGAGCCAATTCAATCTCTCAGGCTGGAAAACACATTGCACGATTTGGAAAAAAAGGCGCTACTTATGATTTATTGCAGCAAACAGTAAATGCTTATAATCAAGACATGGGAGTAAATTCGACATTTGAGCCTTACGACACCTACTCTAAATTAGAAGTTGACCCAGAAGTAAGTAATACAACAGTTCATAATGTAGTATTTTATTTAAAAACACTAAAAGCACCTATACAACGGAATCAAAATGATGCAGATGTTCAAGCAGGTAAACAAATATTTATTTCAATTGGTTGCGAAAAATGTCATGTATCTCAATTAAGAACAGGTATTTCAAGCATTTCTGCATTATCAAATAAAACATTTTATCCTTATACAGATTTA
>CAZRUA010000118.1:0-10714 GCA_964603125.1 uncultured Flavobacteriaceae bacterium | reverse complement strand
GAAAGGAATTTGTATTTGAGTAAGTAACACACAAACGTTTGGTCACTTCGAGTGCAATGACATTAATTTCTTCCGTCATTGCGAGGACTTTTCGGACGAAGCAATCTCACTATCGAAGATTAGATTGCTTCGTACCTCGCAATGACGAGTTTCTCTTAAGTTTATTACATTGACTTCGAGTGAGCTAAACAAGGAGCTTGTGCGGAGAAGCGACTAAACACTAAGTGACATTGAATTTTCGGGCCGCGAACGTTTCAGAATCTTCCTCCTTGTTTATCCCAAGTAAATGTTTATTTTATCTTGCGAATAAAATGTGCGCAGATATACTGGAAAATAGCAGATAGGTGAACATAAAAAAAGTAAGTAATGAAGATTCTCCTTAATTTTTTCTAGTAGCAATAGCAATTCTTTTTGTAAGTTTGGATGGATAGGAATTTAAAAAGTATCAAGCCAAATTTAATCCTATTAGCGAGTTTGAACACAATAATTTAAATCTGCAAGTCTTAAGTAAACTCCAATTGATTGATAATTTATTCTTATCTTTCATTCTGTGGAAATGCTTATATTTATGCAATGCCACAATGCATAGTTTAAACTGATACAACTGTCCATCATGAACATTTTAATTGTTGAAGATGAATTCTTAATCGCAGAAATGCTTAAAGAAATGCTTACAGATTTAGGGCATTTGGTAGTAGCTATAGTAAAAAACTATAAAGCAACTGAAGTAGTTTTACAAAAGAATCCTAACATAGATTTTTGCTTTTTAGATATTAACTTAAAAAGTGACAAATCGGGGATGGATGTTGCAGCCTTGATAAATGAAAAATACAAACTGCCATTTGCATTTCTTACTTCTTACTCAGATAAAGCAACTGTTGGCTTAGCAATGGAGCACAACCCTGAAGCTTATTTATTGAAACCATTTACTGAAGCAGATTTATTCATTACTTTATCATTGATTAGTAAGCGTAAAGCTGCAAATGTTCATGTTAACAGTAGTATACTCATAAAAGATGGAAGCAAAAGTATAAAACTGGATTCTAGTGATGTGATTTGGTTAAAATCAGACAGTGTTTATGTTGAAATAAAAACTAAAAGCAAAAAACACCTTGTGCGAAACAGTTTATCTACTTTTTTAGCTGAATTGAAATCAGATAATATAATAAGAATACATCGTGCTTTTGCCGTAAATATAAATTATGTTGAAGCTATATCTGGACAGCACGTCATTATTGGAGATGAAAAATTTCCATTGTCTCGTAAACACCGAAATGAATTTATTGCGAAATTTAAGTGATTAATGTTTGTCGTATACAAAAAACTGTTATTCACAACATTTTTTCTAAACGGATTAAATTCCTATTTAATTTGACAAAAAATAAAACACCTTGAGGCTGCACTTACTTATATTATTACTCTTATTTTATTTTTGCACTTTTGCGCAAACGTCTTATCCTACAATTGCTCCAAATAAATTAGGGGCTGGCAATTCCTTCACACTAGATGGAGAAAAGCAGTATGTAAATTGCGGTAATATAAAAGAATTAAAGGGTACTTCCGCTTTTACACTCGAAGCATGGGTAAAAATCAAAAATTACCGACTCTTTGGTACTATTTTTTGTAATCAAGCTGAAAAACCCAATGAGCGCATTCACTTGGCTCTCTCTGGCTACGAACAGGGTGGAGTTTCCAATATTATTTTTGTTGTTGGCGATGATGGTATTAACAACGCTAATTATAATACTACATCCAATCCCATTAAGATTGGTAAATGGATACATATTGCTGCCGTATTCGACGGGACTCAAGTTGAGGATACAAATAAAATTAAAATTTATGTCAATGGGCAACAACAATATAATTTAAATTATGCTGGCAGTGGTAAGGTGCCTTCTATTACCAGTTATAACACTGCCCCTTTCTTAATTGGCATGCGCGATAATCATGGTTTGCTTTTTGATGGCCAAATTGATGAAGTACGAATATGGAATATTGTACGTTCTAAATCGGAAATAAGAGAACACATGCATCTCTCTTTAAAAGGAACAGAGAAAGGTTTAGTAGCTTATTATCAGTTTGATGAAAACGATGGCGATATTGCTGATGCGGTTCATTCATACAACGCAACACCTGCACACAAGGCAACAAGAGAATTTTCTGACCTGCTATTGGGCAAAGGACTTAGTAAAACATTATTCATTACACAAAAAGGAAATTATTCATTTGGTGCTGCCGATTGCAGCTTATATTTTCCTTATACCTCTCCAAATGGAGAAGTAACAGTTACAAAAATTGAAGGAAAAGTAAATGACGAAATAGATGGTGAAGTAATTTTAAGCAATAATCTTTACGATAAAAATTACTGGCTAATTCATAATTATGGGTATAATCAAAATGTAAAATACCAAGCTACTTTTAATATTGAAAAAGATATTATCAGTAAATCGGATGAGCTACATCCAACTGACATTTTATTAAACTACAAGCCTGAACAGGCTATTTCACGATGGGGTGTCACAAGAGGAATAAGGGCGATTAGTAAGTCTGGAATCATAACTTTTGACACTTTGCAAGAGTTCGGAACTTTTGTAATCAGTTCAAACGGTAGCTCAAAACTAGAAGCTGATAAATCTACTGTAAATTTAACATGGTTGCTTGTTTTCATATTTTTATTGGTACTCACCATCGGTATTATATTGTACATATCCTACAAACGAAGACAAAAAATAAGTAGAGAACTCGCTGCCGAGAAAAAAATCACTGAAATACAAACTGGCGAAAAACTTGTTCTGATTCATGAAATTCATCACCGTGTTAAAAATAATTTAACTATGTTAAAGAGCCTGCTTTACCTTCAAGCCAGAGCAGCAAAACAACCAGAAACTAAACAAATCCTTAAAGAGTCGCAAGCTAGGATTCAAAGCATGGCACTGGTGCACAAAAGCTTATACGATGGAGACAATGTTGCCAAACTGGATTTTACAGTTTTTATTAAAAATCTTCTTAACGAAATTTCAATAACCTATTTTAGCAACGAAAAAACACTGGAAATACAGGTTAATGGTAATTGCGATGCAATGGATGCAAGTTTGGCAACCCCTCTTGCTTTAGTTATGAACGAATTAGCCACCAATTCATTTAAATATGCCTTTGTCGATGTTGAAGAGGCATCCATTATTGTGGATATTCAACAGAAGGAAAATAATCTTACTATACAATACTCAGATAATGGTCCGGGTCTTCCCGAGGGTCAAGATTTAGATAAAGGCGGATTTGGATTTAAGATGCTAAATATTCTTACGCAACAAATAGATGCTAACATTTCTTATCAAAGGGAAGCTGGAGCTTCCACATTCTTAATTGAAATGAAATTGGAATAAAGTAACGTTTTATTATTTTGTGTGTAAAGCAAACCAGGCCCAGAATAAGAAAGGTTTGTTAGCTTCAACATTAAGCTTATACTGTTTTGATGAATTTCAAATTTCAATTTGCCACATAATATATGAAAGTACTAAATTAAGTAGCAAAGTTTTAATTATTTATTTTAATAATTCTATTGATGTAAAGTCAAGTTAAATCTATTGCTAGCAATATTGTCGCTCATATACAAAAACGAGTCAATCATAACATTTTTTTTTCAACCTCTTCTTATCAGGCTAACTTTACTGCATACTAAAGATTCTCAAATGAAAAAACAAATACTTTCAACACTAGTTCTTTCTCTAGGCTTGTGTTATACAAATGTTGCAAAAGCACAATGGTCAACTGATGTTTCCATTAATACTCCAGTTTGTGTTGCAACTGGTACAAAAGGTGGGCAAAAAATAATGACTGATGGTCATGGTGGTGCCTTTGTAACTTGGCAAGATGACAGATTAGGAAATAACGATATTTATATACAACATTTTGATTCTACAGGAACTGCATTGTGGTCAACAAACGGAGAACTTGTTTGCACAGCATCTAGCGGGCAAATTGGTCCGGTAATGTGTCCTGATGGAAATGATGGTGTTATTGTTACTTGGCAGGACGATCGTACTCCTGTTTCCGGAACAGATATTTATGCCCAGCGCTTGGATGCCAACGGAAATATACTATGGACTTATGATGGTGTTCCCGTTTGTACAGCAGTCGGACAACAAACTGCACCTGTTATATTATCCGACAATGCTGGTGGAGCCTACGTTAGCTGGTTCTATGATGATAGAAGTGGAGAATATGATGTGTACCTGCAGCATATCGATAATAGTGGAGCGCAAGTTTGGACAATAAATGGAATTAATGTAAGCCTTCTATCGGGAGATCAGAGAGCTCCGTCACTAGCAACTGATGGAAGCGGTGGTGTTATTATTACGTGGAATTATTACACTGGCACCAGTACTGATGTTTACGCACAACGTTTCAATTTGGCAGGAATAGCACAATGGATAACAAACGGAGTTGTTATTTGCGGTGAAGCTACGGCCGAACAATTCAATCCAAAAATAACCAGCGACAACAATGGTGGTGCAATTATTACTTGGTTAGATTATAGAGTATCAGCAGGAGATATTTATGCACAAAGAGTGAATGCATCAGGTATAGTGCAATGGACCGCCAACGGAGTTGCCGTTTGCAATGCAAGTGAATATCAGGGTGAACCTGTAATAATTAGTGATAATAACGGAGGTGCATATATTGCTTGGGAAGATTATAGAAACACAATAGATAGTGATATTTACGCACAACACTTAAACGCAAGTGGAACTATGTTATGGGCTATAAATGGTTTAGTAATAGGATCTGGTGCAGGAAATCAAGAACAAATAGCTTTATATCCTGATGGAAACGGTAATGCATTTATAGCTTGGAGAGACTTTAGGAATATGACAGATTTTGATATATATACTCAAAAAATTAATGCAACTGGTGTTATTCAGTGGAGCGCTGGAGGTGTTACATTGGCTAATGGAACATACGATCAATATGTAGTGGATATAATTTCAGATAATAATGGGGGTGTCATTATTGTTTTTCAAGAAACGTTGGGTTCCAATATATTTATACAAAATGCTTGTTTCAGTGGCGCACCCGGACCGCTTGTAAATCCTGTTATTACAATTGCAGAGTATGTAAATTCAGGCAACTGGTTTAGTCCTAGCGGAGGCACTGCTTCTGCCAGCAGCACTTTAAGTCCAGGCAGCCCTTCTGGTGCTTTTGATGGGGATACTGCGTTAACAGGCTGGGCTAGTCAATATAGTTTTCCTGACTGGCTCGAGTATGACTTTGGAGCAGGAAATGGAAAGATTCTTACCGCTTACCAAACCTTTTATTCTTATACACAACAAGGTGGCTGGAATGCTTTTTTTATACCTTCTGATTGGACCTTTGAGGGGTACAATGGAAGCAGTTGGCATATCTTGGACATAACAACAGCTCAAACACCTGCTTTCAATGTATGGAACACATATTCATTCACTAATAACATTCCTTACGAAAAATACCGCATACGTATTTCAGCAAATTCATTTGGTGGGTATGCCTTTCTAACAGAGATGAGATTTTTTGTTCCTCCACCAATAAATTTATGCAGCAATAAAACATATATTGCCAATACTAATTTTCCTTCAGCTTTTGCTAGCTACGATTGGCTTTTAAATGGTGTGAGCTTAGGTGTAAATAATGATACATTAACGCTTCCTACCTCCAACAACGGCGATGTGTTGATTTGCAAAGTAACTTCTGGAGCTTGCGTTTTATCAACTAATATTGATACTTCTAACATTGAAGTAATTACAACTCTCGGTTATCCTTTTATAAATATAATAGGAGATACAACAGTTTGTGCCGGAGAAAGCACTGCAATAGCTGCTACCGGAGGAATAAGCTATCAATGGTCTAATGGCTCAACGTCACCATCAGTATCCATATTACCTCTTGTCGATTCCTTGTTTACTGTGGCTGTAATTGATACCAATGGTTGCTTAGGTTACAAATCACAGATGATTTATGTGAATCCTTTACCAAACGTAACTGCTTCTGCCACAACAAATACAATTTGCGCTGGTGGTTTAGTAACACTTACTGGTAGTGGAGCAAACGCTTACACCTGGTCGGGTGGGGTAATGGATGCTGTGGCATTTGCACCTTCTGCGAGTACAACTTATACCGTTACGGGTACTGATGCCAACGGATGTACAGATACATCCAGTGTTGTGGTTAATGTAAATAACCTTCCCAATGTTACAACAACTTCGTCTGGTATTACTATTACTGCAAATGCAACAGGAGTTACTTACCAATGGATTGATTGTAACAATGCAAACACAGCAATCTCAGGCGAAACAAATGCTTCATTTACAGCTTCAGCCAATGGCAATTATGCAGTTGTTGTTACTCAAGGATTATGTTCAGACACTAGCGTTTGTGTTGCCATTACAACAGTAGGTATCAATTCTACATTCTCTAATCATAATTCAGAATTAAAAATTATGCCTAACCCAAACAACGGAGCATTTACACTTAAAGCATCTGCCGAAGGACATTACACACTCATAAACGAACTTGGGCAAACATTACAAAGTTTCTCATTAAACACAATAAATAACTACACAATTTCATTCACAGAAATACCCGAAGGTCTTTATTTTGTTCATTGTGCTGAAACTGGAAGTAGACAAAAAATGGTTGTAATAAAGTAAACTTCTCTATTCAAATTGTAAAAACCTTGAAGCACGCTTCAAGGTTTTTTTATTATGAAACATTTAATCTAATCTCACTTACTATCTTCTATAGTTAACTCAATTTAATTAATAAATGTGCCAACATATTTAAAATCACCACTTATCTTATTTTTCCTCTTCAAATATAATCCCTACTATACCTTTTATAATCTTCCTTCTTGTTTATCCCAAGCAAATGTTTATTTTTACTTTAGGATAAAATGTACGCCTATACAGCCAAAAAGGAAAGATAGGCGAATTTTTTGTTCGCTTATATACTAGTTAGGGTTAATGCATAGACAATCAATATACATATTACTATTTGTTCCCTTGGTATTCATCTCGTGCCAACAAGAAAGCAATACAAGTGACACTTTAGTTCCAGTTTTAGCGCAAGTTGATAATCGAAATATACTCGACACATTTTCTTTGCCAGAAGACAAATATGAAAAATTCAAACCATTACAAAGTGCAGACGAATACTTTCAATCTGCATATAACAGAATGCTGGACGGACGTTGTGACTCTATCGTGACATATATATGTATAAGAGAATATCAATCCGCTATTAAGCTAGATAGTTCTGACTGGTATTCTTACAGAAATTTGGCAAATTGCTTTTGTAGAATAAAACGAGACGATCTTGCTTATAAGTGTATAGATTTAGCATTCAAGCATTGCACTGCCATAGACAATGCCCCAGAATTGTTTGAAATAAGAGGAAGAATATTATTTAGACAAAATAAATTTGCTGAAGCAATTTCAAACTTCCAAAAGTTGGTAGACATTGGCTATTCCCCACTTGCAGACAGATATTATTGGCTAGCAAATGCTACACTTAAAAATGGGCAAAAAGAAAAAGCAATAGAAATCATTAAAAATGCCAAAGACATAGATTTTAGTGACTATGATTTAAGCATATTTGGATTGTAAGCATAACCCCTAACAGAGCCCAAGCGCAAAGCGACGAAAAATTATTATATTTGAAAACGTCGCCTGCGCCTGCGCGCGGCACGTTACCACCAAGTTTATACCACATGAATACTAACTTTTCCCTTTCTGAATTTCACAATGAACTCAAATCTTCACTTTTCGAGAGTACTGCGGAAATGAGAAAAGAGTGGATCGCTATAATTTTAAAAAACAATATTGAATTAAAATCTTTTTTTGATTTACTAAAAGCTGATCATAAAATTGCTATTCGGTTTCTTTGGTTTTTGAGTGAAATTGGCTTAACTGATCAAGAAAAACTACTTTCAGAACTTCCTATTTTATTTAAAGAGTATGACAATCTAAATCCACGATATAAAACTTCTTTCGCTTCATTTTGGTACTTAGTTGGAGTACCACAAGAAAATGAAGGAAAAGCTATAGATTTATTATTTCAATGGCTATTATCAAGTCAAACAAATGTCACAATTAAGTCTAGGTCCTTGACTGTCTTGTTCAAACTTACACTAAAGTATCCCGAATTAAAAAACGAGTTGGAACTTTCCATTAAAGATCAAATGTATAAATGCACCAAAACTTTTGAAAAAAAGGCAAATAAAATACTAATTGAAATGTCTAAAAACTGAGGGATAATCAAATCTGCTGGTAAAACAACCAGTTAGCATAGTTTACCCGGGCAAATGTAATCTATGCAAACTAAATTTTGCAAATGCCTAGAAACATTTATCTTTGTTAGTAATGTTTCGGTAGAAGTAGTTTCAAATCCCAAACTAAAAATTAGCTACAAACCGTTAGTGGTAACCTTAAGAAAATACCAAGAAAATACCAAGAACATACAATAAAAACTATTAAATAAATATGGAATCAGTAACAGCAAACTTTTTTGTAAACGACATCAACAAAACAATTGACTTTTACAAACAATTAGGTTTTAACTTAGTAATGACGGTTCCCGAAGAAGGTGATATTACTTGGGCAATGATGACATGCGGAAACGTAACTTTCATGTTCCAAACTGTTCAAAGTTTAGGTAACGACTTACCAAGTATTTCACGACAAAGCGGTGGCTCATTACTTTTTTACATTAAGACGACTGAAATCAGAAAATTCTTTGACCATATAAAAGACAGCGTAAAAGTTGTTAAAGGACTTGAAAAAACATTCTATGGTGCAACTGAATTTTCAATAGAAGATAATAATGGTTATTTACTAACTTTTGCTGAAGATGAAAAGTAAGAAAAACATAAAACTTCCATTAACGGAAACAGAAAAGGCCAGTTTGCGAAAACATAAAGTCAAAATTGCCAATATTCTTGGCTTTGCAATTGACGAGTTAGAGGTATTATTAAACGTCACAACTGAGCGCGCAAAACAAATTTATGCCTTAGCTGAGTTTCAGACTATTCCGTCAGTGGGAATTAAATTTGCCGAAGACCTTGTTTTTTTAGGTTATTATTCATTAAAAGAACTAAAAGGAAAAGATGGTGCTAAACTGACAGACGAATATGAAAAAAAAATAGGATATTGGGTCGACCCCTGCGTTGAAGACCAATTTAGATTAGTCGTGAATTTTGCAAACACAAACGACATGACAAAAACATGGTGGAATTTTACAGAAGAGCGAAGAAAGTTTCGCGCAGATAACGGATATCCCAAAAGCAGGCCTCAAAAAGCATGGTTTGAAACAACCAGTTAGCAAAGTTTTTCGAGGCAAACACAATCTCAGTAATACCGTTTGCCCATCTTTTTCTTTGTATACCCAGTTAGTGCGGTTTACCGTGGCAAATGTAATCCGTGCAATAACAATTGCCTCACATTTTCTCCCCAAATACAAACCCAGCCAACACCTTTCCCCATCTTCTTCCTTGTTTATCCCAACCAAATGCTTATTTTTACTTTACGCTGATAAGTAAAAGCTTTAGGCAATATTGTAAACAACAATGAGTAAAGTAGACGAGATAGTAAAAAAAAGTATCGAAAACACAAATAGGTTTCCTGAATTATCAATCATTTATAGTGCTATAAATGAAAATCACGAAATGGATTTTCACTTCAAGAATAACTTGTTTAACTATTATGTTAAAGAAGATGAAGATTTATTGCAAGTCGTAAAATTGATGATTAGCAAGAATTTTGAATTTAATAAGTTCGACATTTTTGAGTTGGCTAAAAATGGCTTCTTCAAAACTATGGCATATTTCAATTCAATAGGTTTTGATTTAAATGTAACAAATAGCCAAAATGAGAATGCGCTGTTTTACGTTATGCAACAAGATGTTTCAAAATATAATTATGTTGATGGTTGGTGGCGAACCGATGATTATATAAAAGTTATTGTTAACAAATGTGTTCAACTTGGGATAGATGAGAAGATTATTAATAAGCAAGGTAGAAATTTATTTCATGCTTTTATATTAGCAGGAATGTCTATAGACTATTTTGATGCCATAGCTCACCTTAACTTAAACATAAACCAATCAGATATTAATGGGTGGACCCCACTACATTGTGCATGTGCATTTTATTCAGATTTGGAATTATATAAGTTATTATTAGATTTTGGCGCCGATAAGACAATTCTAACTAAGGGCGAAATAGTTAATTATGGAGATGACTTTGATGTTGAACCAACTGGAATTGGTCGTTCAGCATATGATTTAGCATTACAACAAATTAGTACATGGACTGAGTGCGGTGAAAATGATCAACGTGGAATTATTTTACGACAAGAATTTGCAAAATATTTGAAGCCCTAACTCTATCTCTTCAAACAGCAGTTTGGCAGTATTGTAGTTGAACTCATTAACCCAGTTTACTGAAATAAACACAATCCCTGCTAAACCTTTCCCCATCTTCCTCCTTGTTTATCTTAAGCAAATGTTTATTTTTACTTTGAAATAAAAAGTGCGCTTATACAACTAATCCCGATAGCTATCGGGAGGAGGGATTAGGAATGTTTTTTTTCGATTATACACTAGTAGCGGTCATTACATAGCGACACCAAGACCGACAAATAGATAAGAAAACCTCAAGACAATTTGACTAATGAAAAAAATAAT
>CAZRUA010000117.1:0-10882 GCA_964603125.1 uncultured Flavobacteriaceae bacterium | reverse complement strand
TAATGTTGTATAGTAGTCATAACGAACTCCGTCGCTTGGTTTGTAGCCTTTTACTTTTCCATAGGTTACACGTAATGTGCTATTAGCGTCTGGGTAGAATTTTTTATCCTTATAAACCTCTGTTAATGTTTTAACATAACGTTTATACATGTCGGTTAGTTTAAGTTCATTTTTACTATAGTTAGGACGAACATTTGCATTATAGTAAGCATTGATTTTTGTATACAGTTTATAAGCAATATCGTTTTCAGCAACATTTGATTTAGTAGCGAAATTATCAATTAAGTCAAGAGCCTTGTCTTTATTGATGAAATTAGTATTGTCATAAATATAATCAGTTAGTTTTGTATAATCTTTTCCAAAAGCGTTAATCAAAGAATCTACATATGGAACCTTTTGAGCTGATGTTAAGTTTTTATCATACATTTCAAGCATTGCAATACAAATTTTTCTATCCATGGGTTTGCTGTAGCCAATATAAAATTTTAAAGCTTCCTTTTTAGCTTTATCAATTTCTTCAATGAAATTAGGTTTTCCTTTGGCAGCTAATAGTTTGTCAAAGTTTTTACCATAAGTAATTGCGTTAATTGCCATTAAGCATTCTCCATAGTAATCCAATTGTTTACTGTATGTGCTTTGTTCTTCGTATATTTTATGAAACTCGTCAAATAGTTTTGTGTACTCTTCTTGTTTTGCTTTGTCATTTGCTAATAGCGAAAGAAATTTCTTTTCTAATTCTTTTTTCTTTTCAACACCGTTAAAACTTTTTAAGCCATTCATTTCGCCCATCCATTTTTTCCAATAGTTAGCAATGGAAGCATAAGAAGCTGAGTATGAAATTCGAGTTTGAGCATCTTGTTTCATAAACTCGTCCATAATATTCAAGCGTTTTTCTCTTAAATTTACACGTGTTGGATCGGTTTCGTTCATTGTCATAGCAACTGCATCGCTAGTTAAGTATTCCTGAGTACGACCAGGGAACCCATATACCATGGTAAAATCACCTTCTTTTACACCTTTTAATGAAATGGTTAAAGAGTTTTTTGGAACATAAGGAACGTTATCCGGTGAGTAATCTGCAGGTTTATTATCCTTTCCAGCGTAAATACGGAATACTGAGAAATCGCCAGTATGTCTTGGCCACATCCAATTATCTGTATCGCCACCAAATTTACCTATAAAAGATGGCGGAGCACCTACTAAACGAACATCCTTAAATTCTTCAGTAATAAACATGTAAAAATTATTTCCGTAGAAAAATGGGCGAATAAAGGCTTTGTAGTGAGTGTTTGCAACAGAGTCCTTTTCAATTTTTGTAATCATTTCAAGTTGAGCTTTGTTTTTTTGCTCTTCATTCATATCCGCTTTAATATTAGTATTTACTAAATTAGTAACATCTACAATGCGAATAATGAATGTTGCAGTTAGGCCTGGGTTAGATTTTTCTTCGCTTTTATTCATTGCCCAAAAACCATTTGTTAAGTAGTCGTTTTGAACCGTGCTGTGCGCAGCAATTTGACCATATCCACAGTGATGATTTGTTAATATTAATCCTTGTCCTGAAATAACTTCGGCTGTGCAACCTCCACCAAAACTAACAATCGCATCTTTTAAGCTGGATTTATTGATGCTGTAAATTTGTTCGGCAGTTAGTTTACACCCATTTTTTTTCATATCGGGTTCGTTTAATTGCTTTAATAAAAAAGGTAGCCACATTCCTTCGTCAGCAATGGCATTTAAACTAAATAAGCAAGTTAAGGCAATAAATATTTTTTTCATTCTAATTTAATTTGATGCACAAAGTTATTGGAATTGTTGGGATTTGAAAGGAGAAATTTTAATGGTTTTAAATTAAAAATGTACATTTGTTAGCATGGAAAAAATAAGCAATATACCGTTTCAATCTATTGATTGGCAGAGTGTTGGTAAAGTAGAGTATAAGGGTGAAACAGGAGTATCCTATTGGCAAACTATTCAGTTTGAAGGATTAAGAGTACGTGTTGTTGAGTATTCTAAGAACTATCTTGCGGATCATTGGTGTGAAAAAGGGCATATTGTTTATTGTTTGGCGGGTGAATTTATAAGTGAACTAAAGGATATGGAAAGCGTTGTTTTAAAAGAAGGTATGAGTTATATTGTTTCTGATAATATGAGTTCGCATCGTTCATACTCTAAAAATGGAGCAAAGCTTTTAATTATCGACGGTGATTTTTTAGCAAATAGTATTAAAAAGTAGTATGGATTTCATTCAAGAGTTTTCTAATTATGGATTAGTTACAGTGTTATTACTTGCAGTACTTTCATTTATTGGAGGTTTTATTGATGCCGTGGTTGGTGGTGGCGGATTAATTGTAATTCCGGGTTTATTAATTAATTTTCCAAACGCCCCATTAGCTACTTTATTTGGTACAAATAAAATTGCAGCTTTGTCAGGAACTAGTGTTGCAGCATATCAATATGCTAAACGAATAAAGTTTAATTATTCCTTATTGTTGGTTGCTGCTTTTTTTTCAGCAGTCGCCTCGTTTACTGGAGCTAAAATTGTAAGCTATATCAATGTTGCAACTCTTAAACCTGTTATACTTGTTATTTTAATAGCTATTGCTGTTTATACTTTTCTGAAGAAGGATTTAGGTAAAATTAAAACAAAGACCCTCTCTTTTAATAAGCAATTAATTTATGGGGCCTTAATTGGGCTTGTGGTAGGTTTTTATGATGGTTTTTTTGGACCAGGAACTGGGAGTTTTTTTGTTTTAGGATTTGTTGTTGTTTTAGGATTTGAGTTTGTGGAGGCTTCTGCATATTCTAAAATTGTAAACTGTGTTACGAATATTTCGGCTCTTGTGGTTTTTATCAGAAATGGAAATTATATGCTGGAGCTAGCTATATTAATGGCTATTTGTAATATTACAGGGAATGTAATAGGTGCTAAATTAGCTTTAAAAAAGGGAAATAGTTTTGTGCGAGTTATATTTTTAGTCATAGTAAGTTTAATGATAGTGCGTTATGCTTATGATGTATTTTTTAAGTAGAAAGTATACAACAAGTGTTTAAACTTGGCACGGAAGTTATAATTTGAGTAATACTAATACTTTTAAAATATTTTTTCAAAAAAAATATTTTCTTCGCAAATTTTATCGCAGCAAAGTATTTATTCCGGAAATTTTGAATATTCTTAAATTCAGTATGCTTCCTAATAGGTGCATTCATGTATGCCTGAAATTGAGCATCGGTTAGATTAAATTTTTTGAGAACGTATTCGTAGTCAGATTTAAACTGCATTTCAGGATATACAGGTTGTTTCATTTCTTCTAGAGCTTGCTCTCGAGAAATCTGCCCTGATTGAATTAAAATGGATAAATGAAATTTTTTTTTATCAATTATTCATATTTTCTCATAATTCTGGTTGAAGTTACGTCATGCCCAAGTAAAGAATGATTTTGATCCAATCCCACAATTGTTGCGTTTCCATCCTGCGATTCGAAACTATCTTTAAAGCTGTTCAGAGATATAACGGAGGAGTGATCTATAACACCTGCATTAGTTACATCTATTGTTAAGTCAGCTTGAGGAGGTATAGTTGCTAAAGCTTTTTGAAAGGAAACGGTACTTGTGAAAACTAAATCACTATTCAATTTTATTGTGTAATTGTCATCAGTGTTTTTAATGATTTCTGTTTTAGCAGAGAATAAATTTTTAAGTTTAGCGCCATTAATCAAATTGATAATAAGCTCTAATGTCAAACCAGTTCCAACGCCTATTAATAAGTCCGTAGAGAGTGTTACAACTATTGTTGTCACAAATATGAATAATTGCTCTTTACCAACATGGTACATATGAATAAACTCCTTTGGATGTGCAAGTTTAAACCCAACAAAGATTAGCATTGCTGCTAGTGCCGTATTAGGTATCATTTCAATAAGAGGAACAGCTACTAATAAAGCAATTAATAAGAATGTTCCGTGAAAGAAATTTGCCCAGCGAGTTTGTCCGCCATTGCTTACGTTGTTAGAACTACGAGCTACTTCTGAAATCATTGGTAAACCGCCTAATAAGCCAGCAAGCGTATTGCCAATGCCAACAGCGATTAAATCTTTATTTGTATTTGATTTTCTTTTATGAGGATCAAGTCCGTCAATTGCCTTTACTGTTAGAAGACTTTCAATTGAACCGATTAGAGCAAATAAAACTACATATATTATAAATTTACCTGGGTGAGTTGAGAGTGAAGTAAATTCAGCATTTAGGAAACCGTTACTAACATAATCACCCATTTTTGTTTCTGGAGTAAAAGCATCTACTAAACTTCCTACTTTTACATCTGCAAAGTTACCAACTTGATTATCGTGTTTTAAATCTAGAATAATACCTAATGGAATTGATATAATTAGTACAACAAGTGGCGCAGGTATTTTTCGTATAAACTTGTTTTTTATTAAACTAAATCCAATCATAATGGCTAAAGCAGTAATTCCAATTTCGGTTAAATGAGCGTTCTCATGAGATAAACTTTCAGGTATCATTGCAAATAATTCAAGAGGTTCTTTTCCTTTTAATTCTTTTGGATTTATGCCTAATAAATTGTGAATTTGTTTACTCATAACTATTAAGCCTATCGCTGCTAACATCCCGTGTATCGCTGCGTCTGAAAAGAAATTACTTAGTTTACCAAGTTTTAAAACTCCAAATAATATTTGTACAATGCCTGCAACAACGATAGCTCCTAAAGCCATGTGCCAACCAGTTGAGATGTTATCTCCTCCTAAATCGTGAACTGCACCAGCAGCAATAGCAATTAATCCAGCTGCTGGTCCCTTTATGGTTAAAGGAGAGCCAGCAATTATACTCACAATTATTCCTCCAATAATTGCCGTAACTAAACCGAAAATAGCTGGAAAGTCACTTGCTTTAGCAATGCCTAAACTTAGGGGTAATGCTAGTAAAAAAACTAGAAATCCACTTAAGGCGTCTTTTGAAAAATTCTGTTTTAAACCTGCCAATCCATCAGCAGGTATTGAATGTTGCTTGTTTTTCATGATATAAGAATTTGTTTTGTTTAATCTTTAAAATGTCAAATGAGGTTTTCAGTTTGAGTTTCGAAGGTTTAGAACAAATCAAATTCTTATGGATCTAATTTTTAAAAAGAGGTTTTTATTACTTATTGATTGATGTAAAATCTTGGACGGATTCTGGATAAGTAATATATTAAGTTTGTAAAAAGTATAATAGGTGTGTGGATTGTAAAATAAACCTAAATTTTTTTCATGCTTTAAATGATTTGATCCTTCTAGTCTTTCATTTATATCATCATCGTTAGAATCATCTTCGGAATCTCTTTCATTATCGTCTTTTTCAGATTCATCTTTTTTATCGTCATCATTTTGGTCGGCTTTATTTGTAGCTTTTTTAATTTGTGATGTATTACTCCAAATTGCAGAGTTGCTTGCAATAAAAGTATTAGCACTAAATACAACTAGTGTAATTAGAAATAGAGTTTTAGATATGTATAATCTTAACTTCGTACTTATGCCCATCTGAAAGCTGTCTCGTGATTATTTTTAACATGAGGTCCCAAAAATATTCTTGAGTACATTCGAATAATTGATAATGAATTTACAAGCAAGGTAATGGCTATTAAGGCTAAAATTATGATTTGCTTAACCTCAATATGTCCTAACATGTTTTCGATACCTAAGAAAGCGCTTGTTATCGGGAATCCTATCATACCTAAGCTCGAAAGTAAAAACATAATATTTGTTTTAGGATGCTCGTAAGCTATACCTTGATACCAATCTAAAGTTAAATTTTCTCCTAGTTTTTTAAGATTTCTTAATGCAAGATAACCAATTACATAAGCAAGCAAAATGCCACTGGCGTAAAGCGCACTATTAACCCAGTCATTATGACTTAATAAAAATAAGGAGAATAAAAGACCAATATGAACAAATGCGATAAGTGTCCAGGTATTAAATACATGTTGTTTTTCGGCAAATAGTTTTAAGGCAGCGGCTAAGGTATATACCAAAGTAATGTATATAATTACATTTGAGTTTAAATGATGTGTGTCGACAATAACAAACTGTAGCAATGAAATGACAGAAAAAATAGCAACACCTGAAATGAAAAATATTCCCATTGGTATAAAACGTAAACTCTTACCTATTTGTTTAAATAAATGCCAGTAACCTCTATGCAATAAAGGTTCCATAAAGAACTCTTGCATCGCAAGTGAATACAAAGTATTTTTAATCTTAGAGAAACCATTATGTTTTAATGGTTTTTTGTTCTCCTGAAACTCATAAAACTGTTCTCGTATTTTATAAGTTACCAGAGAAGGAGAAATTAATAATTGATAACTTCTTAAAAACGCATTACCAGCAAAATGAATCAAGACTAATGTATGCCAACCTAATGCTGTTTCTATAAACATCAACCCAATTTGCGCTGAGGCTGCATAGGCTATTTGACCTTTAGCAGATGGTTGTACCATTGATATTAAACTACTTATTAAAAAGGTTACACTACCAATGGTGATGATAACAGCTTTAACAACATTGTTATGTTCCCAAAAATTGTAAGTACGCAGCAATAGTAGTACTCCTAAATGTGCTGAAAGAGAACTGTAAAAAATTGCACTCGAAGGAGTAGGACCTTCCATGGCTCTTGGTAACCAGGAAGAAAATGGAAATTGAGCTGATTTAATGGAAGCTGCAATCACAATCATAAATGAAAAGAATAATACCCAATTGTGATTGGCATGAAGTTTTAATGGATGCTCGGAATCAAATTCACTAGAGAAAATTTGATGATCGTAAAAGTGGTGACTCATCCATAATGCCAGAATTAAAGCCATATCGCCAATACGATAGAGAGAGAAAACTTTAACAGCGTTTTTCACAGGAATATATCTATCTCTGTAATACCCAATTAATAAAAATGATGAAACACCAGCTATTTCCCAACCAATGAAGAGTGTTGCTAAGTTACCTGATAATACCAAAATGTTGTACGCAAGATAAAATAACATAATGGTTGTGAAAAATCTTTTGAAACCATCTTCTCTGTGTAAATACGTACGACTGAAGGCAATGATTAAAAATGAAAGAAATGAACCTACTAAAAGATAAACAGCTGTTATGCCATTAAAGCAATAGTCGAAGAAAAAATGAACATCATGCGAATCGACTAGTTTAAGATCGCCAACAATCGCATGTTTATTGTAAGCCCAAAAGCTAATAAATATTAAAGTTAATAAAAATTGAGTGACCATTGTATAGTAGGATGCACGAGCCATTAACCTCTCGTTTTTCGGATCGGCAAGAGCATTAATAATAAAACCTATTAATGGTATAACTATAAATATTGGCAAATATCTTTCCATTATTATTTTTTAATTAAGTAAACTGGATAATTTTCTTCTCCTGATTCAAACAATTTATTAACATCAGTTACAGTGTCAAGTAATTTTTTAATTGGAATATACGGTTTAAATTCACCTTGTTTAAATACCATCATTTCAGAAGTATCAGGATGTATTATTACTAAGTTAACCCATTCATTAAGGTACCATTCATATACCTTGGGATTTTTTTGAATAACCTTTAATACTACTTGCGGATAATGTTCAATAATCATCAGTAATCTTAATGGGTCATGCAGGTCAATCATTTGGTAAGGAAGCCCTGGTCTTAAATCACCTTCAACTCCATTGGCTACACCAATTAATCCCATCACATTGTGCGGAAGCTTTGAGCCCGCTCCTGATTTTTGATTATCAACTCTTGAAAAATAATATTCTAAATTAATACCGCCACAAACTGGTGTTGCTGCACTTAAAATTTTAAATAAGAATTTCCCACCCGGGTCATACTGATAATCGTATGAGTTAAAAAAGGCTCTTCTATCTAAAAATAATCCTTCATTTAATCCTCTTCTGCCAACTATACATAAAGCATTAGTTGCATGGTTTAATTCAGGGCGAGGTTCAAATAATGAAACCGAGCGGTTTTTAATTTCTTGATGAATTTTATCTGGCTCTTGTTTTGAATCAATAGAGAAAAATCTTCTCGATCTTTCTTTCGAATTCATAGCTAAAGCATTTAAAAAAAGTTTTTGATTGTGTTTATGCTTTTCCTTGTTTTCGACACTTAAAATATCTTCATCGTAATAAGCTATTTCATCACGTGTTGTATCATGCAATGCGCCTATGAATTGAGTTTTACTTGGGATGAAAATCCCAATTTCTTCTAATTTCATCCTTACTTCTGGATGATTAGCCATATAGCTAAATACTCGCGCATTAACTGAACCAGGTCTTCCGCAACATGCGCCACAATCATAGCCAGCATAATGTGTATTATTTATGCTACTTGCACCGTGACCAATAATGTATACTAATGGGCCAAAGTCTTCCACTAATCCAATACCTTTTAAAACGGCTTCTACTCTTTCAACCATTTCATCAATTGTGAAACCAACCTGTAAGCCAGTTGCTTTATCTGTTTCGCCAGTATGAAGTATAGTTAATTTTGAATTTTTCTCCATATGCGAAAATGAAGAACTAGCTCCCGCGCTTAATTCAGGCTTAAAAATATTTACAAATAGTTGATAGGCCGAAATAAAACCTAAGATAATTGATGCAAAAAATGCGTAGAAAGGATGGTTTGTCTTGGTTGAAAAATGAACTTCTGTAGGTGTTTTTAAACCCGCTCCAGTATCTTTAATTAAATATTTTGGAGTAACGGGTGCAGGACAAACTTTTGTAGCAAATTTCCCGCCTTGTGGACGATAATAAAATTCTACCCCAAAAAACCCTGGTGTACCAAAAGTTTCGCACTTATTATCTTGCTGTTCAATATGTCTTCTTATTGAACCTTCCCTGTCATCGATGCAAAATATGGCTTGAAATGTTTTTCCTGGTTTGTTAGAAGAACGACCTTTCATTTTTAAAATACCAGCTAAAACTTGATCGTAATAACTCCATTCAAAAGCTTCTTGCCAAATGCTAATTACTTCGTGTTTTTCCTCAAGCTTTACTTTTTCAAATAATCTATTTAATTCAATGTTCATTGAATTACTTATAGGTTTCCAGTTTTTACCTTGTTTTATATCAAGAGCATCTATCTCTAAAAGTAAATCGATAAAAATGAAATCATGCAGTGTTATCTTTCTTTCATCCAGTAAAGATTTAGGGTCATCTTCAATATAACAAACTAAACCTGCCCAACCAGGGTGAGCAAATTGTTGGTCAAATAGATATTGTTCATAATGATTTTCATCTCCAACTAATAAATGAAGTAAGTCTTCAATTTTTGTTGTAGGATTATGCAATAACTCCTGACATCTTTTTGAATGAATAATTTTTGTAAAACTTTCTTTGTCAAGATTTTTAATCGTAGCTAGAAAGCCATCTTCGTGTATTGGAGACTTAATTACCCCAATACCTTGATCGAGGTATGTACCAATTAGTTTAAATAATTTTGAGTGTACACTAGCATCAATATCTAAGTCATATTTTATTTTCCAAAAATTATGTAATGTATTTAATCTTGTAGTTATAGTTTGATCGTATTCCTGATTTAAAACTTTATATATCCATTTATCAGCTTCCTTTTCGCCTTTTCTCAGCATAATTCTTTGTTCAAGAATATCTTCTCTTATTATATGTTTTTTATACAATTCTCTGTATTCATCGATAGATAAAGAAGTTTTAATGCCAAACATTGCCGAAGCTTGCTGTATGGCTTCTTCAAAAGGTAAGTCTTGAAAAGCATGTAAAGTATTATGATGCACAAAATCTTTTAATGGACCTTGAGAAGGTAAATAGTGTTTCAGCTTATGAAGCGTATGTTCTAAATTAAAACCTAAGTTTTTATTTTCGTTGATATTCATTTTGTCTGTCAATTAGTTGTGAATAACCCAGTGTGCATCCGAAACTATGCAAATACCTCCAAATTTTGATATGATTGGTTTAACGGCTTCGGTTACTGCTATAGCTTCATCTAAATTACAGCATACCATGATGTAGCAATTTTTATAACCGCCTGCAATACCATGCCCTTCGTTATTTCCTTTCAAACCTTTGCCTGCAACGTCTTTTAGCACTGTGTAACCCGAGACTCCAGTTTTATCAATTGCCGTTACTAATCTATTTAGCATTACGCCATCAGTAACTATTTCTATTTTTTTAATATCGTTTTCCATTTTCTTAAATCGTTAAGTTAAACTGTTCCGTGAATAAGTTCAATGATATAATAATAGAGAGGTAAGCCCGCCATTATATTAAAAGGAAATGTAATTGCTAATGCAACTGGAACGTAAATACCAGGATTGGCTTCGGGAATGGCTATTCGCATGGCTGCCGGAACTGCTATGTAAGACGCACTAGCCAAAAGTACCGTAAACATAAATGAATTTCCTTGATCCAAGCCCATGATATATGACAAGCCAATTCCTATCCCTGCATTGATTAAAGGCATGAAAACACCAAAGGCAATTACAAACCATCCTGCTTGTTTTAAAGCTGCAATACGTTTACCAGCAACTACACCCATATCTAATAAGAAGAATGATAACATACCTTTGAAAATACCACCAGTAAATGGCTCCATTATTTTCATCCCTTTTTCATTACTAATTAGTCCGATGATTAAACTACCAAGTAAAACAACTATACTTCCATTTAAAAAAGCTTCTCTAAATAATTCCTTCATACTCATATGATGCCCATGTTCTACATCTTCGGCAATTTGTGCTTCAGTTTGCACATTAAGCTTTCTGTACATAATTACACCAATAATAATTGATGGCGATTCCATTAAGGCCATTGCAGCAACCATTTCTCCGCCAAATGGAACACCCGCACCGTGCAAAATGTTACTAG
>CAZRUA010000116.1:0-11279 GCA_964603125.1 uncultured Flavobacteriaceae bacterium | reverse complement strand
ACCAAACGTTGTATACAATTTAAAAAATGGCTTAAGTTTTAGATTTTAAAGCTATTTATCGTTAAAAAATTATTTTAATCGATTAATTAAACCTTTATCAATTTTAAACATCTAATTTTGAAATGTGGCACGATAATTATACGTAAGCCGAGTATTAACAACATAAAAACAAAGAAAAATGAAAAAGATCATGTTTGTATTATTAGCAGTTGTAACATTTACATTTGCTAACGCACAAGAACCAGTAAAAGGTAAAGGAAAAGGTAAGGGTGAACACGGCAAAGGGAGCATGGGCCCTGCATCAGCAAATTATGACCCAGCTAAAGCAGCAACTAAACAAACTGACAGATTAGAAAAAGAGTTGAGCTTAACTGCTGATCAAAAAACGAAAGTTTATAATGCAGCTTTAACCAAAAACACCAAAGTTAAACAAGCTTGGACAACTTACCCAAAAGGAAGTGCTGAATCAAAAAAGCGTCACGAAGAAGTAAAATCTGCCCGTAAAGGTTTTGCAACTGAAATGAATAATATCTTAACCGAAGAACAAAAAACAAAATGGAAAGAGATTAGAGAGAAAAGAAAGAAAGAAATGAAAGAGAAAAAGGAAAAAGGAAAAGATAAGGTTGGGAAAGCAAAAGACAAAAAAGAAGAAGCTGAGGATAGCTTAGCAGATGAAAACGAAGATTTAGATGACTAAAATGTAAATTTTTAATTAAAAATCCCCTTTCTAATCTAGAAAGGGGATTTTTTTGTTGTAAAATTTTCGCAGTTTCGATAAATAGTTTAAATTTACGTCTAAATACTACCTTTTTACCGATGAATACTGTTGAGCTCATTAATAACGGCGCTGTTGAATTCCTACACCAAGATTTAAATATTGGTTTTATAATAGTGAACGACAAATTTGAAGTTTTATACCATAATAATGTGGCTTCAGAAATGCTAGTAGAAGAGTTGGAAGGTAAAGTTGTTTGGGATTTTTTATGTCGTCCGAAAGATGTTATTGAGTTAAAAGATTTATTAGCAAAAAACACAAGCAATAACTTTTATTACGAAACCGTAAATCAATTTTATGTTCCAATTGAGATAAGAGTCATAAAAAAAACAAACCCCGATAAAAGTGTAAATTACTTTTTATATGTTAACGATAATATTCATACACTAAGAACAAGAAGGGATTGGTTAAAGAAAACTCTCACTGTTGAACATTTCTCGCGCTCCAGAAAAATAAGAGATGGAAAACTTGACGAAGCAATTTATGAAATTTTAGAACTTGCCTCAAAGGCAACTAATGTAGGTCGTGTGAATGCTTGGACTTTCGATTCTAATTTTAGTGAGATACAATGTATTGGAAACTTTGATGCAAAGCAAAACAAAATGGTTCCTCAATCCAATCTTCCTCGCATTGCAATGCCAAAGTACTTCGGTCTCTTTGAAACTGAAAAAATCATTTTAATCAACGATGTGGATTTAGAAGATAAAGCTAGTGAGTTAACCGATTTTTATCTAAAACCAAACAATATTTGTGCTTTAATGGATATTCCAATTCGTATTGAAGGGGAAATGATTGGGGTGGTTTGTTTCGAAAACTTGGATAATCCTAGGAGTTGGAGTATTCAAGATCAAAAATTTGGCTTAGTAACTTCACAAATGATTTCATTAGCTATGGAATCTTATGAGAAAAAAGTAACCAAAAAGAATCTTGAAAAAACTTTAGCCGAGCAAAAAATATTATTGAACGAAATTCATCATAGAGTAAAAAACAATCTTAGCATTATTGCTAGTTTAATGAATTTACAATCATCCAAAACAAAGGATGAATTTCATAATGCCCTTTTCATTGAGAGTAAAAACAGAATTCAATCCATTGCAACAGTTCACAACCTTTTATATAAATCCAAATCCCTTTCTGAAATTAATTTTAAAGATTATGTGAATGAAATTATTGCTAACCTTACTCAGTCATTCTCAAATCCAAATAAAAAAATTGAAATCAAAACGGGTATAAACGAAATTTACCTTGAGATTAGTAAGGCAGTTCCTTTTGCTTTAATTATAAACGAATTAATTACCAACTGCTATAAACACGCATTTAATAATGCAAAAACGGGTTTAATCGAAATTGCTTTGCTTGAAAACAATAATACTGTTTTCTTTACTATTAAAGATAATGGTTCGGGATTTGATATATCAAAAATTAAGACCGATTCGTTTGGAATTGAACTTATTCATGGATTAATTGAACAACTTGATGCAACTCTTACACACGAAAATAAAAATGGAAGTAGTTTTAAAATTACTTTTAAAAAGTAAACTCCAATTACTTTTCTTTTTACTATTCCTTAACTCCTTTTTCTATCTTACTGCACAAAAACCTCAAGTAGTATTAACATCGGGGCATCTAGACCAGGTAAATGCTCTTGCAATGTCGAGCGATGGGAACATACTAGCTTCCGGCGGCAATGACATGTTACTTAAATTGTGGGATATGAGTTCTGGAAAGGAAATAAGAACTTTATCGGGAAACGATGCAAGTTTTAATTTAGTACTTTTTAGTCCCAACAATAAATATGTTTTAGGTGTAATGGGCAGTTCTCAAATAAAAGTTTGGGAAATAAAAACAGGCAAATTATTAAAAAAGTACGAAGATATTGGCTCCTACGGAGATGTTAACTTTGGTTCAAAAGAAGGAGATATAGTATACATTAACAATAATGGGAAATTAGCCACAGCAAATTTTTTAAACGCAGAAGAACCGAAAGAAAATGATTTTGGAAATATTGTTAGAAGTTGTGTGGATTTAACGGGAACTAAACTTTTTATTACAACACTCGACCAAAAACTCAAAACATACTCATTACCCGAATTAAAAGAACTCAATACTTATCCTCTAAATTTTGGTAAAGACGTTCATGTTGCAACGCGTATACAAGTGACCCGCGACAATAAATATTTAGCTATCCCTTTATATTCAAACGAAATTCAAATTATTGATATTGCTACTGGAAAATTATATTCAAGCTTTCAACTTGATAAATCATCCGTTATTATTTACGATTTAAAAACAAAACACCTCAGCAGTAACATTATTGTTTTAGATGGCGTTGGCAATGTTCACGAATACGATTTGAAACAAAAAAAAGTAATTGCAAAAAATAAAACTACTTTGTTTCAACCAAGATGTTTAGAAACACATCCCACCCAAGACTATTATTTAGTAAATGATTTTAAAGCTATTTTATTTTGCAAATATGGTACTGGAAAAATTGCCCGAACCTTCGAAACCAAAGCCAATCGTTTAGTTAAAATGTCTTATGATCAACAAGGTAAATACCTTGCTACAGCTGGGACTGATATTAGTTTGAAAATTTGGAACTTAAAAGAAAATAAAATTGAAAATGTAATTCAAGGATTTTTTCCAGTACAATTTTCAAATGATGGACAAAAGCTTGCAAGCATGTATCGAAGCATTAGTATTGCCATTTGGAACCCAAGTACTGGTGAATTATTAAACGAGCTAAACACCGAAAATGAATTAATACAGTGTTTGGCGTATAGTAAAGACGACAAATATATAGCTGGTGGAGGTTTTTTAAATACTGTTAAACTGTGGGATGCAAGCACCGGAAAACTGATTAAAAAGTTTCAAGGTCATACCGGTGGTATTTATTCGGTAGCCTTTAGTCCGGACGGAAAATACTTAGCAAGTACCAGCAACGATCAAACAATAAAAATTTGGGAAATCAGTTCGGGAAAATTAATTAAAACACTTGAAGGGCACACTATTGTTGTAAGCGACTGCAAATTTTCTGACAATGGTAAATACTTAGTTACAAGTGCTTGGGATAAAACCATTAAAATTTGGAATACCAGTGATTGGACTTTAAACAAAACATTACAAGGTCACATTAGCAATGTATTTACAATAGATATTTCAAAAGATAATAAATACATCGTTTCGGGCGGTGGTGTTAGCCCTGTTACCCCTGCAGATAACACCATTAGAATTTGGGAAATAGAGAGCGGAAAAGAGATTTGCAAAATGGAAAACCTTACTGGACAAATAAATAAAGTAATTTTTGATAGGGAATCTGACAATATATTTTCTTGTAGCGAAGATGGAATAGCTAAAATATGGAACTGGAAAGAATGTAAAGAAATTGCTGGTTTTGTAGCCGCTAATACAAATGATTATTTGATTTATACTCCAGACAATTACTACACGTGCTCTAAAGCAACACTGGATGCGGTTTCCTTTAGACTCGAGGACAAATTATATCCGTTTGAACAATTTGATATTATGCTTAATCGACCTGATATTGTTGCGCAGCGTATTGGAAAAACTCCTTCCAATTTAATTAATGCATATACTTATGTTTACAAAAAGCGGATTAAAAAAATGGGGTTTACCGAGGAGCAACTCCATGCTGACTTTAATTTACCTAAAATATTTTTAGTTAACGACCAACTTCCGGTTACTACAAAACAAGCTCTTTTAAAGTTTAAAGTAAAATGCTCTGACCCTACTTCTAACATTAATCGTATTCAGGTGTATATTAATAATGTTCCCGAATTTGGGATAAATGGAATTGACTTAACTAAATACAAAACAAATTCTATTGATTATGAAATAGAAACTGCCTTAATTGTTGGTAAAAATAAAATTCAATTCACTTGTATCAACGATAATGGTGTTGAGTCTATGGCACAGTCTTTTGATATATTGCGTGAAAGCGATATTCCGGTAAATGGCAATTTGTATGTAATAACAATTGGTGTTAGCGAATACCAAAACAACAAATACAATTTAAATTATGCAGCAAAAGATGCTGATGATGTAATGAATCAATTCTTAAAATCCAAACATCTATACAAACAAGTATTTAGTAAAACATTAAAAAACGCTGAAGTAACAAAAGAGAACTTTTTAAAACTAAAAGACTTTTTAGCGGGAAGTACCCCTGATGATGCGGTTATCATTTTTATTGCTGGGCATGGAGTACTCGACGAAAAACTAGATTACTACTATTGCACAAATAATATTGACTTTGATAAACCAAACATTAATGGTATTTCTTACGATGAAATTGAAGACTTATTAAACAAAACAAAAGCTATCAGAAAGCTTTTATTCATGGATACTTGTCATAGTGGCGAATTAGATAAAGATGAAGTTGAAAAAACAAAACAAGCTAAAGTAGAAGTTGGTGGCGTTAGTTTTAGGGCTGTAGGCGAAGCTGTAGTTTTAAAAGATGCCTTTGGTTTTGAAAGTAGTGTGCAGTTAATGGAAAATTTATTTGGAAACACTAAAAAAGGCACTGGCACAACGGTAATTAGCAGCTCTGGCGGTGCTGAATTTGCTATGGAAAGCGCTGAATGGAAAAATGGATTGTTTACCTTTTGTTTATTAAACGGAATAAAATCAAGTAAAGCCGATTCCGATTTCAATAAAGAAATATCAGTTACTGAGTTGCAAAAATATGTAAGTGAACAAGTAAAATCTTTAAGTAAAGGTCGCCAAAAACCAACAACTAGAGCTGAAAATTTACTTTTAGATTATAGAGTTTGGTAAAACTATCTACCTTTTTTCTTGCCTCGGTAAGCCCCTGAGAAATACAATTCTATTCGGGCTCCAGCTACAGTTTGATATTTATTAAAATCGGCAAATAAAACTAAACCAATACCAACATCGTATTTTACTTTATAATAAGCTGCTGCAGATAAATATATACCAGGCTCCTTATAGGATTTTTCAGGATTTAAAGTGTCAGTGCTAGGTAAATAACCAACAGTGTATGAAGCGCCAGCATAAGCAGCATAACTCATTTTAAGCAAATCCTTTCGATAGCCAGCGCCAGCATGCATCTGAAAACTGCTTCGCTTGTATGATTTTGAGCCAGTTGTCATAGCTCCTATTTGAGCATAAGCCTTTTTTATGTGGAAGCAAAAATCAGCACCGCCATTAAAATTAATCTTATCTGGAACCGAGTTATAACATTTGCCAGCCCCTAATGACAAATAACTGTTATACACACGATATCGTTTACCATCAAATATAATTTCACGCTTATAGTCCTCTTCTGGTTTTGTTAACACAGTATCATGCCTTGCCACAACAACTGTATCTGGCTTTTGCGCAAAACAACCTAAGCTAGTAATAATCAAGCAAAAAATAAATATGATTTTTTTGTGAAATGTCATTTAGCAAATATAAAACATATGTTTCAAGCAAAAACTAAAACTTAGTAAGTGTTCAAATAATTCTGTTAAGTGGTTAGTTCTTCTTCCTTAAACGGATTTCTTGGTATCCACTCTGCCGGCTGCATATAATTGATAAAAGGATTTAAAACAACCTTGCTTACAGTGTTTTGGGGCTTAATGTAACAAGTTAACTCATTAGCCTTTGCTCCTACTGTGCTTTTAATTTCGGCTGCTGTTCTGCCCAAATTAAGCTGAGGCATTTTATTTAAAATAGCTTGTTCAACCAAATGATATAAAATGTTTTGGTACAATTCAAGTTGTTTATTTAATTCGTAATCAAAGCCAATGTAATGAGCTTCAATTTCATTAGTTAAAATGAAAAATGAATCAAAGGCAACTAACTTTCCTTCTAAATAAAAACCAAAAACTTTAAACTCATTTGGAAAAATGTTCTTCATTTCCGAAAAATATTTTTCATCCAACTTTACTAACTTAAATTTAGCCTTATTAAAAACGTTTTCGTACAAACGAAACAAATTACCATTAGCTATTTTTAAATCTTCATAGCTCAACTCTTTTGTTTCTAAGCTAAGTCCAGCCTTGAAAATACTTTTTGCACGGTTTCGATATTTTTTTGAAAAAGTTGAAATGTAATCTTCTTTCGAATTTAAATTTTGCGGAAGTGTAACAATCATATTCGGTTCGAGCGCACAAGCTACGTACTTGCCTTCAGCAAGAGTATTCTCATCAGGAATATGCTCTTTATAAAAATCCTTAATTAAAGTAGCTGAAATTTTTCCTCTTAGCTTTTCCTCTCTACCTATTAAATCACAAACCAACTCAAGAATTTCAAAACCTTCTTTGCGATTTAACTTATCCGTGTATGCAAAACCATATTCACCGCTCACATAATTATTACCGCATGTTACAATACGCATCACCACTTTTTGCTCACTATGCTCTAAATAATGCTCAAACATTCGAGCGCGCTTTGATTGTATTTCGGAAATTTGTGCTTCAATTAATTCACCAAAAGTTTTAGCCGTAAAATCAATAATTTGAAAATAAGCAACAGCCACGGGAATACCCTTTTTAAATACAATAACATATCTAAAATGCATTTGGCTTTTATGCAATTTTTCGATTAGCTGTAAGTACTTTAAACTCAAGAAAAAATTAGAGTCATTTACAACTTCATTCCATGCTTTAGTGTCAACACTCGCACTTTCATTAAAAATATTTACTTGGCAATCTTTACCCGCACTTAAGGCGGAATTACCACGTATATACTTCTTTATTTTTTCGCACAATACCAGCATAAAACTGAGGTAAATTTACTAAAACTATTGGTTTTTCAGCTTTTTTCTTCTACATTTGGAATTTACTTATGGCGAATAAAAATATACCCGATTTTAGTCAAAGTCCATCTGTTGATCAGGTAGGAATTGAAGAACGCGTTGCTCGTTTTAATACTAGAAGCATTAAAAAAGAAACTAAGTTGCAAGGTTTAAAACTTGCATTAAACATGATTGACTTAACTACCCTAGAAGGAAAAGATACCGAAGGAAAAGTTAAACAAATGTGTTATAAAGCAATGCATCCGCATGACGCATTGCCAGGTTTACCAACAACAGCTGCAGTTTGTGTTTATCCTACATACGTTAAGGTTGCTAAAGAAGCACTTAAAGGAAGTGCGGTTAAGGTTGCTTCTGTTTCTACTGCATTTCCAAGCGGAAACTCAACTCGTGAAATAAAAATTTTAGACACAAAATTGGCTCTTGACCACGGCGCAGATGAAATTGACATGGTTATAAGTCGTGGTGAATTTTTAAAAGGAAATTACAATTTTGTTTTTGATGAAATAGCAACAATTGCTGAGCTTACCCACAAATACAAAGCTCGTCTAAAAGTTATTTTTGAAACTGGCGAGATATCAACGTTAGACAATGTTCGCAAAGCAAGTGATATAGCTATATATGCAGGAGCTGATTTTATAAAAACCTCAACTGGAAAAATATCTCCAGCAGCAACAATGCCAGTAACTTTAGTAATGCTTTTAGCAATAAAAGATTACTACCAAAAAACTGGGATTATGGTTGGAATGAAGCCCGCTGGTGGAATTTCAACAGCTAAAAGTGCTTTACAATATTTAGTTATGCTAAATGAAACCTTAGGTCCGAAATGGATGACAAATGAATGGTTTAGATTTGGTGCAAGCAGCTTGGCTAATGATTTAATTTTACAGTTAGAGAAAGAAGCTAAAGGAGTTTACTATAGCAAAGATTACATCAGTATTGATTAAAATATTTTAGGAAATTATGTCGAAAGATAAAACACAAAAAGAATTTACTTGGGATTACGCTCCAGCGCCAGAAGCAAAGGATCACATACGTTTAAATAAAAAATACGATTTATTTATTAATGGAAAGTTTGTAAAACCAAATAAAGGAAAGTACTTTGATACACACTCACCTTCTACTGAGGAGAAATTAGCGGAGGTTGCCGAAGCTGATGAAAAAGATGTAGACATAGCTGTTAGTGCAGCACGTAACGCTTATGATAAGGTTTGGAAAAAAATGCCAGCTAAAGAAAGAGCTAAGTATATTTTCCGCATTGCACGTATGATTCAGGAGCGTTCGCGTGAATTAGCTGTAATTGAGACTATGGATGGGGGAAAGCCAATTCGCGAAAGTAGAGATATTGATGTGCCTTTAGCAGCAAACCACTTTTTTTATTACGCAGGTTGGGCTGATAAACTAGAATACGCTTTTCCTAACCGCACACCTCAATCTTTAGGTGTTGCTGGGCAAGTTATACCTTGGAACTTTCCATTGTTAATGGCGGCATGGAAAATAGCTCCAGCTTTAGCTACTGGTAACACAGTAGTTTTAAAACCTGCTGAAACAACATCTTTAACAGCATTAAAACTTGCTGAAATTATTCAGGAAAGCGGTTTGCCAGATGGTGTTGTTAATTTTGTTACTGGTTTCGGAAAAACAGGTGCTGCAATTGTAAATCACAAAGACATTAATAAAGTGGCTTTTACTGGAAGCACTGGTGTTGGAAAATGGATACAAAAAGCAGTTGCAGGAACCGATAAAAAAGTAACTCTTGAATTAGGTGGTAAGGCTGCTAACATTATTTTTGACGATGCACCAATTGACCAAGCTGTTGAAGGAATTGTTAATGGCATATTCTTTAATCAAGGACATGTTTGTTGCGCAGGTTCACGTTTATTTGTGCAAGAAGGCGTTGCTGACATTGTAATTCGCAAATTGAAAGACAGAATGGAAACCCTTATCGTTGGTGACCCATTGGATAAGAATACGGATATTGGAGCAATAAACAGCAAACAACAATTGCTAAAAATTCAGGATTATATTAAAATTGGGAAAGATGAGGGTAATGATTTTTACCAAAGCTCATGCAACATTCCAAGCAAAGGGTATTTTTGCAAACCTACTTTATTCATTAACACCGCTCAATCGAGCCGTTTGGTTCAAGAAGAAATATTTGGGCCTGTTTTAACTATTCAAACTTTTAGAACAATTGAAGAAGTTATTGAAAAAGCAAATAACATTCCTTATGGATTATCTGCTGGTGTATGGACAGATAAAGGTTCAAAAATATTTAATCTAACAACAAAATTGCGTGCAGGTGTTATTTGGGCAAACACTTACAATAAATTCGACCCTACTTCGCCATTTGGAGGTTATAAAGAAAGTGGCTTCGGACGTGAAGGTGGTTTACATGGTTTAATGCCTTATTTAAAATTCTAAATTTAGAATGATGAAAAAAATATTTGGATTATTGCTATTTGTTATTGTTTCTAAAACAACTTTAGCGCAATGTTTTGAGATGGGAAGTGGATGGTTTTTTGTTAGAGCTGAAGGTACAGTTTACTACGATAACTATAACAGTTCTAATAATCTTACTCCTGTAACCGTTAATAGCGGAGGTGTTTTCACTGGTTCAGGTCTACCTGATGGAATTGGACTGAGTGCCTCTTATTACAAACCATTTTTAAAATCAGGTAGTGGAAATGCTTCGTTTGGGGTTGATGCGGGATTAAACTTATATCTTTCATTAGCAGGGAAAAGAGTAAGTAATACTTACGTTGAATTTAATAAATATGGAAGTGCAACTGCAGTTCACACTAAAGGATTTCAAATACCAATAATAGCTTTAGCGCGTTTAGGTAATAATGCAACTAATTATGGTACATCTAACATGGGTATAGGTGTTGGAATTGGTGTTATGCCAACAGGTTTTTCAACCAACCCAGCATACAATGATAAAGTATTATACGTTCCTCCTGTTGTAATGTTTGAACTTGCAGGAAAAAGAATGACTTGGAGATTCACTAGAGCATTACTTCCAAAGCATACTTATTATATTCAAAGCTCAGGTAAAAAAGAACTGCGTTACGATTTAACGCCATTTTCAATTACAATGGTAACAACCTTTGGCAAGGATTAATTTGGGAATCTATTGCATAAAAAAATCCCGAGCTATAAACTCGGGATTTTTTATGTTATAAATAGTAATCTTAAACCAAAGAAATATCGAATTGTACTAAATCAATAAATTCTTGGATACGATTATCAACATCTTCTTTCGACAAACCGATTAATCGCTCAGTTCCAAATTTTTCAACAGTAAAGCTAGCCATAGCCGAACCATAAATGATTGCACGTTTCATGTTCTCAAAAGAAATATCTTTTGTTTCAGCTAAATAACCAATAAATCCACCAGCAAAACTATCTCCGGCACCAGTTGGATCATAAACTTCTTCTAAAGGTAAAGCAGGTGCAAAAAACACCTCTTCCTTATTAAACAATAAAGCTCCGTGCTCACCCTTTTTGATGATTAACACTTTTGGTCCCATTGCTAATATTTTTTGAGCAGCTTTTACCAAAGAATACTCACCCGACAATTGGCGTGCTTCCGAATCATTAATTGCTAAAACATCAACCATGGCAATTGTTTTCATCAACTCATCTAAAGCCGAATCCATCCAAAAGTTCATTGTATCTAATACAATTAATTTAGGTTTATTTTCCATTTGGTCTAAAACA
>CAZRUA010000115.1:0-11311 GCA_964603125.1 uncultured Flavobacteriaceae bacterium | reverse complement strand
TTTAACCCAATCAACAAGAATTATTGATGTTACTGGTAAAGAACCAATCGAAACCAAGGGTTACTTGCCTGAGCGCAGTGTTGTTATTCCTGGTTCATATACCAAACAATTTCCAGCAGGTGAATTCCAAGTTCCATGTGCATTAATTATTGGTAAGCGTAAAGAAAGTACTGACTTGAAAACATCCTTAAACGATGCTTTAAGAGAAAATAATGTTTCGGTTTAATTCTAAATTATCTATCTTTATTACTTAAACCAAACACTTAATGAAAAACTTTTTCTCAATACTTTTAGTAATATTTTTTACTTCATTTGGTCTCACTGCTCAAACTGCAATAAATAAAGCAGCCGAAAAAACTTGCGATTGTTTAAATAAGCAACCTGTGCCTGAGACTTTAAATCAAGAGGAGTTTACTCTAATGATTACCAAATGTCTTACTCAACCCATGATGGATGATTTAGATAATTTATTAAAGGCAGTTGGAGAAAAGGAAATATCAGAAGGAGCAGGCGAAAAAATTGGTGTTCAAATCGCAGGTAAACTTTTAAGTATTTGCCCTAAATTTACTGAGCTAACCATGAAAATGAGTGAAGATCAAAAAAAGACAGAGACTGTGGTTAGTAATGATGCAACTGATTTTACGGTTGGTTCATTTACTAAAATTGAGCAAGATGGTTTTAACTACATTTATTTAAAAACAAGCGAAGGCAAAACGGAATCTTTTCTTTGGATGAAATATTTTAAAGGTTCGGATAAATTTGAAGGCGATACAACTGCTTTAGTAGGTAAAAAAATTAAAGTGTTATGGAAAGAAACCGAGGTTTATCTGCCCAAAGCAAAGGGATATTATAAGTTAAAAGAAATTGTTGAAATTGTTTTAGTCGATTAATCTAAACTGAATTCTTCTTTTCATATCGGCTTTGATGCTAAGCGCGCATTCCTTAATGGAAGTGGCTTAGGTAATTATTCTCGAACTTTAATTTCAAATTTAATCGAGTTTTATCCTGAGAATTTTTACCACCTTTTCACACCTAAATTAAACGACAGATTTGCTGTTGGCGATAAAAATACTTTAGTACATACTCCTTTAAATTTTATTGATAAAAGTTTACATAGTATTTGGCGTACTTATAAATTAACTAATTTAATTACATCAAATAACATCAACTTATTTCACGGCTTAAGTAATGAATTACCTTTAAATGTAGCGAAAGCGAAATTCAAAAAGGTGGTTACTATTCACGATTTGATTTTTATGCGCTATCCAAGCTTATACCGTGGTTTGGACAGAAAACTGTATTTCAAAAAAACATTGTATGCTTGCCAAAATGCGGATGTAATTGTCGCCGTGAGTCAACAAACAAAAAATGATATTATTGAGTTTTTAGGAATAGAAGAGAGTAAAATAAAAGTTATCTATCAAAGTGTAAGTAAGCGATTTTATCAAGTTTTAAGTAGTGATTATATCGCCTCTGTTAAAAATAAATTTAATTTACCTAGCGATTATATTTTATATGTTGGCACAATAGAAGAACGCAAGAAGCTTCTCAGTCTTGTTAAAGCCATGAAAAACGTTGATATTCCTTTGGTTGTTATTGGTAAAAAAACAGATTATTACAAAATAGTAGCTTCTTATATCGAACAAAATAATTTATCATCTAAAATAATTTTCCCTCCTTTTGTAAATAACGATGAGCTAAGCGCAATATATCAAGCTGCTCATGTGTTTGTTTATCCTAGTATTTTTGAAGGTTTCGGAATTCCAATTTTAGAATCAATAGTGTCAGGCGTACCCGTAATTACATCAAAAGGCTCATGTTTTTCGGAGGCCGGAGGAAAGGGTGCTTTGTATATCGACCCCAATAATGATGATGAAATTGCTAATGCTATATTTAGCTTAATGCAAAATAGAGAATTATATGCTCAACTTAAAATGGCTGGTAAAGAACATTCTAAACAGTTTGATGCTCAGCTTTTGAGCAGTCAAATGATGAGCTTGTACCAAAGTATCTAATTTGAAATTAATGAAATAAAAAAACCATTCCGATTAAGAATGGTTTTTTTATTGATACATTTTAATGTATTATTTTGCAGAGTTGTTTACAATCTTCTCGCGGATACGAGCAGATTTACCAGTACGCTCGCGTAAGTAGAATAACTTAGCACGACGAACGATACCAACTTTGTTAACTTCGATTTTATCGATAAATGGAGATGATACTGGGAAAATACGCTCAACCCCAACACCATTACTAATTTTACGTACAGTAAAAGAAGCTGTAGTTGGGTGGTTTTGACGCATAATTACAACACCGTTAAATTGCTGAATACGCTCTTTATCACCTTCTTTAATTTTGTAGTGTACAGTAATTGTATCACCTGCTTTGAATTTTGGACGCTCAACAACTGGATTTAATTGGTTGTTTACGTACTCTAATAATAAACTCATTTTATTAATTTTATATTATTAAACATTTTTAGCATTCTTTACACCGTGCAAACAGCGGCTAAAAAAGAGGGGCAAATATACATTTTTTAAGTATTCCCACCAAAAAAAACTTTTATTTACCAAAAAAGCCTCAAATTTTGTTTTGAGGCTTTTAAATTGGTTTATTAGAATCTCTCTAAGTTTGAGAAAAAGAAGTTTGCTTCAATATTAGCATTTTCATCGCTATCACTTCCGTGAACTGCATTTGCTGCAATACTTTTTGCAAATAATTTTCTAATTGTTCCATCAGCTGCTTTAGTTGGGTCAGTTGCTCCAATTAAAGTGCGGTAATCTGCTACTGCGTTTTCTTTTGTTAAAACTGCCGCAACAATTGGTCCGCTGCTCATGTAATCAACTAATTCTCCATAAAAAGGACGCTCTTTGTGAACAGCATAAAATTCTCCAGCTTGCTCTTTAGTCAAACGTAAATATTTCATTGCTAAAATTCTGAAACCACCTTCGTTAATTTTAGCTAAAATTGGCCCAATGTTGTTTGCTTCAACTGCATCAGGCTTAATCATTGTAAATGTTATTGTACCTGCCATTTTAATTTTTTTAGGGCGCAAATGTACTAAAGCAGAATGGTTTCACAAAATTTAATAAATAATCGTAGCGCTTTTTCCTTATTCTGTAACGGAATGCGTAATTTTGTATTATAAATTTTAACATGCGTAAAGATAATTTCGAAGATTTTAAAACAGCCATTGGCTCAAGTAAGCAAATAACTATTGTTACGCATTTTAGTCCTGATGGCGATGCCATGGGGTCATCATTAGGTTTGTATTTTTTCTTAAAAGCTTTAGGGAAAAATGTTGAGGTTATTGTTCCAAATGAGTATCCTCAGTTTTTGCATTGGCTTCCAGGCCATGCAGGGGTTATTGTTCACGAAAAGGAAACTGCAAAGGCGGAAAACTATATTTTAAATAGCGATTTAATTTTTACGCTCGATTTTAATTCTTTTAAACGAATTGAAGCACTTGGTAAGTGTATCGAGGCGAATCCATGTTCAAAAGTGTTGATTGACCATCATCAGCAGCCAGATAATTATGCTCAGCTAGTTTACCACGATACCCTAGCATGCAGCACAAGCGAATTGATTTATGAGTTTATATGTGGTGTGGCTAATGCTGATAGTGTAGACAAAAATATAGCTACTTGTTTATATACTGGAATTATGACCGATAGCGGTTCTTTTAGGTTTAATTCAGTTACGGCTAATACTCATAAAATTACAGCCGAACTTATTGCTAAAGGTGCAAACAACTCAGATATATACAGTGCTGTTAATGATAATTTTACAAAGGAGCGTCTGCGTTTATTGGGACATTGTTTGGCTAAAATGGTTGTTTTGGATGAGTTTAAGGCAGCTTATATTTTTTTAACAACGGAGGAGCTAGAGAAGTTTAGTTTTCAGAAGGGTGATACCGAGGGCATTGTAAATTATGCTTTATCTATTGGTAATGTTGTATGTTCAGCTTTTTTTAATCAAGCCGAAGATGGCGTAAAAATTTCTTTTCGTAGCAAAGGCAAGTTTGATGTAAACGCTTTTGCAAGAGCACATTTTGCTGGAGGTGGTCATATTAATGCTGCTGGCGCTAAAAGTCATTTAAGTATGGAAGAAACAGTTAAAAAATTCGTTGATTTGCTTCCAAGTTATAAAGCTCAAATTGACGCTGCTATTTAATTTTTCAACCAAGAATAAAAAGTAAATCCCAAATAAATAGATGTTAAATATGAAGTTAGTGATTTCAATCTCAGCGTTTTTTAGCTTTATCTTTTTGGTATCATGTGGGCCAAAAGAGCCAGAGAAGCCTTTTGTAATTGATGAGCTTAAACTACAAAACGAGATTAATAAAGCGCATAAGCCTGCCGTAACTATGGAAAAAGATAATATAGATTTCTATATTAAAAATCATGGTTATAAAATGGATACCACTGGCACTGGAATACGCTATATGTTCATTAATAAACTAACCAAACGTAAACTAATCGAGTCTGGAAATAGAATTAAGGTTGAGTATAAAGTATCATTGTTAGATGGAAGTGTTTGTTATTCATCCGAAGGTAAAGGCCCGAAGGAGTTTGAGGTTGATCATGGAAACATAGAATCGGGTGTACATCAAGCCGTTAAAATGATGTGTAAAGGAGAAAAGGCTTTGTTTATTTTGCCAATGCATTTAGCTCATGGTACCATGGGTGACGGAGATAAAATACCGCCATTATCATCAGTTGTTTACGAAATTGAAATTGTTGAAGTAAATGATTAGAGTTTTTTCAGTTTCGTTAATAGCAATTCTGGTAGTTTTTATTTCAGCTTGTTCAAGCAAGCCTAAAGATAAATACGAAGGTTATTCAGAATTTAATTCTAATTTGTATTTCAAGTTAATTTCATTTGAAGATTCATTAATTGATATTGAACCCAGTCAGGCGCTTTTACTGGAACTTACCTGTAAAACTCAATCAGGCGCTATTTTAGTTGATTCTAAAGGCACAAAATCATTTATTGTAAAAGATATTTTTGATGGAAAGAATGATTTTTATAACCAACTATATTCTAATCATTTGGGAGATAGTTTATCCTATAATTTGAGTACGAAATTATTTAATGAAGTGTTTAAGGATAGTTCAAAACAGGAATTGATTAAAAACGATTCAATTGTAAAGCTTAACCTTAAAATAAAACGTATAGCCAGTGATTCGGAGTTTGTTTATGCAAGTTCATTTTGGACTTCAGCAGTTTATGGCAAGCAATATGAGAGGCAATTAATCGATAATTTTGTTAAGAATAATTTTAATTCAAAGGATAATGTGAAGGCCAATGGGCTTGTTTTTGAATTAATGAATAATAGCAAAGACACCACCTTACCAAGGCTAGGAAAAAAAATTAACATTATTTATAAAGGCTTTTTTTTAGATGGTCGTTTGGTTGATTTTGTTGATGCATCCAAGCCTTTTGAGTTTAAAATGGGAGAACAACAGCAGCTTTTACCCGGTATAACCCAAGCAATTACTTTAATGAAAAAGGGTGAGAAAGCAAAAATAGTATTACCTTCGCACCTCGCTTTTGGCGAGCAAGGAAGTTCAAGTGGTTTAATCCCCAAATTTACTCCCCTGTATTACGAATTAGAAATTATTGACATAAAAAAATAGTATGAACTTAGTAAGTAAAATTTTATCATTAGCGACAGTGAGCGCTTTGTTTTTCTCATGTAAAGGCGATTCTAAATTTCCAGATTTGGATAAGCAAGATTCAGGTTCATATTTTAAACGTGTTACAGAAGGGAAGGGGGTAGCTTTAACGGATGGTATGCTAATGTTTGGGCATCAAATTGTGAAAAATCAAAAAGATTCTATTTTAGATGATTACCGCACAGCTAAAAACCCTGGGCCACAAATGGTTTTAGAAATGGGTAAAGCTTTTTACAAAGGCGATATGATGGAACTTTTAAAAGGAGCTAAGGTTGGAGATAGTTTAGTTATGGCTTTAAGAATTGATTCTTTCTTTGGCAAACCACAAAAACGTCCAATACCAAAATTTTTGGATTCAACGGGATATTTAAAATTTGAATTGAAGATTGATAGCGCTTGGAGTATTGCTAAATTCAATGATTATAAAAAAATGATGGAAGCTCAGCAAAAATTGATGCAAGAAGAGCAAATGAAGCAACAAGCCGAGTACGAAAAAATGGCTGCTGAAAACGAAGGTAAAGAAGCCGGTGTAATTAAGGATTTATTAAAAAAATATAGTGTTTCATCAAAACCTACGGCTACAGGTTTATACATTAAACAAGTTAAAAAGGGAAGCGGTGCTAAAGTACAAATGGGCGATGCTACATTAGTGCATTACACAGGTTACTTTGCTGATGGAAAAGTTTTTGATTCATCTGTTCAACGTGGCGAGCCTTATCAATTGCAATCAGCAGGTATGGATCAAGTTATTTCAGCTTGGAACGAAGCTATTCTAACTATGTCTGAAGGCGATAAAATTATTATTGTTGCTCCGTCAAAAATTTGTTACGGACCTCAAGGTAACCAAGGCATTCCTCCATTTACTCCATTAGTTTTTGAAATGGAAATGGTTAAGGTTGAAAAAAAGAAATAAGTAGTAAACATGACTAAGTTATTCATTGTTTTAAGCTTATTGTTTAGTTTTTCGTTAAACATCAATGCAACGTCGCTATCAAATAGTGCTTCTCGTAAAGAGAAACCAAAAAAAATATTTCCTGATTTAAAGAAACAGAAATCGGGTTCTTATTTCAAAAAAGCTACTGTTGGTAAGGGTTTACTTATTAATGAAGGTATGCTTGTGTTTGGGCACCAAATTGTGAAAACACAAAATGATTCTATTCTATTTGATTATAGAGAAAGCTACCAACAAGGACCTCAGATTTATTTCGAAATGGTGAAGCCTTTTTACAAAGGTGATGTTATTGATTTGATGAAGGATGCTCATGTAGGAGATAGCTTAATAATGGGTTTAAGGGTAGATTCTTTTTTTGCTAAACCAGATCCTCGCCCTATACCAAGTTTCTTAAATGCTAATGGATACATTCGTATTGAAATGAAAATTGATAGTGCTTGGTCTGCAGCTAAATTCCAAGAGTTTAAAGTTAAGGCAGAGGAAGAAGAAAGAATGCGAGCCTTTGAAGATTCAGTCGCTGCTGAAATGGCTGCAGCTGCGGCTTATGAAAACTGTAATAACGAACCGAATTTAGTAAAGGAATTAGCTGTAAAATACAAAACAGCCTCTGTACCAACTGAGTCAGGTTTATACATTGCCAGCATTAAAAAGGGAACAGGAGATAAGGTAAAAGAAGGCGATGAGGTATCTGTTCACTATACCGGATATTTTCCTAACGGAGAAGTGTTTGATTCTTCGGTAGAGCGTAATGAACCTTTTATTTTAAATGCTGGTGTTGGGCAAGTAATTCCTGCATGGGACGAAGCATTGCTTACGATGAGTGTTGGTGATAAAATTGTAATTGTAGCCCCTTCAAGTATTTGTTATGGCACCGAAGGAACTCCTGGAGGGCCAATAGAACCTTGCACCCCTCTAGTTTTTGAGATTGAACTTTTAAAAATCGAAAATAAAAAATAAATTTGGCAAAGGATTTGAAACAATAATTTTTAAACGATAAAACTATGTTAAAAAAAGTAATGATTATAGGTTTAATGTTATTGCAAATAGCAGCAGTAGCAGGGGACAATGATAAACCAAAAAAGAAGAAAAAAGTAAAATTAAGCAAAATGGATAAAGCATTTTTAGAAAAACAACCTGATGGCATTTACGCCAAATTCGAAACATCAAAAGGAAATATTTACTGTTTCTTAGAATCAAAAAAAACACCTATGACGGTAGCTAACTTTGTTGGCTTAGCTGAAGGTAAAATTAAAAATAACAAAAAAGGAGTTGATACTGCTTTTTACGATGGCTTAAAATTTCACCGTGTTATCGCTAATTTTATGATTCAAGGTGGTTGCCCTCTTGGTAATGGAACAGGTGATCCAGGTTATAAATTCCCTGATGAATTTGATGATTCATTAAAGCACACAGGTCCAGGTATTTTATCTATGGCAAACTCAGGGCCAGCAACAAATGGTTCTCAGTTTTTTATTACTCACGTTAAAACCGATTGGTTAGATGGTAAGCACACTGTTTTCGGACATGTAGTTGAAGGACAAGATATTGTAAATAAAATTGCTCAAGATGATACTTTAAAGAAATTAGTTATTCTTCGCAAAGGAGCTGATGCTGAAGCTTTCAATGCAGCTGAGGTATTTGAGTTCGAAAAGAAAAATGTAGTAGCAAAAGCTGAGGCGAAAGCAAAAGCTGAAAGAGAAGCTATGGAAAAAATCTTAAACGAAAAGTACGGAAGCGCTCAGCAAACTGCTAGTGGTTTAAAATATATCATTGAAAAAGAAGGTACTGGTGCTACACCAACTTCAGGTCAAATGGTATCTGTTCATTACACAGGTACTTTGTTAAATGGTAAAGTATTCGATTCTAGTGTTCAACGTGGTCAACCAATCGAATTCCCTATTGGTCAAGGTAACGTTATCAAAGGCTGGGACGAAGGTATTATGATGTTAAAAGTAGGTACAAAAGCAAAATTAATTATCCCTCCAGGCTTAGCTTATGGTGCTCGTGAAATTCCGGGTGTTATTCCTGCTAACTCATGGTTAGTATTTGATGTAGAATTAATGGGTGTGAAATAATTAATCCTAACACTATGATATAAAGCCTCAACGAAAGTTGAGGCTTTTTTTATTCCTTCTTTACTGAAAATTGGCGTATAACTATTAATAACTCGTTTTGTAAATCCCTCCATTCGCCTTTATTTTTGTTACCCTATTTATAAAATAATATGAGCGAAGTAAAATTATTTTTCAAAATTGCCGATAAACTAAATATCGACAGCAAGCAGGTTGTAGCAACAGTTAATTTATTGGATGAAGGTGCTACAGTACCTTTTATTTCTCGATACAGGAAGGAAGTGACAGGCAGTTTAGATGAGGTGCAAGTAGCTGCAATACGAGATGAAATTGAACGTTTACGCCAACTTGAATCACGTCGTGAAAGTATTTTAAATACAATAGAGTCTCAAGGAAAGTTAACAGAAGAATTAAAAGAGAAAATTCTAGAAGCACAAACTTTAAGTGCTCTAGAAGATTTATACTTACCTTATAAACCTAAGCGCCGCACAAAAGCTACAATTGCTCGCGAAAAAGGCTTAGAGCCTCTAGCATTATTTATTTTCGAACAAAAAAGAGATGAAGTATTTGCTGAGGCGGTTCAATATGTTAATGCTGAAAAGGATGTGAAATCGCCTGATGATGCATTGCAAGGCGCAAGAGATATAATTGCTGAGATGATATCGGAAGATGCAAATGCACGTGAGCAAATGCGTAATTTGTTTAAGAAATCTGCTACAATTAAAAGTAAATTGGTTAAAGGTAAAGAAGAAGAAGGTGAAAAGTTTTCCGATTATTTTGATTGGGAAGAACCATTAATGACATGCCCAAGCCACCGAATGCTTGCTATGCGCCGTGGCGAGAAAGAAGATTTTTTGATTTTGGATATAAAACCTGTTGAAGAAGATGCAATTGAATTGCTAAATTCTATTTTTATTAAAGCAAAAAATGATTCATCCGCTCAAGTAAAGGAAGCTATTGTTGATGGTTACTCGCGTTTACTGCAGCCTAGTATCGAAGCAGAAATGCGTTTATTAACTAAGCAAATGGCCGAGGAAAAAGCTATTCAAGTTTTTGCAGATAACATTCGTGAATTATTATTAGCTCCTCCATTAGGGCAAAAAGCAATACTAGCAATTGATCCAGGCTTTCGTACAGGTTGTAAAGTAGTTGCACTAGATAAACAAGGTAAGTTATTAGAAGATGCTGTAATATATCCACACGAGCCACAGCGTAGGGTGGTAGAGGCCGAGAACATAATCTTAGCTTTCTGTGCAAAGTATCAAATCGAAGCAATTTCTATTGGAAACGGTACGGCAGGTAGAGAAACAGAGGCTTTCATTCGTAAAATAGACGTTTTGCCAAAAGAAATTTTGGTTATAATGGTGAATGAAAGCGGCGCATCTGTTTACTCTGCAAGTGATGTAGCTCGCGAAGAATTTGCGGATTATGATTTAACTGTCAGAGGTGCAGTTTCAATTGGACGTAGATTAGCAGATCCATTAGCAGAGTTAGTGAAAATCGACCCCAAAGCTATTGGAGTAGGGCAGTATCAGCATGATGTAGACCAAAACGATTTAAAAACAAAATTGGATGACGTAGTGCAAAGTTGTGTAAATGCAGTTGGTGTTGAATTGAATACCGCTTCAAAGCAGCTTCTGACTTACGTTTCGGGGCTTGGACCTCAATTAGCTCAAAATATTGTTGATTATAGAAATGAGCACGGAGCATTTAAAACTCGTAAAGATTTATTAAAAGTTTCCCGAATGGGTGAAAAAGTTTTTGAGCAATCAGCAGGTTTTTTGCGTATTCGCGATGCGGTTAATCCCCTTGATAAAAGCGCAGTTCATCCCGAAAGTTATTTTGTTGTAGAACAAATGGCTAAGGATTTAAATACCGATATTCAATCTTTAATGACTGATAAAGCTTTACGTAAGCAAATCAAATTAACCAATTATGTAAATGATAAATTGGGTTTACCAACTTTAAATGACATCATGAATGAGCTAGATAAACCAGGCCGAGATCCTCGTAAATCTTTTGAAGTATTCGCCTTTCAAGATGGTGTAGAATCAATGAAGGATTTGCGAATTGGAATGCGTTTACCCGGTATCGTTACCAATGTAACTAACTTTGGAGCCTTTGTGGATATTGGCGTTCATCAAGATGGTTTAGTGCATATTTCTCAATTAAGCAACACCTTTGTTGATGATCCAAATAAGGTAGTTAAAGTGGCTCAAAAGGTTTTTGTTACTGTAACAGAAGTGGATGAAAAAAGAAAACGTATTGCCTTAAGTATGAAGGATGAGCCGAATGTAGCAGTTAGTATGGGTTCTAGCAAACCAAAGAAAGAAGAAATTGAATATAATCCGAATGATATGAATTCGGCTTTAGCAGCGTTAAAGAGTAAGTTTGGAAAAAAATAAATTTAATTATAATTTTATTTTTTTTAATCTTAAATGAATGAAACACCTGAAAACAAAGGCACTTAGAGGTTTAGCTCATTTAAATTTTAAATAAGAATGAAAATAATTATTAACAATTTGATAATTTTACTTTGAGATAAATAAAAACTTATTACCTTTGCGCTCCCAAAAAACGGGAACGTTCATTAGTAGGTTTGAGAAAGT
>CAZRUA010000114.1:0-11350 GCA_964603125.1 uncultured Flavobacteriaceae bacterium | reverse complement strand
GCAAAAAAAGCAACAGCTAAAAAAGCAGCTCCAAAAAAAGCAGCTAAAAAAGCAGCCCCTAAAAAAGCGGCAAAGAAAGCAGTAAAAAAAGCAGCTCCAAAAAAAGCAGCTAAAAAAGCAGCTCCAAAAAAAGCAGCAGCTAAGAAAAAGTAAAAAACGGTCCCGCTAAGCGGGACTTTTTTTTGTTCTTTATTTTTTGAATATATCCTATCAACAATACTTGGTTAATCATTTCCTCAACCAAATCAAATAACATCAAATTGTATATTTACATTTGTTGTAATTAAAACTAAAAACATGAAATTTAAATTTACATCATTATTGACTGCATTGTGTGCAGTAATTTTATTTAGCTGTGGTCCTGAGAAAGTGGAAGATAAACCAGCTGTTGCACCAGAAGGAATGAAATTTTTGAGTTTAGCTCATTCTGGTATGAATATACAAGTTGCCATACCTGATAATCCTAAATTTCAAATAGACACGGTTAAATCTGCTGACGATGCTTACGTTATTAACGTTGGTCCTACATTTGGAATAGTGGTTAAAGAGGATGCTGGTGACATTGCTGATTTAAAAACAATGATTAATGGCGATGAAGTGTATAAAGTAAAAAAGACACTTATTGATGATGCAACAACCTTAATGTGGGAAAGTGGAATAGAAGGAATGCAATCTCAATTTCATTTCTATACTATTATTAAATTAGGTGCACGTTCTTATGTTATTAAAGACAATGTAAGCAGTAGTGAACCTTTTAACGAAGAATCTATTAAAAAGATGTATGAAGCAGCGAAAGCAAGCGCAGAAGTAAAAAAAACACCTGAAGCATAAATACAAAACACTTTAAAAATTAAAGCGGGCACTCCCCGCTTTTTTTGTGTAATAAAAAACTATGAGATTTTTAAGTGCCTCACATATTATTTCGAATGCATCTGACTTAACAAACAAGGTTGTTGTTACTGATGACATTAAAATAATAGACATTATTAACCAAAACGAGGTTGAGCAGAGTAAAGTTGAACATTTAAACGGAACCTTGGTTCCGGGCTTTATAAATACGCACTGTCATCTTGAACTATCTTATCTAAAAAACAAAATAGCTTCAGGGAAAGGTTTAGATACCTTTATTAAAGAAATTGAAGAGAACAAACAACAATTCAGCGAAACTGTTTTAGATTACATTAACAAAGCAAATGAAGAGATGTTTGCTAATGGAATTGTGGCAGTTGGTGATATATGCAATACAAACTATAGTTTTACTGTAAAAGCAAACTCTTCTATATATTACCATAGTTTTGTTGAAGTATATGCTTTTAATCCCACTAAAGCATCCATAGTTTTTGCTAATGGCAAACAATTATGTTCCCAACTCGAAGAACTGAATCAACATTATTCAATTGTTCCTCATGCGCCCTATTCTGTTTCCGACGAATTATTTAAACTCATTAATGAAACAGCTCTTCACGAGAAATCTATTCTTTCGGTTCATAATCAAGAAACAAAAGATGAAAACTTATTCTTCTCAAAAAAAGAAGGTAGCATTTTAAAAAGATTAGAAACATTTGGAATTAACACCGACCATTTTAAAGCAACTGGTAAATCATCCATTCAAAGCTACCTAAATAAACTCCCAAGCGAAAACAAAATATTATTGGTTCATAATACCGAAACCAACCAACAAGATATAGATTACGCTAAGCAATTAAACAACAACTTATTTTGGTGCTTTTGTCCTAATGCAAACTTATATATAGAAAACAAACTCCCGAACTTTGACCTTTTTATTGCTAATAATTGCAACATTACACTTGGAACAGATAGCTATGCGAGCAATTGGTCGCTATCTATTTGGGACGAAATAAAGGCTATTCAAAAAAACGCTGCTCATATACCACTGGAACAATTAATAAAGTGGGGATGCCTAAATGGAGCTAAATTATTGGGAATAGACAGTAAATATGGTTCAATAGAAATTGGCAAAAGTCCAGGTCTTAATTTGATAAACGAAGAAAATGAGTTAAAAAAAATCATTTAATTTTTTGCACTTATAAAAAAAGGTCTATATTTGCCACATGATTTTATCAACTCATATGCATCATCATTTTACTTGCCGCGAGGTAGGTCATGATGTATCTATGTTTTAAACCTAACAACATATTATATTATCAAGGCTTATCTAATCGATAAGCCTTTTTTATTTCAAAAAACTTAAAAAACCAACAATGGAACAAAAATTAAAAATAGCAATTCAAAAATCAGGTCGATTAAGCGAAAACTCACTTAAGCTGCTAAAAGAATGTGGAATTGAATTTGATAATGGCTTAAATAAATTAAAAGCCGAAGCATTCAATTTCCCATTAGAAGTATTCTTTTTAAGAGATGATGATATTCCTCAATATGTAGAAGATGGAGTAGCTGACATCGGTATTGTAGGTGAAAATGTTTTACTAGAAAAAAACAAACAACTCGATGTTGCGGATAAGTTAGGCTTTGGAAAATGCAAATTATCCATTGCAATTCCCAAAGATCAAAAATATAAAAGCATTAAAGACTTAGAAGGAAAAAAAATCGCTACTACCTACTCCACTATACTAAATTCATATTTAAAAAGAAATAAAGTAAAAGCTGAGATTCACGAAATAAGTGGATCGGTTGAAATTGCCCCTAGCATAGGTTTAGCGGATGCAATTTGCGATTTAGTTAGTTCGGGTAGCACTTTATTCACAAACGGATTAAAAGAGGTTGAAATCATTTTAAAATCAGAAGCTGTTTTGGTTTCTAACAAAAAACTTTCGAAAGCCAAGCAAGAAATATTAAATAAACTATTATTCCGAATAAAGTCAGTACGAAAAGCAAAAAACACAAAATACATACTACTAAATGCCCCAAACAACAAGCTAAACGAAATTTGCAAAATTCTACCAGGAATGAAGAGTCCTACCATTCTCCCCTTACAAGAAAAAGGATGGAGTTCTGTTCACTCAGTAGTTGAAGAAAATCAATTTTGGGATATAATAGAAAAATTAAAACAAAAAGGCGCCCAAGGTATTTTAGTTGTTCCAATAGAGAAAATGATTGTATAATGATATCAATAGTTAAATATCCAAAACCAAACACTTATAATGAACTTCTGAAACGTAGTTCATTAGAATCAGCGTCGCTTGAAGCTACAGTAAATGCTATCATCAACAACGTTAAAACCGATGGAGATAAAGCTCTATATCAGTATTCGAAGGAATTTGATAAAGCTGATTTATCAAATCTTATTGTGAACGAAGAAGAATTTACTACCGCAAGTGAAAATTGCAGCTCGGAGTTAAAAAATGCAATTTCAATTGCCTATACTAACATTTATAAGTTTCACGATGCGCAAAAAACACCTCTAGAAAAAATCGAAACTATGCCTGGTGTTATTTGTTGGAGAAAATCAGTTCCTATTGAAAAAATTGGCATTTATATTCCCGGGGGATCAGCTCCCTTATTCTCTACTATCCTTATGTTAGGTATTCCTGCAAAAATTGCTGGATGCAATGAAATAATTTTGTGCACTCCACCTGATAAAAATGGTAATATCAATCCTGTAATTCTTTATACTGCCAAGTTAGTTGGCATAACAAAAGTATTTAAAGTAGGTGGCGCTCAAGCAATCGCCGCCTTAGCTTATGGAACTGAAAGTATACCTAAAGTTTTCAAAATATTTGGGCCCGGGAATCAATATGTAACTTGTGCTAAACAGGTAGTGAGTAAATCTAATGTTGCAATTGATATGCCAGCTGGACCTTCTGAATTGGCAATATATGCCGATGAAACAGCAAACCCAACTTTTATTGCGGCAGATTTGCTATCGCAAGCCGAGCACGGAATAGATTCGCAAGTAATTTTAGTTTCAGCATTAATTGATGTTATTGAAAAGGTAAATCTAGAAATACAAAAACAATTAAATGAACTACCTCGTAAATCAATTGCTTCAGAAGCCTTAAAAAACAGTAAAGCTATTTTGGTTGCTTCAGAAAAAGAGGCCATTGACTTATTGAACGAATATGCTCCTGAGCACTTAATTATAGCAAGTAAAAATTCTGACTCATTTTCAGAACAAATAATTAACGCTGGGTCAATATTTTTAGGCAATTTCTCTTGTGAAAGTGCCGGGGACTACGCTTCAGGAACGAACCACACTCTACCAACCAATGGTTATGCGAAATCTTATAGCGGAGTATCATTAGATAGTTTTGTTAAAAAAATCACCTTTCAAAAAATTAATGAAACCGGAATAAAAAATATTGGTCCTAGCATTGAAATAATGGCCAATGCCGAAGGACTTCAAGCTCACAAAAATGCAGTAACAGTGCGACTTAACTATTTAAATTCTAACAAATGAGTTTTAACGTAAATAACATTATAAGAAAAAATATTCAAAATCTCGAGCCTTATTCCTCGACAAGAGACGGAATGGATTTGGATAATTATACTTTACTTGATATTAATGAAAATGCTTTCAGCAATCCATACGGAAAAGGCTTAAATCGTTATCCTAATGCAAGGCAAACAAGTTTAAAAAGCAAGATTGCAGGTGTCAAAAAAGTAAAACCAGAAAATATTTATTTAGGCAATGGAAGCGATGAATGTATTGATATTTTAATAAGATGTTTTTGCGAACCAAAAGAAGATGAAATTATCATTTGCCCTCCAACATTCGGGATGTATAAAGTTTACGCAAATATTAATAACGTAAAAGTCAAAGAAGTTTTACTAAAGAAAAATAGTTTCGAATTAGATATTGATAGCATAAAGAAGCAAACTACAAAACGAACTAAACTAATTTTTATTTGCACCCCTAACAATCCTACTGGTAGCGTTGTTGAATGGAAAAAAATTGAAGAATTAACTCAATTTTTTAATGGATTACTTGTTATAGATGAAGCTTATATCGACTTTTTCGAAACAAATAAGTCTGTTATAAAAAAAATTAGAAACAATAAAAACATTGTTGTGCTTCAAACATTTTCTAAAGCATTTGCAATGGCAGCCGCTCGTTTAGGTATGGTTGTAGCTAACCAGGAGGTGATAAATTTCCTCAATAAAGTAAAAGCTCCTTACAATATTAATGATTTTACACAGAAAGCTATTTATAAAGCATTAGATAATATTGCAAAAATCGAAGATTCTGTTCGAATTATAAAAAATGAACGAGCAAATATGGCTAAAAAGCTAAAAGAATATAGCTTCGTTAAGAAAGTCTACCCATCAAAAGCAAACTCATTGCTTGTGGAAGTGAGTAATTCTGATGAACTTTTTAACTATATGCTCACTAACAAGGTTATTATAAGCAATCGTTCAAAAATGCCATTATTAAAAAACTGCGTAAGATTTACAGTAGGCAATCCTAAAGAGAATAAAAAAGTTCTAACATTATTAAATCAATTTGAAAATTTATAACTTAACATTTTAATAATTAAACTATGCAAGCAATACTATTTATAGATAGAGATGGGACACTTATTAAAGAACCTCCAGTAAATTTTCAAATTGATAGTTTTGATAAATTAGAGTTTTTACCAGGGGTATTCAACTTTCTATCAAAAATTGTGAAAGAGAACAATTTTAAACTTGTAATGGTCACCAATCAGGATGGCTTAGGGACAGCTAGTTTTCCCGAAGAAACATTTTGGCCTGTTCATAATTTAATGCTTAAATGTTTAAGCAATGAAGGTATTGAATTTTCGGAAGTATGCATTGATAAAAGCTTTGAAAGTGAAAATAAAAATACACGTAAGCCAAACGTTGGAATGCTTACCAAATACCTAAATGGAGAATACGATTTAAAAAATTCCTACGTAATTGGCGACAGAATTACTGATGTGAAACTTGCACAAAACATTGGCTGTAAATCAATCTTTATAAAAAACTATGATTCCAGTGAAGGATGGGAGGATAAAATAAATTTGATTGCATCCAATTGGGAAGATATTTATAATTATTTAAAAGCTCCACAACGAATAATTCGCCATACAAGAAAAACAAACGAAACCAAAATTGAGATAGAACTTAATCTTGACGGCAAAGGTAGTGCGCAAATATCAACGGGAATAGCCTTTTTTGACCACATGCTTGAACAAATTGCTAAACATGGCTCAATTGATTTAAGACTAAATGCTGAGGGTGATTTACATATTGATGAACACCATACTATTGAAGATGTTGGAATAGCTTTAGGAGAAGCCTTTTTAAGCGCTCTAAGCGACAAAAAAGGAATAGAACGTTACGGTTTCACTTTACCCATGGATGATTGCTTAGCACAAGTAGCTATCGATTTTGGAGGTAGAAACTGGATTGTTTGGGAAGCTGACTTTAAAAGAGAAAAAATAGGTGAAATGCCTACTGAAATGTTTTTCCACTTTTTTAAATCATTTAGCGACGCTTCAAAATCAAATTTGAACATTAAAGCGGAAGGAAGCAACGAACACCATAAAATTGAAGCAATCTTTAAAGCCTTTGCAAAATCAATTAAACAAGCAGTGAAAAGAGATTTAAATAATATGGTTTTACCAAGCACAAAAGGTTTACTATAAAAATGAAAACTGTAATTATAAAATATAACGCTGGCAATACTCAATCCGTTTTATTTGCGCTTGACAGACTGGGAATATCGGCAATAGTTAGCGATGACATAGAAGCCATAACAACAGCAGATAAATTAATTTTACCTGGTGTTGGTGAGGCTAGTAACGCCATGGCATATTTAAAGCAAAAAAAACTAGACAAAGTTATAATTGACTTAAAACAACCCGTTTTAGGTATTTGCCTTGGCATGCAATTGATGTGTAATTATTCTGAAGAAGGTGATACCGACTGTTTAGGCATTTTCAATCAAAAAATAAAACTATTTAGTCAAAATAATAATCTGGAAAATGAAAAATTAAAAGTTCCACAAGTGGGTTGGAATAATATTTTTAATTTAAATGGACCATTAATGGATGGCGTTAATGAGCAATCGTATTGTTACTTTGTACATAGTTACTATGCCGAATTAGGAGAAAATACAATTTCCACCACCAACTATATTACTAACTACTCTTCGGCACTTAACAAAAATAACTTTTATGCTACTCAATTTCACCCTGAAAAATCAGGATCTGTAGGCGAAAAAATATTACTTAACTTTTTAAAACTCTAATATGCTTATTATACCCGCCATAGATTTAATTGATGGAAAATGCGTGAGGCTAACCCAAGGCGACTATGCTCAGAAAAAAGTGTACAATGAAAACCCTTTGGAAGTTGCTAAACAGTTTGAAGATATTGGTATTAGTCACTTACACTTAGTTGACTTGGATGGAGCCAAAGCTGGCAAAGTAATTAATTTAAATATTCTTGAAACAATTGCTAAACAAACTAATTTATTAATTGACTTTGGCGGAGGAATTAAAACAAATGAATCTATTAAGTCAGTTTTTGACGCTGGTGCATATAAAGCCACAATAGGTAGTATTGCAATAAAAAACTCTGCATTGTTTAAAACATGGGTAAACAAATATAGTCCTGAGCGAATACTACTTGGAGCTGACGTGAAAGATGAAAAAATTGCCATTGGGGGTTGGATTGAAGATACACAGATTAATTTATTTGATTTCATTCGTGACAATATGAAAATAGGTATAAACACTCTATTTTGCACAGATATAGCGAAAGATGGATTACTTCAGGGTCCATCCATCGAACTTTATAGTAGAGTTCTAAATACCTTTCCAACTTTAAAGTTAATTGCTAGTGGCGGGGTTTCAAATTACAATGATTTAACACTTCTAAAGGAAATAGGTTGCTATGGAGCAATTGTTGGTAAAGCCATTTATGAAAATAAAATTAGCCTTAACGAAATAAAAACATTTATATCATGCTAACAAAACGAATTATACCCTGTCTCGATATAAAAGATGGACGCACTGTAAAAGGTGTAAACTTCGAAAACATAAGAGACGCTGGCGATCCAGTTGAACTAGCAATTGAGTATGCAAAAATGGGTGCTGACGAAATCGTTTTTTTGGACATTACTGCTACTAATGAAAAAAGAAAAACGTTAAGTGAATTAGTTTCTAAAATTGCCAAACACATTAATATTCCGTTCACTGTGGGTGGAGGAATATCATCAATTGAAGATGTCTCTACTTTATTGCAAGCTGGTGCTGACAAAATATCTATTAATACTTCAGCTTACAAAAATCCTTCTTTAATAAAAGAACTTTCTTCTCAATTTGGAAGTCAGTGTATTGTATTAGCAATCGACACCAAATATGAAAATGGTGATTGGTATGTTTACTTAAACGGAGGAAAAGTAAAAACCGAAAGTAAAACTATTGATTGGGCTATGCAAGCACAAGAACTTGGAGCTGGAGAGATATTGCTTACTTCGATGAACAACGATGGTACAAAAAATGGATTTGCTTTAGATATAACTAAAGAACTATCAACAAAATTAAATATTCCAGTAATTGCAAGCGGTGGCGCTGGAAACATACAACATTTTATTGATGCTTTTAAAATAGGACATGCTGACGCAGCATTAGCAGCAAGTGTGTTTCATTTCAATGAAATAAAAATACCCGAATTAAAACAACAACTAAAACAACAAAACATTTCAATAAGACTTAACTAAGATGAACCCTAATTTCTCAAAATCAGCCGACGGCTTAATTCCTGCAATAATTCAAGATTCAATAACACAAAAAGTGCTTATGCTTGGTTATATGAATTCAGAAGCCCTTACAAAAACCAATGAGCTGAAAAAGGTAACTTTCTTCTCTCGTTCAAAAAACAGATTATGGATGAAAGGGGAAGAAAGTGGTAATTTTTTAAATGTAATCGATATTAAAATTGATTGTGATAATGATACTATCTTGATTCAAGCACAGCCAGAAGGCCCAACCTGTCACAAAGGTTCTGATACTTGCTTCAATGAAAAAAATGTGTCATCTAATTTTTTATTCCATCTTGAAAAAACAATTATAGATAGAAAAGAAAATCCAAGTGAAAAATCATACACAAGTTCACTATTCAAAAAAGGTATAAATAAAGTTGCTCAAAAAGTAGGTGAAGAGGCCGTTGAACTTGTAATTGAAGCGAAAGACAATAATATTGAGCTTTTCAAAGGTGAGGCCGCCGATTTGCTATACCATTACCTAATTTTATTAGCCGCCAAAAATGTTTCGCTAACTGAAATTACAGAAGTTTTAGCCGAAAGAAGCAAAAAATAAATCAACCTTACAATATTAAACTTTCATATCTCCATTATTGTTATATATTTGTTTAGCAATAGTTTGAATATGAAAAAAGCTTTACTACCTCTGTTTCTATTAATTTGTGGACTTCTTAAAAGCTCGCCTGTACAAATAACTCAATTTATCAAAGTTGACCAATTTGGGTATAGAACCAATGACCAAAAAATAGCCGTTATTACTAATCCAATAACAGGGTATAATAATGCCACCTCATTTTCGCCAGGAACTAGTTATCAAGTAAGGGATTGGAATACTGATGCAGTAGTTTTAACAGGTAATATTACTGCATGGAATAGTGGGGCTACCCAAACGCAAAGTGGTGATAAAGTTTGGTGGTTTGATTTTAGCTCATTAACAACGGTAGGCTCTTATTATGTTTTTGATGTTACAAACAATGTAGGTTCATATAAATTTGAAATTGATGATTGCATCTATAACAATGTATTAGCTCAAGCTATGCGAATGTTTTTTTATCAAAGATGTGGATTTGCCAAATCAGCTGCATTTGCAGGCTCAGCTTGGGCTGATGGAGCAAGTCATTTAGGTAACCAGCAGGATTTAGATTGTAGATTATACAATAATACTTCTGTATCAACTAGTAAAGATTTAAGTGGTGGTTGGTTTGACGCAGGAGACTATAATAAATATGTAAACTTCACATGGAGCGCACTAACAGATTTACTATTGGCTTATGAGGAAAACCCTAATGTTTGGATGGACAATTATAATATTCCTGAGAGTGGAAATGGAGTACCTGATTTATTAGATGAAGTTAAAATTGAATTGGACTGGTTACTTAAAATGCAACAAACTGACGGCTCGGTTTTAAGCGTTGTTGGAGGAGGCTCTGCAAGTCCACCTAGTTCCGATAATACACCTCGTCGATATGGACCTGCAAATACATCAGCTACCCTTACAGCATCAGCTATGTTCGCATTAGCTGCCATACAATTTAACAGTGCAGGCCAAACAAGCTATGGAACAACTCTACAAACTGCATCCGTAAATGCATACAACTGGGCCCTTGCAAATCCAAACGTTACATTTTACAATTCAGGTATTATTGCTGCTGGCGAACAGGAAATATCAGCATACGATTTAGCTGCTCGGAAAATAGCTGCAAACATTTATTTGTATGCACTTACAGGAAATGTTACATATAAAAATTATGTTGATGCCAATTACGCAAATATTCATCTAATGCAATGGACTTTTGCCTACCCTTTTGAAGGACCTGAGCAAGATATGTTATTGTACTACGCCAAAACCTCAGGAGCCACTTTAGCAACAAAAAACGCTATACAGAGTGCATTTCAATCTTCAATGCAAACAAATAACGCTGATAACTTACCAGCGTATACTAATTCAACAGATGCCTATCGCGCTTGGCTCTCAAATAACAACTATACATGGAATAGTAATCAAACAAAATCAAAGCAGGCGAACATGTTCTTAAGCATGAATCAATACAACCTTAATGCTGCAAATGCAACCAATTATAAAAATGCAGCTTCGGGTTTTGTGCATTACTTTCATGGTGTTAATCCAAATTCAAAAACTTACTTGAGTAATATGAGTTCCTTTGGTGCCGAAAATTCGGTTACTCAGTTTTATCATTCGTGGTTTGAAAATGGAAGTTCGCTATGGGATGAAGTTGGTGTTTCAACTTATGGCCCTCCACCTGGTTATATTCCGGGAGGGCCAAACCCAAGTTACGCACTAGATGCTTGTTGTCCTTCAGGTTGTGGTAGCTCACAAAACAATGCGCTATGTAACACAAATGTAAGTCCGCCTGCTGGACAACCCATTCAAAAATCCTATAAAGATTTTAATGACAGTTGGCCAGTTAACTCATGGACAATATCTGAAGCTGGAATTTACACCAATGCAGCTTATGTAAGAATGCTTTCTAAATTCTGCTCACCAGTTGTGTGCAACTCTGTCGGTATAAATCAGAGTACGAAAGAAAAATTCAAACTAATTCAAAGTATTTACCCGCAACCAGCATCTGGTAAAATATCCATTAAGCTTTCTGAATTCAAATCAAACTTAAAAATAAATCTCACGGATATAAAAGG
>CAZRUA010000113.1:0-11540 GCA_964603125.1 uncultured Flavobacteriaceae bacterium | reverse complement strand
TGTATTGTCTTTGTTACTGCAGCCTGTTAGTGAAACAATGTCTCCTGTTATACTTGTAACATTGTTTCCGCCTTGTCCACCAGTTCCGCCAGTATAACCTGCATCATCCGCAATTATGTTTCCGTTTATAATTGCACTTTGCGCATTGATTTCAAGTTTACCGCATGTATTGGTTGAGTATTTGTTTACAAAAACTGTTACACCAGATGGAATGATGAATTTGCCGCTAATGTTGTATGTGCCTGATAATATTATGCTTGATGAAACGGTATAGTCGCCTGTAATAGTAGTTGTATTACATTGAGCGTTTTTTATTTTGGGAGTAAATAATACTGCCAAAAGGATGTAAATTATTTTGTTTAGGTTAGACATATTTAATTATTCAGCTATTATTATTTTTTTGAATGCTATTCTTTCATTTTTTAATTTTATTTCAATTAAATAAATACCTGCGCTATAATTTTTTAATTGAAAAGTTAAAGATGTCGATGATGAAGATTCATTAATGGTTAGTTTGTTTCTTCTACCATTTATATCAATAATTGAAATTTGTTCAATAAAATCATCTTGGAATGATTTAATGGTAACAATATCTTGAAACGAGTTAATTACATTTGGATAAAGTATAAATTCATTATTGATGTTGTTTTCTTGAATGCCAACTGTGCTGCAATTTCCTGGTAAATCCATGTTAACAATGAATGTATCTCTTATGCAACTAAGAGGATCGTAAGCGTAATATACAGTAGAAACCATTGGGTTAACAATTACTGAATCTTGGTTTACTCCTAGAGGGAACCATTGTACCGAGCTTGGCCATGATGGAATTAAAGTAATATTATCACCAGGGCAACTGGTTATTGTTTCTGTTTTTCCTGCGTTTTTTACAATTGTATAACTATCAAAGATTTGACCGTTAGCATTTATAAATTTGGCATCTAACCTGTTATCGTTTACTTCTAATAACATGCTGCCAAGAGTAGTGTTTGAATAACTGTACATTGCTGGATGAGGCCAACCACTTGAGGTTGACCCTAATTTACCTGAACTGCCGCAAACTGTATAAACTGTGCCTTTATGTGATTTTGAAACATCTGTTTGTTTTTGATACGGACAAGAGGCAGGGTAAGATCCGCTTGTGTTATCAAGTTTCATGCTCGCTTGCAATGAACCAGAATTTCCGTAATGTCCATCCATTAAAAAACTTCTTTCATAGCAATGACTATGGCCATTCAATACTAGATCAACCCCTGCGTTTTCAATAATAGGGATAATGTTTTGACGAATATCAACTAATTCACCATCTAAAAAATTACTATTATCTGAGTTATGACTTCCTTTTGTATAGGGGGGGTGATGCCAATAAGCTATTGTCCAAGGTAAAGTGTTTGCAGCTAAATCAGCTGTTAACCAAGTTACCATTGGGTCAGTTGTGTTTCTACCTTCATCATAAGAATCTAAAACAACAAAATGGATGTTGCCATAATTATAAGAATAGTATTTTTCAGTACCTGAAGCTAAACCGCCAGCTTCTGCGGCTTTCGGCAAAGTAAAAATATCATAATATGCTGGTGATGGTGAGAAAGGGATGTGATTGTTATAATCGTGATTACCTGGTGCTGGCCAAACTACAAACTTTTTTAATTCGTTTTCATAAGTATTGTTGCTAAATACATTGCTTTGATATTGACTATCGTAACCGTTATCGTAAGCATTATCCCCACACCATAACCACCCATCAATGTGCGCGTTGGATATATAGTTCATAAAACCAGTTTTTGCATTTCTTTGATTATTATCCCCCATTCCAGCATCGCCAACAACCCAAAATTTGTAATTGCCTTTTGTGCCAGCTATAGGAGAGGTTTTAAAGTAATAATCGGCTGAAGCACTTGTATAATCAACTCCTGAACTTCCAATTTTATAATAATAAACAGTGGCGGGGTTTAAGCCTGTTATTTTTATTTCATGATTCGTAACTAATTGGGGGGAGCTAGCTATTTGATTTAAATTAGAGAATGAAGCGCCATAATAAATTTTTGTATCGGTTGCTTGAGTTGTGCGCCATTTAATGATCATAGAAGTTGGAGTGCCTGTATTTAAATAAGGACCTCTATCAACTGTCGCAGAGGAAGGGGATAAATTACCGTCTAATTTTAGATTAAAACTAATATCCGAGCTACCTCCAGATTCTTGATGAATTTCAACCGCTATTGTATTGTTGCCCGCAACTAAATATGTTGAGCTGATGGAAACTTGATTCCAAGCACTCTCAGAACCTAAAGCAATAGCAGAACTAGCCATTGTGTTAGAAGAAATTACTCCTGAAGGCATGTTGTCTCGCCATACTTCTGTTCCGTTAATATAAACAACTGCGCCATCGTCTCTCACTACTTCTAAATTTAAAGAATAGAACTGCGAAGGATTTGAAACAGTAAAGGTTTTTCTAAAATAGGTTGTTATATATTTGTTGGAAGGGCTTGGGCCATAACTAACAGATGTTGTTTCATCACCATCACCATAACCTAATTCTGCATTGCCAGTTGCCCAAGAAGCATCATTGAATGTAGTCGAAATCCAAGAGGTTCCTTGATTAGAGCCATTATCTAAATATTTCCAATTGGAACCTGCTGGTAAAATTGGACTTAGTTGTGCAAGTAAAATAAAATTTGAAAATAAAAGAATAGTGAAGAGTAAATTTTTTTTCATGCTGTAAAAATGAACTAATTCTTTTGAGAATCTATTAATGTGGGGTTATTAGTGTTTTACCATTATGTTTCCTGTGTTTTCAAACTCATAACATTTTTTTTACTAATTCATTTTACTAAATGCAATTGATTCAACTTTTATTTAACAAAGAACTTTTGTTATTTACCTATTTCTTAATATCCGCTTTATATATAATACACATATCAAGATTAGTTTTGCTTTGTTCAATACTAGGTGAACACCCCATTTTTTCATATCGAAAATTTAAGCCGCTTAGTCAAATCATTTAAAATGAAAAAGCTTAGTGTTTTTATATTCTTTATTTTTTTATCTCCTTTTTTTTGGTCTCAAATATCAATTACTGGGCCTTATACCGAAACGTTTGGAACTGCATCTATTTCATCGTGGACAGATAACTCTACTAGGACAGGTTGGTATTTAACAGCTGGGGGAACTTTTGCTTTTGGAGGAACAGTTAATATTACCGCTGCAGCGCCTGTTAATACAGGGGCGTTTTATGCTTATACATGCAGTGGAGGAACGGACTTAAAATTGGGGTCTCGTCCTTCTAATGGTAGTGGTGGAACGGCCGGAAGTGGAACAAGTTATATGGGGATGCGAATTAAAAATACAACTGGCTCCACCATCCAAAGTGTGCGCATAACTTTTACTGCCTATCAAATGTCATTAGCAGAAAATAATTCCAATGTAAATAAACTTACCTTTTCGTATCAAACAGGTGCAACAGTTACTTCATTAACTGCTGGAAGTTGGACATCTGTAACTGCTTTAGATTATACCGCCCCTAATAACGATGCAAGCGGAGGAACTTCTACTCAACTTAATGGCTATCCATGTACCGTAAGTTCAAGTTTAACAGCTTGTATAGCCGTTACTATTGCTAATAATAATGAAATTATGTTGCGATGGGGTGATGTAAATAATGCGGCAAATGATCCGCATTTGGCAATTGATAATGTTGCAATAATTCCTTATTCAGATAATGTTTGTTCCATTATACTTCCTGTTGAATTAGTTAATTTTAGATTTGATGAAGCAGAATCGGAGTTGGAATGGAAAACTGCAAAGGAAGAAAATTGTAGTCATTTTGTTGTAGAGAAAAGTGATGATGGTTTAGATTTTAAACAAATTGGAACTGTTCCTGCACTTAACAGTATTGCTGGGGCTGAGTATACATTTAAGGATTATACAGAGAATGCCTTGATAAATTATTATCGTTTAAAAATATACGATTTCAATGGTGATATGAGCGAATCTTCTATACTCTCTATCCAGCAACTGATAAGTAAGGATTTTAAATGTTTTGTAAAGGATAATCAACTTTTTTTGTTAAGTAAAAGCACTGAAGCTTTTATTGATTTTGAAGTTGTTGATATTATGGGTTATAAATTATTTGATAGTAGTATTGAACCGTTTAGCACATTAAGTAATATTCCACTAACTAATTTTACTTCGGGTGTGTATTTCTTACGTTTTAAAGATAATGTTCATCAAACATTAAAGTTTGTTGTAAATTAAAAATGTTTTTCTGTAATCATTTCGATTACAAAATAATATTCTGTTCATGTTTGTTTAACATTCAGCTAAACTAGCTAAGCTATTTTTGTAGCAAACTAAGTAACTTGAATTTACCAACACAGACCATCAATCGCCGAAAATTTATCATTACCTCCTCGTCTGTTTTAGTTTCCATTTTTTCATCTATCGTAATCGTTTCAGAAATTGATACGCATTTACAGCAAGCAAAGAAAAAGCGAATTAAATCTATTTCTTATTCAGGTTTGTATTCAATATTTAAATAGTTACTAATGGAAACTAAACAAAAAAAGAAAAAGCGTAAGATAGACATATTGGTTATCTCGGATATTCATTTAGGAACTTATGGATGTCATAGTACAGAATTGCTGAAATACTTAAAAAGTATTAAGCCTAAAATGATTATTCTTAATGGAGATATTATTGATATGTGGCAATTTAGCAAGCGTTATTGGCCTCAATCGCACATGCGAGTTATTAATAAAATTATTAAATGGATAAGCAAAGGGGTTAAAGTGTATTACATTACAGGTAATCACGATGAAATGCTCAGAAAATTTGCTGGATTTAAAATGGGCTCATTAACCATCGATAACAAATTGCTTTTGAATTTGGATGGTAGAAAAACTTGGATTTTTCATGGCGATGTATTTGATGTAACCATGCAACATTCAAAATGGTTGGCTAAGTTGGGTTCTAAAGGGTACGATTTATTAATACATTTAAATTCCTTTTGCAATTGGGTATCGATGAAAATGGGAAGAGGAAGAATTTCACTTTCAAAAAATATTAAAAACAGTGTTAAGTCGGCTGTTAAGTTTATCAATGATTTTGAAAAGACAGCAGCTGATATAGCAATTTCGAATGGTTATGAATATGTATTATGTGGTCATATCCATCACCCTGAAATGAAAACAATAGTTACAGATAAAGGTCAAGTACAGTATTTAAATTCGGGCGACTGGATAGAAAATTTAACTTCCCTAGAATATGTTGATGGTAAATGGAGTTTGTATCATTACAAAGAAGAAGATTACGAGCACGAAGAATCTGAAACAGATGATGAATTGGTAATGATGAGCGATAATGAAATATTTAATCAAATGTTAGCTGAATTTAAAATTAGCACTGTTGATAAGGAAGTGAATTTTAAGTAAACGTAGAAAACTAAAAATAATTTTGGAATGAAAATTTTATACGCGGTACAAGGTACTGGTAACGGACATATAACAAGAGCAATTGAAATTATTCCGTATCTGCAAAAACATGGTGAGGTTGATATTTTGGTTAGCGGTATTCAATCGGATATAGGTTTGCCTTTTAAAGTAAAGTATAGATTAAATGGTTTATCGTTTATTTTTGGCAAAAAGGGTGGAGTAGATATTTGGAAGACGTATTTGAAAATGAATACGCGAAAACTTTTAAAGGAAATTAAGGCTTTAAACGTAAAGCAGTATGATATCATTATAAGCGACTTTGAGCCGGTATCTTGTTGGGCAGCTATTCGTGCTAAAAAACCAACCATTGGCTTAAGTAATCAAGTGGCTACTTTGCATCCATTAGCGCCTCGTCCCAAAAAAACGGATATGATGGGTGTTTTGGTTTTGAAAAACTATGCCCCAACAACTTATGCTTATGGCTTTCATTTTAAAGCTTTAGATAAAAATGTTTTTACACCTATTATTCGTAAAGAGGTGAGAGACATTGAAGTTAGTAACGAAGGACATGTAACGGTTTATTTACCTTCTTATAGCGACGAGAAAATTATTAAGCATTTGCAAAAATTCCCTTACATAAAATGGCAAGTTTTTTCTAAACACAGCAAAAAGAGTTATAGAGAGAAGAATGTATACATTAATCCAATTAAGACAGATGATTTTTTAAAAAGCATGGCTTCTTCAGCAGGTGTTTTTTGTAATGCAGGCTTTGGAACCACAAGCGAGGCTTTGTTTTTAAAAAAGAAGTTATTAGTTGTACCCATGAAGAAGCAATATGAGCAATATTGTAACGCTCAAATGTTAGAGAGCATGGGGGTAAAGGTTTTAAAGAAGTTGAATTCTGATAATTTAGATAGAATTAATGAATGGTTGGTTGATGGCAAAGTAATTAAAGTGAATTACGAGGATAATGCTGAGAAGATTGTAAGCACTATTATTAAAAATCATTCGAAAATTAAAGTTTTGGATAAATTTAGCGAAACTTTGAGTTATAATATGTTTCAGTAATTCATATGGTAAAGAATAAAATTCAAGATGCTAATATATTAGATAGGCATTTGTTTGGTAAGGATTTTATTTGGGGAGTTTCATGCTCGGCTTTACAAATAGAAGGTGCTTATCATGCCGATGGGAAGGGTCTTTCAATATGGGATTACTTTGCTACAAAAAAAGGTAAAATTTTAAATGGTGATACACCATCCGTTGCCTGTAATTTTTATAAGCACTATAAAGAGGATATCGACTTAGTGAAAAAACTAGGAATTCCTAATTTCCGAATATCAATTTCTTGGCCACGCATTATTCCAAATGGAACCGGCGAAATAAATCAAGCGGGAATAGATTTTTACCACAATGTTATTGATTACTGTTTACAACAAAATATTGAGCCATGGATAACCCTATATCACTGGGATTTGCCTTTGGAATTGGAGTATAAGGGTGGTTGGACAAATCGTGAAATATTAACATGGTTCGAAAACTATGTTGAAGTATGCGTAAAGGCTTATAAAACAAAAGTGAAGAACTGGATGGTCTTAAACGAACCCATGGTATTTACTGGTGCTGGTTATTTTTTAGGAGTGCACGCTCCTGGAAGAAAGGGGATTTCAAATTTTTTAAAGGCAATGCATCATGCGGTTTTATGCCAAGGCGTAGGATTTAGAGCGATAAAAAAGATAGATTCAAGTTCAAATGTAGGAACAACATTTTCTTGTTCTTACATAACTCCTTATTCTGCTTCCTTTAAAGATGTTGAGGCTGCCAAGAAAATTGATGCTTTGTTGAATAGGGCTTTTATAGAGCCAACTCTAGGACTTGGTTATCCTTTGGAGACCATCCCCTTTTTAAAGAAAATTAAAAAGTATATGCATACCGAGGATGAAGGGAATATGAAAGTTGATTTTGATTTTATTGGAATACAGAATTATACGCGTGAAGTTGTAAAGCATACTTATCTGGTTCCTTACTTGAAAGCTAAGCTTATACCAGCTGATAAACGTAAAGTATATCATACCTTAACCGACTGGGAAGTTTATCCTGAAGCTATTTATCAAATGATAAAAAAATACAGTGCGCATAAGGGTATTAAAAAAATTATTATTACCGAAAATGGGGCTTCTTTTCAAGATGAAATCGTAAATGATGTTGTAGAAGATGATAATCGCACGCAGTATTTACAATCCTATTTGGAACAAGTTTTAAAAGCCAAGCAGGAAGGTTTGAAAATTGGGGGCTATTTTGTGTGGGCTTTAACAGATAATTTTGAATGGGCCGAAGGATATAAGCAACGTTTTGGTTTAGTGTATGTTGATTTTAAAACACAAATGCGAACCATTAAAAATTCTGGGTATTGGTACGCTAAATTTTTAAAATCTTAAAAGCTATTGTTGCATAACACAGGCAGCGCATATTACAGACAATATTAAAATCAAAAGTATTGTTGATCTTATTTTGTTAGCGGCAAGAGATTTGTTGGTATTCATTGTTTTTTATCCAAAGGTATTGTTTTGTAGAGTAACAAAGGTTTATAGAAAGTTAAGTTGTGGTTATTTAATTCTGTGCTATTATTTGAATGATTCGTGCTACTTTTTAGAGTCAATTAAAGTTAACATTGTGTTAAACTTTAAAACATAATACCATGTCAAACAGTAAACCCACATTCAAAAGCCATTACGATAATTTTATCGGTGGTAAATTTGTAGCTCCAATTAAGGGAGAGTACTTTGAAAATATAAGTCCAATTGATGGTAAAGCTTTTACCAAGGCGGCTCGATCGGGAAAAGAAGATATTGAATTAGCATTAGATGCAGCGCATGCAGCATTTGCCACTTGGAGTAAAACATCGGCTGCATATCGTTCGGGTATCTTAAATAAGATAGCTGATATTATGGAAGCCAATCTTCAAAACCTTTCTGTAGTTGAAACAATAGATAATGGCAAGCCTATTCGTGAAACTGTAAATGTTGATTTGCCATTATGTATTGATCATTTTAGATATTTTGCTGGTGTTATTCGTGCTGAGGAAGGAACTATTTCGGAGCATGATGAAAATACAGTAAGTATTTGTTTGCACGAACCTTTAGGGGTTGTGGGACAAATCATTCCATGGAATTTCCCATTATTAATGGCAACTTGGAAAATTGCTCCAGCTTTAGCAGCTGGTTGTACGGTTGTGGTTAAGCCAGCTGAGCAAACTCCAACTTCTATAATGATACTCATGGAATTATTGAAAGATGTTGTGCCTGCTGGAGTTATTAATGTAGTTACAGGTTTTGGTCCTGAAGCGGGCAAACCCTTGGCTCAATCGCCTCGTATTGCAAAAGTTTCTTTCACTGGTGAAACAACTACGGGTAGATTAATTATGCAGTATGCTTCTGAAAATTTAATTCCGGTTACGATGGAGTTAGGCGGTAAATCACCAAACATTTTCTTCCCATCTGTTGCCGATGCTGATGATGAGTTTTTTGATAAGGCAGTAGAAGGTGCTGTATTGTTTGCTGTTAATCAAGGAGAAGTTTGCACATGCCCTTCGCGTATTTTGGTGCATGAAAGCATTTACGATAAGTTTATGAGTAAAGTAGTAGAACGTACTAAAGCTATTAAAATGGGTAACCCATTAGATAGCTCAACAATGATGGGCGCTCAAGCTTCTAACGATCAATACGAAAAAATACAATCGTATTTAAAATTGGGGAAAGAAGAAGGTGCCGAATTGTTATGCGGTGGTGATGCTCAAAAATTGGAAGGAGATTTGGCAGGAGGATATTACATTCAACCAACACTGTTTAAGGGAAATAATAAAATGCGGATTTTTCAGGAAGAGATTTTTGGACCTGTTGTTTGTGTAACTACTTTTAAAACTACTGAGGAAGCAATTGCAATTGCAAATGACACCATGTATGGATTAGGAGCAGGTGTTTGGACACGTGATGCGCATGAGTTGTATCAAGTGCCACGAGCTATACAAGCGGGTAGGGTATGGGTAAATTGTTATCATGCTTATCCAGCGCATGCACCATTTGGAGGATATAAAAAATCTGGATTTGGAAGAGAAAATCATTTAATGATGTTAGGTCACTACCGCCAAACTAAAAACATGTTGGTTTCTTACGATAAAAAGAAATTAGGTTTCTTTTAATACAGATTAGTTTTTATTCACTAACCAAAGAGCTGAACAAGCTCTTTGGTTTATATTATTACTATGACAAAACGGGTTACTATAAGTGATGGTGCAATAAGGATAGTGAATGAATTGAAACAACGTTTTGGAGAACTGATGTTCCATCAAAGTGGTGGTTGTTGTGATGGCTCGCAACCCATGTGTTTTGAGAAAGGTGACTTTAAAGTTGGTGGAAGCGATGTTTGTATCGGAGTTATAGAGGATTGTGAATTTTGGATGAGTAAAGATCAATTTGAGTATTGGAAACATACTCAGTTACATATTGATGTGGCAGCAGGAAGAGGCTCTAGTTTTTCTTTAGAAATACCAATGGGCGTAAGGTTTTTAACTAAATCACGGTTGTTTGATGAAAATGAAATGAAGGATTTGGAACCTTTACGATTTGTAGAGTGAGTTTATTTTTTATGAAGCAATTGTTGGTATTGCTTTGGAGTTATGCCTTCGTAATGCTTAAACACGCGTATAAAGTAATTGCTATCTTCAAAGCCTGCTTCATACGAAACATTTTTGATGTACACGTTTTTATCTGCAAGGTAACGTTTGGCCAATTTTATTTTTTCTAAAATCACAAATTCTACCGGACTTATTCCTAGTTCAGTTTTAAATAATCGGTATAAAGTTGATGTGCTTAAACCTACTTTTTGCGCAATAGTTTTTAATTCAATTTTGTTGGCTATGTTTTCTTTGATATGTTGAACAATACCTGATAACATAGGGCTAAGTTTACTCTCGTTACCTGCGCTAACACCTTTTAAAGTTTGCGATTGAACAATTTTAACTAATAATTCTTGAAGTGATAAATCAGCTAATGTATCTTTAAAAATAGAAGTGCTTTGGCAGATTTGTATTATTTTGTTAATGGTAACAGCCATCTCTGCATTGTTTTCAAAGTAAAAATTACTTTCATCTAATTGCCAAAAATTGCTTTTCCCGTCTTTTGGGTATTTTTCATTCAGGTAATTAAGTGTATCAACTATTTTTTTGTTATCAATGGCTAGTGCTAGGCACTGTGTTGGATTATCAAATGTGGCTTCGGGGAAGTCAATTCTCATTTCAACGTTAGATGGTATAATTACTGATTCTCCAGGTAGATAGTCAAAACCATCTTTATCAAAAAGATGCATTACTTTTTTTCCTTTTAGCATACTTGTCACAACTAAGTCGTTAAACTTTAAAGGGACAAGTGCTGATTTTTGGTAGGTTTCAAATAAGTTTAATTCGCAATTTTCTAAATTATAGATTGTTCTGTTTTCTACTAATGTTTTTAGTAGTTTCTCGTTGGTGAGTTCGGGTGAATTTGGAATAACTTTATTTACCATTGCTTTACGAATACATAAAGTTAATCATTTCTTTAAGAAATTCAAAACGAATTAAAGTGGTTCGACTTTTAGTTTTCTTTTTTGTGAAAACTAAATTTCACTCCTATTTGGACTGCAACAATGGCTGTCCAGGATTTGCTTATTAATCCTTTCGTTTGATTAATAACCGCTTCTGTGTTGGGAGAGTATAAATAAGGAGTGTATTCAATGGAGAAGAATGGCGATATAGCACCACTTTTCAATAGGTTGAAATTATATCCTGTTTTAATATTTATACTAGTGCCAAGGCCAAATGCTTTTAATCTTTTATCATCAACAAAAAAAGCTTCACTATTTATTCGTTTAAATAGACCTGAGGTTATTGCGTTTATTGAAATATCTGAATATAGATTTTGTAGTTTGTTCTGGTAATCGTAATGGAGTAAATATCCCAAATTAATCATATGAAGATTAAATGCATTTTTAATATTTGGGTTTTCAGCAGCACTTCTAAAAAACGAATAGGAAATGGAAACACCTTGTTTGATTTTTTTTTGTGATTGAAATAAATAGGTGCAT
>CAZRUA010000112.1:0-11678 GCA_964603125.1 uncultured Flavobacteriaceae bacterium | reverse complement strand
AGCAATTAAAACAAGTTGGAGGAGGTGATTTTAAAACGCCATTTGTTTCTCAAAGCTCTATTGGAATGGGTAATGCAAACAACGCACCTTCTATATTGGGAAATAGAACAGATTGTCAAGGAACTGTTTCATTAGGTCCTGTTAAGGTTGCGCCGCAAGGTGATGCTAGTGTTTTTACTAGTAACATATTTGCTAGCCAAGGCTCATTTAATAATTTTGGTGTTCCTGATTTAAAAATCACAGATGTTGATGTGAATGGTTATTCAAATCCTTTTTATCAGCGCTTTTCATCTAATGCGTCATCTTCAATACTTTCTGATGCTCAAGCAAAAAACCCAACTTTTTTCACTGTTATGTTAGGTTTGCATGATGTTTTAAATTACGCTTTAAAAGGAGGTACTGCTGATAGTATAACACCTTCGGCAAGTTTCGATGCTAGCTTAAACAACATGGTTAATAAATTAACAGCTAATGGGGCAAAGGGGGCAATTGCTAATATTCCAAGCATTAAAACTTTAGCCTATTTCAATACCATAGCGTACAATGCTTTAAAATTAGATAGTACATCAGCTGCAAATTTAAATTTGTTTTATAGTGCTTTGGGTTCTCCATTTGTTATGGTTGAAGGAAACAATGGTTTTGTTATTGAAGATAACTCTCAATTCTTGGGTTTCCGTCAAGCAAAGCAAGGCGAGTACATTTTGTTAAATGTTCCTTTAGATTCGGTGAAATGTTTTAAGTGGGGTTCTTTGGTTCCTATTCCTAATCGATATGTTTTAGACTCAATAGAGGTGGCTAAAATAGAACAAGCAATTGTGAATTATAATACTTCAATCAATTCAATAGCTGTAAATAAAAATCTTGCATTTGTGGATGTGAATGCATTTTTTGGGAAAATTAAAGCAGGCTTTGTGTATAATGGAATTACAATTAATGCAAATTTTGTTTCTGGAGGAGCTTTTTCATTAGATGGTTTAAATTTAACACATCGCGGAAATGCCTTGTTAGCTAATGAATTTATTAAATCAATTAATTCGCATTATCAGGCAAGTATCCCACAATTGGATGCGACAAAGTATCCTGCAGTGGTTTTTCCTCAGTAAAAGTATCTTTTGTATTAAAAAAAAGTTATTTTTGGTTTATCAAATGATTTTTAGATATTTACCAAGAACAAACAAAATAATAATACATGAAGAAAATTTACTTATTGGCTCTTGCAGCTTTAGCCACTGCATCAAATGTAAACGCTCAAAATCCTTGCGGGACTGGAAGATACTCTTCGGATGTATTTACAACGGTTACTACAACTAGTGGTATCGTTTATGGTTCAAACGTTACAGCTAGTGGGTCAACTCAATCTTTAACTCTTGATTTGTATCAACCAACTGGAGATACTGCTAGTAATCGTCCTTTAATTATTTGGGCGCATGGCGGTAGCTTTATTGGAGGCTCTAGTACCGATGGTGATGTTGTAAAATTATCTCAAAGCTTTGCTAAAAAAGGATATGTATGTGCTTCTATTAATTATCGTTTAGGTTTAACACCTTTTGATTCAACGGGAGCTGTGAAAGCGGTTTTAAGAGCAGTTCAGGATATGAAAGCTTCTATTCGTTTCTTTTATAAGGATAAATTAACCGCAGATGCTTACAAAATAGATACAAACAATATTTTTATAGGAGGTAGCTCAGCAGGTGCAATTACTGCACTTCATACTGCTTATTTAAATAAGTCGTGTGAAATTAATTATTATATCACTCCAACTAATTTAACTGCATTAGGTGGAATGGATGGTTACAGCGGAAACCAATGTTATTCGCAAAATATAAAGGGTGTAATTAATTTATGCGGTGCTTTGGGTCGTTATGGTTGGTTAGAAACGGGCGATTTACCTGTTTGTTCAATGCATGGAACAACTGATGCAACCGTTAAATACAATCGTGGTTTAACAGCCCCTTTAGGTATTTCATTATTGTACTTAGATGGTAGTCGAATGATAAAAGAACAAGCAAATGCTTTAGGAATTTCAAATCCGTTTTACACTTGGTATGGTGCAGGTCACGTTCCGTATTCTGGAACATCTGCTTCTGCTTTAGCTTATATGGATACAACAGTTAAGTTTGTTCGCGATTATTTGGTATCTCGTTTAGGTTGTCCCGATGCTCCTCTTCAATTACCAAATACTCCAGCTCAAACAGCAAATTTATATGCTTATACTCCTTGTACTACAAATGTAGCCTTTAGTTGCACTCCAGTTGGAATTGCTGAAAACACGGCTTTTTCTTTGTTAAGTAATGTTTATCCAAACCCATCTAACGGAGATGTAACGATTGAGTTTGAAAATAAAAACACAACACATAAAGTGGAATTGTTTGATATAACAGGAAAAAGTTACTCGTCTGAGTTTACTCAAAATTCCGTGTATAAAGTTAAACGTAGTAATTTAGCTAATGGAATGTACTTTTTAAGAATTACTAATTCTGATGGGCAATCCATGGTTCAGAAGGTAGAGTTTAATTAGATAATCACTAAAATTAAGTTAAGGCTCAAACGAACGTTTGGGCCTTTTTTATTTCTAAACGAATAGGACAATTACAAATATTGCTTTGTTTGTTAGTTAAAGATTGTTTAATTATTTTTTTTAAGCCTTCGAGTTCCTTATATTTACGTAGTTAAATTTTGCCTACGTTATGAGATTTTTATTGTTAATTTGGTTTTTTTGTCTCGGTTGCCTTAATGCTCAAACATCGTATGTTTGGAACGGAACAACTTCAACAGATTGGAATACAAGCACGAACTGGACACCCAACGGTGTTCCTGGGGCTATTGATAATGTTACGATAGTTACAGGAAGTAATAATTGTATTCTCAACGCTTCTAGAGCGATTACTAATTTGACAATTACTTCAGGTACTTTAAACTTAAATACATTCACCTTATCGCCAAGCGGTAACATTGTGTTTACTGCGGGTACTGTAACAAGTGGCACATTAACAGTAAGTGGTGGTGGAGGAAATACCGCAACGTTAACAAATACAACCTTTGCTGCTTCAGCTACATTAAATATAACAACTGGAGCAATTACAATAAATGGTGGTACTTATAATGGAGCAGTAACACTTAATCAAACTGGCGCTACACAAACTACTGGTACAGGAAATGCAACATTTAATGGCACATTAAGCATTACTAATAGCGGTACAAATCATTTTAGAATGAACGGTAATGTAACTTATAACAACACTACTACTTTTATAAATTCTGGTACTGGATATTTTTTACCTGAGTTAACAACCGGAAGTACTTACAATGGGAATTTAACTTTAACAAATACTTCTGCTATAAGTGATATCAGAATTGCTTACTTAGGTAATACAAATTTCAATGGAAATATTATAGTAAATAATACAGGAGGCGGCACAAACGCAGGTATTGGCTTTGGAGAGCAAGCAACAGCTACGGCTACTTTAGCAAATACAAAAACAATAAGTGTTGGTGGAAGTGGTTTTACATCAGGGGTTTTATACTTTCGCAGATTTACTCAAGTGGGGGGCACTGCTCAAGCATTAAATCTAACGGGTACTGCTCAAATCAATATTTACAATAATACTACATTTAATGGTAATCTTTCGGTTAGTGCTCCAAACATTTATTTGTTGCAAAGTACATTTAATGGAACTACAACATTAACTAAAACAGACGGTACCAATAGCAATCCTAGTACTGGTGGAAACACTTTTGCTTCAACACTTACTTTAAATTATACTAGTAGCTCGGGAACAGGTTATTGGTCAATGGCTAATGGAACAGCAGATACGTATAATGGCGATGTTTATGTAAACAATAATAGTTTAGATAGAATTATTCTAAGTCATAATTCTACAGGCAACCAGTTTAATGGAAATGTCTATTTTACGCAAATAGGCAGCTCTGTTGGTAGCACAATTGGTTGGAATGGAGGTTCTGCCAGTGATATCGCAGCAAGCAAGTCTGTATTTATTGGTGGTGCAGGTTTTAGTGTTGGTTATTTGTATCTGCAAGGCATAACACAAGCAGGTAATGCAGCAGTAAATTTAACCACAACAGGAACAAGCTCTGTGCACATTGGAACAGGTGCAGTAACCAGTACTTCAACTTGGGGAGGGCCTGTTACAATTACTTCACCAGATATTTATTGTCGGGGAGGTATATTCAATTCATCAGCTGTGTTTACCAAAACTGGTGGAGGCAACGATCATAATAATGGTGTTCAAAATATTTTTAACTCTACCTGTACTATCAATCAGCAAAGCTCAACAGGTTATTTTATGTTAGGTTATAATTCTAACGATTTGTTTAACGATGATATTATTTTAACAGCAACTAGTGCTGGAGGAATTAATTTAGGCTGGACAGGAGGAACTGGCACACCTACTTTAGCTGCTGGTAAAACTATTAGTATAGGTGGTGCTGGTTTTTCTTCTGGTTATTTAAGGTTTGGTGGGTTTATCCAAAATGGTAACGCTCCAATCAATCTTAATTTAACAGGCTCGTCAGCTCTTTATTTTAATAAACCAGCTTCTAATTGTTTATTTGGTGGCGCTTGCACTTTTACTGCTGCAGATTTTTATGTTCAGGGAGCAACATTTAACTCTGCTGTTGAATTTATTAAAACTGGCGGCGGCGGCGGTAACCACAATGCTGGTGTTCAAAATATTTTTAATTCAACATGTACTATAACCCAGCAAAGCACAAATACTGGAGCTTATTTTATGCTGGGTTACAACTCTAATGATTTATTTAATGATAATATTATTTTAAATGCAACAGGAACGGAAGATATATACTTAGGCTATACTGGTGGCACAGGAACGCCAACCTTGGCCGCAGGTAAAACCATTCTCATTGGTACTTCTGGCTACTCAGGAGGTAATTTGTATTTAGGAACTTTTACCCAGCTTGGTAATGCGGCCATAAACTTAAACATGACTGGAACTAGCTCGATTAGTTTTGCGCGTAATTCAAATATTGGAGGTAATGTTACAGTTACTGCACCGCGTATTTTTATGTCAAACACTACGTTTAATGGAACAACAACTTTTACAAAAACGGGCAGTCAAAATGATAATTCGGGTGGAGGAAATGTTTTTAGTGGAGTAAGTAGTTTTACAAAAACGGGGACTGGATATATTTTGTTGGGCAATGGAGCCCCTGACACATGGAACGATGATGTTTACTTTATAAATACAAACACAGAAAGAATTTTAGTCGCATATAATTCCTCAGGTACTAACATTTTCAATGGAAATATTTTTGTATCCAATACTATGTCGGGAACAGGTATTGCTTTCGGAAACACAACGGGCTCGCTGTCTCAGTTGGCTGCAACAAAAAATATTAGTATTACTGGAGCTGGTTTTGATAGTGGTTATTTAATATTAAGTCAGTTTACTCAATTGGGTAACGCAGCGATTAATTTAACGTTAACTGGCACAACAACATTGTTTCAAACAACAACAAACTGTTCAATAGGGGGTAATTTAACAGTTGTTTCTCCAAGGATATTGATTGATCGCACAACTTTCGAAGGGTTATTTGATGCTACTAAAACTGGCTCAACAGGCGAGTGGTCGACTGGAGGTAACACTTTTAATGGAAATGTAGTTTTAACTAATACTAGTGCTGGATTTTTTGGTTTTGCTAACTCTTTAGCTGATATTTATAATGGTAATTTAACTGTAAATAATAATGGAACAGAACGTATTATTTTTATAAACACTCCAGTTGGCAACCAGTTCAATGGTGATATTACTTTAAATTCTACCATAGGTGCCATAGGAATTGTATTTGGCTATGGAACTGGTACTGCAACTTTAGCTGCAACAAAAACAATACAAACAGGTACTGCTTATGATGGAGGTTATTTGCAAATCAGAAACTTTACTCAGTTAGGCTCAGCAGTAATTAATTTAACTTTATCAGCAACAGCGGGCACTTTGCAATATGGACCGAGTGCTATTTTAGGTGGAAATGTTGTAAGCACTTCACCACGCTTATTGTTTAGCGGTTGTACTTTCAATGGTACTGTTGATTGTACAAAAACAGGGGCAACAAATGACCAAAGCACCGGAAGTAATATTTTTAATGCTTCTGGTACATTCACAAATTCAGGTTCTGGTCAGTTAATGTTTGGTAATGGAAATTCAGACCAATTTAATTCAGCATCAACTTTTAACAATACAGGTAGCTCTGATATATACGTTGCCTATAATAGTGCGGGTAATGTTTTTGGCGGAGTAGCTACTTTTAATTGTACTCCAACAGTAACAACAGGAGGTATTTATGTTGCAAGTCTTCAAGCTGGAAATTCCACATTTAATGATAACATTATTGTTTCATGTGTTAATGGTGCTGGAGTTGTTTTTGGAAATAGCACGGGAACATCTACTTTGGCAGCAACAAAAACGATATCTTTAGGTGGCGCTGGTTTTAATTCAGGTAATTTAATTTTAAAGCAATTTACACAAGTTGGTGCTACACCTCAAAGCCTAGTTCAAACTTCAGGAACGGCGTCACTATATTTAGGTTCGGCGAGTACATTTGATGGTGATGTAACATTTAATTTTCCGCAGGTATATTTAAATGGAACTACTTATAATGGAACTGCCACCATTCAAAAAAACGGGGCAACAAATAATGGAGGTAATGGAGGTAATATTTTTAATAGCACTACAATTATTACTAATTCAGGTTCCGGATATTTATATACTGGCGCTACAAACAGAGATTTGTTTAATGGTGTTACAACTTTCAATTCAATAGGAACAGATAGCAGAATTTATTTTGCACATAATCATAACGGACAAACTACCATCTTTGCGCAGCCAGTTACATTAAATGCAAATAAGGTGGGTGGAGCTGATGGTTGGAGTTATTTGATATCGGAAGGCACCAATTCTTTCGTTCAATTTAATAGTACTTTATCGGTTAATATTGCTGGTAGTTTGCAAAGTAATTTTAGAATTTTACAAGGAACTGGAACAACTGCTCTTTATGGAGGAGATGTGAATTTGAATCTAACTAACACACATGCTTCAACTACAATTCAAATGGGAGTTACAGGTAATTCTACTTACAATGGAAATGTTACAATTGTTGATGCAGGTTTAGGAACTTACCAAATGGGTAATTCAGGAATCTCTGCATTTAATGGAAATTTAGTTGTTTCAAATACTGCTGGTGGTGGTGGAGTTTATTTTAATACAGGAACAACAGCTTCGTCAAATTTAGCCAGTACTAAAACAATTAGCCTTGGTGCTGGTGGTTTTACTTCAGGGGTTTTATCATTAATACGTTTTACACAGGTAAGTGCTACACCGCAAACTTTAAATCAATTAACTGGAACTGCAGCAATATATCTTGGGCCGACTAGTTCTTTCGATGGTGATGTTAATTTTAATTTTCCTCAGTTATATCTAAATGGGACAACTTACAATGGTACTGCTACTCTTCAAAAAAATGGTGCTACTTCAAATGCAGGTTCAGGGGGAAATATTTTTAATAGTACAACAACAATTACAAACTCTGGTTCTAACTACTTATATACAGGTAATGGAACGCGTGATTTGTTTAATGGCGTAACTACATTTAATTGCACTGGAACGGATAGCAGAATTTACTTTGCTCATAATCATAGCGGACAAACAACCGTTTTTGCCCAAGCTACAACACTTAATTCAAGCAAAACTGGAGGCACTGATGCTTGGAGTTATTTAATTGCTGAAAGCAATAATACTGCAGTACAATTTGATGGTACTTTAACGATTAATATTGGAGGAACTTTACAAAGTAATTTAAGAATTTTAAATGGAACTGGTACAACAGCCACTTACAATAATGATGTAACAACTAATTTAACTAATACACATTCGTCAACCGTTATCCAATTCGGTACTGTTGGTGTATCAAGCTATAACGGAAATCTTGTTGTTACAAGCACTGGTGGCGGAAGTTCATCGGGAATTTATTTTAATACAACTTCTACAGCTACTTCAAACTTAGCAAGCTCAAAAACAATCAGCTTAGGTGCAGGAGGTTTCACAGCAGGTGTATTATCATTAGTGCGTTTCACACAGTTAGGTACAACAGCACAAACCATGGCTCAAACAACAGGTTCTGCTGCTTTATATTTAGGACCAACAAGTGTTTTTAATGCGGGAGTTAGTTTCAACTTCCCGCAAATTTATTTAAATGGTACAACTTATAATTCAACGGCAACACTTCAAAAAAATGGGATTACCGATAATGATTGTTTAGGGAATAATATTTTTAATGGCACAACAAGTATTCTTAATACAAGTGCCAATCGTTTGCGTTTGGCAACAACAACACTAGATACTTATAATGGAGATGTAACATTTACTCAAAATGGCGCGGGTGTTTTAGCCCCTAATTATAGCACAAATTGTACTTATGCTGGCAATATAACAGTATCATCTACATCAGCTACTACAATAACTTTTGGTTCAGGAACTGGAGGTATTGCAACAATGTCGGGAGGTGCCGCGCAAACTATTAATAAATCTGGTTCGGCTTTAAATCCAGTATTTACTCGTTTTGTAATGGCAAAATCTGCAAGTGATGTTACGCTAAATACACGTATAAATATTTCTAGTACATTAACCATGACTCAAGGAATCATTAATACTACTTCAACAAATATTTTAAACATGAATGATGCTTCAACAACAACGGTTGGTAATGCATCAAGTTATATTAACGGCCCAATGAATTATGATATGGCCGTTAATGCAACAACACGTACATTAAACTTTCCAATTGGTAAATCGACTGATTGGCGCCCAGCTGTTTTAACAACACGACATAGTGCAGCAACTTCTTATACATATAATTCGGAAGTGTTTAACAATCCAGGCACGCTAATGTTAGGTTGGACTAAACCGCCAACAGTTGATACAATCTCAGGTGTTCATTATTGGGATATAAACCGTTATACAACAGGTACAACCACTTCTGTTCCTAATGCAAATTTGGCATATAGTGCTGGAGTTTATCCTCTCATCCAATTGTATTTTGGAGCAAATGATGGGGTTTACGACGGAGGTAATTTAACTATTGTTAAAAACACATTTAGTGCTCCAACTACGTTAATTGATATAGGTGGCGTTTCGGGTGTAGGAACAAGTTCAACACCATTAAGCGGTTCTATAACTTCAACAAGTAATCCAACAGCGTTTAACTCATTTAGTAGATTTACATTAGGAAGTAAACTAGCAGGTTTAAATCCGTTGCCAGTAGAGTTTATAAACTTTGATGTTGTTCAAGTTGATAAAACAGCTGAGTTGAATTGGAGTACGGCTACGGAGCAAAACTCAAGTTACTTTAATGTTGAACACTCAATTGATGGAGTTAATTTTGAAACTATTGGGACAGTTGAAGCCGCTCATTTAAGTTATAGCGTTAAAAATTATTCTGCCGTGCACAACAGGCCAATTGATGGTTTAAATTATTACCGAATTACTGAGTACGATTATAATGGAGATTTTCAATCAACCGAAGTGAAAACTTTATTATTCAATTCGGAATTAAATTTTTCGTTTTATCCAAATCCAGCAAATAATTTAATTAACGTTATAACAACAGAAGACTTGCCTTATACAATTGAATTAGTTGATGTTTCAGGACAAGTTGTTTACTCAAATAAGTTTACTAGTTCTGCTAAAATTAATTTAGATAGAAATTTAATTAGTGCAGGAGTTTATACCTTACGTTATATTGCAAATGAAAAGGTTGTTTGTTCTAAATTAATTGTTCAATAGATAAAATATATTCCATGAAAACGTTGTTACTTTTCCCTTTGGCTATAGCATTTTCATGCACCAGCTCATCCATTCCTAATGAAACTGATACAGATGAAACTTTGGGAAAAGGAGGTTTGGTTTTGGCAGTTGAGGAGTTAAGTAAAACTGATTCAGTAATCTTTTTAAAGGAAGATTCCATTAAGTTTTTTGAAGCATGTAAAGAGGAGGAAAAATTGATTGATCAGTTTTGTGCATGTGCAGTAAAAAATGGAAGAGATAATGTAGAGTGCAGAGATTTCATTAAGCAACAAACCAAGTATCAAAAAATTGAAGATGAAATCCGGAATAAATACCTCATGGGTGAGTTTGAAAACCAAATTATTTCATCCCTGCTTAGCAAACGTGTTAAGGAGCTAACCAATAAGTTTAATAACTGCGGTAAGTAAAAATTATGAGCAAAATAAGCAAGCACGTAATTGCTGGTTTGATAAGCTTTTCAGCATGGTTCTATTTTGTATTTGTTTCTGGATATTTTGGCGTAAATGTTTTTCGCAAGTTAAAGACGCCTTTTGAAAAGCCGGCTTGGGGATTACTTCACCTCGAAGACTATGGTTATGCGCCAGTATCACTATTTGTTTTAATATGTACTTTTCTAACTTATTTTATCATTTATCAGTTGCTCAAATTGAGTTTCCCTCATAAGTCAAAATAGTATTTAGCTCAAAATGGGGTCTTTTATGCGCTCTCATTTTCAAACGACGAATAACTAGTTTTAACCCACCAAAAACACCTTTATTTAGAATTGTTCTAAATTGTAAAAATGTTAACTTTTTTTAGCATTTAAAGTAGCTGGAATGCATTCTTCTGTTAAATTTGCGCTCCAAAAGGGATGATTTGTCATCACTTTGTCATAAAAATATTTAGAAAAAAACAGGTTTATAATATGTCCTTAATTTCTTTAAAACGCTTGCTGGGCTTGATTTTTGTAAGTTTATTACTAAATTCCACAACGCTTGCAGCTGATGGTAAATCAATTTTCAAAGCAAAATGTGCTGTTTGTCATAGTTTAGGTGATAATCGCGGAACTGGCCCTGGTTTAAAGGGTGTTTCAGGTCGCATAAAAGATAAGAACATTGCTTACCAATGGGTACAAAATGTTGATACTCATAAGGGGGATGCTTATTTCGCAAATTTGATTAAGGATTACGGCCAACTAATGAGTAACTTCCAATCAGAATTAAATGCTGATGAGGTGAAGGCAGTTGTTGATTACATTTATTCTGAGCCAGGAGATGGCAAAGATAAGGGGCCAAAAGTTGCTTCAACTACAGGAGATGTTCAAGTTGAAAATGCGAATGCTGGTTTCGATCCATTATATTTAATCTTAGGGGCAATAGCAATCTTAGCTATTTTAATCGGTATCTTCAGAAGTATACGCGCAGCAATGCACAACCAAGCTTTACGTGCTGCTGGTAAACCAATTGTTGATGAAGACACAACTTTCTGGGATGAAGCAAAACAATGGATGAGAGGTCACCGCAAATTAATGGGTGTGTTTGTTATCTTATTAGTTTTAATTGGTATGCGTGGTTGCTGGAATGGATTGTTTGATTTAGGTGTTTATGCAAATCCTGAAACTGGCGAGTATTACTCTCCTGAGCAACCAATTAAGTTCTCTCACAAAATTCACGCTGGCGATAATGCAATTGCTTGTCAATATTGCCACAATACAGTTGAAAAATCTAAGCATGCAGGTATACCAACAGTTAATGTTTGTATGAAGTGTCACAAAGGTATTCAGGAAGGGCCAATCACTGGTAAACCAGAAATCGCCAAAATTCACGAGGCAGCTGGTTTCGACCCTGTAACTTGAGAATACGA
>CAZRUA010000111.1:0-11744 GCA_964603125.1 uncultured Flavobacteriaceae bacterium | reverse complement strand
AGGTGTAAAATAAATTTTTCAGACCCTACTTCAACCGTATGTCCCGCATTGTTTCCGCCTTGGGAACGCACCACCACATCGGCTTCTTCTGTCAAAACATCAACAATTTTTCCTTTCCCTTCATCGCCCCACTGAAGGCCTAATAAAACATCAACTTTCATATGAAACCTTTGATTAATTAAAATTTCAAATGGCAGCTTCTTTATCACTTAGCTGTTCACCATCCACATAAACTTCTTTCGATTTAATGTTTCCTTTATCATCTTTGTAAAGCCATACTCCTTTCTTTTTTCCTACATCATCGTATAAACCTATAGCAGCAGCAACACCATTTGGATAATAGTAAGCATTAAGACCAGTTAAAATACCATTTTTATAGGTGCCAGTTCCTCTTACTTTTTTGTTGGTGTGGTAAATGGTAAATTTACCATCGTAAACATCGTTTTTATAGCTGCGTTCCTCAGCCACATTACCATCCTGAAAATACACTTTTGAAACTCCATTTTTCTTACCGTCTTTATAGACATCTGTTGAAAGTAATAAAGCTTCTTCATCATAAAAATTCCAAACCGAATCTTTTTTCTCGCCAATGTATTTTCCTTTAGCTTGTAGTTTGCCATTCTCGTGTTTCATGGTACAATAGGCAACTGCACCGTCTTTTATAAAATACATGATGCTATGTATACTATCACCATTTGGGTAATAATAAATAAATTTACCTTGTGGTTTACCGTCTTTAAAAGTTCCTTGGTATATTTTTTTACCTGTTTTTTCGTCTAATTTAACCCAAGCACCTTGTTTTAAACCTTTTTCATCAGTTTTGTTTTCGGCTTTTGGTTGAGCAAAAATGGTAACGAATAAGCTTAAAAATAATAATGTTAAAAGTGATTTTCGCATAATTTTTAGTATTTGTTATAGCATAACGCAATAACTGTGCAAAGTTACCAAAAGGTTTGTAAATGATTGTGTTTTAATTGAAAATATATTATTTCTTTGTGCTAAAATTGAATAAAATGAGAATACTTGCTGATAGTGGAGCCACCAAAACCGACTGGGCTTTTTTGCTTGATAATGGTGAAGTAAAACGATTTGAAACAATTGGATTTAGCCCTTATTTTAACACAAGTGAAGAAATAGCATTGGAAGTTAAAACTAAGTTAGTAGTTCATTTTAGTGATTTTGACTTTGGTAAAGCTGATGTTTTTTATTTTGGTACAGGATGTAGCAATGATGAAAAGCGCGCTATTGTGAAAGAAGCTTTGGCAAGTTGTTTTGTTGGTGCAAAAATTGAAGTTAATCACGATTTATATGCAGCCGCAAGAGCATTATGTGGGAAGGAATCGGGGATTGCTTGTATTTTAGGTACGGGTTCAAATAGCTGTGAGTACGATGGTAATTTTGTTACTCATAATATTACATCGTTAGGTTATTTTTTTGGTGATTGTGGCAGCGGCGCTTATATGGGAAAAACATTATTGCAAAGATATTTTGACAAGCAGTTTAGCGAAGAAATAATGAATTTGCTGAAGAAAAATCCAAAATTTGAAGTTGAATATGTTTTGGATAATATGTATAAAAAGCCTTTACCAAGCAGGTTTTTAGCAAGTTATAGTTTGGTGATTCATGAGTTACTTCATTACGATGAAATAAAGAATTTGGTTAAAAAGTGTTTTAATGACTTTATTCTAACTCAGTTAAGTACTTATCCAAATTATAAAAAATTACCTATTAACGTTGTTGGTTCTGTGGGATATATTTATGCTCAATTATTTAGCGAAGTGTTATTGGAAAACAACTTAACCAAAGGCAAAATTATTAAAGCGCCAATGGATGGTTTAATAGAGTTTTATAAGCCTTAATTACTAAAGTATATTCCACCTGGATTAACGCCTACTTTAAAAGAATCAATTTGGGTTAAATTAGTGTTGTAACGATATACATAACCACGTTGAGAAAAATCTTTAGCATCGCCCACATAAATTGTTGAGTTTATTGGTTCTACAGAGAGGCTATAAAAATTTTTTCCATTTGCGTTAATAATTGCGGTGTTTGGAAGATTAACATCGGAAATACTCATTTTATAAACGTTGTTATTTATAAAGTAAAGTTCATCATCATTTCCATTCATGGTTAGTTTACTTGGGCTTTGACTTACATTTGAAAATGTTAGATTTTGCTCAATACTGTGTGTTATAGGGTTTATGCGCGCTAAATGACCTGGAATACCTATTCCATCACCACTGCATAACACCCAAAGTTTTCCGTTAATATCTTGTCGTATTGAATTAGAGCCGTAACCAACCGCTATACTATCTAATAGCGCATCAGTGTTAGGATTAATAACATAAACATAGTTTGTGTATTCATTACAAACAAAAACTTTTCCATCAGCAATTATCATTTCCTCTGTCCAACCATTAATATGAATGGAACCAGTTTTAGTGTTGTTACTTAAATTTACAATTGATATTGCATTTGCATACAAATCGCTTACGTATGCTTTTGTATTTGAAATAGGTAATAAAAATCGTGGGCTTGTAAGGCCTGTTATTTCTCCATTTTTCACAAAGGTGCTTTTATCAACCCTAACAACCTTTTGCGAATTATTCACTACCAAATAGAAATTAGAACCAAGTTCTGTCATACTTTGACAAACATCTCCTAATGGTAAATTATTGTTTGAAGCTTTATAAATATCGTCTGTTATAATACCTGTGCTGGCTTCTAATTTGGTAATAGTTGCTGTACCTGCCATGAACGCACCTTCGTTGGTAACAAATACATTAAATCCATTGTTTGGCGTAACAGTTACTTTTTCCTCTTCAGCAGGTTTGTCCTTTTTGCACGAAAAAAGTACTAAGCTTAAACACCCTATTATGCTTATTTTTTTAATCATTAGTTATGATAATTTTTTTGGTTAGTACATCATTCTCCGTTTGAATGGAAACAAAATAAATACCACTTGATAAATTATTTGTGGCGATTTGTGTTTTATTTTGGAATACTGCGGTAGTTATGTTTTTTCCTTCAACGGAACTTAAAGTTAATGTGTAGTTTTTATTATAAGTTGCATTTACATACAGCAATTTGTTTGCAATGCTGATTGAAAATTGTTTTTCAAACTCTTTTGTTTTAATGTTGATTGAATTACTTTGATTGATTATACCTACAGCATCTAAATCAAATCCTCCAGAGGCGAATGGAGTAGGATAGGGCTCGTTTATTTTGTGCCCATTTACATCGTAACTTGCGTAATTCTCATCAATCGTTCCAATAACATCTATTACTTTAACATGAGTAATGTTATTTACATCAAGCCCTGCAATGCCTGATAATTCTTGCAGGTCGAAAGGAGTCCCGTAATTTATTCGGTATTTTCCAGCAAGATTATTTATTAATGTAGGATCGGTGTAATCAAAGGGGCCAATTTGTGAAGTGTCTTGAACATTACAAACGGCGGGAAATCTGAAGTAATTTATTCCGTCGCTGCTTACTTCAACAAAAGCTAATTCTAAAAAATTATCGCTAAATGAATTTTCAAATACAGCAAAATCAAATCCAAAACCATTTACAATTGGTTTTTGAAATTGAAGAATAGCAACACCGCCATCACCAAGGCTAACAACACCATTTAATCCAGCCAAATCAATTGCTGAGCTCGAATCACCAACGCTAGCGAATGTTGAATTTGCTATGGCAATATCTTGCAAGCCTCTTTGTATTTGGCATGAAGTAGCCCAGGCTATAAATATGCTGCTATCTTTATGAATTGCAGAACTGCCAATGCTTCCAGCTGCAGGAGCAAATTGAGCTAAACCTACCTTTGTAGTAATAAAACAAGTAAGAATTATATATTTGAATTTACTCACTATTGTTTTGAAAATTTAGAAATAAAGTTTCCTGTTTCTCCAGTAATTCTTACAATATAATTGCCATTAGGTAAAAAATTAATATCTCTATCGTATCTGTTTTTTCCTGACAGAGCCAGTTCTTTTTCAGCGTAAATTAAGTTGCCAAGTAAATCGTAACATTCTAAATTAATTTTTTCAGTTTTTTCCGACTTGTATTCAATTGAAATAACATCGTTTGCTGGATTGGGATATACCGAAACTAATTGCTGTTTGTCAATTTCATTTATTCCAACTGGAACACTTGCAGTAAAATTATCCATGCAAAAATAAGCTGGTGTATTCATTCCAAAAGCACTGTTATCACTTGAGCGCAGATGAAATTCCAAGCTGTCAACATTTCCTAATGATGAAGTATTAACATAATACCAATTTTTAAGAATGTAATCTTGAGCACTATTCGTAAAACGATAATCTGCCAAGTAAACAACTACGCTATCATTTGTTAAAACACCGCCGTAATATTTTCTAACAACCAATTTAAAATAATCGGGATAAGTACCTTGTGCTAATCCGCTATTTGTGCCAGTAGTATCACCAAATTTGCGCGAAAATGCATCACCATCACGCATTGAGTTATGCGCATAGGTACTATTACAAACGTAGAATCCAGGTACAGTTTTTCCAACAGAAGCTCCCGTTAAGAATATTTTAGGCGCTTGACTAACGTATGCAACAACATAGTTTGAACTTGAATTATAACCTTTAGCTGCTTTCACAGCATACTGATTCATAAATCCTGAAGTGGAAGAATCTGTGATATTACTATAAGCAAAACCATAGTTCCAATAACCTCCAAAAGCTGTATTCCAATCATATTCAAATATTGCATTCCCACTTTGAAAATCTGCACTATTAACATCATTATAATATGTTTCGGCTCCAGGTAAGCTTAGGTTTTCAAAATCGGAAACAGCAGTTTGAGCCTTTGTTAAGATACTAATTGCTAAAAGGAAAATAGTTGTAATTGTTTTTTTCATTTTTGTTTTGATTGGATTAATTTATAATTGATGGCTATTTCGTAATTGCGCATAGGCATCGCATAGTTGCTAATGCTTTGATATTGTTTGTTGTAAAGGTTTTTAATGTTAAATAAAATACCAAGAGTGTTGTTTTTTAGTTTAATATCATAGCATAAAAATAAGTTAGCTAAAGAATATGGTTTTATATAGTTTGAGTTATCATTGTTTGTGTAAGTGTAGCCAGTATAGTTTTGATAATAAGCAATGGATAAACTCTTGTAATAAAGTTTAATATTAGTTCCGCCCGAATACATAGGTACATAAGCTAATTGCTTATCTAAAGTGGCATCGTTTGCTAAAGTGCTTTTAGAAGTGGTTGATAGAATATAATTGGTGTTTAAACCAAAGGCACATATTATTTTTTGTGTTTTATAAGCAATTTCCGAATTACTTTCTAAGCCTCGGCTCCATATTTCGTTGATGTTTTTTGGTCCCCATATGTTACCATTAATTGGTTGCCAAATAATATAGTTTTTAATGTTTCTGTTGAAAAGTGTTAGTTCGGACTTAAAGTTTAGTTTTGATTTATTAAAATGAACTAGTATTCCTAGGTCTTGATTATAGCCACTTTCAGGCATTAAGTTGGCGTTACCTCCAGGATTCCAGTATAATTCATTTAAAGTTGGCACACGGTATACTCTGCTTGAATTAGCTTTAAATTGAAGTTGTTTGAAAGGCTTATAAATTAAACCAATAGAAGCGGTAAACGGTTTCGTTTTTTTGTTGATGTACTCTTGTCTGATTGAACTAACGAAGTTAAATTTAGGATGATTGTAATTATAAATTACATTCGCGGCAAGTTTGTTTTGTTGTTTAATACCGTCATAATTGGCCGTTATAGCTTGCGCTAAGTTGTTGTTAACCGAAGCAATTAAGTTGTTTTTTGAATTAAATTTTTTATTGAATTGTGTTTCAAAAATGTAATTTTTACAATTTGATTTTTCGTTAAGATTTGCTGCCGAGTCTTTATAAAATAAATTTTCTTGAAAGTAAGCAAGCTTTGTTAGCATACTGTATTTTTTATGAGTGTAGGCCCAATCGGCTGTTGCGCGTATGAATGCAGTGTTGAGATTAGCGTATGAATTGGTTTGTGTTAAGCTTGGAGGGATTTCTTTTAAATTATTTTGCAGCCATAATTTTGTATAAACTGTATGTTGGTTATTTATTTTAAAATTGTTTTGCTGCATTAAGCTGGCAAGCTTGTGTAATGCATGTTTTTGAATTTGTTTCGGATTACCTTCTATATTTGGGTTGTAAAAAGCAAAATTATTTTTTGAGTAATTGTAACATAAGTTTGTTTTAGAGATTACTCTTGCTCCGCCGTAATTTAAACCAAATTGGTTTTGACTGGAGTGAATACTTCCATAAGCCGTTTGTAGCTCAGTTTTTAAACCTGAGTTAAAATGTAAATCATTGTCTAAAAACACAGAGCCACCAACAGAACCGCTTCCCCAAGTGTTTGTGCCGCCATACTGTATACTTATGTTTTCAAATAAAAAGCTTGGTACTAGCGATAAATCGTTTAAGCCTAACATTGGATTAGTTAATTGAATTCCATTCCAAACTAAAGCCGTGTGATTGGCACTTGCTCCTCTAATACTTGTAGTTGCTGTACTTCCTAAGCCGTAAGATTTTATTTGAATGATATTGTTAATTGCAAGTATATCCGCAAGTGAAGCGCCCTTTTGTTGTTTTAGTAAGTTCGAATCAACTGTAATTTGTTTGGCACTTAATAAGGTACTATGTTTTTTTGCACATACTATAACGGGTTTTAAAGATAAACTGTCAGTAATTTGCGCATGGAAGCTTAGTGTCATCCAAATGAATTGAATGAAAAATAAAAATGCTATTTTATTTTTTTTACACATAAAATAAAATGTAGCTTCAAAAAAATTGAACTAATCAAAGTCTAATCTTTTCGCCTTTCTTCCCGAAAGCTACAAAGTATGTTCTAAATAAATTTAGTGTTTTGGCAGGTCTTCTGACTCTCCTTACACTTATGCGCCTTCCCGTTACTAACAGTGGCATGGTATGCATAAGTATTTACAGGATTACAGCAGCGGGTACTGTTCATGAGTTACACATGATTCCCTTTTAATCAATTAATTTAGTTGAATTAACTGAACCAATACGGGGCAAATATAATCAATTTTTTTATTCAGTCCTTTTTTTTATATTTGGTATGTAATCCCAATACCTATGAATAAAATATTTACCCTTTTGTTAGTAGCGATGTTGTTTGCAACATCAAACATGTCTGCACAATGTCCGGTTGGACAAAGTACCGTTGTTATAACTGTTAATCCTGATAATTATCCTGCTGAAATTTCATGGGATTTAAAGGATGCTACTGGTGCTATTCTGGCTTCTGATAATACCATAACCGGTGGTGTAGCTAATGTTACTAGTGTTTGTATACCTAGCAGTGGTTGTGTTACATTCACAATTCATGATAGTTTTGGTGATGGTATTTGTTGTGCTTACGGTAATGGTAATTATACCGTGACTTTAAATGGAACCACTGTTGCAAGTGGCAGTAGTTACACAACACAGCAAGCAACTTCATTTAATTGTGGTCCTGGTCAAAGCTGTTCAAGCGCTTTACCAGCCGTTGTAAATACTATTTATACTGCTCCAAATATTAATTATTGGTACACATTTAACCCTGATTCAATGGGTAATTATACTATAACCACATGTGGTTTGGGAAATTCATGTGATACTAAAATTTGGATTTACGAAACTTGTACAGGTATTTTAATTGATACTACAAATGTAGGGACTCTGTATTTTGATGATAACAGCTCATGTGGTGTTTATGCAGTTGTTAGTGCTGCTTTAGATTCCTCTAAAACTTATATCATTCGTATTGGCGGAAGAAGTGATTGTATTGGACAAAATATAAATTGGGAAATCAATTATAATGGACCAATTACTGGCTGTTTAGATCCTTCATCGTGTAATTATAATCCATTAGCAACTGTTTCTGATGGAAACTGTCTTTATTTCCCAGACCCTAACTGTCCTAATGGTCCAGATTTAGCTGTAGATCAGAATTTATTGATTAATTCTTTAAGTATTGGAACTCAAGCCGCTGATGTATGCGCCGTGCAAGAAGGTTGTTTAAATGGCTACGGTAATAGAACCGTAATTAATTTCTCAACGCGTATTGATAATGTTGGAAATGCTGATTACTTTATTGGAAATGCAACTAATAATCCAGGACAGTTTAATACCACTAATTGCCACGGACATGCGCATTACGAGGGTTATGCGGAGTATGTGCTTTACAAACAAAACGGACAAAGTGTTCCTATTGGATTTAAAAACGGATTTTGTGTATTGGATTTAACTTGTCCGCCAAATATTCCTGGTCAATATGGTTGTGGTAATATGGGAATTACAGCGGGCTGTGGTGATATTTATTCGAGTGGTTTATCTTGTCAGTGGATTGATATTACAGATGTTGACCCAGGGCAATATGTATTAGCTGTTAAGGTAAATTGGGATCAATCTCCTGATGCACTAGGGCACTATGAAACCGATTACATGAACAATTGGGGGCAAGTTTGTGTAGATATTCACTATGATGTAAATGGAAATAAAACCTTTACTCAAATAGCAAATTGCCAGCCTTATACAGATTGTTTAGGAGTACAGTTTGGTAACACAGTTCAGGATTGTAACGGAATGTGTGGTGGTACTGCTAAAATGGGAGATTTGGATAATAATAGTATGCAAGAGATTGCGGATGGACAAAATTATGTTACTTCAATTTTAGCTAACACAATTGGACCAAGCACTTGTTATGATTTAAATGCAAATGGAAGTATTACTGTGTTTGATGCAGCATTGGTTACTAATTGCGCTAAGCACGGTACTTCAACAAATACAAAGTGTTTATTTCCTCATGGAATTAATAATCCAACGCAAACAGTAACTTTTAGTTTAGGTGCTATAAATACAACCGCAGGTTATGTTGACATTTATATGCAAAGCCCAAATACAAATGTGTTAGGTTATGAAATTAATTTAAGTGGCTTAACAATTTTAAATGTACAAAATTTGGTTCCTGCAAGCGACTACCCAACTACACCAGATTTTATGGTAGGTGGAAACAAGATTATTAGTTTAAGTTATATTGATTCAACTATATCAAAATTTAATACTTTAACTCCTGTTTGTCGTGTTTATTACCAAAGCTTAACAAGTTCACAAGTTTGTATTACAAGCGTTGTAGATGTTGTAAATAAAAACTACGAAACAGTTAATAAAGCTGTTGCTACAGCATGTATTAGTTCGGTTGGTATTGAGAAGTATGTTGATGCAAATAATTACTTCATAGCTCAACCAAATCCAAGTACAGGTTTGTTTAATTTGTTATGCAGTTTTAAAAATGCTGATAATGCTAAAATTATTGTAACAGATATTTTAGGTAAACAAATTACTACCTACAATGCAAATCTTAACAATAATGCTAATTACAGCTTAGATTTAAGTGCATTACAAAATGGTGTTTATTATATCAGTATCAAAACAGATGCAGGTGTAAGTACTCAAAAAGTTGTAGTGGAGAAGTAGTTTGTATGAGATTGATTCAGTTTCAAAATTACGGACTGCATAATTATGTTATTACAGCAGATTCTTTAGATGTTAAGATTAATGGAATAACAACCACAGTTGAGGAAAGTATTCCTTTTGAAGAAATTGTATTAAATCGAATTGAAAGGAAAAAAGTAAAAGATACGCGGTTTTTCTTTTTGGCTTTAATTGTGTTGTTTGTTTTCCTGTTTCAAATGTATATTGATATTTTTAGTAAGGCCGGAAAACCTAGTGCAGAGTTAAAGATTTACGGGATAGTTTTAGTTGCTATTGTTTTGATTTGGATAGTGATTAGTAGAAAGTACTATTCGATTCCCACAACGCAGAACGGATTTATTTTGGTGAATAGTAATTTTATAAGGAAACCAAAAGTTGATTCCTTTATTAGTAAGTTGAAAAATGATGTTTACCAAAATCTTCGTGAGAAGTATATTAAATTGCATCACGACCCTTCAACTCAAAGTAAATTAGAAATTCTTTTAACACTTCAAGAGCATGGCATTGTTTCAAAGGAAGAATTTAAAGAGTTAAAGGCTTTGCATGATTTGAAGAAGGGTAGATAGATTTTTTAATTAATTATCCTACTTCAAAAACCTTCTCATTAAAAACAATATCACTACTAGTGCAATTAGGGAAACACCTAATAAATAAAAGCGAGTAGCACCTTCAGGTTTTTCTGTTTTATGCCCTAGTTCAGCTTTATGATTATCTTTTAGAGTATTTTTTACACCAAAAGTTTTTACCAAAAAATCTTGTTCTTCGTAAAAAGTAAGTCCCGAAGCTGTCATCTTTATTGTTTCCTCATCACGTGTGCCTAAAAACTTGCGACTACGTGTACAAGGTCCTAAAACAGGTTTTCCTATTTGAACAAAATCACAATATAAAATCCAGTCTTCTGATGCACTTAAACCAATTTCGCAATCGGTGTTGCAATCAGTAAACACAGCAATAGTATCCGTACAATCGCCTTTGTAAAGCTCTTCGAGTTTAAAAGTAATTTTTTTTATTCCACCTTTGCATTCATCTACTTTTATTACAAATCCTTTAAAAATTAATTTAAAGTTTTTGCAGTAAGCATCGTCTAGTTTTGGCGGTTCGGCGCATTTACATGCCATAGCTGCAAAGCTGCACAAACAAAGAAGTATGACCAGTAATTTGCGCATTAATTTAATTTATACTTTTTCACAAACTGTAAGCTTGCTTCCATTTCTTGATACATAATTTTATCTTCTTCAATAAACGGAACTATTTTACGGAACTCGGCAATTAATTTTTCAAGCTTAGTTGAGGTCTTTAATGGACGGCGGAATTCTATAGCTTGAGCAGCATTAATTAATTCAATAGCTAAAACGTTTTCGGTATTGTTGATTACTTTAAAGCACTTTGTAGCGGCATTAGCCCCCATACTCACATGGTCTTCTTGGCCATTTGATGAAACAATGCTATCAGCGCTAGCTGGTGTGCACAATTGTTTACTTTGGCTCACAATGCTTGCTGCAGTATATTGTGGTATCATAAAGCCCGAATTTAAACCTGGTTTAGCAACTAAAAATGGAGGTAGACCTCTAACCCCTGAAATTAATTGATAGGTTCTTCTTTCGGAAATGCTTGCTAATTCGTGCAAAGCAATGCATAAAAAGTCCAAAGCAAGCGCTAAAGGTTGTCCATGAAAATTACCACCAGATAATATTTCATCTGTCTCAGGGAAAACAGTTGGGTTATCGGTAACTGAATTTATTTCTGTTTCAAAAACACTTTTTACGTAATTATGTGTGTCCTTTGTAGCGCCATGAACTTGAGGTACACAGCGGAAAGAGTAGGGGTCTTGTACGTTAACTTTGTTTTGTTTTATAAGTTCACTATCACTTAATAAATCTAAAAAATTTTTCGATGTTTCTAATTGTCCGTTATGTGGGCGAATAGTATGTAGATTTGTTTTAAAAGGATCAATACGTCCATCAAAAGCTTCTAGTGAGATAGCAGCAATTGAATCGGCTAATGTGTTTAGTTTTTCTGATTTCATTAAGCACCAAACACCGTATGCTGCCATAAACTGAGTACCATTTAATAAGGCTAGACCTTCTTTTGATTTTAACTTTAAAGGTGCTAAACCTAATTGGCTTTCTAAAATCGAAGCGTTTTGTTTTATACCTTGGTAGTAAATTTCACCATAACCTAACAAAGCTAAGCTGATATGCGCCAAAGGAGCTAA
>CAZRUA010000110.1:0-12019 GCA_964603125.1 uncultured Flavobacteriaceae bacterium | reverse complement strand
CATTTCCTGGACCCATATATCCAAAAACATCATAAGACCTTAACCAAACTGAATTCCCACCTCCAATACCAATCGGTAACGTGTAGTAATTAGTAGGACCGATATATACATTAACTCCTTGAGTTGAAGAAGGTAGCCTCCAAAAATTACTATTCCAAAAAACATTATTACTATTATCCCCATTATATCTCAATTCCGTGCTATCTACAAAAGTTATTTTATAATAAAAACGAATTTTTGCTTGCACGAAATTTTGTTCTGTGCTATTCAACAAATTCTCAATATCAGAAATCTGTATAGATGAATACCCTGCATCATCCCTTAAAACTACAACGTTCAAAAATACATTTAACCAATCATTATTTACTGTCAATAAATATTGATCTCTACAATTTGGGTCATCACATGTTGCACATGTTGTAAGAGTGCTTTGCAAACCATTCTTTTCTGCGATAGCATTGTTGGAATTATCGATAGGAATCCACCCACAACTGTATAAACCACCTTGATTTACTGAAGCGGATTTTGAATTAGATTGCGCCGAGATATATCCGCTAAAAAGCAAGGTTAAGATACAGATATAAAGAGTATTGATTCTATTTGGAATGTGATTCTTCATTGATGCAGTCATTTCATAATTTATAAGATGGCTAAATTATGATACCTTCGAAAGAAAAATCACAGTGTTTAACAAGTGCAGTGAAAAAACTTATAAGCGTAAAAAAACTAGAGAATTTATGTGTGAATTACCCCCTCGCATAATTAATTTGAGATATCAATTAATATAGAGTTTCCCTTGTTAACCAATGTCTTGTTCTATCAAAATATAAAAACAAGGCTCCTATTCCAATTCCCATGCTTGCACCAACGCTTACATCAAATGCTGTATGTGCTCCCATAGCAACACGCGAAACACCAACACAAAAAGCCCAAGCAAAAGGAAAAATGAATAAGTTTCGTAATTGAGGTTTCCAACGATTAAAGTAAATTGAAAACGCAATAATAGTGGCGAACAAAAAAGCATTAAAAGTATGTCCGCTAGGAAATGAAAAACCAGCTTCTTCTACCCAATGATTTTGGACACTAACATCTATTGCTTTAAACTGAAATGGATTTTTCTGAATTAAATCGCCAAAATAAACCGAGCGTTGTTCTTTGGTTAATTGATATAAAGAATCGATTTGATGAAGCATTCCCGTTTGCTTTAACATAAATACATGACTAGGGCGTTGTTCTTTTAACAACAATTTAGTGTAATGCTCATTAACAAAAGCAAACACACCAAAAAAGACAACAAACACAGCAATTGATTTTATAAAAACTAAAACACGTTCCTTTATTGAATCTTGATTCCAAGCGTAAAATAATGCGGTAACAACTAGTAGGCATAAAAAACCAACTGGTCCACCCGAAGTAGTAAAAAAGTAAGCTAACTTACATCGTATGCTATCAGGTGCGCATGCCTTAAAAGCAATGGACACTAAATAAACAGTTGAAACCAGTGCTACTAAAAAAATTAAAGCTATTGATAGTACTTTTTTGATAAGGTAATTTTTAGATGCAAGTTAAGAAATTGGAAGCAATTAACTTAGCTTACTTCTACTTTTCTTACTAATAAAATAAACACCTGAAATGATTAAAACACCTGAAACAATTTTCACCGGAGTTATTTCATCCTTACCCATAGCATACGCAAATAAGGTTGCCAAAAAAGGTTGTACGTAAATATACGCACTAACTACCGATGGGCTTAACTCCTTTAAAGCAAAAGTATTTAGTAGATATGCTAAAAAAGTAGTGGCCACAACAACAAAAGTTAAAGCTAACCAAATATTCATCGTGAAACTTGCAAAATCAACATCATTCAAATAAGGAGCTAAAAATGGAGTCGTATAAACAGCTCCAAATAAAAATATCCATTTCATTACCGTAATGGTATCATATTTTTGCATCATGGGTTTAGCAATAACAATAAAAACTGCCCAAGATATTGAGTTAATTAAAGTCAATAAATCGCCAAACAACGTTTTACTACCCAAAGCAAAGTTTCCTTTATAACTCAACAATATTGCCGCACCTGCAAAACCAAACAACAAGCCTAATATTTTAAAACCAGTTATACGTTCCTTAAAAACAATTAGTGTAAATATCATAACCGCAATAGGATTACTTATCATTATAATTGCTGAATTAACAGGTTCGGTTTTACTTAAACCATATATAAAACAAGTTTGATTGATAGCAATACCAAAAAGAGCCATTGCTAATAATCGATAAAAATCTTTACGCTCAATTTTTTCTTGCTTAAATATGAATGAGCTCAGCCAAAACAATAGTCCAGCACCTAAAATTCGCATACAAACCAAGCCAAAAGGATTAATCTTTTTCATTAAATCCTTAGCTATAACATAATTTAGAGCATAGATAACTTGTGCTGCAAATAAAAATATGTGTGCTCGTAAATTAGCCGTCATTTATTTACAAATATGCGGGATTACATTGTATAATGCAAATGAATAATCCTAGCCAAAAACTTGTCAATTAAACACAAATGTCTAGCTTTACTAAATGGATAACGAAAGCTCAAAACCTCAACGTCGTGTTAGATACAAAGGAACGCACCCAAAAACGTTTAAAGACAAATACAAAGAGCTTTCGCCTGAACAATACGCGCAGGATATAGAAAAAATAATGCAGCAAGGTAAAACACCTGCAGGCATGCACCGCTCCATCTGTGTAAAAGAAATAATAGACTTTTTGCAAATTAAGCCCGGACAAGTAGGAATGGATGCTACACTTGGTTATGGCGGACATAGCTTAGAAATGCTGAAATGCTTAGATGGAAAAGGTAAATTATTTGCAACTGATGTTGACCCATTTGAATTGCCCCGCACAAGAGAGAGATTAAGTAATTTAGGGTATAACGAAGAACTTATTGGAATAAGACAAATGAATTTTTCAAATATTGATTTAATCGTTGAAGAATCGGGCTTACTAAATTTTGTTTTAGCAGATTTAGGCGTTTCATCTATGCAAATAGATAATCCTGAAAGAGGTTTTTCTTTTAAGATTGAAGGTCCATTAGATTTGAGATTAAATCCAAACAAAGGCAGATCGGCTGCTGAAGTGCTACTTGAATTTTCTCAAGATGAATTAGAAGGAATGTTTACAGTTAATTCGGATGAACCACACGCCGAAATAATAGCTGCAGCCATTGCCAACAAAATAAAAAACGGAGCCATTATTAATACAACCACTCGATTAAAAGATATTATTGCAAAGACATTGGATCTTTTACCTCCAAACGAAAAAAAAGAAGAAATTAAAAAAGCCTGTCAACGTTGCTTTCAAGCCCTACGTATTGAGGTAAATGATGAATTTGAAGTATTGGGCGCCTTTTTAGAAAAGCTCCCCTACTCGCTTGCGCCTGGAGGTAGAGTAGCCATACTTTCTTTTCACTCTGGTGAAGACCGAAGAGTAAAAAAATCATTTCAACATTTATTCCGAGAAGGAATTTATAGCGAAGTAGCCCCTGATCCAATTAGAGCAAGTGCAGAAGAATGCAACTCAAACCCAAGAGCCAAATCGGCCAAACTAAGATGGGCTGTTAAAGCTTAAACTACATTCGCTCAGGAACCTCAATTGCCAATAATCCCATAGCATTTGAAATGACAGAAGCTGTTAATGAACATAATTGCAAACGTATGTTCTTCACATCAGCGGGCACATCTGGTTTCATTACAGGGCATTCTTGATAAAACTGATTGAATAGTTTAGCTAAATCATATACATAATTAGCTACTACAGCTGGATTATGCTCTGCCCCAGCCTCCTTCACAATAGCATCAAAATGATAAATGTGCTGCATTAATTCACGTTCTTTTGCATGAAGAGAATTTGCTTTACTTTCCGTGATTGTAATATTTCCCTCCTTAGCCTTGCGCAAAATAGATTTTATACGCGCATGAGTATACTGAATAAAAGGTCCTGTATGCCCATTAAAATCAACACTTTCTTTAGGATTAAAAAGTATTTTCTTTTTAGCATCCACTTTTAAAATAAAATATTTTAAAGCTCCTAGTCCAATTTGCTTGTATAATTTCTTTGCTTCAATTGATTCAAAGTCATCTAATTTACCCAATTCTCTGGTTGTTGCTTCCGCTGTTTCATACATTTCGTGTATCAAATCATCTGCCTCAACCACAGTACCTTCGCGAGTTTTCATTTTCCCTTCAGGTAATTCAACCATTCCATAACTTAAGTGATATAAATTGTCAGCGTAAGTACGACCTAGTTTCTTTAAAATTAAAAACAAAACTTTGAAATGGTACTCTTGCTCATTACCAACTACATAAATTGATTTATCAATTTTAAAATCTTTTTCCTTTTCATTCGCTACAGCTATATCCTGTGTGATATAAACAGTTGTTCCATTACTACGCAAAACAATTTTATTGTCTAAACCATCAGCCGTTAAGTCAATCCAAACACTGCCATCATCCTTTTTATAAAAAATTCCTTTTGCTAATCCGTCTTCTACAGTTTCCTTACCCAAATTATACACATCACTTTCGTAATAAAACTTTGAAGGCGAAATTCCCAACTCTTTATACGTTTCATCAAAACCTTTGTAAACCCAGCCATTCATGGTTTTCCATAATGCACGAACTTGTTCATCGCCATTTTCCCAAGCAACAGTCATATCATTTACCTGCTGCATTAGCTTCGATTGCTTTTCAGCATCTTCCTTACTTAAACCAGAAGCAATTAATGCATCAAGCTCAGCTTTGTACATTTTAGAAAACTGAACATAATAATCGCCAACTAACTTATCGCCTTTTAAACCGGAAGAATCTGGTGTTCTTTTTTCATCAGCCATTTCATACACCAACATACTTTTACTTATGTTAGTTCCTCTATCGTTATACAAACAAGTATGCACCACTTTATTTCCATTAGCTTTTAGCACATTTGCTAATGACGCTCCTAAAAAAATATTACGTAGATGTCCCAAATGCAAGGGTTTATTTGTGTTTGGCGATGGGTACTCAATCATTATAGAAGGTGAATTTTCATTCACCTCTTGAATTCCATAATTTGGTTTTGTTTGATTTAAAAAATCAATCCAATAATTCACCTTTAAACTTATATTTAAAAAACCTTTAATTGAGTTGAATGACTCAACCAAAGGAGATGATTGCAATAATGCTTCACCAATAAGATTTGCTGTATCATCAGGTGATTTCTTTGCAATTTTTGCATAAGGAAAAACAACCAAAGTAAAATCCCCTTCAAACTCCTTTCGAGTTTTTTGAATACTAATTGCTGTATTCAAAATATCACTTCCAAATAAATTGGTAAGCACGGTTTCAATCTGTTTGCTGAGTTCTTTCTCGAAATTCATTTTACTTTAATTTTGTATTGTACTATTATAAATCTTCTTTAATAAAGTAATCTGTTTAGATTACACGAACTGTCATAAAAAAAGCCATAGTTTTCACTATGGCTTTGATTAGATAGTGACATTATTTATGCTGTAACCTCTGCTCGGGGAGCAGCTGCTAATATTTCTTCGTTTGCAGCACTTGCGTATTGTTCAAAATTCTTAACGAAAGATGAAGCTAAGTTTTGTGCTGTTTGATTGAAATCATTTTTATCTGCCCATGCATTTTTAGGTTCTAAGATTTCGCTTGGAACACCAGTACATGATTTAGGGAAGTTTAATTTAAAATATGGAGTTGTGCCATACTCAACTTTATCTAACTCACCATTTAAAGCAGCAGTAATTAAAGCACGAGTGTATGATAATTTAATACGACTACCTACACCGTATTTTCCACCAACCCAGCCAGTGTTTAATAACCAAACATTTACTTTATTGTTTTTTAATTTCTCTCCTAATAACTCAGCATATTTAGTTGGGTGTAATGGTAAAAATGCTTTTCCAAAACAAGCTGAGAAAGTTAAAGTTGGCTCAGTAATACCCATTTCAGTACCAGCTACTTTAGCTGTGTAACCTGAAATAAAGTGATACATTGCTTGACCTGTTGTTAACTTAGAGATTGGAGGTAAAACACCAAATGCATCACAAGTTAAAAAGAAAATATTTTTTGGAACATCACCAACAGAAGGATTAACAGCGTTAGCGATATAGTTAGATGGATAACTAACACGTGTGTTTTCTGTTTTAGAAATATCAGAAAAATCAACGTTAGTTGTGTTATCATAGAAATTGATATTCTCTAATAACGAACCAAATTTAATTGCATTAAAAATTTGTGGTTCCTTTTCAGCAGTTAAATCAACGCATTTCGCGTAGCAACCACCTTCAAAGTTAAATACTGATTTATCACTCCAGCCATGCTCATCATCACCAATTAAAGCACGATTAGGATCTGCAGATAAAGTTGTTTTACCAGTACCCGATAAACCAAAGAAAATAGCTGTATCATTATCTTTACCAATGTTTGCAGAACAGTGCATTGATAAAACTTTCTTCTCGTGTGGTAAAATATAATTTAATACCGTGAAAATAGATTTTTTAATTTCACCTGTATAAGCAGTTCCACCTATTAAAATTGTTTTTTTAGTGAAATTGATAATCGCAAAGTTATGTTGACGAGTTCCGTCAATTTTAGGATCAGCCTTAAAACCTGGAGCATTTAAAATCAACCAATCGTGTTTAAATGACTCTAATTCAGAAGCCTCAGGGCGTAAAAATAAGTTATAAGCAAATAAATTACTGTAAGCATACTCATTAACTACACGAATATTGATACGGTAAGTTGGATCAGCACAAGCATAAGAATCACGAACGAAAATATCTTTTCCTGATAAATATGCAGTCATACGGTTGTATAAACTATCAAATTTATCTGCTTCAAAACGGTTATTAACATCACCCCACCAAACTGAATCCTTTGTATTTTCATCATAAACTACAAACTTATCTTTTGGCGAACGGCCAGTAAACTCACCTGTATCAACTGCTAAAGCTCCTGTATCTGCTAAAATTCCTTCTCCACGGATAATAGTTTCCTCTACTAACTCTGATGGTTGAAGATTCCAATACGCCATTGCAACGTTTCCAAGACCCAATTGTGAAACGCTTTGATCAGCTGGTTTTATTCCTAATTCGTTCATTATTTTGTTTGTTTTTGTTGAGAGTGCAAAAATAAAAAAAATCAGGCCTTTCGAGCCTGATTTTCTTCATTTTTTAATCAATAATTTTACTTTTTATTAACAGGTTTGCTGTTTTCGTGCAGAATTACCAAATTATTCCCTTTAAAAGCTTCCTTTACATCAGTAATAAATTTAGCTTTCTCCTTATCATTCAACTCTTTAAGTAAATAACAGAAGTCTATCTCGCCTTCACGACCAAAAGTATGATTAACATATTTCAATTTTTTTGGTGAATTAGACATTGTTTTTAGCGTTTCAAGCGCCTTATTATCAATTCCAGCTCCAATACTTATAAATTCAACCACCAAAGGGTAATTAACATTTGTTTCGGCCAAACGAGCAGCTTCCTTTTTAGCAGCTTTTTTCTCAGCACTACAAGCACTAGTAAGTAAAATAATGCTCATTAAAATTGTTGTAATCGTTTTCATTTTGTGTATTTTTTGTATTTGTATTAAGCAATATTCAAATTTGATACCAAAGTCTAATCGTATAAACAAACAAACTCAAATTTCAGTCCATTCACTATCTCATATTCCTTTCCGGCATCTAGCATATCATCATCTCCATCGTAGTATTTCCAGATAAAATTCACTTCAGTTCCTCTTTCTGATAATTCTTTAAAATAACCTAAAAACTTAGCTATCATTTTTGAAGATGAAGTGTTATAATACTCGAAATAAAAATCAACTGTAAGTTTTTGTGGCTTCGCTTTATCATAATGAGCTTTAACCTGATCTAATATAGGTTGAAAAAAAGCAATTGCATTTTCGGGTAATGAACGACCTACGATTTTAAATGTGTTCTCGTAAATCTCCACACTAGGTGTGGTTTCAGTTACTTCTACGTGATAAATAGGTTTAAGCGACATAAGATATCAAAAGGTTTGTACAAACATACGCAAAAAGGTATTAGTTACAAAACAAAAAAGCCCGACTAGAGTTTTCTAGTCGGGCTTTAATTCATTTTTATCGATTATTTTTTTCTATCGAAATCAACAACGATTGGAGTAGAAATACATAATGAAGAATATGTACCAATAATACGACCAATTAACAATGCGAATGTAAATCCACGTAAGCTATCACCACCAAATATGAAGATAACGATTAACACGAAGAATACAGTTAAAGATGTTAAGATTGTACGGCTTAATGTGCTATTTAATGCGAAGTTAATTAACTTGTTACGCTCTTCACCAAATACATCAGCTTTTCCGCTATCAGCTAAACGCTCACGAATACGGTCGAATACAACAACTGTTTCAGTCATCGTGTAACCCATTACTGTTAAGATAGCAGCGATGAAATCTTGTCCAATCTCTAAAGAGAAAGGTAAAAACTTATGACAAATAGTATATAAAGATAATACAACTAACACGTCATGGAATAAAGCCACAACCGCACCTAAACCATATTGCCATTTTTTGAATCGAACAACAATATAGAAGAACATCAAAATACAAGATGCTAATACAGTTGCGTATGCTCCGTAAACAATTGAAGTTGCAATTGTTGGCCCTACAGTTTGTTGACTAACAATAACAACACTTTGATCTAATTTTGCTAACTCACCTTGTAACATTTTTTCAACTTCACTATCCGTGTTTGGATTGTTATCTGCAATACGGTAAGAAGTTGTAATTTTTAATTGTGAACCTGAACCTGCAGTCTTAACCTCTGGCTCAGATTGGAAAGAAACTTGAAGTGCTTTTTTAACAGCATCAATATCCATATCCTTACCAAAACGAACTGTATAAGTACGACCACCTTTAAAATCAACACCTAAGTTAAATCCACCGTTTTTAAAGTAGAATACAACACCTAGCGCAATAATAACCGCTGAAATTGAATAGTATAATTTACGACGACCAACGAAATCGAAAGAAGCATTCTTAAATGCATTACGAGTAAAGCTATTATCGAAAGTAACATTCATACCGCGTTTCAACATTAACTCTAAAATCATACGAGATAAAATTAAAGCTGCAAATAATGAAGTAGCAATACCAATAATTAATGTTACAGCAAAACCTTTAACTGGACCTGAACCAAATGCAGCTAATATGATACCTAAAATTAATAAAGTTACGTTAGAGTCAATGATAGAAGATAAAGCGTGTTTGAAACCTTCTTTAATAGCAATGGCAGTTGATTTACCTAAAGCTAATTCTTCACGAATACGTTCGAAGATAAGGATGTTAGCATCCACCGCTAAACCAATTGTTAATACGATACCTGCAATACCTGGTAATGTTAATGTTTCTCCAAAAGAAATTAAAACACCAACAACAAAGAATAAGTTAACCAATAAAGCGATGTTAGCAACCCAACCTGCTTTATTGTAATACATTGCCATAAATATTAAAATTACAACGAATGCTAATACGAAAGAAAGTAAACCTGCTTTAACACTCTCTCCTGCGATAGAAGAACCAACAATAGACTCTTCAACAATACGAGCAGGGGCTGGTAATTTACCTGACTTTAATACAGTTACTAAAGCCTCAGCTTCTTTATCATCAAATGAACCTGTAATTTCAGAACTACCATTTGGAATTTCGCCATTAATACGTGGAGAAGTATAAACCATGTTATCCATTACAACCGCTATACAACGGCCATCTTGACCATCTTTTGGTGCATTTGCTTTGGTCAACTTTGCCCAAGTAGCCGCAGCTTCTGGTTTCATGCGCATATTGATAGCAATTTTACCATTTGATAAATTTTTGCTTGCATCATCAATAATATCACCATATAAAGCAGCTTTACCTTTAGAGTCAGTTACTTTAATTGCATGCATAATTAAAGTACGAGAACCTTTAATTGGCTTACTTTCGTACATGAATTTTAATTTGCTAGGGAAAACAGCTGCAACTTTTGGATTTTTTAAATACTCCGTAACTTTTGCAGTATCATCAACACTAACATAACCAACCGCCGAACCCGGAGCTAACATTGTTTGCTTCTTGTCGTTTTGGTAAGTCATTGGAGCAATTGGACCAAATGGACCAAATAAAGGCATCTCAATTTTTAAGCTATCTGCTTGTTTTTGTTGTTTAGCTTTTAAATCTGTTGGATTAGTAGAAGCTAAAGATTTAATTTTCGAAGTATCTTTTTTAACTGAATCAGTTTTTGCTAAATCAGCTTTTACATCAGCAACTGCTTTTGTCGTATCATTTGAAGTAGAATCCTTAGCTGCAACTGGGTTTAAAACGATTTTTAATTTTTTGTTAGCTGCTTCAAAGTAATTTACAACTTCGCTATTTTCATAAGTTTCCCAAAACTCTAAGTTAGCCGAACGAATTAATAAGTTACGTACACTTTCTTTATCCTTTGCACCTGGTAATTCAACCATGATACGACCTGTTGAACCAATTTTTTTAATAGTTGGTTGAGCGATACCAAATTTCTCAATACGACCTCTGTATGTAGATTCAGCATTATCAATAGATTCGTTAACACGATCAGTAATAAATTTAATTACCTCATCATTTGTTGATTGATAAGTGATTTTCCCTTTATTTTCAGGAGTTACAAACAATGGAGCTAATTTACCATTTGGATTTTTAGCACGGTAAGTGTCATAGAATAAAGTAATGAAATCTTTATTATCATTAACACCTAAATTCTTTTTAGTGTCTTCAATTGCAGCTCTAAAAGCAGCATCGTCATTATCATTAGATAAAGAACGAATTAAGTCACCTACAGAAACTTCAAGCGTTACACTCATACCACCACGTAAGTCCAAACCTAAGTTAATTTCTTTACGTTTACAATCTTCGTAAGTAAAGCTACCTAAGTATACATTTACATCTTTTAAAGAATCTAAATATCTACTAGTTTTTGCTGCTACTACAGAATCTATATAAGTCTTTTTTGCTGCTTCATTTCCTGCTGCAAACTTTTCTAAACTCTTCTTAAATACTGGATTTTCAACATAAGCTTTAGCGTAAGCTTCCGCCTTCTTTTCAACTCCGCGTGTTACCCACGTAAATGACAAATAAAACAAGCATGCTATGGCTAAAAGCACAGCAAAAAATGTTATAATACCTTTATTTTGCATAATCTATTAAATAATCGTTTTAATTTTTAGGGTCGCAAATATATCACTTCTAATTGGAATAAGCAATTTTAGTTTTAGGGCAATTTTTTGCTTATTTTTAAGTATTTTTGTACTATGGAAAGGGCGAATAAACATAAAATATGGGCTATTTTAGCTTTTTTTGTAGTTTTTAAGCTGAACACCAAGGCTCAATTACTGGTTCAAAGAGTTGATACAGTTAGAGTTTACACTTCGTCTACGTTACTTAAAAATGCTTGGGCAGGTGGATTAAATTTCACTGAATGGAGCTCAATCGACCTAAATCAGGATGGTTTTAAGGATATTGTTTCTTTCGACAAATCTGGCTACAAGCTAAAAGCTTTCCTTTCTGACGGTATAACAAACTCAGCCTCATTTACTTACGATCCTTATTACGCTAATTATTTTCCTCCAGTAACCGATTGGGCGGTTTTTTACGACTTTAATTGCGACGGAAAAGAAGATTTATTTACCTATGCGCTTGGTTTTGGGGGACTTGTGGTATATAAAAATGTTTCAACGCCCGGTAATTGTCAATTTACACTTTATAATAGTTTGGTAAAATCAGATTATAATCCTGTTGGTACGCCTAACATTGGTCAATTATACTGCAGCAATGTAGCTTTACCAGGCCTCTCCGATTTAGATGGAGATGGTGATATGGATGTACTTTCGTTTACAACATCGGGTATTAAATTACAAATGCATCGTAACATGAGCAAAGAGCTTTACGGTCATTGCGATAGCCTAGTTTTTG
>CAZRUA010000109.1:0-12243 GCA_964603125.1 uncultured Flavobacteriaceae bacterium | reverse complement strand
GCTCAATTTGATTTTATAAAAAATATCAAAAACACTAAACCATTGTTGCTAATGGATGATGTGTATGATAAATTGGATGAGCACCGATTTAAAAAACTAATGAAACTAGTAAGTAGTGATAATTACGGGCAAGTTTTTATTACGGATACACATGAGGAAAGGATAAAGGAAATTTTTGTTCAAAGTGAAATTGATGTTAAATTTTTTAACGTTAATAATGGAGTTGTAAAGGAGATAGAACATGCGTAAAAGTAACGAACAAAGCATTGGCGAAGCATTAGAACGTTTTTTAAAAGAGTTTAATCTCGACAAAAAAATGAAACGCTCAAGTGTTATCAATAACTGGGAAAAGTATGCCGGAAAGGTGATTTCCAACCATACAAAAAACATTTTTTTTGTAGAAAATAATTTGGTGGTTGAATTGGATAGTGCTGGTGTTCGCCATGAATTGTCTTTTAAAAAAGATGAATTAAAAAAAATAATCAATACCGAACTAAAAGAAGAAATTGTTTCGGATATAATTTTAAAGTAAATTAACTGAATAGATAATAAAATTAGTCATTCCATTGAATTAAGAAGTCTTGTAAAAAATGAGATTGCTTCGTTCCTCGCAATGACGAACAAAATAAAAGCGTCATTGCGAGGAACGAAGCAATCTCGCAATTGAATAACAAAATATTATTTTTTTAAAATATGAAAACGAGGACACTACTTTTTATAAGTTTATTTGCACTAAATTCATTTGCCCAAAGCGATTCTAGCGTAATTCGCAAAATTTTCAATTACAACTTAACCAGTAGTAAAACCTACTCCAACCTGGATTACTTATGTAATGCCATTGGCGGAAGATTAAGCGGTTCCATCCAGGCAGATAAAGCGGTAGATTGGGCTAAACAAGCTATGTATGCCGCTGGTGCCGACACAGTGTATTTAGTTCCTTGTATGGTGCCTCATTGGGTTAGAGGTGCTAAAGAGCAAGCTAAAATTATTTCAGCTAAGACGAAAAAAACTGAAACACTTGCTATATGCGCTTTAGGTGGTTCGGTGGCAACTCCAATCAATGGTATTACAGCCGAAGTAATTGAAGTAAAATCATTTGATGAGTTAGACAAATTAGGAGCAGAAAAAATTAAAGGTAAAATTATTTTTTACAATGTAAATTTAGAACCAACACATATTCACACTGGGCAAGCTTATGGCGAATCAGTAAAATACAGATACAGCGGAGCTTCTAAAGCTGCTAAATACGGTGCTGTTGCAAGTATTGTAAAATCAATGACTTTATCTAGTAACAATTCACCTCATACAGGTGTTATGGGTTATGATACGCTATATGTAAAAATACCAACCTGTGCAGTAAGTGCTCAAGGTGCAAAAACAATTATTAGTGTTTTACAAAATGACAAAGCAGCAAAAATTACAATTAAAATGAGTTGTAAAACTTTGCCGGATAAGCCTTCGTTTAGTGTTGTTGGCGAAATAAAAGGTTCTGAGTTTCCAAATGAATACATTGTTGCTGGCGGGCATTTAGATAGCTGGGATAACGGACAAGGTGCGCATGATGATGGAAGTGGAGTTGTACAAAGTATCGAAACAATTGCCGCTTTTAAAGCATTAAAAATTAAACCAAAACGTACCATACGTGCTGTTGCTTTTATGAATGAAGAAAACGGAACAAGAGGCGCAAATGCTTATGCTGCTTGGGTAAAAAAAGAAAAAATGAAACATATTTTTGCTATTGAAAGCGATGCTGGTGGTTTCACACCTCGCAGTATTGATGTTGAAACAAATGGCGATACCTTAAACTACTTTTTAAAATGGAACAAATTATTCGCACCTTATGGTGTTAACATAAAAAAAGGTTGGAGTGGAACCGATGTAGAACCTTTAGCCGGTAATGGATGTGTTACTGGTTCATACGAGCCCGATTCACAACGCTACTTTGATTACCATCACACACAAGATGATACTTTTGATAAAATAAATAAGCGTGAACTAGAATTAGGTGCGGCATGCATGACCTCGTTTATTTACTTATTAAGCGAATACGGCGGCTACAAATAAAATATTGAAATGAAAAACAAACTTTATTATATAATTTTTTCGATAGCCTTGTTTAGTTGCACACCAACACGTGTAATTAAACCCTTAGCTAAAGGAGAAAAATCTATACAAGCGCACCTTGGCGGACCACTTATTGGATTTGGTAATGCTACTATTCCAATTCCGTTTACTAGCTTTTGTTATGCACAAGGTGTAAACAACAAAATAACAGCTTTTGGAAGTTTACATACCACATCAACTTTTTTTGGAGTTATACAAACTGATTTAGGTGCTTGTGCCAATTTATATAAATTTAAACACGATAAATTTGATATAAATCTATCCGCTTCCCCAGCCCTGCAAATGGCTTTTGATAAATGGGAGAAAAAATTTAAAGCTTGGCCACAATTAGATTTTAACTTTTATGCAAGTAAAAAGGATAAACCAAGCTTTGTTTACATTGGAATGATGAATTGGTTTGAATTAGCTAAATACAAAGCACATGATATTAAACAAACCAATCATTGGATATTTGCTCCGCAATTGGGCTACAACTACTCGCATAAAAAAATGAATTATGCTTTGGAAATGAAATACTTAGCACCTAACAAAAATAACCAGCCCAATGTTGTTGATTATAGAGGTTTTAACCACAAAGGCGCTATTGGTGTTTACTTAAGCTTTACGTATAAATTTAATACTCCTAAAAATGAAAAGTAAGTTTATAGTATTATCCTTTTTTACAACAATAGCATTTTCATGCGCACGTCTTGATTCAAATTTATACAATCAACAAAAAATTGATTCGTACCAATTGGATGCCTATAGTGGTGAACAAGATTTTATACTAGATGCGTCCTACAAAATTCCCGACAGCTTAGTGAGCGTATTTAGCTTACAATCACAATTGCCAAGTGAAAGCAGTCCTAAAAAAATATATGCCTTGTACATTGGTGATATCAATAAAATAGCAAGTGACACCGTTATTTTGTATTGCCATGGCAATAAATGGCATATGGATTTTTATTGGCAACGCGCCAAATTATTAGCACATGTTGGTGGCAAAAACCATTATGGTGTAATGATGTTGGATTACAGAGGTTACGGCATGTCGGAGGGAGAACCTAGCGAAGATGGAATGTATAATGATGTAGATGTTGCCATGCAATGGCTCAAAACAAAAGGATTAACTAATAGCAGATTAATGATATATGGTTTTAGTTTAGGCACTGCTTCTAGTTGTGAGTTAACGGCAAATCCAAGAAGTTTAACACCAAGCAAACTTATGTTGGAAGCACCATTTGCTAGTGCTGCAGTAATGGCGCAAGATGGAAGTGGTTTAAGTATGCCTGGCTCCTACTTCACTAATTTAAAAATTGATAATGCGGAAGAAATAAAAAAAGTAAATCAACCTTTTTTATGGATACATGGAGACAACGATAACTTTTTAAATATGAACACACATGGTCAGGTAGTTTACAATAATTACAATGGTAGCTATAAAGAGTTTCATATTGTAAGCGGCGCTGATCATGGCGAAGTTCCAGCGAAATTTGGTTTTACCAATTATTTAAACGTTTTGAATAGTTTTATTAAGAAGTAATGTCAACTGTTGAAATTCAAATCGCACATCTTAAAAAAGATAAAAAACTAGCGGCTTTGATTAAAAAAGTCGGAGTAATTAAACAAAGTAAAAACACTGATTTATATTACGCACTAATCAACTCTATAGTTAGTCAACAATTATCAATTAAAGCTGCTGATACAATATTCAATCGCTTTTTAGATTTATTTAAAGATAGGTATCCAGATGCAAAAACTGTTTTGAAAATGGATGTTGAAAAAATGCGTGCAGCAGGTTTATCTTATCAAAAAGCGGGATACATTAAAAACATTGCGCAATTTTCTATAGAGGAGACATTGGATTATAAAAAGCTAAAAAAGTTAAATGACGAAGATTTGATTAATTACCTCACACAGATTAAAGGTGTTGGTCGCTGGACAGTAGAAATGATTCTAATGTTTAGTTTACAACGTGAGAACATATTACCACTTGATGATTTAGGGATACAAAATGGCATCAAGAAAATTTATAATTTAAGTTCTGAAAAGAAAGAGTTAAAGTTGCACATGATAGAAATAGCTAATAAATGGGAACCCTACCGAAGTCTTGCTTGTAAATACATTTGGAGGTATAAAGATGAAGGAAATTAACCATGCTATTGTTTCTCTTTTAAATACAAATAATAAACTTCATCGGTCAACACATAAGGCGATCTAAATTCCTGCAAAAACTTACATTTATTCATTAAGTAAGGATATGGTTTTTGCGAAAAAATGATTAACACAGGCTCGTTTTTAAATTTAGCTTCAACACCTGCCATAATATCCTCAGGTGTTGGATTAGGTCTATCCTTTGTCCATTTAATGTAAGTGCCAAAATCATTAATCTCGGTATAAAAAACTGGTTTATGAAAATAAGCCGATAAACCCGAAAGAATATAATCCGTACTTCCTGCAAAAGGATATTTTTCTAAATGATTTGTTTTAATATAATCCCTAACATTTGTGCATTCAGTAAAAGGCCTTCTAAAATCAACAATTACGGCGTTGATTGACGCAACTACATTAAAACATAAAACTACGCTATATACAATATTCAGTAACCTTTCGTTTGTTTCTGCTGGAGTTAAACTCTTAAAGAGCCATATCGATGATATTAAAACAATAAATAAATTACCAATGTGCCTTTGTGCATCTTTAAAAACAATATAGTTAAACAACAATAAGCCAATTGTACTTAATAAATAAAAACTAAGTATAAACTTGTTTTTACGAAATGAAAAAGCAAATAACCCTATCAAAACCAAACTATAAATGGATTGTATGTTTGTTGATTTAACATAACTTGAGTTCCAAAACTCGTGACCAAACTTTGGTAAGCATAAATAAGATTTGAAAAGTGAACCGCTAACTTCTAGACTATGAGCGTAATCCCATTTTATATCATTCGAAGCTAAATCCCCATCAGCACTTGGCTGAGTAACTTTAAAAGCTACAAAAGCACTTAATCCGAGAACTAAAACCAATAACATTGGTTTAAACGATAACTTCTTGATTCTATAAAGTGCGTAAAGATAAACTGGCACAAAACATAGGCCTATTAGAAAAGAATAAATATTGCTAAAAAATAAAACACATAAACAAACGAATATGTTCAAGTAATATTCTCGCTTATTTGTAATAATTTTTTCAATGATATAACAGAAATAAAGAGCACCAAGCATTCCCAAAGCATAGTTTCTGCTTATAACACAATATTCGTATAAAGCATAGTAGCTAAAAGTTAGCAACACTTTTTGTAAACGATTAAAACTCGAAAGAAAATTGATGATATAAACCGAGGCTAAAGCAATAAGAAAATGTAATACTTTCATCCACACTGGATTTAAGGTGACTTTACTTAAAAGCCACAACAAAATATGCCATAATGGTGGATGGCCTTCGTAACGCAAATTATGGATTAAATCACTAAAACTATTGCTATTCGACGCAATTAACCATGCTTGCAATTCGTCACGCCACATTTCATGGGTAGTTAATGATATTATTGCAATTATTGAAAATAAAAGCAGCGTAATTAAATTATATCGTTTCGATTCTTGCACTTTAAATATTGAAAGTATGAAATAAGTAAAAAAACTGTTGATTTCCATTAACAAATTGGCCTTATTTATCAAGTTTTGTCAAATAAATTTCTTTAAATTTGCCGCATAAAATCAAAATTAAATGGCCGTTTACCGCTTTCGTGTTACCTTAGACGATTATGATGATGTTAATCGTGATATTGAAATAAAATCCACTCAAACTTTTGCTGAGTTATTACCTTGTATATTAGAATCATTTAAGTTTGACACCAAGCATGCTGCTTCTTTTTTTGTAAGTGATGATTATTGGAGAAAAAATGATGAAATTACTCTTTTAGAAGAAGATTTAGAAGATGGTGTGCGTTTAATGAGTAAAACAAAAATTGCTTCAACTGTTATAAGTCCATACCAACGCTTTATATTAATTTATGATAAAGATGTGCAATGGAACTTTATGATTGAGATGATTAAAATTTTAAACGACGATCCTAAAGCTAAATATCCTTTATGCTCAAAAACGGTTGGTGCAGCGCCAAAACAATACAAAAACTTAAAACCACCTGTTGAAGCTGCAACCGGAGCTGATGCGTTACTTGCTGCCATGTTAGGTGGAGGAGCGGCAGCGGCAGCCATTGATGATGATGATTTGGATGATGATGAAGCATACAAAGCACATGATGGTGTTGAAGCTGTAGATGAAGATGATTTTAAAATGATGGAAAACGAAGAAGGTGAAGAAGGAACCGAATTAGAAGGTGAAGATGATGAAACGGGCGAGCACGGGGAAGATGAGTATAGCTTTGAAGGTGGTGATGGCGAGGATTACTAATCCCCTACTCTTTTAATATCTTTTATAATTTTTAATATTATTTGTTTCGTGGCAGCTAAATTCTTACTTGTTATTGCGGGTCCTACAGCTGTTGGAAAAACAAAATTAGCCATTGATTTAGCATTACACTACTCTACCGAAATAATAAGTGCTGACTCTCGACAGTTTTACAAAGAAATTTCTATTGGAACTGCTAAAGCTTCAGATAAAGAATTAGAAACGGTTCCACATCATTTCATTAACAATATCAGCATTACCAACAATTATACTGTTAGTGATTTTGAGCAAGAAGTAATTTCCAAATTAAACGATTTATTTTTAAAAAACGATATTGTTGTTTTGTGTGGTGGCTCAGGGCTATTTATTCAAGCCATTTTACAAGGTTTTGACGAAATGGAAAGCATAAGTGAAGGAACACGAGAAAAGGTAATATCACTTTATAAAAACAATGGTTTGCTTCATTTACAAGAAGAAGTAAAACGTTTAGACCCTGAATTTTACTCAAGCTGCGACACACAAAACCCACAACGCTTAATGCGAGCTTTAGAAGTGTGCCTACAAACAGGTAAAAAATACTCAAGCTTCCGACAAGGAAAAACAAAATTACGAGACTTCATTCCTATCAATATTCTTTTAAACTCGCCGCGAGAAGTGCTTTATGCACAAATCAATAAACGCGTTGATGCTATGATGCAAGCAGGACTACTTGAAGAAGTGAAATCTGTTTTGCCTTACCGAAATCACAATGCATTAAATACTGTTGGCTACAAAGAATTGTTTGATTACCTTGATGGTAAATGTAGTTTAGAAGAAGCCACAGCTATGGTAAAACAAAACACACGTCGTTATGCCAAACGTCAATTAACTTGGTTTAATAATAAAGGTGACTTCACTGAATTTGCGCCAAATCAAAAAGGTGAAATTATTCAATTTATCTCCCAGCAAATGAATTCTTATCAGTAGAAACATTGCCAATCAGTCATTTTTTTTTATCTTCATGCCATAAGTCCATTGTAATCTTGGTTTATACATTACAAGCTGACGAATAAACAAATCCAATGAAAAAACATCTACAATTATTACTTTCAATACTATTATTCCTTTCTATTTCAAGCAAAAACTACGCACAAGGAAATAAAAAACTCGATTCCTTATTTATAGTTTTAAATACAGCCAAGGATACCTTAAAAGTAAATACATTGATGAGTATTGGGGAAAGCTTTTTCAATTCAGATCCCGACACCTCCATTCATTTTTACAAACTTGCGATGAATGAAATAAAAGCAATTGAAAAAGCGAATAAATCTGGTATCTTTTACAAACAAATTTTGCGATTAAAAACCATTGATTGCAATAGACAAATAGCTTGGAATTTATATCAAAAAGCAAAGTTCGACGATGCTATTGCTCTAGGAAACCAAGGAATGAAGCAATTAGAAGACACTAATAATTTAAAGAGTCAACTCAATACTATTGAATATGCAAAATTTGATGCTTACACTAATAAACTAAAAGCCGTTATTTTAGGAAACGTTGGATTAACATATCATAAACAAGGTGATTTTGCTAAAGCTATCAACAATTACCTTGCATCAATAACAATTGCTGAAAAGTATAATGAGAAAAAAATATTAAGTGCTCAGTATGGCAATATTGGTAGCTTATACATGAATCAAAAAAAATACGACAAGGCTTTAGATTATTACAGTAAGTCACTCGAAATAAAAAAAATTCTAAATAATAAAAATGGCATGGCCATTACCTACAACAACATAGGTATAATTTATAAGGACCAACATAATTTCACAAAATCAATTGAAAGCTACAATAAATCACTTGCCCTGAATCAAGAAATTAAAAGTAAAGCCGGAATTGGTTTTAATTATAGCAACCTTGGCATTGTATATGGCGAAATGGCCGATTATGAAACAGCATTGGATTACCATTTAAAAGCATTAAAAATAAAAGAAGAAACAAAGGAAAAAAATGGCGAATGTTTGGCCTTAGCAAATATTGGATTAATCTATACAAAGCAAAATAAATTTAAAGAGGCCGAACTATCACTAAAAAAGGCTGAAGAAATTTCGAATTCTATTAATTCAATACAATTGCAATTTGAGGTTCATCAATATTTATCCGAGTTGTATGAAAAAATGAATAAGCCTGCCTTAGCATTATTTCACTATAAAAAATATGTTATTTTAAACGATAGTATTCATAACGAAGAAAGCATACAAAAACAAGCATATAGTGAAGCAAATTTTGAAAACGAGAAAAAACTGGCTCTTGAGCATGCCGCGCAAGACAAAAAAGATGCTTTGGCAAATGAAGAAAAGAAGAAAAAAAATATCATTTTATACTGCATTGTTGCTGGATTAACTTTGGTTATTGCATTCTCATTTTCGCTTTACAAACGCTTTAGAATTAGCATAAAACAAAAAGAGATTATCGAAGCAAAAGAAAAAGAAACTCAAAAGCAAAACGAAATAATAAAGCATCAAAAGGAAATTGTTGAAGAACAACAAAAAGAAATGCTCGATTCGATTCATTACGCAAAACGAATACAATCTGCATTACTCGCAAACAAAGAGCTAGTAGACAGAAACATAAAGCAGAACTTTATTTTATTTAAACCCAAGGATATAGTTAGTGGAGATTTTTATTGGGCAACTGAGCACAATGGTAATTTTTATTTAGCTATATGCGATAGCACTGGGCATGGAGTTCCTGGCGCTTTTATGAGCCTATTAAATATGGGCTTTTTAAGCGAAGCTATAAAGGAAAAAGACATAGAAAAGCCGAATGAAATTTTAAACTTTGTACGTGATAGATTAATTAATACCATTGGTACTGATGGACAAAAAGATGGTATGGATGCTATACTGATAAAACATAAAGTTAAGTCCGAAAGCGGAAATACCTTATTAATTGAATACGCAGCTGCAAACAACGAACCCATTTTAATTCATAACAATGAAATAAACGAGTTGCCAAAAGATAAAATGCCGGTTGGAAAAGATGAACGAATGAATAGTTTTAAGCATTACACAGTAGAGTTACAGAAAGGTGATGCTCTTTATTTATACACCGATGGTTATGCCGATCAATTCGGTGGAGATAAGGGAAAGAAATTTAAATACAAGCAGTTAAATGATTTATTATTAAATGAACATACAAAACCTATTGACGAGCAAAAATTAGTTTTAGAAAACACTTTTGAGAACTGGAAAGGTAATTTAGAACAAGTGGATGATGTTTGTATTATTGGAATTCGATTTTAAGTATTATGGCGTATAATTACATTTGTATAGAAGGAAATATTGGCGCAGGAAAAACAACCTTATGTAAAACCTTGGCTTTACAACTTGGTGGGCAATTTATTTTAGAAGAGTTTGAAGAAAACCATTTACTTCCACTTTTTTATAAAGAGCCAGAAAAATATGCATTTCCTTTAGAATACTCATTTTTACTCGACAGATTTAGGCAAATTAAGCGTGTAGAAAAAGATCTAAATACCAAAACCTTCGTGGCTGATTATTGCTTTGAGAAATGCTTGCACTTCGCAAAAGTCAATTTAAACAACGAACAATACAAATTATTTGAAGAAACCTTTAACGGGCTAAATGATGTATTACCTAAACCCGATGTTTTAATTTTCATGCATTGTAATGTTGACCATTTGCTCAACAACATTAACAAACGTAACCGCAGTTATGAGCTAGACATGAAAGCCGAATATCTTGAAAAAGTAAATGCTGAATATGAGGAATACAGTAAAATTAAACGTGATTTCCCGGTAATTAATTTCATTATGCCCAATAACAGCAATGTATCTTACCACAAGCTTTACCAAGAAATAAATATGGTTTTGAAATTGAATAAGAAACAAATGAACGTAACTATTGAGTTATAGTTTCAAGACTTAGTTAATGACCATCATTTCCTTAATTCATATTCCACTACGGAAAGAATTTGTAAAAACTTTGTCCGTTAAATTTACAAATACCTTTGTCATCGGTTCCAAACCAAAGCTCACCTGTTTTATCTTTGTAAATAGTATTTACAGCATTGCTAGTTAAACCTTGTTTTGTTGTATAATTACGAAGCTCCTTTCCATCATAGCACCATACTCCTGCATCAACAGTTCCAATCCATATTTTACCAGCATTATCTTGATTGATGCAATAAACTCTTGCTAAAGTATTAGGGAAAGAATTACCCGAAACAACAAACTCTTTATTACTTAAACCTTTCTCTTCTGTAAAATTATGTAGCACTTTACTATCATAATAAAAAAGTCCTGAGCCATTGTTTCCAAACCAAATATTACCACTTTTATCCTCAAATAAACCTAAAACAGCAGGTCCAGCCAAACCCCTTTCGGTAAACCATTTAAAAGTTTTCCCATTAAAACAACAAACACCTTTATTTTGAGTTCCAAACCAAACGTTTCCTTTACTATCTTTTAAAGTACAATAAATCGCATAAGCACTCAGTTGGTTGGCTGTTTTTTGAATATATGCTGAATCAGTATTGGGTTTGATAAAAGGTAAATATTTTAATTCATTTCCTGAATAATGATAAGCTCCTGCTCCAGCCCAAAACCATAAATCGTTAGCTTCAACTTTCCATTCGCTTTTTAAATTGTTTGCCTGAATAGCACTTGAATCATTACTCCAAGTTTTAAACTTTATACCATCAAAACTACTAACACCAAATAAACCTGTTCCAAACCAAATAATCCCCATACTATCTTGTTGAATCGTTTGGATTTGATTATTTGCTAAACCATCCTTAACCGTAAATTGCAATAAGTACTTTCCATCATAACGGTATACTCCTGCTCCATTTGTGCCAAACCAATAATTATTGCTTTTGTCTTGAAAAATGCAAAGTACATTATCGTTTAGTTCCCTTACTATGTTTGAAAGGAAAGGAGTTTTAAGTGTGTCAGAAACAGTATTAGTTAATACAACTTTCTTACTCTCTAACTTTTTAGAGGTGCAACTAAAAAAAACAATAAAAATAGCTGATACAAAAAGACTAAATCTAATAGACTTTGAAAAACTCTTATTTAATTGACTTATCTTTTTTATGATTTCAATATTAACTACTTCTTCGCCTTTTGCATAGGATTACCTCCTGCACTTTGACCGCGGCCAACATTTTTGAACTTAAAAATATCAAAACGACTTGGAGTAACAGTTGTATTCCATAAGTTGTTTTTCTCGTCGATATCAGCTGTTTCTTTATATGGGTCAATTTGTATAGAAGCTACTTCTTTATTTTTTGAGAATGTTCTTGTTACTCTATTCTCATTTTTACGCCATAAATAAGCACTTATTCTATCTATTTCACTAGTACCGTCTTTATAATTCCATTGTATAATTACTGGACTTACACATCCGCCTTTATTAGTAAAATACAATTCATACACATATTTACCTTTAATGTGGTCGTAAGATGAATCGCTAACAGCCATCATATTAGCATAACGATTCTCAACTGTTTTTGTTTCTGCTTCTTCAGGCTTATAGAAATAGTAAAAGTCGCGCAAGCTCGTATCAGCATCAACAGCAAATTTAATTCCTTCTTGCTTATTTCTAATTTTTGAAATGTGTTCAAACTCCTTTGGCTTAGGACGATGAGTTATAGTATCCATTTTAGAAGGAATCTCGGTTTGCTTATTAAACGTTAAAACTTTTACCGAATCTAAGGAAACAT
>CAZRUA010000108.1:0-12287 GCA_964603125.1 uncultured Flavobacteriaceae bacterium | reverse complement strand
ACACGAAGAGAAAAAGATTTAAGAAGAAAAGAGGCTAAAGAAAAATTTACTTCTGCTACTTTTGAATCTAGAGAAGCTGGAACAATTCATGTTAATTTAGGCCATGCAGGAGATTTATATAATCTCCCTGTTAGACTAGAAACTTTAACAGCTACTCCAAAAGACATTAATAAAGCATTAAAGAAATTAGATTATCTTATAAAAGATGTATATCAAAAACAAAAAGAACTAATAGATAAAAAACCAAAAGGTTGGGAAGAAAATTTAGAAAAAGAAAATATTAAAGGAATAGAATATGCAGCTCAATCAGGAGGATATAAAACTTTTGAACCTATTGATTTAAAAACTTTAGAAAGAAAACCAGTTTTAATTGATTATTCAAAAACTATAGATCCAACAGGAATTTATGTTGATAAAAAAGGAAGAGGTAAAACTACAATAGAAGCAGAAAAAGAAATTGATTTAACAGAATTTAATAAAATTGAAAAAGCTTTTAGTGATGCAATTAATGCTAAAAAAATAGCAGAGAAAGAAGGAAGAAAAGTAGATCTTTCTAAAATTAAAAATGCAGAACTTAGCGCAGGTGTTATATATGTTGGAAGTAAAAACATTACAAACCCTGTAATTGGCGATGTTAGAATTTCGTATCATGCCATTTATCCTAAAAAGGTAAGTATTGTGGCTAAACAAATTGGAAACACCTTCAAGGAGTTTATCGCATCGAATGATGAAACTGTACTTTTATTGAAAGAAGGCACCTCTTCGGCTCAAAACATGTTTGCTAAAGCTGTTGAGGGGAATAAATTTAGAACATGGATGTTCCGTTTGCTGGGTTTTATTCTCATGTTTTTTGGTTTTAAAACAATTTTCAGACCTTTAGTTGCCATTGGAAATATCATTCCTTTGGTGGGAAGTATGATTAGCATGGGCACAGGAATAATTAGTCTGGCATTGTCCATACCAATTACTTTGGTAATTATTGCCATGGCATGGTTTGCCTACCGTCCAATGCTTAGCGCTGTTCTTTTGGGAATTGGCTTGTTAATTTATTTCTATTACCGCAATCGCGGCAAGAAAAAAAGTGGAAACCTTAAGAAATAGTTTTCCTTAAAAGGAATAAGTAAATTTGTGCCTCAAAATTAATTACGTTTTTAGAATTCATATGTCACAAAATACACATCCCAGAAAATGGAAATTTGCCATTTTAATATGGTTATTTATTTATCCTTTGGTTACGCTTTTATCTATGTTTGTTTTACCTCTGTTAAGTGATTTCCCTGGCCCAATTAAAACATTGGTTTTAACTTTAATTTTAGTTCCTCTTATGGCTTGGGTTTACATTCCGTTCGTAAACAAAAGGTTTTTTGCTTGGTTACGAAAGTAATTTTTTTAGTGCAAAACCCTAATAATCAATAGGACAAAATAGCTACTTTTTGCGAATATTAATGACTTGATTGTTTCCTATGATGATTTAAATTTGTCCTATTCGTTTTAATTATTAAGGTTTTTTCGAATAATGGTTTAAATGACTGTTTTTTCTCTTTATTTTGTTTTAGATTTTATTCTTAAATTTGAGTAGGACAAAATTGTTTTATTTGTTTTTAATAGGACAAGTGATGTGTTTACCTTGCTTCAAAATACTTGTAAATCAATTGTTAAGAAGTTAAAACACTCAAAAACAGTAAAACTATGCTTGGGAAAAAATTATATGCGCTAATTACTGAGTTAGATACATCTGAACGTAAATTATTGTTTAATAAAAGTTATCGTTCGGAAGATAAACGTATTAAGCAATTAGCTGTTTTATTGGGTAAAAAAAATCAAAGTATTGAGGATTTTCAAAATAACCTCCAAGTTGTTCAGCAAAATATTGTACCTAAAAATAGCTCTGATAAAAACAAAGCCGATGCCATTAGGAGATTCACCGATTTTGCTGCAGGTGAAATTGAAAACATGAAAATAACTAATCATATCAAGGCAAATTCAGCTCTTCGCTCATATGTGTTAAGTGAGATTTATAAGGAAACAGATTTACATTCATTGCAAGAAGAATACGTTGAAAAGCTGAATACTTCCAATAAGAGTAGAAACGACTTTTGGTTTAAGGATTATTATTTGGTTCAAAAATCTGTGCATAAGCTCCGCTCGCAAACTAGCAAGGATTTGGAAGATTGGAAGAAATTATTACTAGAGCAAAAGCAATTAACACACGATTTTTATTTGAGTAAAACCTCTAACATTTACGACAAAATTTCGGCTGCTTATTTAGATGATAAAAGTACTTTAAATGTTTTAGGGAAGGATTTTGCCAGTGAGGAGGGGATTTTAGATTTAATCAACGAAACAAGTATACCTGCTGTAAAGGCTTTGTTTTACTTGTCTTTAGCTCAATTTAATTTCGAGCATAACGAAAAGTTTAAACTTTACTCATCATTGTGCTTAAGTTGCTTAACTGGCGCTGCTGACAAGAATGCTGATATGATTCGCAGGAAAATGTTTTTTGTAAATTTCCTTCATGGTTTTCATTATGGTTTTTCTTCCTCATACATTTTGGATGCTATTGAAAGTGCGCTTGAAATTGATTTAAAGTACAAGCAAGTCGAAGAGAGAACGATGTTTTTCTTATTCTTTTCTCAAATTATTTTTAATATTAAAAAAGGAAAAATAAATTATTTTAATCATGATTCATCTAAATACTTTCAGGCAAAATCATCCGATTATTTTTATAAGTTTTTAAAAGCTTTCGAGTGTTTTACAAATGGTGAAATTAAACAAGCTAAATCTATTTTAATGAATGTTTCTTATACAAAGAATCCATATATCGCTTCTTGGTCGAGGCAATTGGAGATTGTTATTAATTTAAAACAAGGGAACGATGATTTGGTTAGTAGTTATTTTGTGAGTGAAACTAAAAAAGTATTATCAAATAGTAATCGTGTTTTTGCAATAAACTCTTCAGCTAAATTATTAAGCGAAGTTGCTAATCTTAGTTCTCACAAGGTGCCAGTATTACTTTCTAAATTGTATGGAGCGGATGATGTTATAACGCCATTTCATAGGTGTTTAATGGAATATATAAAAAACTAATGCGACAATCAGAATAAAGCAAACTTTACTTAGGCTTGTGTTTAGGTTAAGTTTGTTTTATGAAACTACTACCTAAATTAATTTGTTTGTTCATTGTTTTTTATGTCAAAAATTTTCATGCACAAACAAGTACTTTTTCTAATACTACAGTTGCAGCATGCGATACTTGGAATTCGGGTGGTGCCTTTGGTGTTTTTACAAGGAATATCAGTGTAAGTGGCTTGCCTACTGGTGGTTTAACATCAGGTGGAACTGTTTTACGCCAAATAAATTTGCAATTAGGCAATTCATCTTGTACAGGTAATTTAAGTTCATATCAATTACGTTTAACAAATCCTAGTGGAACTAATTATACGTTTTCAACTCAGTTAGCTACCACAACTGCATCCATTTGGGTGAATATGAAGTTTAGAGGTGACGCAGCTCTTGAGCGTTTAAAGGATTATACAACCACAGTTCAAAATTCGTATTTCCCGCATAACATTGGTTATTATAAGACTGAAACCACTGGAGGTTTAGCAACATTTAATGATGGTAGTAATCCAAACGGAACTTGGGTATTTTCAATTAGTGAGACAACAGTTTCAGAAGTTTCTTTCGAGAAGATTGAATTGGTTTTTGGTCCAGCAATTACAGTTGTGGATTACACATCAACAACCTCTAACGATGATTGCTCTGGAGCTATTTGTATTGATGGTTTAAATGTAGTGCGTGGAACCAATAACGGTTTCTCATCACCTGATGCTAACTATCCCGGTAATACAGTAAATAGCTGTTCCTGGAATGGAGCTAATAATAATTCGGCTTGGTATTCGTTTTATGCAAGTGGTTCATCGGCTTATTTAACTATAAGTGGTTTGATGAATACGAGCAGTAGCGGTAGTTCAGATATGCAACCTATAATACTAACAGCTCCTTCTTCATGTTCAGCGCCAACAGTTGTTCCAACAGGTGGTTGTCCTGATGACGCATCCATTAATAATACAAGTTATATAACAAGCAATGGGGGAGGGGTTTCTACTGCCGCAAATGTTTATGTAAACGGCATAACAGATAATTGTGAGTTTAATCTAAGTGGTTTAACAACCAATCAAAAGTATTATTTGTATATAGATGGTAATGGAGGTGCAGCATCTAGCTTTTATATTGAAATGGTGAGTGGAGCCGTAAATTGTTCTATAATATTGAGTCCAGAATTTTTGAGTTTCGATGCTCGAGTTGTTCAAAAAAGGGTTGAGTTAAAATGGGATGTTGCAAATGATGAAAGTTCGCAATATACTGTTCAGCGTAGTATTGATGGAATAATCTGGGATAACATAGAGGTTTTTAACACCAATTTAATATCTAAAAATTCATTTTTAGTTTATGATCAAAATCCATTAAATGGTATCTCATATTATCGAGTTCAGAAAAACGGGCAGGACGGAAAACTAAGTTTTTCTGACTTACGTGTTGTTGATTTTGTTTCCGATAAATCTTTCGGAATTTATCCAAATCCAGCCTCTGATTTTCTTTTTATTAATGGTCTAAAGGAAGAATCCAATAACATTACAATTTATGACCTTAAAGGTTCAGTTGTTAAAGCAATTCAATTAACAAATGGGGATAATAAACTTGCTATTGATTTCTTACGTCAAGGAGTTTATTTTGTAAAAATTATGGATTCTAAAAATACTGAAACCTATAAGCTGCTCAAGTTTTAGACTATTCTACCCACAATACCAAGCCTTTTAAATACTCACTTTCAGGGTGAAATAAATTAATTGGATGATCTAAAGGTTGATGTAAATAATGCAACACATTAACTTTTCTTTTAGCTTCCATAGCAGCAGAGGCAATGGTATTATAAAACAGCATTTTGTCAATTACTCCCGAGCAACTATACGTAAATAAAATTCCACCTGGCTTAATTTGTTTTAAAGCTGCCACGTTTAGTTTTTTGTAGCCAATAACTGCATTGTGTTTACTGTCGCGGCTTTTAGCAAAGGCAGGCGGGTCTAAAATAATTAAATCATATTCAGCGCGTTTTTCTTTTAAAAAATCAAATGTATCCATACAAAACGCTTCGTGATTTTGCAGATTGTTCAGCGCTGCATTCTTTTCAGCTAAGGCAATAGCAGTTTTTGATGAGTCAACAGAGTGAACTAATTTTGCGCCACCTTTAGCTGCATAAATCGAGAAACCTCCTGTGTAGCAAAAAGTGTTTAAAACAGTTTTATCTTTTGCGTATTTCCCTAATAAAGCTCTATTATCGCGTTGGTCAACAAAAAAACCTGTTTTTTGACCAGCTTCAAAATCAATTAAAAATTTATTTCCGTTTTCAATTACTTCAACTTGTTTTGCTTCGCCATATATAGCAGCATTACTTATTCCTACAGCATATTGCTTAGGTAAAGTTTCGGCGCTTTTATCATAAATGCAAGTTATTTTTTTGCCATAAATGCTTTTTAAAGCTTCGGCTATATCATTTTTCACTAAGTGCATTCCAATACTATGCGCTTGAATTACAGCTACTGTATCATAAATATCAATGATTAAACTAGGTAATTCGTCTCCTTCTCCAAAAACCAAGCGGTAACAATTGGTTGTTGAACTATCAGTTAATCCAAACGATTTACGCAGGTTGTAAGCTTTTTCAATTTTTTGTTTCCAAAAGTTTGCATCAATAATTTGTTTTGTGAAACTAATAATGCGCACCGTTATGCTGCCATGATGATAATGGCCAATTCCTAAAAACTCGCGTTGGTTAGAGTAAACTTCCACTAAATCTCCGTCAGCTGGTTTTCCATCTACACGGTTAATAGCTCCCGAAAATACCCACGGATGAAAGCGAAGCAACGATTGTTCTCTTCCCTTATTTAAAATTACTTTTGATAGTTCTTGCATGGTCGCAAAGGTATTATAATTAGTTCAGCTTCAAAAGCCTTTGTTTAAAGTTTAAATTGTAACCTATGGGTGTTTTAACGTTATATGTTTAAAATAAATTCTAAAGAAAGTTAAAATACCACTTTAGAACTTGATTTTTTAAATTTATTTAGCGAAATTTACCATGCAAATTCTTCGAAATAAACCGCTTAGTTAAGCCTAAATTATCGAACGATTATAAAAAACTAGAGCGCTTATGCAAAAAACTTTTGGGTCAAAATTAATAACGGCAATAGTATTTGCTGTTTTGGTCAATTCATTCAGCAGCTTAACAGCACAAAACAATAAAAAATTTCAAGGTTTATTGTATGAGATAACGGGTAATGGTTTAAAAAAGCCATCATACTTGTATGGTACTATGCATGTAAGTAGTAAAGTTGCCTTTCATTTATCTGATACTTTTTTCTTAGCAATTAAAAATGCCGATATTATTGGTTTGGAAACAAATCCCGATGAATGGCTGGATAATATGAAAGATATGAATTTATGGGGGGCTGACGGTATTGGTGCTAACATGAATCAGCGTAGGTACAATAATGGTTCTTCTTCCTTTTATTCAAAAGCCTTTGCTATTAATCCACCAGATAATAAAGCACTACAATATTTATTGTCTCAAGACCCTCATAATATCAATGGTCTATTGTATCGCTACGATCAGTCGCAAGAAAACTTTGAAGAAGACACTTATTTAGATATGTTCATTTATCAATCAGCTAAAAAAAGCGGTAAGCCTGTAACTAATCTCGAAGATTTTAAAGAATCTATGGAGATGGAGGCTAAATCGCGTAAGCCAGATGAAAACAGTGATGAGGATATGTACGATAATTACAATCCAAAATTATATGAAGATGGAATTCCAATTCAAGAAAAAATTGAAAACGCTTATCGTGCAGGTGATTTAGATTTGTTAGATTCTTTAGAGAAAATGACATATCGTTCTAAGAACTTTGGTAAATGGATGATTGAGGAGCGTAACAAAGTTTTTGTGCGCAATATGGATTCAATAATGAAAATAAAATCATTATTCACTGGAGTAGGAGCAGCTCATTTACCAGGCGATACAGGGGTTATTATGTTGTTGAAACGAATGGGATATACGGTTCGCCCGGTAAACAAAACTATTTCTAAGAAGGCAAAAAAAATGATGACTACTATTCAGGAAACTCGTATTCCTTTAAAACATAGTGTTCAGTTCCCTAAAGATTCATTGTTTAGTGTTGAAATGCCAGGAAAACTAACCGAGTTAAATTCCTATTCGGATTATAAGCAGTATTTGTATCCTGAAATGATTAACGGTAGCTATTATTACATTTCACGTATTAAATCGTACGACGCACTTTATGGTAGAACGCCTCAGTATACTATGAAGCGTATTGATTCCTTGCTTTATGAAAATATTCCGGGTAAAATCCTTTCTAAAAAAGAGATTACAAATAGCAATGGTAACCCAGGTTTTGATATAACTAATGAAACCAAACGAGGCGATGTTCAGCGTTATCACATTTATGTTTGTCCTGATGAAATCATCATTATAAAAATGGGAGGAACAGGTAAATGGGTGAAGGACGAAGGAAATAAATTTTTTAGTACTATTAAGTTCCGCCCGCGCAATAATTCAGGGGCTTGGACTAATTTTGCTCCAAAAGAAGGAAATTTTTCTGTTCAAATTCCTGTAACTTATAACTATGAAGACGCAGAGACCATCAGTAACTACTATCAAGTAAACAATGTTACTGCTACTGAAGAAGGAAAGAATTTTTATTGCGTAGCCAAAGCTTTATATACTGATTACGATTACATTGAAGAAGATACTTTTGAATTGAATCAGTTAGGGAAGGAATTTGCTAAGAGCATAAAATATGAAGTTGAAAGTAAAAAATTCACCAAAGTAGATAGGCAACCTGCTATTGATTTTGTTTTAAAAAATAAAACGAGTAATGAAAAGTTTTTTGTGAAATTTATTATCAAGGCTGATCAATATTTTATGTTAGCTTCTAAAACCCAAGATAATAAGCGCGCCGATAAGTTTTTCGATTCGTTTAAGTTTACTGATTTTATTTACAATAAGAAATTTGAAACTTACACAGATACAAATATGTATTTCACGGTTGAGTCGGATTTTATTGAGAAACGAAAGGAAGATGCTAAAAAGGCTTCGGCTTATGCTTACGATTACTATGATTATTATGGTGGTTATGACAAAAAGAAAGAAAATAAATTTGAAGCTAAATCATACAGCGATAATTTTTATGCAGATGCTACGCATGAAAAGGTAAGCGTGAATTATTACAAGTATCATGATTATGCAATGTTTAAAAACAAAGACGAGTTTTGGAAATCTACTTTTAAGCAATTCCAAGATAGAAATACCTCTTTAGTGATTAAATCTAAAGTAAAAACTGAGGTTAAAGGTGGAGAAATGTATGATTTGATTTTAACTGACACCAACTCTATTCAATGTATTTATGAGCGTATCATAATGAAAGATGGAGCTTTTTACAGACTTACGCATCAATCAGATACCATTCAAGGTTTGACAAAATGGGCAAAAACATTTTTCGATTCATTTAAATTAAAAGATACTGTGCTTGGTGTAAGTCCTTTTATTGATAAGGTTCCTGTGTTTTTAAAGGAAATTAATTCTACGGATAGTTTAACGAAAGTTAGAGTTGAAACTGGATTTTCTCAATTAATTTTTGATGAGAAGTACGCTGATGATTTGATGAAAATAATTGAAAGTCCTTTGTTTGATACCTTGAAAAAATCAATGAAATCAAATTTATTAACGGAGTTAACCTATATGGATAATAAAAAGATAATTCCGTTTTTAAAGAATGAATATGAAACATATCGCGATTCGTCTTATTTGGAAGTAATGGCATTAACTGCAGTTAGTCTTCAAAAGTCAGCTGAGAAAGCACCAGCTGCTCTGGCAATGCTTAAATCAGAAACTCCATTAGTATCTGAAGAAAACAGTGAGGTTGAATATGTTTTATCTGGGTTTTATGATTCTTTGATTTTAGCTAAACCAATATTCCCCGAATTGTTAGATTACACTCGTTACCCTGAATACAAAGATGGAGTTTATGCTTTGTTAGCTACTTTGGTGGATAGTGGAATTGTAAATTCAACAGTTTATGCTGGTCAAAAACAACTCATTTTACGCGAGGCAAACGATGAATTGAAACGACAGTTAAATAACGATAATACCAACAAAGATGAGAATTCGTATAGCAATAAAATGAATGTTCAGGCTGCTATGGAAGAAGCATTAAAATATTTGGAATTTGGTGATGTTTCTGACCCTCGTATTGCAAGAGCTACACGTTACATTAAAAATTTCACAACTTCGTTCAGAAGCGATTTGTTGAACTATGCAAGCATTCTTGTTCCATTTGCTGCTGAGCCTAATGTGAAGAGTTTTTATGAAAAGCTGCTTAAGGTGAAAGATTCAGATTTAAAGTTAAATGCAGCTGTTTTAATGCTTCAAAATAAATTACCTGTTGCCGATACGTTAATCAGTAACCTGTGCAAAAACCTTGAAACTAGAGAGAAGATGTATACTGAGTTGAAACGTATTAAACGTTTGGATAAATTTGATAGCAATTTAAAAAATCAGTATGATATTGTTTATGCTATGCTTTATGGTCAAAAGCCTAATAGCAATTATTACTATGGTGATGACGATAAAAAAGAAGAAAAGAAGGATAGTATTGTGTTCTTAGAAAAACGATGGGTTGAGAATAAAAAAGGTAAAGGTTATGTTTACTTCTTTAAGCGTAAACCAGGAAAGGCGAAATATGGCAACAAGGATTGGCAATTGGATTATGTTGGAATGGAACCAACTGATTCGTTGAAAATTGAGACGGATACTAAGGTGTTCCAAAAAAATGTTTACATCGATACAGATAAAACAATTACGGAACAGATTGATGAAATAGTAGAGGACCTCAGAAATATTGGTCGCAGACGTTTAAATAGTTATGGTGATTATGGTGGAGTTTACGATGATTACAATCTCGAGTATTAATTCGAGATTGTAATTTTATTATACCAAAGCATTTTCAAATTCTTTTTCTACAGCATAAGCGCATAAGTTTTTAAATTCATTGTAAGTATCAGGTTCTTTTATATCTTGCATTAAAATATGTAAGTCGCTCATATTATATGGATAGTTTTCCGATGTCAAATAAGATGTTAGCTGAGGACCAACTGTGCGGTAATATAGCTTTTCTATCGTATTTAAATCTTGAGGCATTTGGTGTACTAATTCAAAATTATGCCAGCCAATTTCATTCAGTAAAGTAGGTATTGTAAAAGTATTTGGTAGGTATTTGCTACTTACAATGTTTAACTCCTTTAAATCAGTATCCAAAGCTCTTACAATTGCTTTAGCAGCATAATCAACCGGAATAATATTTAATCCCGAATCTGGATTAATCATGATACGTGTTTTAATTTCGCCATGCCCAATTTTTGTTCGGTAAAAGAAAGCGCCAAATAAATAAAAAACTAGGAACTTGCAAATAACATAGTTTGGGCTGTCAATTAAACGACCACATATTATGCTTGGTCTTAGCGTTTGAAAGAAGATGCCATTCGACTCGCAAAGTTCTTCAATAATGGTTTCTGTATCAGCTTTAAAACGTTCATAATGATTTCGGAATGGTGTAATGTCCTCAGTTTCTCTGTAAGATAAGGATGTTCCAATATAGCTTACCTTAATTAAATTTGGTAGCAATGTGTTTACAAGATCAATAGTTCCTTGGTAATTTGTGCTTTTAATCTCATCAAATGCTGAATTGCTGTTGCTAAGATTTACTGATGCAGCGCAATGAATTAATTTGTATTTTTTTGTATTTCCAGAAAATGCAAGTTTTAGATTAGTTAAATCGGTTAAATCGGCGTCAATAATTGTAACATGTTTAGTAAAAAGCCTATCAAGTTCAGTTTCTTTTAAATAATCTGGTATTAAATCAGAAACAAGTAAGTCCCTTGCTCTTTCAATTGCGCTTCTATTATTCCTTGTTCTAACTAATAATACTATTTCACCCTCATAGTTATCCTTACCTATTTTATAAAGTAATTCATAAAATATATGTGAGCCTAAAACACCAGTAGCCCCTGTTAAAATAAAATTGTTTTTTTCATTCATGGTTATTTTTTTTGAATACAAAGTTCCCTATAGTTTTATTTTAAGCTTCTCATTTAAGCATTACAAATGATTACCACTAGGTATTACAAAACATTACTTATTCTGTAAGTTGCTGAATTTCAAAGTGTAAATTGAGCGGTTCGATTTTCGAAAAAGCCTTTGCTATTTTCTTAATTGAATTATAATTTTTTGCTGATGCTTTGAATTTTACTTTCGTTTTAAAATGCATTCTAAATATTTTTAATAAATATTTGTAGCAATACTTAAAATAGAATGGCGTGTTTGATTTTTGTTTTGAGAAATGTAGGAAAATAAAAAAGGCTTGAAAATATCAAGCCTTTTTGTGATCTCGAAGGGATTCAAACCCCTAACCTTCTCATCCGTAGTGAGATGCTCTATTCAGTTGAGCTACGAAACCATTTCCCGTTTTGGGAGTGCAAATATACATATTTTCTGTAAATTGCACCAAAAAAATATTTTTTTTATGCAAAAAATTATCGAAGAAATATGGAATAATCGCGACTTGCTTCAAAAGGCGGATTCGCAAGAGGCTATTAATACGGTTATTCAGAAACTCGACAAAGGTGAGTTACGAGTAGCGCAACCTATAGTAGATGCAGCGGGTAAAACAACTTGGCAAGTAAACGATTGGGTTAAAAAGGCTGTTATTTTATATTTTCCTATTCGCAAAATGGAAATTATGCAGGAAGGACCTGAGCAATATTATGATAAAATTCCTTTAAAAACGGGTATGCAAGATGCAGGAATTAGAACTGTTCCTGGCTCTGTACTTCGTTATGGTGCTTATGTTGCTTCTGGAGTAATTTGCATGCCTTCGTTTATAAATATTGGTGCTTATGTTGATTCGGGAACTATGGTGGATACATGGGCAACAGTTGGTAGCTGTGCGCAAATTGGCAAGCATGTTCATTTAAGCGGAGGTGTTGGTATTGGAGGTGTTTTAGAACCCGTTCAAGCAGCACCTGTAATTATAGAGGATAATTGTTTTATTGGAAGCCGTTGTATTGTAGTAGAAGGCGTTCACGTTGGTAAAGAAGCTGTTTTAGGGGCGAATGTTGTTTTAACCCAATCAACAAAAATTATTGATGTTACTGGTAAA
>CAZRUA010000107.1:0-12316 GCA_964603125.1 uncultured Flavobacteriaceae bacterium | reverse complement strand
AAATACAAGTGAATTAAATGATATTCTAAATCAATTTAACAATACAGATTACTACGCTTTAAATTCTAAAGAACGTTTACATGCTTTAAGAGTATTCATAAGAGGCAATTACGATGAAAGTAAGGCTAACAAGCTAATCGGCATTATTTCATCTCAATTTATTCCTGAATTTTATGATAGTTTAAAATTAAACATACAAGTAAGTAATACGAACGGAAAGTACATCAACTTCATTATTGACAAAACCAGTGGGAACGATCTTGACGATCTCTTTCATTATTTTGCAAAAAACTTTATTTATTATTACAAAGCTAAGGCCTCTCAATACAGCAGTGAAAGTTCCTACGAAATAATAAACGTAGCTCCTAACTTCATTGATATTGGCGATTGCTCAATATTACAAGCTGATGTGAACAGTAATGGAACAATTCAGTTGAAATATCGAGTTGTAACAGATGTTGTGGAACATTTTATACCGCGACCCACTTCAGATAATACGAACGTCGTCTTAAATCCACCACCACCTAATTCAGATTTACCAAGTAATTCGGATGACTATATTCTGCATCCCGACAATTATATTGTTACGAATGACATTATAACACAAGATTTTCCCGAAAATTCACAAGTTGATATTTATCAGCCAGTTTTTATTAGCTATGATGGTGAAGATGAAGACATTAATAAAACTCTTGGGCCATCACGTTCTGCATTAGTACCTGCGCTTTATTTGTATTATCTAAACAATGAACAAGAGAAAGCGAACCTCCAAGAAAACATCACAAATACTATTTCTATTACAGTTCAAGTAGTTGCCGTAGCATTAACAGATGGAGCGGCATTACCTCTTTTGAATGGAACAAAGTATGCAACTTTAGCTGTTAATGTATACAAAGCTGCCAATTATTTAAGTATAGGATTAAATACAACTGCGTGGGTTACATCTGACCCAGATATTATCAACTTAAGAAATAAAGTTGACGCTATTTTACTTGTTGTTGATTTACCTTCTACCGTAAAATCACTGCCCAATGCTTGGCGCAATGTGCGCACATTTAGCAAAAATTCAATAAATTCAATAAAAGCAGTAAGCAAAACAAGTGCAAACGAATTTTACTTAGCTCTTAAACAATGTGGAGGGAAAATTAATTCATTACCAGCTGCAACTAAAAAGCAAATACTTAAACTTTATTATAAGTTAAAGAGAGCGAATTTGATTGATGAAGTTGCTAGCGTAGTTGGACTTGCTTCGCATGTTGATATGCAAGAATCCTTGGCAATTATAAATCAACTAAAGAACCAAAATAAATTCACTAAAATCATAGGATCATTAAGCGACATTGAGCTGGCGGCTATCCATAAATATACTGTAAATGGCAATGTGATTTTAGACAAAATGCGAAATGGAAATGAAATTATTGTCGATATAGTAAGTTTTAATACATTCGAATTGCAACTTTATCAAACACTTAAAAACGCTCTATACAAATTACAAGCTACAAATCGATTAGTAACAACAAATGTAATCAGGGGACGCACATATTCATTAGCTGATTTTAACACACTATTTAAATCCGGGAAAGCAAATGTTCCCTTAAAGGGTATGGTTTCATGTACAAAAGATGAAGCTGTCGCAATAGATTTTTTATCTTCTTCTGGTGCAAATATCTCTGGAACGAAAGTAAAAGTTATAATGAAAATTAAGTCGAAAAATGGAATAGATATCGATGACATTTCTGAATGGGGAATAAACCGTTGTTCTTCGAACCCTGCATGTACAAGAATACAAAAGGAAGTCCTTTTAGATGAAGGGCTATTTAAGCAAATTGGAATTCCAACAGCATATAAAGAAAATGGAGTACCAAAAATTGATTCTGACGGGACGGAATGGTTTGTTGTTGAGCTTGAAGAACTTGGAACTCCATTCAGAACTATAAATTAGAGAGGATGAATGAGGTATACATAACAATTGGCATAGATTCAAATGACAATGTATTTGACAGTATGATAAACACAAATCGAATTAATATTGGTCAAATCATGGTGAAAAATAATTTCAGTATAATAAATAATTCTAATTTGGACAAACTAAATCTTATTTGTAAAGAAATCATTGAGCAAAAAAGCAATATTGTAGTTGGTTTTGCGGCTAACGATTATGAAGAAATTATTTGCTTAAAAAATCTCTTATTTTCCAAAAACATATTTCTTACATCTATATATATACCTTCACAAGATAGATTAAAACGAGAAAAGGAGATAGCCCTATCAAATATTGAAGTTAACGGTCGTTGGTTAGGTATTAGTAAAAGGGAGATCGAAGATCAATTTCTTTCACTCTCAAACAATTATGATGCAATGACTATTAAATTAACTCATTTAGGAATTATCAATACAAGATGTTAAAAAAAACAACCCTATATACTATTTTGCTTAGCATACTAAGCAACCTTACCTTTTCTCAAAACCTAGAAAAGATTGGTAAAAAGGATATGCTTACTATTAGTGGTGGTTTTAATTACAACGCCCTATTTTATGATGCTCAAGGGATTGCGAATCGTCGTGACCCTTTTACCTGGTATTTTAATGGGAATATTACTGCAAAAATATTGGATGTTAGTTTGCCTTTTAATTACAGTTATAGCAATAACCAAAGTAAATTTACCCAGCCTTTTAATATGACAAACTTTACTCCTACCTACAAATGGATTAAAGGTTATGCTGGTTATTCCAGTTTGAATTATTCGCCCTATACAATGGCCGGACATGTTTTTTTAGGTGGTGCTTTTGAACTAACACCAAAAAACTGGAAGATTTCAGCATTGTATGGCCGCTTTAAAAAAGCTGTTGCTTATGATGCAATAAACGAAAGTGATGCCGATATGAGTTATAAACGTATGGGCTTTGGTGCGAAAGTAGCATACGAAAAAAAGGGATATGGAATAGGAGTATCTTACTTCACAGCAAAAGATGATATATACTCAATACCTTATGTGCCTGCAAATTCACAAATAGTACCTCAAGCAAATACAGCAATTGGTTTTACAGGTAAAGCAAAATTTAATAAGTATGTTACACTCGAAGCTGAGTATGCCGTTTCGGGTTTAACAAAAAATTTATTGGTTAGTGATGAAGAGCCCAGTGTTACAAAAAATAAATTACCATTAATTTATAAGACAACAGGTTCGAGCCAGTTTTTTCATGCCTACAAAACTAGTTTAGGATTTAATCTTGGTATTCTTAAAGTAAATTTAAACTTTGAGCATGTTGATCCAGATTATAAAACATTAGGAGCATATTACTTTAACAATGACTTCAGAAATTTAACTATTGCGCCTGCTCTCAGTCTGCTTAAAGGTAAATTGAATATTGGTATAAACACAGGCTTTCAGCGTAATAACTTAGACGATTCTAAGTTTAGTACGACAAAACGTTGGGTTGGAAGCACAAATATTAGTTATGCTCCCAATCAAAAATGGAATTTTAATGCAGGTTATTCCAACTTTAATAGTTTTACAAATGTTCGCCCTCAAAGCGATCCATTTTATGTTACAACACCTGCAGACACACTTAATTACTATCAATTAAGCCAAAATGCAAATGGAACGATAAGTCATAATTTTGGAAAAGTAAAGCTAAAACAAGCCTTAATTTTAACCGGAAATTATCAGGTTACTGGAGAAAAAACGGGCACGCAAGTCAAAAATGTTCCAAATAAAATTTATAATAGTAATTTAATGTATAGCTTAAATTTTACACAAACTAAAACCTCTATGAGTTTGGGTGTAAACGCTAATAAATCGGAAGCATTACTAAGCAATAGTGTTTTTGCTGGTCCAAATTTAACTTTAGGGCAAGGTTTCTTAAAAAACACTTTACGAGCAAGCATTGGAACAGCTTACAATTGGGGATATACAAACAAAGAAATAAGCAGTTCTGTTTTGAACAGTAGAGCAAGTTTCAATTTTAATCCAAAAGTTAAAAACAAAAAACTTGGTAAACCAAGCCTAAGCTTAAGTGCCGTATATACGCGCAAATTCAAAACCTTGGCTTCCTCACAATCCTTCGGAGAATTTACTGGGACATTAAACTTAGCATATTCGTTTTAGTTTCATAAACACCTGTTTAACTTATAAAAAGAAAATCCCCATCAACTATTAACTTGATGGGGATTTTCTTTTTTATTTAGAATACTTTACTTCTTCATTTCCATTTCGCGCTTCATAATCTTAATCACATCCTCAACTTGGTCCGCTCCTATTCGCTTAGCTTTAATTACTTTGTCTTTATTTAACATGTAAATAACTGGAGTACTGAAAATATCATAGGTCTTGGTGATATTATTTAAGTGAATGCCATCTGCTACGTTAATCCAATCTAACTTTTGCTCTTTAATAAATTGTCTCCATTTATTGTATTCATCCTTTGTATAAACCGCCATTACTTGTATATCGTAACCTTCTTTCTTTAGTTTATGATAAGATTCTAATAAAACTGGAATTTCCTTTTTACAGTGACCACAATCAACATCCCAGAAAACTAAAATTGTGTAATCTGCCTTAATGCTGTATAAGTTAATTTGTAACTTATCTAACATATCGCGGTTTTTTAAGTAAACATCTGTTAAACGTTTGCTATCTGTTATCGTATCAATACCTAATTTCTGAGCTGTTTTGGTACCTGTGGTATCCATCATACGACAATCCGTAATTTTATTATTTAACAATAAAGGATACAGAATTGTTGCTCTGTCACAAATTTTATCTAAGGTCTTTTTATCTAACCAAAATGCCGTATTGTTATCGCAGTAATACTTCTTAGCTATATGAACAAAAACCGCATCCATTCCCATTATTTTAGAGCTCTCCATTGTATAAGTTAAAAAGTAAACCATGTACTTATACATTTCTTTGTTTGGCTTAACTTTTTCAATTAAACGATCGCACTCTTTAATCAAAGTATCAGGGTGCTGCAGTACTACCTTTTCAATATACTTCTTCAGTTTATCGTAATACAATTTATTGGTATTTAAAACGCCTAAATCCGTTAAATCAATTCCATCCCAATAATGGTTTTTGTAATAGTTATATTGCCAAACACTATCGGGTCGATTATTAGATGCCTTTGGAATTTCAACATCGCTCATATCCAAATCCATTTGCAGGCGAATAATCGTTGCCATATAATTGCTTGGATTCTTTTTTAAGTAATCTTTTTGGTAAGCTTTAATCAACTTAAAAATTTCAGTATTTTTTTCAGTAATTAATTTAGTACTATCAGCAGTTTTCTTAGCCATTACTTCCTTTTCATAATCCATACGCTCTTTATTTTTTGAGCTCATAAAAATTACGAAATTCAAAAAGTCCTCGTTTTCAGGAGAACCAGTGATTTTCATATGTTTATAGTAATCAATAGTATCTGTAGCAATTGAGAAACTTTGGTTATCACCAACAATCACATCAAACAAAATAATTAATCGTTTTGCAGCAATTAAAGAGTAAATCCCTTTCTCTAATTTTTTCTTTCCTGAGAAAACAACTGTTCCCTTTTTATCCAATTTTGCCGTATCAACAATAATATTTGGAGATGTTTTATCCCACATATACTTAGTTAAATAACAAGCAGAATCCTTTAAATCTTTAACTGTAAAGCTTAAATTATAACCTCCAGTTTCTACTGCTGGTTTTCCTTTTGTTTGAGCCTTTGCCTTTTTTTGAGCAAAAACCAGTCCTGACAATACTAATAAGCCAATTAATAATTTTTTATGCATACTGTGTGTGTTTAATTATCTTAAAGTTTAAAGTTACTAATTTTATTAAATTTAAAAGTGAAAAAATGTTAATGTATTTCAGCAAAAATTTAATATAAATAGCTCGTACAAACGAAAAATCATGCCAAAATGAGTACTTTTGACTATGTTTTTCTTCTTTTCCAAAATATTACAATTTTTGTTAATGCCATTATTTTGGTTTGTTGTAATGTTTATTTGGGGAATGCTTACAAAAATAGAAACCCGTAAGAAAAAATTACTTTGGGGAAGTTTTATTTTAATTTACTTCTTCTCGAATTCGTTTATTGTAGATGAATTTTACAGAGCGTGGGAAGTAACCACTACAGATTTACCAAAAACTGAAAAATACGAATATGCGGTTGTTTTAGGAGGAATGATTAGATATGATGAGCGACAAGATAAACCGCAATTTATGAGAAGTGCCGACAGATTGCATCAGGCGGTTACCTTATTAAAAACAGGACAAGTAAAGAAACTTATTTTAAGTGGTGGCTCAGGGAGCATAAGTTTCCCTGACCATAAGGAAGCCAAAATCTTAAAGGATTATTTAGTGAAAAATGGTGTTGCAGATTCATGCATTATTATTGAAAATGAATCGAAAAATACGCGAGAAAATGCCTTAAATACAAAGCATTTAATGGATAGTTTAAAAATAAAATCAAAATTCCTATTGATAACTTCATCGTTTCATATGCGAAGGTCAATGGGCTGCTTTAATAAAGTTGGCTTAAGCAATTACAAAGCTTTCCCAACAGATAGATATAGCGGTGGAAGAAAATTTGCCTTTGATCACTGTTTAATTCCTAATGCCGAAGCTTTAGAGCAGTGGACGCTTTTGATACATGAAGTTTTTGGACATCTAGTTTATAAAATAAGAGGCTTTGCGTAACACTTTTAATTTATTGGAATAAATTATATATTTGTTTAACTAAAACCTAAACAAATGAAAACCTTAAAAAGTTCATTAGGCTGGAAACCTGATTTACCTGACTTTCGCGATCATATTTATACTCCTCCAAAACGATTCAAAAATAAACTTCCACCAAGAGTTGATTTAAGGGAGAATAATTTCCCTAATGTATATACTACCCAAGGCGATTTGGGTAGTTGCACTGCGAATGCAATTGGAGCAGCCTTTCAATACGCACAACGTAAAGCCGGGCAAGAAGATTTTATTCCATCTAGATTATTTATTTATTACAATGAACGTGTTATAGAAAAAACCATAGGGTGTGATAATGGAGCGCAAATTAGAAACGGAATAAAATCATTAAATAAAATTGGTGTATGTCCAGAAACCATGTGGCAATACGATTACAAAAGCATGAAATTCGCTAAAAAGCCTGGTCCAAAATGCTACCAAGTTGCTACAAACAATCAACTAAAATCATATAAACGTTTAAATCCCGTTTTAGCAGAATTAAAAGCATGTTTAGCATCTGGATATCCGTTTATATTCGGTTTCACCATTTTTGATGGTTTCTTAAGTGATAAAGTAAAAAAAACAGGAATTCTGAATATGCCTGTAAAAAGCAAAGAATCTGTGCAGGGCGGACACGCTGTTTTGGCTGTAGGATATGACGACAGAACACAACGTTTTATAATTCGAAACTCATGGGGAAACAAATGGGGCGACAAAGGATATTTTACAATGCCTTATAAATACGTAACAAGCACAAAATACTCAGAAGATTTTTGGACAATTAGAACTGTAGAATAATTAAATTAAACCTAATCAATACTAAAAACTAAACTCATGAAATCACCGCTTATTCCTATTAACATTACATCTATTTACAAAAATAGTCAAGGCGATGCACAACCTTTGCCTACTCGTATGGCCAAGTGTACACCAGATACATATGCTGCTATTTTTAATATTGCCAAAGATTTAACTAAAAAAGGTGGTAAACTTATACTAAGTGATTTATTTAGAAGTTATGACATGCAATCTCAATCCCATAACGACTACGTTTCAGGCAAGAAAAAAGCATTTAGTCCGCCTCCTGGAGGTAGTTTTCATGAAGCAGGACGAGGCTTTGATATGGATTTAGCATCAATGAAAATTTCGTTGGCCGATTTTTGGGTTATTGCAGCAAAATATGGAGTTGTTCCAATTATAAAACAACCAAAATCAAATCAATCGGAGGCTTGGCATTTTGACTGTAGAGGAAGTCACCAAATTGTTTATGATTATTATGCTGCAGGCAAAGGAAAAAACTTTCCAGCTTACACAGCCGCATCAGCAAGTGCAATTTTATCTATTGGCGTTCATGTTGATGCTTTTGGAACCAACCAAAACGCAGCTGCCATTCAATCTTGTTTAATTCGCTTAGGAAAAGAAATCGGAAATATTGATGGGCAATTGGGAAATAAATCGCACAAAGCAATTGATGAATTGGGAATTAAATTTGATTTGAATAATATTGATGCGATGCTAATCTCAGCAGAAAATTTAGTGCAGCAAAAATTCCCGAACGAATTTACAGCACCAAGTATTTAAATTAATTGTTTACGATTTTTAAATAAACCTCTTTACCCACTTTGATTTGAGATTTGGAGTAAAAACTAATTCTTTTATTTGACTTAGTTTTTGCAATGACTTCGTATTTATCAAAACAAAATAAGTTGTTTAAAACAGTAACTGTTAAATTAGCTGAAGTCTCAGTTGAGTTGGTTAAATTTTCAGGACGTAGCACTAATTTACCCTTCTCAAATTTTAGCCCCTTGCTTGCATAACAATCCGTTTTACTAATAAGGTTAAACTTACCTGTTAGTTTAGCAATTTCAATACTTTTTGGCTTTTTATATAAATCTTCGGGGCTTGCCTTTTCAATAATCTTTCCTTCATCAAAAACCATTACCTCATCAGAGTATCTCAAAGCTTCATCAGGCTGATGACTAACTAATAAACACGCTGCATTTATTTTTATCATTTCAGTTCGGATATAAGAAAAAATTTCATCTCTAATTCCTAAATCCAAATTATTAAACGGTTCATCTAATAATAAAAGCTTAGGGAAATCGGCCAATGCTCTAGCAATTGAAACTCTTTGTTTTTGCCCAGCAGAAAGTTCTTTGGCTCTTCTATTTGCAAATTTAGTTAGCTTACAAATTTTTAATAAATCCTTCACTCGCTTCTCCTTGTATTCTTGAACGTAGCCAGCAAGTTTATCCAAAACATTTTCTGCAACCGTATGATTTTCGAGTACTTGGTAATCCTGAGAAACTAATTTAATATTCTCATGCCCCGGAATTAAATTATAAGATGGTCCAAATATTTTTTCCTCTTCAAATAGAATCTCTCCTTTATCCACATCTACAATTCCATACAAGCATTTCATTAAAGATGATTTGCCGCTTCCACTTTTACCAATAATAGAAACTATTGTATTAGGTTTAATAGAAAATGAAACATCCTTTAAACCTTTAAAATTAGGGTTATCAGGATATTTAAACGATATGTTATTAACGTGTAAGATGCTTCAAATTAACGAAGTAATTGAGCACAGAATGAATACATGGATATTATGTTATCAACATTGATTAGCTGAATACTACAACAAAAGCAAACCTAAATTTTAGCTAAAAAATCAAGAGTATTAACATTATCAGCGAAATCAAAAACAGTTGGGAATTGTGTTTGACCAAACTGTAAATATCCCTTTCCTTGGTCACCATCCAAAGTGGCGATACATTGAATTTCACTAGCAATTGATTTTAATTTTTCATCAACCTCGTTTAACGAATCGTAATATTCAAAAAACAAAACAGATACCGATGAATGTAACCCAGCATCTTCTTTAATCATTAAGAAGTTATTATCTAGAAAAACTAAACTATCCATTAAATAAATAGCTCTGTTATATTCGTAGTTATTAGCATACTTCTTATTATCTAAAACATATTTATAGTCGTACAATGCTTCAAATAAAGTATCAAACTTATAGCCTTTAGGAACAAAAACTTTAGAAATATTGCGGCAACCTAATCCGTAATACAAGAATATATCATTTCCAAGCAGAGACAATTGTTCACGGGTTTCTTTACCGTTAATTATACCTACACTGGTGCGGCTTTTACGAATTATATTAGGATACTTTCCGAAATAATACTCAAAATGCTTTGATGTATTATTGCTTCCAGTTGCTATAACAGCGTCAAAATCTTTCATTCGAGCTTCAGAAAACTCAATACAAGGAGCAAATTGAGTTTCAAAATAAATTAACATTCCAGCTAAAAAAGGAATAATAGCTGGATCATCGCTAGAAACTTTAATTAATACTTTATGTCCACTTAATAAAACGCATAATAAATCATGAAATCCAACAGCAGGGATGTTTCCAGCCATTATCACAGCTACTGTTTTTTGATGTGGATTCTCTTGAATTGAGTCTGCAAACTTTGTTAAATCTTGCTTATCCAACATTTTTTCGATACCGATTAAAGCCGTTTTAACATTTGATTCGGTGAACCAACCATTAAAAGTGAAAGCAGCAGCGATAACTTTATCTAAATCATCGTGAAATTTTAACTGTTTATCACTTTTTGTCCCATTGCTATGATTTTTCAGGAAAAGTCCTAAATGAACAAAAGCATCTAATCGTTGTTGTTTAGTCATAAAACCGTATATTTGCAGCCGAAAAATTAAACAACAAAACTAACAAAAAATGGCTATAAAAATAACAGATGAGTGCATTAATTGTGGAGCTTGTGAGCCAGAATGCCCAAATAATGCTATATATGAAGGTGGTGCTGAGTGGAGATTTGCTGATGGAACTGGTGTAAAAGGCATGTTTAACTCAAAATCGGGTTTAAACGTTGATGCTAACGACCCTCAAGTTCCTGGCTCAATGGATGTTTATTATATTGTAACCGACAAATGTACAGAGTGCGTTGGTTTTCATGATGAACCTCAATGTGCTGCAGTTTGCCCAGTTGATTGCTGCGTGAAAGACGAAGATCATGTTGAAACACCTGAAGAATTACTAGCTAAAAAAGCTTCTTTGCACTTATAAGATTCTTTAAACTTCTTAAATAAAGAAAGCACTCTCAAAAGGAGTGCTTTCTTTATTTATATGTATTTTGATGCTAAAGTTTAAGCAGATCGTCCATACCTAAAACTCCCTTTTTACCAATACTAAATTCAGCTGCTAAAACAGCGCCAAAAGCAAAGCCTTTGCGATTGTGCGCTTTGTGCATAATTTCAATATCATCAACCTGGCTTTGGTATTTAATTATATGTGTTCCCGGAACTTCACCTTCGCGAACATCTTTTATATAAAGAGTTTCTTTATTCTTTGAATCTTCTATTGACCAAGATGTTTTCACATCATTATTTGCTATTATTTGATTAGCAAGTGTAATGGCTGTTCCGCTTGGCTTATCCAACTTATGAATGTGATGAATTTCTTCCATACAAACATCATATTCTTTAAAATGATTCATCATTTTTGCCAAGTGCGTATTTAGTTTAAAAAACAAATTCACTCCTAAACTAAAATTGGATGCATAAAAAAGTGTTTGATTTTTTTGTTTGCACTTCTCCACTACCTTATCAATTTTATCGTACCAACCCGTTGTACCAACTACAATAGGTAAACCAGCTTCAAAGCATTTATCAATATTTGATAAAACAGTATGAGGTGTACTAAACTCTATGGCAACATTAGCCTTTTGTAATTCAGCACTTGAAATAACTGTGGAAGATGTAACTTTTAAAACAACTTCGTGACCACGTTCCTCAAGGATTTTTTCAATCTCCTTGCCCATTTTACCATAGCCTAATAAAACAACTCGCATATTAATTGATAAAAGTTTCGGCTTTACTTAAAGCATTTTTTAATCCATCAGCATTGGTTCCTCCTGCGTTAGCATAAAAAGCTTGTCCGCCCCCACCTCCATTAATTTCTTTAGCTAACTCACGCACTATATTACCAGCGTTTAAGTTTTTATCTTTAACTAAATTATCGCTTAAAATCACCGACAAGAAAGGCTTATCCTTTACTTTATTTCCGATAACACAGAATAAGTTTTCTTGTTGATTGCGAATTTCAAACAGAATGTTTTTTAATTCCTCAGCATTTTCAAAATCAATTGTTTCAGCAATAAAACTAACTCCCTTCACAGATTTTATTTTCGTCATTAACTCCTGCTTAATACCTTGAGCTTTTTCACGCATTAAACCTTGCAATTGCTTTTGCAATTCAGCATTCTCGTTAATCAATGAAGTTACACTCTTCTTAATATCTTTACTACCTTTTAATAGAGCTTTTAAATCGTTTACTAAAACAGTTTGCTCATCAAAATATTTTTCCGCTTCAATAGCGGTAACTCCTTCAATACGACGAATACCAGCAGCTACAGCACCTTCCGAAATTATTTTAAAATGTCCTATTTGACCAGTTGCCTTAACATGAGTTCCTCCACAAAGTTCAATACTGTAATCCTTATCAAAAGTAACAACACGAACTATCTCACCATATTTCTCTCCAAACAAAGCCATTGCGCCTGTTTGTTTAGCTT
>CAZRUA010000106.1:0-12363 GCA_964603125.1 uncultured Flavobacteriaceae bacterium | reverse complement strand
AATACCACGGGTTTCAACTATAACATCTTCGGTTCTATTAATAAACTCAATGATTGTATCACGCTTGCCACGGTAGTCTTCAAGCTTTTGTAGTTTAATTCGATAGTTACCTTCGTTTTTGTAAGTATCATCTACATTTTTTTGAAGCTTAATAATCTCGCGTGTTATAGCGGTATTAATACGTTTTAAGTATTTTTTAATTTAGCGTAAGAAACGATTTTCTCGTCCCTCTTGATAATATTTGATGTATCGTTTTAGTTCGTTTATGTAGTCGTTAATGAATCCTGGAGTTACCTCACCAATTTCCATGAAGTCTTCAAACATTGCAATTACAGCGTCGTTAACGCTTACAACTTGCTGATGCTCGTATAAAATTTCGTAGCTAATTAATTTTTGGTATTGTTCGGGTGTGATGTCCTCACGACTCAATAGTTCGTTAACAGTAACCGAATCTCGATTACCAAACAAATACTCAATTATATTTCTGTTGTAGTAAAGTTGCGTAAGTAGCTCCTTTACGTTTACTTGCATTCCCATTCACAAACTATTTAACCCTTAAAAATAGGGCAAAGCAGCGGCAGAAAAAACTTGTGTTATGAACAAAAACAAGGGTAATTAACTATTTAGGGTGATGCAACTTGTAAAGTGCTGATTTACAAGTTTTATCTTGTTAATTTCACGTTAATATCGCTGGAAAGGAAGAAATAAACAGGTGTTGATAAGTATTAACTATACTACTAACACAGATATTCTTACATCATGTCTTACACTCTCAATGGTAGTTCCAAATAAAAAGTCTTTTAGCCCTTTATGGCCGTGACTTCCCATAATAAGCAAATCAGCACTTGTAGCGTTTACAATTTCGGGAATGGCTTTTTTAGGGCTTCCAAAACCTAGTTTATAGTCTGCTTTAAAACCTTTAAGTTTTAGTTGATGTTGGTATATTTTAAGGTTACTTTCATCTACTTCACTTTCTAGGTCATTCGATTCTTTACCGTACAAAAATGCATTAGGTGTTTCCGTAATATGAATCAATGTGTACTTAGCTTTTATACCTCCAAGCTGAATAGCTTTGTTGATGGTTTTTTCATCTGCATCCGAGAAATCCACTGTTATAGCAATGTGTTTAATTTCTAAGTCCCCTTCCAGTCTTAATTGTTTTATTTCAATATGTGGTTTGTATTCAGTTTGCGTTTTGTGAGATTTTAATAATGGTTTAATACTAATGTAAACTAGCATGATTAAGCAAAATACAACTATAGGAACAAGAGTTAGCCAAATAACAATTGGATTGCTTGATTCTTCAATAGAGGTTGAAATTTTATTGAAAAGGTAATTGATATTTAATCCAATAATTACAAGTATTGAAAGCCATGAAATTATCTTAATAGGAATTTTAATGGCAAAATTTCCCATTTGCTTTTTATCACTTACAATATGTAATAAAGGTATAACAGCGAATCCAAGTTGTAGTGATAAGATTACTTGACTTAGTATAAGTAAGGTTTGAGTTGCACTTTCTCCAAAATAAATTATTGCAAAAATTGATGGGCCAATAGCAATTACTCGGGTTAATATTCTTCTTACCCAAGGTTGAATGCGAAGATTTAAGTAACCTTCCATAACAATTTGCCCTGCGAGTGTGCCTGTTATTGTTGAACTTTGTCCCGCAGCAATTAAAGCTACAGCAAATAGAATAGGAGCGAGGCTGCTTCCAACCATAGGTGCTAGTAATTCATGCGCATCTCTTATGTCAGCTACATCTGTTTTACCGTTCTTGAAGAAGGATGTTGCTGCCAAAATCAATATAGCTGCGTTAACAAATAATGCTAAGTTTAGTGCAATAGCCGAATCAATTACATTGTATTTAATTGCCTTTTTAATTTCAGGTTCTGTGCGTTCAATGCGGCGTGTTTGAACCAATGAACTATGCAGGTATAAATTGTGCGGCATTACTGTAGCACCAATAATTCCGATAGCTATGTATAATGCATCAGTTGATTTTATGCTAGGGATTAAACCTCCCGCAATATCACCCATATTAGGTTTTACTAAAAACATTTCAACCAAAAAGGAAGCACCAATGATGGCTACCAGACATATAATAAAGGCTTCCAGTTTTCTTACACCAAAATTTAATAGAAACAATAATAAAAACGAATCGAGCACGGTGATACTAACACCCCAAATTAATGGTAAACCAAATAATAGGTTTAAGCCTATGGCCATACCAATTACTTCAGCCAAATCGCAGGCAGCAATGGCTATTTCAGCTAATATGTATAAAAATATATTTGTAAATTTTGGGTAATATTCACGCGATGCTTGCGCCAAATCCTTACCAGTTACAACACCTAAGCGTGCGCAATGACTTTGTAAAATTAAGGCTATAATATTACTCATTACTAATACCCAAATCAAAGAGTATCCAAATTTACTACCTCCTTCAATATCAGTAGCCCAATTCCCAGGATCCATGTAACCCACACTTATCATGTAAGCGGGACCCAAAAAGGCGAAAAACTTCCTCCAATTATTTTTAAGTCCGGTTGTGTTTACGGATGAGTTTACTTCACTTAATGACTTATTATCACTCATTTTGAATTTATTTTTTATGAACTAATATGTTTTCGGCAGCTTTTTGACTTACCGTTATTTTATTGTTTTTTATTTTAAGAATAATTGAATTGTCATAGGCTATAAATTCAACCAATTCAAACTCTAATCCTATTTCTAAACCAATATGATTGAGGTATTTTAAAAATTCGCTGCTATGATCTTTAACCGCCGTGAATTTATAATGCCCAATTTTTTTCAATTCGCTTAAGGAGCAATTTTTAACTTGGGGCATTTTACCATTTTTGTCGGGAATTGGGTCGCCGTGCGGGTCAAATTTTGGATACCCTAAATATTTATCCAACTGATTCATTAATTCTTCACTCTTTACATGCTCCAGTTGCTCTGCTATTTCGTGCACTTCGTCCCATTTAAAGGATAGTTTGTTTACCAAAAAAAATTCCCAAATACGATGTTTACGAACAATACTTAAAGCAATTTTATTACCAGTAGAAGTTAAATTAACTCCTGAATATTTTTCGTAATTAATCAGTTTTTTAACTTTTAAACGGCCTAGCATTTCCGAAACAGAAGCAGCTTTGGTGTTTAGTTTCTTTGCCAAATCATTTGTAGATACCGATTCTGCATGATTTTGAGAAAGGCTAAAAATGGCTTTTAGGTAATTTTCTTCAGTTTGAGTATTCATACAGCAAAGATATATATATATATTAGTGTGTTTTAATATTTATTTTAGGTTACCCTAAAAATATATTATACTATTCAGTTAAGTCTTGCTATCGAATATTAGCTTAAGTAATTGATATTCATTACCTTAAACTCTTTTATTTTGGGAGTATTTGTTGCTTTAACAAACGACCTATTTATTTTAATTGTTAATTTGGATAAGTAAACCCTAATCATTACTTTTGACACCCTATAAAAAAAACGATTTGAACCCTTTTAATGTAGAAATAATCAATGATTCGTTAGAGATTCCTAGCGCTACCTCTAGTTCGCCCATAAAGCCTGAGGAAGCTAGATTTATATACGATTTCCTTGTTAAAAATAAAATTACCAGTACTTGTGAAACAGGTTTTGCTATTGGTCGTTCTGCGTCACATATTATGGCCGCAACCAATAGTAAGCACATATCAATTGACCCTTTTCAAGATTACTACGATAATTCAGGCTTAAAGAATATAAAAAAGCTAGGAATGGATCATTTATTGGATTTCCGCCCTGATTTTTCGCATAATGTATTGCCTCAATTGCATAAGGAAGGCAGAACTTTTGAGTTTATTTTTATTGATGGTGACCATAAGTTTGATGGTATTTTAGTAGATTTTTATTTTGCTGATTTATTGTGTAAGCAAGGTGGATATTTATTGTTTCATGATACTTGGATGCGCACTACAGCTTTAGTTGCTGCGTTTATTAAAAAGAATCGCCCAGATTATGAAGTTGTTGCAACTCCATTGCGTAATTTCCATTTAATCAAAAAAGTGGGTAAGGACGAAAGAAATGGAATGCATTTCAAAGGATTCTATAATTTTAAATCTATTTTAACACATAAGGTTATTATTTGGCTTACTTCAGGTGAAAAAACAGGCTTACGCAAGTTTGTTTATTGGTTGAAGGATAAGGTGAAATAAGAAGTATACTTAATAAAAAAACCGAAGCTAATCACTTCGGTTTTTTTATTTATAATAGGTTTATTTTTTTGTTTTGTACAAACCGTGTTTAATGTTGTATCGCACACAGTCCCAATACTCTTTTGTGTAAGTAACAAAAATCTCAGAACCAGCAGGGATGTTTTTTGTAGCTTTAATAAAACACTTTTTATCAATGATTTCATAAACGCAATTGTTGGTTAAGCCTTTTACTCTGCTTAAGCCAGCTGCATCATTCGCATATCGTGCTTTGTGCTGTGGAGTATGAAAAGCATCAATACAATGATTGTTATTAATATGGAATAAATAACCGTCTTCATCTCTATCTACTCGCACTTGATATTCTTTCCAGTTAATAATTTCTCCTTTGTATTCAATTACAAGTTCGCCTTTTTTTATATCCTTTGTCGTGAATAATCCTTTACCCGCTTTGGGTAATAATGATGTTTTAACAATTAATGCCATAGGGGCGCAAAAATAGTAGAATAAACTAGAGTAAATACAATTGTTTATAAAATTTAAACGATTATGTATTACCAAATTCTAAAATCGATTTCCAAATTTTCGGCTCGTGATGTTGGTTTTTGAGCACCTTTACTTTTTAAATTAACTTGTTCGTAAACATAAGCCTCAATTTCGCTTACTGTAATTTTACCATCCTTGTTTTTATCAGCCGCTTTGGTTGTTAATCCGTTTAGTAAGGAGTAAGTAAATAATCCGTTTTTCCATTCTTTACTTTCTAAAGCGTATTCAGCTCCACCTGCACTACTAATAATTGTAGCTCCGGTTCCGCGTCTTAAATTTGAAAAGGTTTCGCTGGCCAATTGCGAAGCTTGTTGCAAATTCATTCCTTTTTTTAACTCAGCATTAACCGAACCAGCAGCTCTGAAAGTTACTTCTCCGGTTTCTTTTGAGTTTGAATTTGCTGTAGCTGTATAGTCATCTTTATCTAACTCACCGCTATGGCAACTGTCCATAAAAAATAGTTTGTTAATTGGACGAATATTATTTAAAAGAGCCTCCAGTTCTTCATAAGGAATTCCTCCATTGGCTGGGTTTTCAAAATCCATATTGTGTGCTCCAAAATAATAGTTAAGGTTTTTATCCAGTACACCATGGCCAGCAACAAAAATTATAACAGCATCACTTGGTGTGGCTCTTGAAAGAAACTCATCTTTAATTTTCTTTATTGATTCTAAGCTTACTTCGGAGTTAACAAGATTTTTGATGTAAACTTCGTTGTACAATCCTTTACGAGCTTTTTTAAAGTAGTTTGCCATATCAATTGCATCTTTTGCAGCGTAGTTCAAATTAAATTTTTTGTCTTTGTATTCCGAAACACCAATACTAACAATATACAAATCATGCTTTGAATTATCTTTGAAATAACTGTATTTGGTTTGTTTTAACGATTCAGCTCCTTTATCATTTAAAACTGAAATTTGTACTTTGTTTCTACCATCTATTAAATTAAATTTTAATTCGTTTTCCAATGAATTTATGTTTTGATTTTTGAGGCTGATACCTTGAACGCCATAAATAGGAACATCATTCAAATAAACATTTATCCTATCTAATTTGTATTTATCATCTATTGCTTTGAATTTTGTTGTTACTTCGCCTGTAGATTCATTGGTTTTAAAACTTAGTATTTCCAATTCTGGAAGATGTATATCATCGCTAAGCTGTTCCTCGGTCATTTCCATCTTTTTAAGACGTTTTAAATACGCCAAATAATACCCTTCAATGATGTCTAATGAAGCCAATTCCAAATCTTTCATTATTATATCTGGTCGGTTGTATTTTAGGTCGAATTGTTCAAAAGGAAAAAATTCAGCCTCTTTATCTTTACCATGATTTAAATGGTATCCAACATATTTATTTGCGTTTTTTGATGAAGTAAAGTAACCTTTTTCATTCCAAATAATCCATTCGCCATATTCATCAATAAAAATACTAGCTATTGGATAAATGTAGTTTAGTTTGTACTCGTTTAGTTTTGATTCTAAGAAAGTACATGGATAACCTTTCCTATTCATTTCGCTGATAACTTTTTCCCAACCTGCGTAGCTGCGCTCTTTACTTTCTTTATCAACTTTTAATTCCTTAAATATTTTATCAAATCCGCTTTCGTATACACCAAGGTTTTTGCAATGTTGCATCACCGAGAGTATGTCTTCTCTTTGGGTTGTTTTAGCAAGATTATCTAAGCTCCAAATTTTCATTGTTCTGTCGAATGAGCTTGTAATTAATCTTTTTCCATCGGCAGAGATTGAAGCTCCTAAAACATCGCCTGTATGACCAATAAAATGGGTTACTTCATTTCCTTTTAAATCATAGGCAATTAAGGTTCCGTAGGCTCCACCGCTTAAAAAATAGTTATCGTTTAAAAACGTGAATACATTATGCCTGCTTCCATCGGTTGGAGTTCTTATGACTGAGTCAATAATTGAGCTTCTGTATTTTATGTTTAACCCACTATTATGCGAATTAATATTTTGTTGCGACATAAAGGTTTTTAGTTCAAATCCCTTTCTCTCTTGCTCTGGTTTATTGAAAATTAATTTTTGCTCTGGTTTTGCAAATGACTTTAAAAGCAGGTTAAAGTATTTGTTGAAGTCAGAAAGTCCGTATTCTGCGGTCCAAACATCGCCAAAAGCAATTTGTTTGTCATCAATGGCAACCGAGCGGGCTGTTAATCCAATTGGAATGATTTCTTTTATTAAAGTTGCTTTCTTTGTTTCAATATCAAGTTTGTAAATTCGTATTTCATCTTTATCGCCTCCACATAAAGCAATTGTTCTATCATTTATAAAGCAACCTGTTATTACACTATTTCTAAAATCTTTAATTGTACTTAATTCCTGAAGTTTATTTTCTTTGTCAAAGTAAAACAGCGAGATTTCATCAATGTCACCGAATCCCGAAACACCAGTAATTAATATTTTTCCATCCTCAGAGAATTTAACAAAGGCAAATTTGTTTTTTTGCGACAAATCCCAAATTGGTTTTAAGTTTTCATCGTATACGGTCATAAAAGTATCTGCACACATAGCAACATATCCGTTTTTTGCATTGTAATCAATACTTGTGGCAGCATAACCTTCATAGTATTTCTCGCTTTTTAAACTATCAAGATGGGTGTAATCCCATTTTTTAGCAAATCCATATTCATCGGCCGTAAAAAAGAATTTGTCAGATACCGCTATTTCATTGATTTCACAATCTATGAGGTTTGATGTTTTGGTATCCGCACTATGATGATATTTTTGTATTATTTCGCCTTTTGTAAAATCCCATAAAAACAACTCTTGCTCCCCATCTGCAGCCAGAAGCTGGTTTTGGTTGACAAATTTTAAACTTAAAATAACGTTGCTATGTCCTTTTAAAACCCTAATAATTTTTCCAGTTTTAAAGTTGTAAATACGTATATCTCCTAAAATATCTCCTTCGTTTGTATTGCCAAACCAGCCTCCAACGGCTATTAGCGAATCATTATCGTTCAAATCAAAATCATAAATCATCCCTTCGCTTCCTACACCTATTTGCCCTAGAATTTCACGTTCAACTATTCCATCTTTCCAATTCCAAACTTTAATGGTTTTATCAAAGCCTCCTGTTATCAAATATTTGCCATCTTTTGTGGCTAAGCACTTTCTAATTTGTCCTTTATGCCCCTTTGGGTTAATTACCAAATGGTAGTCTTTTTGAGCTGTAAGGTAGATATTGAATATTAGGAATAGAAGAAATATGTATTTTGCCATGTTTGTAGGTTAGATGTATTTAAAGGCTAAATTAGTTCAAATCTCAAATAATTGTATCCGTGCTAGCAGGTATTTATTAAATGTTTGATAAATGCAATAATTCCTTAATATTAGGTTGTGAAAGTAAAATATTGAATTGCATTTTTGTTTTATAATTTTTACATTTATACAAAATAAGAAATCAATTTGTAAGTCATAAAGTATGAACTATTCTATAGATGATATTATTCCAATTATAAACCAAGTTTATGAAATGGAAAAAAAGATTAATCAGAAATCGGAGCTTTCTAGTTTACAACGAAATGTAAATAGAGTAAGGGATATTTTAGAGGAAAAGGGAGTTACTTATCACGCACCATTGGGTGAAGCTTATAATGAGACTCGTACCGATTGCGATGCAAGTATATCAAGTGATAAAACAAGTAATTTGATTATTACTGATGTAATTAAACCTTTGATAAGAGTAAAGCAAGATAATGTGCATATCATTATGCAAAAAGCTGTGGTTGTTGTTGAATCAAAATAGGAAACAATATGAGTGAGACAATAAAATTTGGAATTGATTTAGGAACTACTAATTCAATTATTGCAAAATATAATCAAGGAAGTGTTGAAGTGTTTAAAAACCCTATTGGCCACAAGGAAACTCTGCCTTCTGTTGTTGCTTTTCGTAAGGAAAGAATAATTATTGGTGATAAGGCAAAGGAATTTTTAGAAAAAGATCCGAGTAATGTTGTTGGTTCGTTTAAGCGTAAAATGGGAACAACGGAGTCTTTTTTTATTATGAATTTGGCGGATACAAAAACTCCAGTCGAGTTATCTTCATTGGTTTTAAAAGAACTTAAAAACTTTGTTTATACCAATGAGAAAATCGATTCCGTAGTTATTACTATACCAGCTTCTTTTGATACTATACAAAGTAATGCCACAAAAAAGGCTGGTTTAGCAGCGGGTTTTGAAGAAGTGGTTCTATTGCAAGAGCCCATTGCAGCAAGTTTAGCTTATGCAAATAAGGATGAAGACAGCACGCAATCGGAAGGGCAGTGGTTGGTGTATGATTTAGGGGGTGGAACTTTTGACGTGGCTTTGGTTAAAATTGCTGATGGAGAGATGCGTGTTGTAGACCACCAAGGTGATAATTTTTTAGGCGGTGTTGATTTTGATAATTTAATCATTGAGAAAATTGTTATACCGTATTTGAACAGCACAGGTAAGTTTGTTGATTTAGAGCACGAGCTAAAATCTTCTAACGGTAAATACAATAAGCTGTATTATGCTCTTTTAAATAAGGCAGAAGAAGTTAAGGTTTTATTATCAGCTAAAGAAAGTACCGATATTGAATTTACAATTGAAGATAGAGATGGGGAAGAACAAGAAATGTATTTTTCTATAACACGTGCACAGTTTGAAGTTTGTATTAAAGATAAGATTGATGAAACTTTAAATGTGATTAAAACTATCATAGCTCGTAATAGCTTAACAACTAACGATATTAAATATGTTTTGATGATAGGTGGTAGTACATACATACCTTATGTGCGAAATTCAATTAAAGATAAACTTGGTTTGGAAATTAATTGCGGTATTGATCCTACAACCGCTGTGGCTGTTGGTGCGGCTTATTATGCAGGTTCTAAACCAAAAAGTATTGTTAAAACTGTTACTGAGGAATCCAATCAAAATAGACCTGTAATCAGTTCTAATTTGTCGATTAAAACAGCTTATCAAAAAACAAGTCAGGATGAAAGTGAGTATTTTGCAGCGAGAGTGGAGGGAGATTTTATGCATATGTTTTATCGCATTACTCGTACCGATGGAGGTTTTGATACAGGTTTAAAAGCTTTGGCGGGTAAGATATCAGAAGATTTACCTTTGGTGAAGAATAGCAGTAATTTCTTTCAATTAAAGGTGTATGATAGTGCTAACAACATTGTAAATGTAGATGTTCCTGAAATTGAAATTATACAAGGTAAGTTTAGCGTATTGGGACAACCATTGCCAAATGATATTTGTATAGAAGTGGATGATTACGAAAATAACATGACAAAGTTGGAAGTAGTTTTCGAGAAAAATGCCTTATTACCCTTAAAAAAAACTATTACAAAAAAAATTACACGTCATATTGCTAAAGGAAGCTCAGAAAGCATTATTATTAATGTTTTGGAAGGTAGCCGTTATTCAGCTCCATCAAGTAATTTGCCAATTGGTTCTATAGAAATCAACGGACAGTCATTTGAACGCGATATTATTAAGAACGCGGATATTGAGATTACGCTTCATATGAGCGAATCAAGGGATTTGAAAATTACTACCTATTTAAGTATGGTTGATCATGAGGTAAGTAACTTGTTTAATCCAAGTGAGCGTCATGTAAATATTAATAAGCTTAAAGCGGAATTAAGTGAATTAGTAGCTTTTGCCAATACAGAGATTTCGGATGCTGAAAGCAGAGAGGAATATGAGTTGGCGGGTAAATTAAAGGCAGTTAAAAGCGAAATTGAAAATGTTTGGAGTGACGCTAATGATTTAAGTAGTGATGATGTTACAGATAATAAGTATCAATACGAAGATAAGAAACGTAAGCTCTCAACGGAATTAGATGCATTAACTCGTAATCGACATTTATCAGTACTACTTAAAGATTACTATGAGTGGCGTGATGCGGTTAACTTTTTAGCTTCCGAACATGCAAATGATTCGGAAAAGGCTACTTTGAAGCAAATTAATGATTCTGAACCTCATTTGATAGCATCATCGAGCACAATAGCCTTGAAGGATGTTACAAAAAAAATGCGTCATATGTATCACCGCATTGCATGGCGTGTGCCCGAACGATTGGTAGGTACATTTAAGTATTACGCTGTAATGCTTTATGATGCTTATCCTGACAAACGGAAAGCTGACAAAATAATAGCTGATGGAGAAAATGCAATTGGAAGAAAAAGTTATGAAGAATTAAGATTCTCTATTGGACAATTGGATGCCATGTTGCCAGAGGATAAAAAGGCGGATTTGAATGGAACTGGAATTGGATAATAGAATGTTGGATAACTAGCTATTGTTTCAAATAAAAAAATATCGTTACTTCGTATAAAATTAAAACCTATGGAAAATCAAAACTTTAATGGAATCCCTGAAAAAAATGAGGATTCAAAAACTGTGGCAATCCTATCTTATTGCACATTAATCGGATTTATTATCGCTATCGTAATGAATAGCAGCAAAAAATCAAAATTAGGAGCGTTTCACTTACGTCAAGTATTAGGAATTATCATTTTTGTATTCGCTGCATACTTAGTTGTATTTATTTTATCTATGGTAGTAGGTATTTTCGCAGTTCTATTATTCCCTGTTATTGGTATTAGTACTTTAGTATTCATTATTATGGGTATTATTGCAGCTGCTAATGAGCAAATGAAACCAACTCCACTTATTGGTGGTTTAATTGATAAAATGTTAGGTACTGCTTTTGAATAGTAGTTTAAATTGAAAATTAAAAAGGCTTCAAATAAACTTTGAAGCCTTTTTTATGAAATATACAATGCATAAATTAATAACCAATAAAAACATCTTTGGTTTTAGTTTCAATATCAGCATCTGTAAGTTCCGAATAAGTTACAATGACGAAACCTTTTTTTGAAGGATGCTTTTTAATGACGTCACTTCCATTTTCCCATTGATTGCAGTGCGTTGAAACACTTGGAATTAAGTTACTCCAAGTTTTTGCTCTATAAGTATAAACAAAATAAGCTTTCCAGCAGCTAGTCCACCAATCTGGTAGAAGTCCAATTTCATCCGTTCCATCACCATTCAAATCACCTTCGTTTACAGGTATTCCTCCAATACACATGTCTACTTTAATAGGTGGAATTAATGGGTTTGAGAAATAAATATAACATTCGCATTTCCCATCGCATTCCATTGTTTCTTCCTTATTCGCTGGAAATTTAGGTTCTTCTAACCACATTTTTTCTTTTATTCCGTCACCATTAAAATCACCTTCAACGGTTTCTTCAGGTTCTTTATGTTTTTTAGAGTAGTATAAATCTGTAGCAACGTCGCTTTCAGTATTAATTTTCCATTTCCCATTCTTTTTCGATAGTATTAAGTAAGCCTCGTAATCCTTTTCTGTCTCCCCAATGCTAACTGTTTTTATAAAATTACATGTGGCTTCTGCACCATTTTCCGAAAAAATTACCTTTATACTATCCGATATTTTTTGTTTAAAATCAGGAGTTTTATTTAAAGATTCCATTTTTACTTGGGTACATTTTACATTTCCGTAATTAGTATGGTAATAATAAACCACTGAATCATATAAATCCCAAAACATCTCTTCATTTTGCTTATTAATAGCCTTATTCCATTTTATT
>CAZRUA010000105.1:0-12404 GCA_964603125.1 uncultured Flavobacteriaceae bacterium | reverse complement strand
ACACCCAGAATTAATTCGTATGGTTGGGCGTATGAAATATCGTTCTTCTTACGGACAAAACTTATTACAACATAGCCGCGAGGTTGCTAATCTTTGTGCTATTATGGCCGCTGAATTAGGTTTAAATCCTAAAGTTGCAAAACGTGCTGGTTTATTACATGATATTGGTAAAGTGCCTGATGAAGAACCAGAATTACCACATGCTATTTTAGGTATGAAGTTGGCTGAGAAGTATAAGGAAAAACCAGAAGTATGTAATGCAATTGGTGCTCACCATGATGAAATAGAAATGACTTCTTTAATTTCGCCAATTGTGCAAGTTTGTGATGCTATTAGTGGTGCCCGTCCTGGAGCTCGTCGCGAGGTTGCTGAACAATACATGAAGCGTTTGAAAGATTTAGAAGCATTAGCCTTAGGATACGCTGGTGTTGAAAAAACATATGCTATACAAGCAGGTCGCGAATTACGTGTAATTGTATCTTCAGATAAAGTAACTGATGCGGATGCAGATACACTAGCATTTGATATTTCACAACGTATACAAACTGAAATGACCTATCCCGGTCAGGTTAAAGTAACTGTGATACGTGAAAAGCGTGCTACTGGTATTGCTAAGTAATTTAAAAGGGAGCTAAAAGCTCCCTTTTTCATTCCTCAAAATCTACAATCTACTGCAATTACTTCTTAAACTACCAGTTATTTATTCTTTTCTACCAGTTACTCATTTACAAATATAACTCTACCATATCTATTTTATATTAGCGAATAATCAAACAGCATCAATATGAAAAAAAAATTCATAACACTCTTACTTCTATTTTTGCAACTAACAAATTTCAGCCAAACACAGCTCAATCCGCCATGCATCCAAGCACCGAAATTTAGTGATACACAAATAATACCCGTCTCTCATGATATTGGAGATATAGATGGGGATGGTTTAATTGATGTTGTAACTGCAAATGAAATCCCAGGTGTAATAGTAATTTTAAAAGGTGATGGTAATGGAAATTTTATATTTATAGATTCTATTCACACCCCAATGCAAGCCTTTAATGTGACACTTGGAGATATAAATAATGATAATTTGCTTGATATAATCTGTAATCAAAGACCTACTTCAAAAGTGTTTATTTATCTTAACAATGCTTTGATTAATTTTACATTATCTACAACCCTTTCAGTACTTGTTCAGTTACCAAACGGTGCAGTTAATTACCCTCCTCTTGCAATTGATATTGAAGATATGGATAATGATGGAAATAATGACATTATTATAGGTAAATGGTTTAATTCAAATATTTGTATTTTTTTTGGGGACGGCAGCGGATATAATTTCGTGTTAAATCAATATAATACGAATGCTTGGGAGGCAAACATGCGACTTTTTATAGCTGATTTAAATAATGATGGGAAAAAAGATTTTGCAGTTGCGAATAGAATTAGTAATGCTTTACGTATATTCGTTAACTCAGGAAATAGGAATTTTCAACAAACACAGATTTACTCACCTTCTGGCAGTGCTGAAGATATAAACGGAGGAGATTTTAATAATGATGGGTATATTGACTTATCTATTGTCCAAACCTTCAGTCTACAAGATTCAATATTAATATACCTAAACAATGGGAATGGAACATTCTCATACAATAAAGGGTATGAAATTAATGCTTCTCCAAGAAAAATTGCAGTATGTGATATAAACCACGATAATCTTCTCGATATTATTTTCAATTCAAACAACAAACCTTTTTTATTGGGACATGGTAATGGTAATTTTACAAAATTTGTTGGAAACATATTCAATAGTTCAAGTAACGTAGATTATTTAACCCCATGTGATATTAATAATGATAATTTCATTGATATCATTGGTTCAAGTTACAGCTCTCAAAATATTGTTAGTTTCTTAAGTGGGACTGGCAACATAATTATATCTGCATCGAAAGATAGTGTTTGCCCAGGCGATTCAATTATTCTGTCAGCTACTGGAGGAACTTCTTATATTTGGTCGAATGGTGTAATAACTGATTCCGTCTTGATAAACCCGCAACAATCTGGAAATTATATGGTTACCGCTACTACCACCTCAAACTGTAATATTGATGCCTCAATTAACATTAATGTTAATCATGTACAAATCCCTACAATCAATTATAACCACGGTTACCTATTTTCAAACATCAGTTCAAATACCATACAATGGTATTTGAACGATTCTATTCTAATAACTGATAGTGTCTCAAACATACATCCAAATACAATTGGCAATTATTCGGTTGTTATTCAAGATAGCAGTGGATGTAGAATTAAATCAAATCCTTACTATTTTTCAACTGTAGGGCAAGTTGAAGTTAATAGTACAATTGATTATGTTAATTTCATCTACAATAATGAAGCAAAAACGTTAGAAATAAATTTCGCACTAGAGACTCCACAAAATGTTCTAATTTCATTAATCGATAACACCGGCAGAGTTTTAAGTTATAAGAAGGAACAAGTTATAAAAAACTCAAAAACAACTATCAATACATCTATTTTGAGTCAAGGAATTTATTTTGCAGTCGTTGAATGCGTAACCGGAAAATATTATAAGAAAATTGTAGTAAACTGAGCTAAATTCTATTTAACGGAATACAAAGTCAATCAAAAAACTGTGAATCTGATTTTATAACACAAATGCAATAAAACACTTAATAAATCGTTAAGTATATTAAAGCAGAAATATGAAAAAATTAATCATACTTTTTTTATTGGCTTTAGTAGCTAGTTTATTTTCATGTAAAGAAAAAGAATCATCGTGCTATGATTCAAGCCTAGTACATAACAATGCTTGCACAGCTGATTGTCCTGGCGTTATAGGCTGTGATGGAAAAACCTATTGCAACGAATGTGAAGCTCATCGACAAGGAATTAGAGTAAATCCCTAAATTTAAAACATGTATAAACTTGTAGCACTTTTTCTTTTATCAATTGCGATTGTAATGCCAGCAAACGCCTGTGGTAACTTTTACTTTGCTCTAACCAAAGAAGGTAAGTTAGTGGAAACGGATATGATTACTCGTTTTGATAAAAACTTTAATTTGGAAATGAACTTTAACAAGCTCCAAAAATTGGAAGCTAAACTAAAGAAAGAGCATAACTATATGCTTCTTTCCGATTACTCATTATGCTTATTAAAGTTAGGTAAAACAACTGAGGCTTTAACACTTTTGCAAAACTTACAAAAAGCATATCCTACCGAATACAAAATTGCCGCAAATTTAGGAACAGCTTATGAACTTGTTGGGCAAAATGATAGTGCCTTAAAATACATTAAACTGGATATGGCTTTAAATCCTCATGATCATGAAGGAAGCGAGTGGATTCATGTTAAAGTATTGGAAACAAAACTCAAACTAAAAACGGACCCTAATTACTTAACACAAAACAGCGTTTTAAATTTATCGAGTGCTCAAGAAAACAACTCACAAACATTTGACCATCTAAACCTGCAGGTGCGCGAGCGCTTTCCTTTTACACCCAACAAAGACGTTATAATGGCCAGCCTAATGGAAGATATGGGCGATTTATCAGCCAATTTAATATCTATTGAATACGCAAAGGCTTACTATAAAATCTCAAAAGAATATTACGGCAATACATCTACGCAAATTGATGCTAAAATAAAAAACATGGACGTTTTAAAATTAAAATATAAAAACGTAGAAATGCCTAAAGAATCAACTTATCTAAAAGAAGGTATGGGAAGTATTTTAGGCGGTGTAAGCTGGAAAAATTTAATCAAAGACAATCACAATGGTTACAAAATAAATTGGGATAAAATTAACTTAAACACTACTGAATTACTCTCGTTTGTTGACCTTACAAAAACTGCTGAAAATCAAAATTTATCTCTCAAAACGAATAATGATAGTTTAAACTTTGTCCCCGAAGATAGTATTAGTGCTGCAAAAATTGATTCGGTTAAGAAAAGTTTAAAGAGCATTCAAAAAACAGAGAAAATTGACAATAAAGAAAAAAATAACTCAAGTAAATGGTTCCTAATTGGCGGAGGTGGATTACTTATACCTTTAATTATTGTGGCTCGTAATAGAAAAAGAAAGAAAAATATTAACTAAATCGAATTGCCTTTACAGGAGTAATCTTTGTAATTATAATGGCAGGCAATAACATCATTAAACTACAAATTAAAAAGGTTCCAAGATTAAGTAACACAATATTTAGGATATTGAAATCAATTGGTACCTCCGAAACATAGTAGGTTTCCTTATTTAAAGTGAAAAATTTAAACTTCAGCTGAAGTAAGGCCAGCCCAATACCTATAACATTCCCTATTATCAAGCCTCTTGAAATTAAGTAAACCGCTTGATAAATAAATATTTTCATCACATCTCTATTAGCACTTCCTAATGCCTTTAAAATTCCTATGGTTGTCGTACGCTCCAAAATTAAAATCAACAAAGCACTTATCATATTAATAGCAGCCACAATAATCATTAAGGTTATTATTATTATGGCATTGTAATCCATTAAGCCTAACCATGAGAAAATAGAATCATTTGTTTCCTTTATGGTTTGCGAATTTAAACCACCTGAAAGTGATTGATAAACAATAGCTCCTGTGGTGTCCAGCAAATCTATGTTTTTTACTTCAAGCTCAATTCCAGCAACTTGGTTTGGCTCCCAATAATTTAAACTTTGTACTTGCTTTATATCTACAAACACTGATTTAGCATCAAAATCCTCTAAACCAGTTTCATAAATTGCTTTAATGGTAAAATTTCTGAATCTCTTCTCAAAAGTGCTATACTCAGAGCTATCTGTCTTCTTTGACTCCGAAAGGAAATAGACTACCATTCTATCGTTTAAAGTGAATCCCAAGCGCTTACACAACAAATTAGAAATAACGATACCATCTGAATCATTCTTGTTATCGAAATTTGGCACTTTACCTTGCAATAAATTTTTCTTAATAAAAGTCCAATCGTAATCACCATCAATTCCTTTGAGTATAATTCCTTCGTTAGCAATCTTTGTTTTTACAATACCGCCCTTGGTTGCAAACGAATGCATAGATTTTATTTCAGGATTATTCTTTAAATCAAGTATAGTAGGGTCGTTTTTATCAATTGGTAAAAGCTCTAATGAATTATTATTAAAATTATTGGTTATAGTAATATGACTCCCAAAACCAATCACCTTATTTTTTATTTCCTTCTGAAAACCTACTACAATACAAATTGTTAAAATCATAACAGCAATACCCAAAGCAATGCCTCCAATTGCAATTCTGATAATAGGGCGCGACATATTGCGTTTTGCACTATTCCCTGCTAATATCTTTCGAGCTATGAAGTGTATATAATTCAAAAATTGGACTTTAATTTGTATTACGTAACGAAATTACAAAACAAATGTATAAAACACCTTCAGGATACATAATATTATTACTTTTATTTATACAATTGCATTGTTCATCGCAAATTAACATGGCTGTTTGTGCAAACGCAAACACATATACTACCGAATACATTCCTTTGCTTCAAAACAAACGTATTGCTGTTATTGCTAATGTAACTAGCTGCATTAACAAAACATCTTTGGTTGATAGTTTAAAAAACCTTGGAATTGATATAAAGCTGATTTTTTGTCCCGAACATGGTTTTAGAGGAAATGCCGATGCTGGTGTTAAGGTAAGTAGTTCGGTTGATGAGAAAACTGGAATACCCATTATTTCCCTATACGGAAAACACAAAAAACCTACAAAAGAAGATTTAAAAAACATAGATATTGTATTATATGACATTCAAGACATTGGTGTTAGATTTTACACCTATATTTCAACAATGAGCCTTTGCATGGAAGCTTGTGCAGAGAATAACAAACAGTTTATTGTGTTAGATAGACCAAACCCAAATGGAAATTACATTGATGGTCCAGTTTTAGAAACTAAATACAAATCATTTTTGGGAATGCATAAAGTGCCCTTAGTATATGGAATGACTTGCGGTGAGTACGCAAAAATGGTAAATGGCGAAATGTGGCTAGCAAATAAAGTAAAATGCAATCTAACAGTTATTCCATTAAAAAATTACGATAGAAAAAAAGAATATGATTTAAGCATCTATCCTTCACCAAATATAAAAAATCATTTGGCTATAAATTTATATCCAACCTTAGGTTTATTTGAAGGAACGATAATTAGCTTAGGGCGAGGAACATCTGAGCCTTTTAATCAAATAGGAAACCCTAAACTTGCTAAAGAATTTAATTACAGTTTCACACCGGCTGCTACTAGTTTAAATAAATCCCCAAAGTATAAAGACACAACCTGTTTTGGACAAAATTTCAATGCAGAAAAAGAAAAATATATAAACGAAAATAAAATCCAACTCTCTATATTAATTGATTTTTACAAGGCAAGTGCGAAAGAAAAAGCATTACCATTTTTTGATAACAATTTCAACTTTCATGCTGGGAATAAAACTTTGCAGACACAAATTACAGAAGGAAAATCAGAAGAAGAAATCCGTAAGTCATGGCAATCAGCCATAACTAACTTCAAACAAATTCGAAAAAAATATCTTCTGTATACTGATTTTTAACTATTCGAAAAAGTTACAGTTAAAAGCACTTTTTTTTATTAACATAAATTATCATTTTGTCGATAAACAATAAGAGCTTTGGCTAGATACTTGCATGTAATTTGGCTAATTTAGGCAGCACCAAAAGAAGCATGTACATGAAGAAGATTAAAGTTTTAGGATTACTACTTTTACTAAGCTTAAGTAGCCAATTATTTTCACAAAAATTTACTGAGTTTACTCCCGACTCGATTAAGTATATAAAAGAACTAGATGAGTATTTTCAATACGCTGCAGTAGATAAAGATGCTGCAAAAAAATTCATTGAAGATTTTGGAAAATTTTTCAAACGTCCGGATTTCACACCTGAGTTTAAGGAAATTGTTTATGCTACATCAAATAAAATGTTAGCAAAAAAATACAAACCAGTACCCTATTTTCAAGACTATCTAACGGCTGTATCCAATTTTATTGATAGTAAAAGAAGTAAAACAGATTTTGACAACTGGCAATTGTGCATAGATAAAATGATGAAAGCAAAAGCTGTGAAAGCTTACGCTGAATTTTTAGATATGAGTTTAAATTTATTTGACGCGAATGAATTTTACAAAACACCATCCTACGAATGCCGTATTATTGGTGGAACCTACAAATTTGATTATGACTCCTTACCTCGTTTAACAATATCTGACTTCGATCTTTCAGTAAGAAACAACTACAATGATTCCATAATGGTTTTTGGAACCAAGGGAACTTACTATCCAAGTTCACAAACATTTTATGGCAAAGGAGGTAAAGTAACTTGGGAACGTACAGGGCTTGATGCTGGTGTATTTGCTCAACTTAAAAACTTTAAACTAATATGCAAAACGGGTGGTTACACCGCTGATTCGGCTCAATTTTCTCACCCCAAATATTTTGATAAACCTCAATTAGGTGTTTTAACGGAAAAGGTTGCAAACGAAGGCGCTGGTAAAATTTCTTACCCACGATTTGACACATACACAAAACGTGTTGTTGTAAAAAATGTAATTAAAGATGTAGACTTTGAAGGCGGATTTGCGATGCGTGGGCCTAAGTTTATTGGAAGTGGTGATTCTAAAAATTTAGCCAGCTTAGTATTTAAAAGAAACAATGAGCGTTTCCTAACTGTATCGTCACGAGCATTTTACATGGCTGCTGATAGATTAAGCAGTGACAATGCCAGTGTTAAATTTAATTTTGGAAAAGACTCTTTAATACACCCTAATTTAAGTTTTAAATACATTGCCGAAGAACGTAAAGTAGATTTAATTCGTGGCGATGACGGTGTATTTAAAACACCATTCTACAGCTCATTTCATAAGCTGGATATGTACTTTGAGAATTTGACTTGGAAAATTGATTCGACCAAAATAGAATTAGGTTTTTTAGCAGGTAACAAACAAGGTGAAGCATTTTTTGAAAGTGTTGATTTTTTTACCCAAGCTCGTTTAGAAGAAATTAGAGGTAATGATGGTGTTAACCCCTTGAATAAAATCAATGAGTATTATATGAAAAATGATTCGAACAGAGTAATTTCTGTGGTTGATTTGGCTAAATATTTAAAATGGACAGCAATTGATTTAAGACCTATCCTAATTAAAATTGCAACCTACGGAATGGTTATTTTTAATGGAGAGGAAGACAACATCATTGTAAAAGATAAATTATTTAAATTTATTCAAGCAAGTAAAAAGAAAACTGATTTTGATATTATAACATTTCACTCTGTTACTCCATATAAAAACGGGACAATTAATTTATTAAATAACAACTTTAATTTATTGCTAAAAGGTGTTAATCAAATTTTATTGAGTGATACACAGCAAGTGTTTGTGTTCCCTAAAAGAGGAGAAGTAATTGTAAAACAAGGTAGAAGTTTTGAGTTTTCGGGTGTTGTATCAGCTGGTAAATTTGAGTTTCATGGAAAGGATTTCTTTTACGATTACGACAAAAACAAAGTTGACTTAAAGAATGTTGACTCCTTACGAATCTTTGTTAACGCAACGGAGCCTGAGTTAGACGGTGAATACAAAACAAAATTAGTTCAAACAGTTATTGAAAATATTAACGGTGAACTTGTTGTTGACCACTTTAAAAACCATGGAGGACGAATGAAAGCTCCATCCTACCCTATCTTCAAGAGCTTTAAGGAAAGTTACGCATATTATGACAAACGATCCATTCAGCGTGGTGCCTACGGTAAAGATAAATTTTACTTCAAACTTGACCCTTATACAATTGATAGTTTAGATAACTTTACCAATGAACAATTATTTTTTGGAGGTGAATTTGTCTCAGCTGGCATTTTCCCAACATTTAGAGATACATTACGTTTACAAAAAGATTACTCTTTAGGATTTATCCGTAAAACTCCTCCTGGTGGCTTTCAGGTATATGGCGGTAAGGCAAAATTTGAAAATGAAATTAGATTAAGTAATAAAGGTTTACGTGCTGATGGTGATATTAATTTTGGTCCATCAGTAACACATTCGTCAGATTTCATTTTCTATCCTGACAGTATGAATGGTATTGCCGAAACCTTTGATGTAAAAGAACAAACCGACCCTAATGAGTTCCCACAAGCACATGGCGATAATGTTCGGATACATTGGATGCCTTATAAGGATTTAATGCAGGCGTTTGACTTAAAAACTCCTTTTACATCTTATAATACAAAAGCCATTTTACGAGGACGATATGATTTATCACCAACCGAGTTATATGGTGCAGGTAAAGTTGATTTTGAAAAAGCTGATTTAATAAGTAGAAAAATACTATTCAAAAAAGATCAATTTTTCTCTGACACAGCCGATTTTCACTTGCAAGCTTTAGATGGTGATGGTTTAACACTGGCAACTGATAATGTTAACTCGCATATTGATTTCACAAAACGTGTTGGAACGTTTATCTCAAATGGTAAAGCTTCATTTGTAAGATTCCCTAAAAACGAATATATCTGTCGTATGGATAGATTTAAGTGGTTTATGGACAACGAAAACATTCAATTAGGTGATGAACAAAAGAAAATCGATGCTGAAGCGATGTCGGCTTTAGACTTAGAAGGACCAGAGTTTATAAGTGTACAACCGAAACAAGATTCACTTCGTTTCTTTGCCCCAGCAGCTCAATACAATTTACGTTCAAACATTATCAAATGTATCAATGTTCCATTTATTAATGTAGCTGATGCTAGAATTTTCCCAGATAGTGGTAAAGTAACTATATTTAAAAAAGCGGTTATTGATACCATCAGAAACTCTGTAATTCTTGCAAATACTGTTACTAAGTACCATACTATTAAAAATGTAAAAGCTAATATTTATGGTAGAAAACAATATTTGGCTTCTGGAGATTACACTTATCTAGATGAAGACAATAATCCATATTTGATTCACTTCAATAAAATACAAGCGGATACAACAGGGCAGACCTTATCAGAAGGTGAAATTACTGAAAAGGAAAATTTTAAGTTTAACGATCACTTTAGTTTTGCTGGAAAGGTATATCTGATTGCAACACTTCAAAATCTTTCTTATGAAGGAGGAACGAAGATTGTACATAATTGTAAGCTCGGAAAATCTTACTTACAATTTGCTGGTGAAGTAGATCCAAAAAATATTTTCATTCCTATTCCTAAAAATCCATTAGATGTTAATGGTAAAAAAATTGGTAATGGTATCGTTTTCTCGCCTGACACAAACATGGTTTATTCAGCCTTTCTATCTCCAAAAGGAACAAGAATTGATAAGGATGTTTTAGTTGCAGATGGAGTATTAACTTATGATAAAGAATCTAAAGAATATAGAATATCAACTCAAGAGAAATTGGTTGAACGTAGTTTGCCAGGAAATTATCTAAGCTTAAATACTGAAAACTGTATAGTAGAAGGCGAAGGTATTTTAGATTTAGGAGCTGATTTTGGACAATTAAAATCGGTAATTGCAGGTAAAGCAACGCACGTAACTGTAAACGATTCCGCTTATTTTAACTTAATGATGACATTTGATTGGTTCTTTGAAAATAGTGCTACAAAGAAAATGGCTGCTGACGTGGAAGTTTACGTTAACAACCTTACTCCTGTAGATTTTTCGAATGAAAACTTCACAACTGGATTAAAGGAATTGTTAGGGAAAGAAAAATCCGACAAAGTTATTTCTGACTTAAACTTATATGGTCAAATCAAAAAAATGCCTGATGAGTTAGAAAAGTTATTTTGGTTTACAAATGTTGATATGATTTATGACAAGAAATCAAAATCATTCATAAGCACTGGAAAACTAGGGCTTGGCAACATCAATAAAACAGAAATTAACAAATACGTGAATGGAAAAATTCAAATCAAAAAACAAAAAGCTGGTGACGAATTAAATATATATATTGAACTTGACCAAAACACTTGGTATTACTTTAAGTACTTTAAAGGCGTTTTAAAAGCTGTTTCAAGCAACCAAGAATTTAATAATGCTATTAAAGATTTGAAAGCTAAAAAAAGAAAACAAGATGTTGATAAAGGACCTAACTTTCAATTCATTTACGGAAATCCTAAGGAAAAAGACACTTGGTTAAAGAAATTAAAATTAGTTTCTGGAGAAACAGATTAATTCCTTCAGACAAACATATCATTAAAAAAGCCCGTAATTATTTGATTACGGGCTTTTTTGTGTTACTAAATAAAGATATTTTATTTTCTTATTTTTCCGTAATTAATTTACAATGTTTTAAAACTTAATACCAATTAATAAAACATCATCCATTTGCTTATACTTTCCTTTCCAATTCTCAAATTCATTTGCAAAAACTTCAGAAGCTTCGTTCATACTTAGATTAGAAGTATTAACAACCATTTCTCTTACTTTACTACTCATAAATTTCTGTTTACCATCAGCTCCACCAAACTGATCAGGCAAACCATCAGTATTAAAATAAACTGAATCTCCTGGTTCAATACTCAAAACATGATTAACAAAGTTTTTTCTAGTTTTATAATGCATGCCTGCAATTGGGTACTTATCGGCCTTTATCTCCTGTAATTCACCATTACGCACAAAATAAAGTGGCCTGTGAGCTCCCGAAAATTCTAACACTTTGTTCTTCACATCGTACTTACATAAAGCTATATCCATTCCATCCTTGGCTTTACTGTCGCCTGTATCTTGCTTTAGAGTTTGTTGCACCCTACTATGAAGCTCATCTAAAACTTCAGCTGCATTATACTCTTTGGGCTCGTTTAAAATTTGATTAAGAGTAAAGTGTCCGATGAAAGACATTAATGCGCCTGGAACTCCATGACCTGTGCAGTCAACAGCCGCTATATATACATGCCCGTTCTTTTTGTATAAAAATGGAAAATCACCGCTAACTATATCTTTAGGCTTATAGAACATAAATGAATTAGCAAATGATTGACGTATCATTTCAATTGTTGGCATCAAAGAAGTTTGTATACGGTAAGAATAATTAATGCTCTCAGTTATTGACTTGTTTTTTTCTTTGATTTCAAGTTCATTCAATTTTTGCTCTGTAATATCACTAGTCACAATCAAAATTGTTTCTAATTCCATTCGCTCGTTAAATTCAGGAATAGCGTTTATTTTGTAAATACCTGTTCCGTTTAAATTACGTAAATTACTTTCAATAGTAATCTTAGCGTTTGATTCCGAAACTAGACTAGCAATGTCATCCCATTGTTTTGTTAAATCAGTAGGCAAATCTATTTCATTATAATACTGTTGAATTAATTCTTGAGGCTTAAAGTCCGAAAAAATGCTAATCATTGGATTTACATAGAAAATC
>CAZRUA010000104.1:0-12978 GCA_964603125.1 uncultured Flavobacteriaceae bacterium | reverse complement strand
TTATCCTTTATAGTTAAAGCTATGCTAGTTAAGCCCTTAATATTAAAAGAACATGAAGTTTCAGTGCTAGTCCAATTTTCAATTTTATCTTCAGGAAGTAAATTTTTGAAATTATTAAAATCTGACAAAAAATTAAACACATGCTGATTGGTCTTATTTACCAATTGAGTTTTACTTGTAATGATTGTTTTCGACATGCTGTTTATTGCGCCCAAGTATCTGGTGATACGCGCCATTTTTTTAGAGATTCGATATCTTGCTCGGTAATGTAATTACTTTTTAATGCTTGCTCAATCAAAACATCATAACTACATAAAGTTTTTAAAGTACATTTTGATTCTTTAAAATTATCTTCCGCAACTTTAAAACCATAAGTAAAAATAGCTACCATACCTTTAACAACACAGCCTGCTTCACGCAGAGCATCGACAGCTTTTAAACTACTTCCGCCAGTGCTAATTAAATCTTCGATAACTACAACGTTTTGACCCTTTTCCACAACACCTTCAATCATATTGGTTAAACCGTGCTTTTTGGCTTCACTTCGTATGTAAACAAAAGGTATTCCCATTTCCTGAGCAACTAAAGCACCTTGAGCAATACCACCGGTTGCAACTCCAGCAATAACATCTGGCTTACCAAATTCTTCTAAAATAACATCAACGTAACGCTGACGAATAAAAGTACGAACCTTAGGAAAAGATAGTGTTTTTCTGTTATCACAATAAATAGGCGATTTCCAACCGCTAGCCCATACAAAAGGATTTTCGGGTTGAAGTTTAATGGCCTTAATTTGCAATAAATGTTCAGCAATTTTAAATGGTGATTCGTCAATCTTAGTCATAAATCAAAACAAATTTGAGGGGATAAAATTAGTATTTTTACAACGAATTGAACAATTGACTTATGAACAACTTAACAATATACTATAACGAGAAAAGAATTTGTTTTATCAGTAAAAATAGCTCTTTAACCGAAATAAAGACTCATTATTCGTTATTTATTGAACCTAAAACCGAAGAAGAAATTAAATCAGCCTTTTTACTTTTAAAAGACAATGAGTTAATTCAACAACTTAATATTGTAAGTTCAAATCTTAAAAAAACATTAGGCTTATTTGCATCCATTTTCAAGAATATAGAAGCTGCTGGAGGCTTAATTAAAAACAATAAAAACGAATACCTTTTTATAAACCGATTAGGCAAATGGGATTTACCAAAAGGGAAACTTGAAAAAGGTGAAGCAATAAAAAAAGCGGCTATTAGAGAATGTGAAGAAGAATGTGGAGTTAATAATTTAAAAATTGAAAAAACACTAAACCCTACTTACCATATTTACTTCCATAAAGAGAAATATGTTTTAAAAAGAACACATTGGTTTTTAATATCAACTGATTTTAAGGGTAAACTTATTCCTCAAACTGAAGAAGGTATTACTGAGGTAAAATGGATTAAAAAGGCATTTTTAAAGCAAATTAAGACAAATACATATATAAGTTTACTAGAAATAATAAACACCATCTAAATTCCTACTTTCCATCTATTTAAAAAATAGCTGCATTTGTTAATTTTTTATCTGATTTTGTTAAAATTGCTTGCTTATTTTTGATATTGTTATATCTTTGGTTATTATTTTAGATATTCCGAAAATGAGAACTTTTTTAATTTTACTTACTACTACACTTTTTTGCACAAAACCTTTCGAAATTAATTCACAAGTACTTTCTAAGGTTGCCCCATTACAAAACCAAATTATTGTTACACAAAGCTTATCAGACACAATTAACCCTCAAGAATTCATAGAAAGGTATATCTATAACTACCGTATTGCAAATTACAACCGCTTCATTGCTGACAAAGCAAACTTTAGAGTAACAAATGTTGAATTTCTTGCCTTACCATTGACAATACGAAAGTATGTTCTAGATAACAAAACTAAGTTTGAAACTAAATTTGAACTGAACTGATGAGAACATTGATTTTACTTTTTCTTGTTATTTCACCTATTGGTTTATTTAGCCAAAGTTTTGCAGCAGATTGCTCGACAGCCGCAGCTCAAACATTAACTGTAGATGGCACTTGTACATCTAACCTTTCAGTTAACAACGCTGCAGGTTCGCCAGCCTACACAGGTTGTGCGACAGGAGGCGCTGAAGATGGCTGGCTATATTTTGTAGCTACTTCAAACTCAACTGCTGTTAGCTACACAAGTGCTAACAATAGAGACGTTGCAATAATGGTTTATCAAGGTGCTAGTTGTGCTTCATTGAGTTTACTTAGCTGCACTGATAGATATTTTGAAGCGAATGGGACTGTTGACGCAGCTGAAATAACAACTGTTTCAGGCTCACCTTACTATATTAGAATCGTAGATTTGAGCACTGGTACTCCTTCTGGATCAATTTGTGTTACAAACACTCCCAGTAACAATTCATGTGCTACTGCGACAACTTTAACTTCAGGAACAGCATGTTCACCAATTAATGGAACAACCCTTAATGCTACGGAATCATCCCCAGTAGCGGCATGCTCAGGGAACAATAATGATGATGTTTGGTACAAATTTATTGCAACTGGCACTAGCGAAAATATTTTAGTTAACCCTGTTACTGGTATTAATTCAGTAATCGAAATTTTCACTGGAACATGCGCGTCTTTAACATCTGCGATTTGTCAAAATACTGAAGCTGCTGGTGTTCCAGAAGCTGCTATTGTTAATGGTTTTACTATAGGTAACACATATTATTTTAGAGTATTTGAATCAGGAACTGGATCTGGAGGAGCTTTTAATGTATGTGTGAATACTCCGATAACTCCCGCAGGTAATAATGAATGCTCAGGGGCAATTTCAATAACATCAAATACAATCATAAATGCCTCTAACTTTACTTTTGATTCACAATGTACCCAAACCCTCTGTTCTGACGCAAACACATTGGACTGTTATATAGGCCCGCCTTCGCCACCTTCCGCTTGCAGTTTGCTAGATTATGCTAGTTGTATGTCAATTGAAACAAATGCTTGGTACACATTTACGCCACCTACAACAGGTAATTATTATTTCAATTTATATAATCAACAGTGTGTAGTAGGTGATGGGATGCAAATGTGGCTAGGAACGGCATCGTCCTCTTGTCCAACAGCAAATAACTTCACTGAAGTCTTTTGTCAAAGTAATGCAACTCCAGAAACAATAACTTTAAATGCAAATTTAACTGCTGGTGTAAATTATTATTTAATTGCTGATGGATTTGCTGGCGATGAATGTAACTATAGTATGTTAATATCTCCAACAATAAATTTACCTGTAAATTTATCTCATATAAAAGCTACTAGAATAGATCAAAATTCAGCCAAAATTAACTGGACTACTCTGCAATACAAGGATTTAAAGAAATTTGAAGTTGAAAAATCGACTGATGCAATGTATTTTACAACCATAGGTGAGGTAAATACTTCTACTTATGAATCAAGCGAAATTGAAAATTTTGAATTTATTGACAAAAATTGTTCCTCAAACGATAAATACTATCGAGTTAAAATGATTGATCAAAATGGAACCTTTGATTACACTAGTATAGTAGAACTTAACAAGCTAAATAATCTTGCTGATATTATTCTTAAACCAAATCCAACTGACAACAATACTTACTTAGAAATAAAGAGTGCAAAAGATGAAGAGATGTTAATAACGGTATATTCAATCGAATCAAAAAAGGTTTTAGAATTTACTGCGATTATTCAAGAAGGAATCAATTCAATTCCTATATCGTCAGATGAATTACACTCTGGTGTATATTTAGTTAAAGTTTCGTCAAAAAGTTTAACTAAAACTATTAAGCTTTTTAAAAACTAGTTATCTAATCAATTTAATTCTTTATCATTTTTGAAATCAATACCTTTCCATTGGTTTCAATTGTGACCTTCACTAGATACATACCATTATCTAAACTTTCAAGATCAAGTAGAGCATTATTCATTCCTTTGCTTGAAAATAGTTGCTTAGAATACACTATTTGTCCTGAGTAATTAAGTAAGTCAACCCTAACTACTCCTTCGGTAACAGAATTATAACTTAAATTAATAACTGATTTTGTTGGATTAGGAGCCAAGCCTAAAATTCCATCCAAAACATTGCTTAAATCAATTGAAACTGCTTGGTAATAATTAGTTTTTCCATTAAAATCTACTTGCTTTAATCTATAATACGAAATCCCTGATAATGGATTAGTATCAAAAGCTTTATAAGAAATTTGCGAAGATGAACTACCAGATCCTTTTTGATGATGAATAATCATCCAATTTATTCCATCCTGAGACCTTTCAACATCAAAATAATCACAATCAACTTCACTCTCAGTAATCCAATCTATCTTAACGGTTTGTTCACTCGTTAATGATGCATTAAAACTAACTAAACTAACTGGCAATACTATGGAACAATTAGTGGTTGCTGTTGCACTAAGAGCTTGATTCAAATTAATATTTTGAACAACATTTGCATAATTAGTAACCAACACTGCGTAAACTTGACCTGCGGTTACAGATGCTATGTTCATTTGTTCAATATTAGAGGAAGAATAACTACAATCCAAAGGTGAAGGATATGCATTACAAGCCGACTGAGCAGCTGTCAAATTGGAATATGGTCCCCATAAGGCAAAATCAACATCCGAATTTGCAGTTAAATCAATTGCCATTGTTCCAGGTGTTGCTATTTCCATATAGAACCATGTAGGATTTGGCTTAGTTGAAAGGCAACCATAATTTGGTCCTGTGGCAGCAGAGCCACCACCCGCTTGTGCTTGAAAAACTATAGGTGACCCAGAACAAATTGGTTGCATTAAAGGACAAGTTACATTTGTTGGTGGCGGAGGTACAGGCATAATACAAACATTAAATGATGTTGTTTGTCCTGTTGTTGATGTATATGAATAAACTCGAACATAATAGGTGTTACCAACAATTAAGCCAGTTACAGTGCTTGAATTAGGATCACTACAAACAATTGCAGTTCCTAATGAGCTACAAGTTCCCGAATAAACCGAGTGATACAAATCAGTTGTTGATCCAGCAACATTCATTAAAGTTATATTTTGAGATGTACTATTAGCTACAAAGCTAAACCAAACATCATCATCTGCCGTTCCAAAACAAGCGCCCAAACCAATACCTGAAGAAGTTGCACCACCAACTGTTCCGGGTGTTACTAATGAACATGATGAAGAGGCATTTACTGGTACATCCGTTGCCGAACAAGGCTCATCATTTGTTGGAACTGGAGGCGGTGGAGTAATACACAAATCAAAACTAGATGTTTGTCCAGTAGTTCCAGTATACGTGTATACTCTTATAAAATAAGTTGTACCCACTGTTAATCCAGTAACTATATTATTTTGAGGATCACTACATAACAATGCGGCTCCAATTGAACCACATGTTCCAGGGTGAACTGAGAAATACATATCTGTTGTAGAACCTGTAATATTATTTAAACTTATATATTGTGTGCTATTATTGGCAACAAAACTAAACCAAACATCATCATCAGCTGTGCCAAAACAAGATCCCATTGCAGTTCCTGTAGCTGTTGCTCCAGCAACTGTTCCGCTTGTTTGAGACGCGCAATTAAAAGTTGTGTTAACCGTTACAGACGTTGCCCCGCAGGGGTTATCATTTGATGGAACCGGAGGAGGGGGTGTAATACAAATTGTAAAATTTGTATTTTGCCCTGTTGTTGAAGTATATGTATAAACTCTAACAAAATATGTTGTACCAACAGTTAATCCTGTTACAGTTCCAGTTTCTGGGTCACTACATAAAACCGCTGCTCCAATACTACCACAAGTACCTGCATGAACTGAAAAATACATATCAGTAGTTGAGCCAGAAATATTCTCTAATGCTATCGTTTGAGTTGAATTTGTTGCAACAAAACTAAACCAAACATCATCATCAGCTGTACCAAAACAAGACCCCATAGCGGTTCCAGTTGCGGTAGCACTTGTAGTGGTGCCATTAGTTGTTGAAGAGCAAGTAATTCCTGTATTAACTGTCACTGGAGTTGCAGCGCAAGGATTATCATTACTAGGTGGTGGTGGTGGAGTAGATAGACATATTGTTTGAGTTGTGCTACCCGAACTCGACCAAGTGTATAATCGAATATAATATGTTTGACCAACTGTTAAACCAGTCAATAAACCACCAGTATTATTATCTGTACAAAGTATCGAAGTCATTGTGCTTGAACATGAACTTGAAAAAACTTGCCAGTACACGTCTGTATTACCCGACACATAAGTAGCTGTTAAATTTATACTTGTCGCTGTAGCCACAAAGGAAAACCAAACATCGTCATCTGGTGTTCCTGAATTAGAAGTACATGCTCCACTTGGAGTAACATTAGAATTACTAGCATTTGCAGTTGATTGATTACTCAAAGTAGAACAAGTTCCATTTGTAGGCACTGCTGGAAATGAAATAGCTCCAGAACAATTATCATTTGCAGGTGGAGCTGACAAACAAATATTTTGCACACTCGTACTCGCGCTAAAATATGAATACATTTTAATATAATATGTTTGACCAATAGTAAGCCCTGTTATTACTCCACCAGCATCATTGTCAGTACAAAGGAGGGATGTCATTGTTCCTGAACAAGAGCCTGAAAAAACTTGCCAATAAACATCTGAACTACCAGAGACATAAGTTGCACTTAATCCAACTGTAGTAGTAGTTGCTACAAATGAAAACCAAACATCGTCATCAGGAGTACCTGCATTAGAAGTGCATGCTCCTGTAGGAGTAACTGAAGAAGCAGTTGCATTTGCTGTTGATTGATTACTTAATGTTGAACAAGTTCCGTTTGTTGGTATCGCTGGAAAAGGAGTAGCTCCTGAACAATTATCATTTGATGGTGGTGGTGGTGGCGCCGACAAACAAATATTTTGAATTGTATTACCAGAACTTGACCAAGTATAAAGCCTAATTTTATATACATTTCCAATAGTTAAACCCGATATTAATCCTCCAGCATTATTATCGGTACATAACAGCGAGTTCATTGTTCCTGAACAAGCCCCAGAAAAAACCTGCCAATATACATCTGTATTCCCAGAAACCCAAGTAGCAGTCAAGTTTAAACTTGTTGTTGTTGCTGTAAATGTAAACCATACATCATCGTCAGGAGTACCAGAATTAGAAGTACAACTTCCAGATGGAGTAACGTTAGAATTTGTGGCTCCCGAAGTGGATTGATTTGTTAGATTGGAACAAGTTCCATCTGTAGGTATAGCAGGGAACACTGTTGCCCCTGAACAATCATCGTTTGAAGGTGGTGTAATAATACATAATGAAGTCAAATTCATATTATTGTTCGCTTCGTTAATCACTCTTACATAATAAGTAGCGCCAATTGTTAGCCCAGTCAAATTAACAGTCTCTGTTTGGGCACCTGCAGTTGTATTGGCGTTGGCACATCCTATTTGAGTTAATGAACCACAACTACCACTATAAATTGCCAAAGCTAATTGCCTATTTCCCGAATTTGCAACAATACTAGCTGTTGTTTGAGTCGCCGTAAAAGAAAACCAAGCGTCACGTTGTGGCGAAATTGTACATGTACCTGAATAAGTAGGGTCATTAACTGTGGCATCTGAAACAGTACCCGAACCACAAGTCCCATTAACTGTTAATGATGTAGCACCGCTGCATGCATTACCTTGTCCTCGTAAATTTAAGTTACTTGTAAAAAAAACAATACAAAAAAATAATAATACTTTAAAATTCATTTTATTAAAATGTCAAAACCCTATTTATAACTAATAATTTGCTCTTTTGTTATCCCATATTTTGAGAGAACTGCATTAAATTCCGAATCATTCATTAAATTATTATGAATAAGAGTCAATATACCGCTAACCTCATTTATAGAAATAGATATTACCTTTTCTTTCCAAGATACCAACTCATCTTTAAAATCACCTATAGATTTTAATGTCATCGAATTAGTATTTAAAATAAGGGTCTTAGTAAGACTAATTGGGTCAACATTGCCTGGCGCTCCTCCAACAACTTTACTACCATTTTGAGCATTTATAAAAGCCACAGAAAAAAACAAAATACAAAATACTAAAAAAGTCTTCATTCTACTAAAATTACGATTTATTAACTTATGCTTAACAAATTTACCGAAATTAAACCGCAAAAAAAAACAATTACTTAATCCTTTTTCAACTTGTAGTTCAAAATCGACGATTAACTAAATAAATAGGATGAATAACCTAATTTGTCAATTCAAGCAGACTTATAGCTTTATTACCAACTTTATCTAAAACCTCGAACTTAACATTTAGCTTGCCTTTTGGTGTTGACGAGTCTACTTCATAAAAAATTTCATTCTTCTTATGCTCATATTCACTATAAACCCATTTATCATTAATAAATAATTTAAAGGATACCATTCCACTTAAATTATCAGAAACTGAAAATGCTAATTGTTTATGTGCGACTAAGCTTTTGGTTTTACCTAACTTGGTTTTTAATTTAATTGTTGGAGCAGTTGTATCTAGACGTAAAGCAAAAGTACCTAAAGTTTTTAGTGATGCAGAAAACCATCCATCTTTTTCCGCATTTCCGCCATAAGAATCATAACTACCCGCATTTACCAAACATAATTTATCCTTTAACTTGGTTTCAACATTTGGTTTTATACTAATGTGAAATGCCTTTGATAAGCCAAATTTAGCATCACACGTTACAGAAAACATATCGCTATAATACCTACTTGAAATAGGCTTAAAGGCTTTCACTTGCAAGTGATAATCTTCAAAAAAAGTTTTTTCATCTAACTCTACTACGCAATTTTCTAGTTCCACTTTTTGACCTTCGAAACAATTAAAAAAAGTTCTATCCTCTACAAAACTTGTTTTTACAGGGTGCGATTTTAAATAAAATGTAAAATAACTTTTGTTTCCATTTTCGTCAATGGCTACATACATACATTTATGAGTTAAGCTATCATCAAATTTAATTTGCCCGTTATTTACAACACTTTGATAAATACCAAAATCATGGTTCTTTGTAAGAAATGACTTTTGAAACTTTGCTCCCTCAATTTTTTCGGCATAGGCATTAACGTGTCTGCTTTTATCAAATGGTATATTATCCAGCCTATGTTCATAAATCAATTTATCATCAACAAAGAGTTTAATTTGATACACATTGTTTTTGTTTCCACCAAGCATTTCTTGGTCATAACAGGCAATTCCTAAACCAAATGTTGAATGCACAACTAAAGTATCATTTTGCTTTTTTGCTTTCCCTTTTTTCTTTGTCACAACCGCACTTTTACTTTTGGTCTCAATTAAAAAAGGAACACTAGGATTGGTTAAATCATATATAGCAATCTTCTCAATTACGGGATTAACCTTCTCGTCAAAATTGTAAAATGCTAAAGGATTAACTGGCACTTCTGTTTTCTCATCTCTAATTTCAAAATGCAAATGCGGCCCCTCTGAACTACCCGTGTTTCCAGAATATGAAATGATATCGCCCTTTTTAACTGGCAATTCATTTGGTTTAGGAAACAACTCAATTTCAAAGGTTTCTAACTTGGTTTGCTCTGCTCTTATGTATTTAGTTACAGCATCATTAAAATGATGTTGATGCGCATAAACACTTACATACCCATTTTTATGAGTAACATAAATTACTTTACCATAACCAAAAGAACTCACTTTTACACGAGACACATAACCATCATCAATGGAATGAATAGGAATATTTTTCACATGGTCAGTTTTAACATCTAAACCTGCATGAAAATGATTTGGACGGACTTCTCCATAATTGCCTGTTAACCAAATTTTCTCATCAGTAGGCCAACCAAAGTTATTGGGTATCTTTTTAATTTGACCTGAACTACTAAAAAAGGTAAAAAGAGCTGCAATCAGGCTTATATTTCTGAGAAAAATCATGTTCAAAAACTAACTTTAGGATGTTGAAAACAAAATTACAATTATAAAAAGCCCTTAATACTATATTCTATATTTATACTCAACATTTTTATGTTAATAGAATTATGGCGTACACTACTTTAAAAAATGATCTTGAAAAATTATTAAATCAAGATATTCAAAACAGAAGCTCATTGCAAGAAATGCGCAGGAATGTTTTTTTAAATACTGAAACAGTAAAAAAAGAAAAACAAACCATAGCTGAAAAAGAAAACGCCATTCGCGAACTTCAATCTCAAATTGAAACAGAAGCTAGTTTAGTTAAGCAAAAAGAAAATTCAATAGCCGAATTAAACTCAATTATAGCTGAATTAAAAAAACAAAATGAAGAGTTGGTTGAACGTAATACAAACGAACTAAACTCTTTAAAAGACGCTAAAGACGCTGAAATATTCTCATTGATTGATAAATACAGTTTAATTGAAAAATCAAAAAACGAAGAGATTACTAATTTAAAATCTGAACTTTCTGGTGTAAGTCAGTTATCTGAAAACGTAAGTAAACTTACATTGGAAAATAGTTTTTATGCAACTAAGATTCGTGAATTGATTTTACACGTTGATTCACAAAATGAAAAAGAAGCAAAACTAGTTTCAGAAATTAATGAATTAAAAAAATCTATTATTAGTGCTACAACTGATAAACAAAATCTTTTAAATCAAGTTGAGGAACTTCAATTAGCCTTAAGTAAAGTTGATTCTTCCAGCACTGGTGATATTTCGGAAAGCGAAGTTTTAAAACAACGTATAGTTTTATTAGAAAGTCAAATTAGCAATGCGCAAACATTAATTGATTCGCAAAATAAAACATTACAAAATCTTGAACAATCTAATCATTCAGCGACCATTGAATTAACCGATTCAATAACTAGTTTATCAGCAGAAAACGGATTACTTATAAGAGACAACGCTGATTTAATAGCAGAAGGTAGCTTACTTAAATTAGAAAACGAAAATTTAAGCGAAGAGTTAAACGGTTTAAAACAAGAATATCATAACTTGGTTACAAAGTTTGATGAATTTACAGCTCATCACACATTAATTGTAAATGAACTGAAACATGATAAAAAAATGTTGAGTTCAGATTTAGAGTTTTTCAAAAATGAAGTTGGTTTAATTGCAAAAAATAATTCAAGTAATTCTTCAGAACAACAAGTTGAAATTGAAACTTTACAATTTGAGGTAGAAAATCTAAATCAAAAAATAAATAGCATTACTGATAATTTCAATTTTAAAATTGCTGAAATTGAAAATGAAAAATTGAATTTACAAAATCAGTTAAATCAAATTCAACAATCGGATTTAGGACTTAACAATTTGTTTACTTCAAATAACACCGACGAAGAGTTTACTGCTGGTTTAATGAAAAAAATCGACTTTTTAGGTGAAGAGAAAATAAACCTAGAAAATCAGGTAAATTCCTTAAGAAATCAGATTACAGAATTAACCCAAACTATTGATAATCAGAGTACTGAATTATTAAACTTGGAAGAAAGAAATAAACAGAGTAAATTAGCACAAGCTTTATTAATGGGCACAAAAGATAAAACCCAAATGAAGCTGCAAATAAACGAGTTAGTGCGCGAAATTGATAAATGCATTGCTCTGTTAAACAGTTAATTGTTTAACTACGATTTAATTATGAGTGAGGTATCATTAAAAATAATAATTGCTGGAGCAGAATATGCTTTAAAAGTGAAGCCTGAAGATGAGGTGAACGTGAATGAAGCGGCAATATTTTTAAATGATAAAATCAAGGAATTCGAAAAAAACTACCCTGTTATTGACAAGAAGGACATTTTGGCGATGGTAAGTTTACAAATGGTAACAGAGTTTTTAAAGAAGGATAAAGAAAAATCGGAAGAGCTTTTAAATAATCAAAAAATACTTGATGAGTTAAACCTATTGGTTAAAACACATCAAGAAAAGATAAATCAGTAAGGAAAACTGATTTAATATGCTGCACAAACTTATAATTCTGGCAACAGATGAATAAGATTGTGCTTTTTTTTTAATTAATAACTAAACACATAAAATGGGTTTAATAATAGGAATAGTAGTAGCTTTAATAGCGGGACTAATCGTAGGTTTTGTGCTGGCGGGTTCAAAAATGAACAAAACCATAAGTGCGCAAAAAGAAAACATGATTAAAGAAGCTGAATTGAAAAACGAAGCTTTAAAACAAGAGAAGATTCTTCAAGCAAAAGAAAAATTCTTACAATTAAAAACTGAACATGAAAAATCAGTGAATGAGCGTAACAATGAATTGCTTAAGCTTGAGAATAAGGCGAAACAAAAAGAAGCTGATTTAAACAAAAAACTGGAAGAAGCTAACAAAAAACAACATGAGTTAGACAACCAAAAACAACAATTAGCTCAGCAAATCGAAAATAATGCTCGTAAACAAGAAGAAATTGACAAACATCGTAAACGTCAAATTGAGCAATTAGAAGCTATTTCTGGAATTAAAGCTGAAGAAGCGAAATTGCAGTTAATTGAAAACGTAAAAGCTGAAGCTAAAACAGAAGCGATGAGTTACGTGAAAGACGTAATGGATGAGGCTAAGTTAACTGCAAATTTAGAAGCTAAAAAGATTGTAATACAAAGTATTCAGCGTGTTGCTACAGAGCAAGCTATTGAAAATTCTGTTACTGTTTTCCACATCGAAAGCGATGAAATGAAAGGTAGAATCATTGGCCGCGAAGGTAGAAATATTCGTGCGTTTGAAGGAGCTACAGGAATTGAAGTGATTGTGGATGATACACCAGACGCAATTACTTTATCTGGTTTCGATCCAGTTCGTCGTGAGATTGCTCGTTTAGCATTACATCAATTGGTATCTGACGGACGAATACATCCAGCTCGTATTGAAGAAGTGGTTGAAAAAGTGAAGAAACAAATTGAAGAAGAAATTATTGAAGTAGGTAAACGTACTTGTATTGACTTAGGTATTCACGGTTTACA
>CAZRUA010000103.1:0-13000 GCA_964603125.1 uncultured Flavobacteriaceae bacterium | reverse complement strand
GATGTTAATGTTTCTATTACTGATGTTTCTGGTAAACTAGTAATGGCTAGAAATGTTCAAGCAAATGGAAGTAACATCAGTTTAAGTATTGAAAATTTAACGAATGGAGTATATTTTGTAGCTATTGAAAACAATGGCTTAACAAATGTTTCTAAATTGGTAATCAACAAGTAATTTTAATAAAGTAAAGGAGTCTTCGCACAACGAAGGCTCCTTTTGTTTTATGGTAAATAAAAAAAACATATTAGTTTTCTCAAACTCAGAAACTTATTTGGACACTTTTCAGGTGCTGTATGCGCAGGATTATACAGTGAAAATTGTCCAAAATAAGGATGAGTGTATTTCGGAACTGAAAAGAGAAAGTTATTTGTTCTTATTTTTAGATTTAGTGTACAAGGATTTTGATGGAATTTCATTAACTATTGAGATACGATCTAACACAAATTTATATCAGCCATATATATATTTATTCTCTGAGAATCATGAAGAGGATTACGTTCAAATAACAGCTTATAATGCTGGAGTAGATGAGTTTTTAAAAAGTAGTGTTAAATCATCAATACTCTTGGCAAGGTTAAATTCGCTAGCGAAACGACAAGTAATTATTCAGGAAATCCCTCCTGTAAAATCAGTGGATGATTTTTATATTGATGAGGAAAGGTATACAATTATCTTTAAAGATAATGAGTATTACTTGCCCAAAATTGAGTTTCAATTGTTAAAACTTTTGTTTGAGAAGAGAGATAGAGTAGTATCTAAAAAAGATATAGCTCAATACATCTGGAATGATTTAAGTATTTTAAGTAAACGAACAATTGATATACATATCAGGAATATCAGAAAAACAATAGGTTCTGAAATCATTAAAACATACAAAGGAAATGGATATGCCTTTGTTTTTAGAGCTTAAATTTTCTGTCTAAATCACGCTTCACATCTTTTTCTTTGATTGATTCGCGTTTGTCAACATTCTTCTTACCCTTGGCTAAAGCTATTTCAAGTTTTGCATAAGTGCTTTCGGCAATAAATAGTTTTAAAGCTATGATAGTTAACCCTTGATCTTTTATTTTTTTTTGAAGCTTATTTAATTCCGCACGAGTTAATAATAACTTTCTATCACGAGTAGGAGCATGGTTGTTGTAAGAGCCTTTTTCGTATTCGGAAATATGCATGTTTTTAATCCAGAGTTCATCTTTGGTGAAAAAGCAATAACTATCTACCAAACCCGCTTTTCCCGCACGAATTGATTTGATTTCTGTGCCAGTTAATTGAATACCTGCAATGTGTTTTTCTACAATTGCATATTCAAATGTTGCGCGTTTATTATCAATAGAAATATTATTTGCCTTTTTAGCCACTATGCTTTTTGTTTAAACTTATTTATTGCATTAACAGTAAAATCACTTAATACAAGTTTACCGCTCATTTCAGCGCGCTCAATTAATAATGTATCCCAATGTTCTGTTCCTTTCCACATAATAGATTTTAGCATCATCATAGCCTCAGGGTTGCTTGTCGCAAGTTTATTTGCTAGTGCTTCGATAGCGGTATCCATTTCTGTTGTGTTTACATATAAATCATTGAACAAGCCTTTTTCTTTTGCCCATTGTGCACTGCGCCATTCTGTTGCATTAATCGTTAGTTCGCAAAATGCCGATGTTCCTACTTTTCTTTCTACAGCAGGTCCAACAACAAAAGGTCCTATACCCACAGCTAGTTCACTTAGTTTAACCAAAGCTGCTTCTGTTCCAAAAGTATAATCTGCCGAAGAAGCAATTCCAACACCACCACCAACAGCTTTACCTTGCACACGAGCAATAACAAATTTTGGAGCTTTTCTCATGGCATTAATTACTCCTGCAAAACCCGAGAAGAATGTTTTGCCAGTTGCTAAATCTTTTATTGAAATTAATTCATCAAAAGATGCGCCGGCACAAAATGCTTTATCCCCCTCACTTTGTAAAATAATAACTTTAGCCTCAGGATTATTTCCTGCTTCTTCAATTTTCGAAGCAAGCTCTCTTAATAATGCTCCTGGCATTGAGTTACTTTGTGGGTGAAAAAATGTTATATATGCTTTACCGTTTTTAATTTCAGATTTAATATGTCCTTCCATTTTTATTATATGTTTAAATTGTAGTTTGCAAATTTAACTAAAAGCGTTTATTTAATTCTTTTTAATTTTATGAAATACCAAGCCATGCTTTCGGTGCATCTCCTAATATTATTTTTTTCTCGTTGTCTTTAATAGGTGCATTTTTTACCAATTCTCCAGGTATTGCTTCTCCCAAAGGAAATGGATAATCCGATCCTTGAACAATTTTATCAGCACCAACCATATCTATTACGTATTGTAACATTTTGTTGTCACAAACGTGGCTATCAACCCAAAATTTCCCAAGGTATTCTTTAGGGTTTTTCGCATTGTCTATAGCAACTAAGTCAGGACGGCAATCCCAGCCATGCTCAATACGTCCAATAGTAGGTAAAAAAGACCCCCCACCATGAGCAAAACAAACACGCAGTTTAGGAAGTTTTTCAAATACTCCTCCAAAAATCATTGAACAAATTGCTCTACTTATTTCAGCAGGCATCCCAACTAACCAAGGCAACCAATATTTACTCATATGCTCTTGTCCCATCATTTCCCATGGATGAATTAGAACAGCGGCGTTTAAACTTTCGCAAGCAGCAAAGAAATCTACTATTTCGGGTTCGTTTAAATTTTTATTATTAATGTTGCTTCCAATTTGAACTCCTTTGTAGCCCATTTTCATGCAACGCTCTAATTCTTGTATGGCAAGTTTAGTGTCTTGCATGGGAACAGTTGCTAAGCCTATAAATTTGTTTGGATATTTTTCAAAAACAGCAGCTATATCGTCATTCAAAAATTGCGATACTTCCAAACCGTGCTCGGCTTTAGCCCAATAGCTGAACAAAACAGGTATTGTGCAAATAACTTGCATATCAACATTGTGTTCTGCCATTTCTTTAATTCTAACTTCTGGGTTCCAGCAGTTTTCAATAATCTCTCTAAAACGTTTTTGGCCTTGCATCATCCAAGCTCTGCCTGGTTCATGATGATCAAGAGTTACAAAATCTCCATAACCAAATTTTTCCTTGAAATTTGGAAGCTGTTTGGGCATTATATGCGTATGCGTATCTACTGTGTACATAATATCATTTTCCTCAAAAATACAATTTGTTAATTAATGTAAAGAATATAATTATCAAGGTTACCTTTTTATTGTTTATGGAATAAATTGGAGAATAGCATCTTAATATAAATCTTTAAAACATTTTGTATGAAAATCAATGCAATCGCGGCCTTGAGCCTCGCAGGAATTCTATTGTCTTGTGGTGTAAACTCTGCTGATAAGGAATCAATAATCAAATTGGCAGATCAAGTAAATGTAAATGAGGCTGCGCCTCCACCAGTTAAGAGTTTACAGGAAAATGTAGGCTACAAGTCAAATTTAGCAAAGGATTATTCAAAATCAGATGCAGTTGGGAAGGGAGTTGAAATGCCTGATGTAAGCTTGTTTAAGAAGCACATTATTTATACGGCTGATATTAAGTTTAGGTGTGAGGACATGAATAAAACAAGCAATAAAATTGACGATGTTGTTAAAAAATACGGCGCTTTTGTTTCAAAATCAGATATGGTATCAACCGCTTCAAGTATTGAAACTCAAATGTCGATTAAGGTATTACCCGAAAATTTTGCTGATGTTATTAAAGAGTTAAGCGGAAATGCTCAAGTGATGGATTACAAGAAAATAACTAGTAATGACGTAACGAGCGATTATATTGATGTGGAAACACGAATTAAAACCAAAAAGGAAGTTGAAGCTCGTTACATTGATATTTTAAAAACTAAAGCTAAAACAGTTGAGGAAGTACTAGCAGCTGAAAATGAAATTCGTGTTATACATGAGGAGATAGAAGCTAGAACAGGACAACTTAATTATATGAAAGATCAGTCTGCTTTTAGTACCATTAATTTGGTTTTTTATGAACCAATACTAAATGCTGTATCTGAGCCAATTGTGGATGAATTTAGTTTTGGTTTTAAAATAAAGGAGGCTTTTTCGAGTGGTTGGAAAGTTATAGTAAACATTTTTATTGGTTTTGTCTACGTATGGCCTTTATGGCTTATTCTAATTGCCATATATATTGTTTTGCGAAAATATGTATTTGGTAAGAAGTTAAAGACTAAAGCGCCTTCGTTAAATAATAATTAACAGATTAATATTGTTGTTCGCCTTTAATTAATTGATTTTTAGAGGTTTTTCTTTTGATAAAGTTTTTTTGCACACTAAATAAAATAGATTATTTTTATACCTCATCTATTTAGTAACACAAAAACCTTGCTTATGAAAATTCCATTATTAAATCGCTTTCTATTTTTTATTCTTTCGTTTTTAATTTTTTCTGCTGAATCATATGCTAGATTTGGTGGAGGTGGAGCAAGAAAATCAAGTGGTGGTGGAAGAAGTTTTGGTGGCGGAGGAATAGGTGGCGGCGGTTTGCATTTTTTTGGTTTTCATTTTAGTTGGACAACTGTTATAATTATTGCTGTTATAATTATCGCCGCAATTATATATGGATACATTGCTAAACAGAAAAAATTAGCGGCAGCGCGAGAAAATTTAAAGGAGAATTTACAGAGTGATGAAGTGGATGCGGAGACTGAAGCTATAATATTTGCGGGTAGTTCTGAACCAGAATTTAAACAAAAAGTAAATATTGCTTTCAATGAATTGCAAGCCTCATGGCAAGTTAAAAATACTAAAGGAATACGTCGTTTCATATCTGATGGTATGTATCGAAAGGTGGTAAGTCAGTTTGAAATGATGGATAAACTATCTATGGTTAATAAAGCTGAAAACTTGACTTTAGGTGGTTTATCAATTGTGAAAACAGAAAAGGATGGTGATTTTGATGTAGTTCATGTTAAATTGGATGCTTATATCGAAGATAAGTTTGAGAGTGAAAAGTATCCTGAATTGAATCATGGTGAAGAGGAAGATTTTACAGAGTATTGGATATTTTATAAAAAAGGCGGCGCCTCTAGTAAGGATATTTATCATAGCAATAATTGTCCTAATTGTGGCGATCAATTACCAACCGATATGGGTGATATAGCTCGCTGTCGCTCTTGCGGTAGTTTGTCTAACTCAGGTGAATTTGATTGGGTTTTAACGCAAGTGGTTCAAGAGGATTATTATACAGGCGCTGGTGTTGATGCTGTTGCATTTACCGATGAGCAATTTAAATCTATTTTCTATCGTTCAAAAGAGAATTCAATACGTTATTTGGAAGACATTGCTTCAAACATGTTCTTGCAAGTTAAAATGGCACATGCTAATCAGGATACAAAACAAATTCAAAGATTTTGTGCCCCAGATTTTTTAAAAGCTTTTGTGCAAAATACAACTCAACCTTATTTGTTTAGTCGTATTTACATCAATAGTATTCAGCTTTTAGCTATGACTCCAAATGCAAACAATAATCAAACTTTAGCAACCTATTCAATAACATGGGCATATCAGCGAGTAAGAGCTAATGGAGCGCTAGAAATGATAGATGGTGATGTAAATGAGAGTGCTGAGACTATTGTTTTATCACGTAATGTTAATTCGTTTAGTGGGGGGTACTCAATGCACAAACATCAATGTCCAAGTTGTGGTGCACCTATTGCTGATACTTCTTCAACTAATTGTTCTTATTGTCAAAGCCCTATTCTTAGCACTGATGGTAAAGACTGGCAGGTTATTCAAATAGGATAATTAGTACCTTCTTTTAATAGCTATTTTCCAAAAAAATGTTGCAACTGTACCTCCGAGTATAGTTGCAACTATGTAAAGCCACAAATGTTGCGTATGACCTGATATTAAAGCTGGGCCAATACTTCTGGCAGGATTCATTGAGGCTCCGCAATAGGGACCAGCGAAATATGCTTCTAAAAAAATAATTACCCCAATAATTGGCGCAATAAATTTTGTTAGATTTTTGAATTGGAAAGCACATAACATAATAGCTAAAAGAAGTATGAAGGTTAAAACGAATTCTAAAATAAAGGATTGTAAAACAGTTCCACTTGGAAGAGTCGTGCCTAATAGCGTGTTGGATGGGAAAAAGAACCTAATAACTGCACTAGCTAATACAGCTCCAATAATTTGCATTAATATATAAACTGGCGCTTCTTTTTTTTCGAATTTATTAACCAAAGCTAATGAAATAGTAACCGCTGGATTGAAGTGTGCCCCAGATATTTTTCCAAACAATAAAATGGTAACAAATACAGCGAGACCAAAACAAATTGAAATTCCTAAATGATTCATAAAGGTTGGAATTTCTTGGTATACAACAATAGCACCTGTGCCAACAAGAACAATGATGAAAGTTCCAAGGAGTTCTGCTACATATTTTTTCATGATTATTTTATTTTTGAAAATATATAAAGTGTTTCGTGTGCAATTTGTTTGCATCTCTCGTCATAAGCAGCTTCTTGATTTTGAGTGTTGTCAAAAGCTTTCGGGTCTTTATAAGTTGTAGCAATTCTTAATTCTGCGCCAGCAATAAAAGGACAATTCTCTTCTGCGTCCGAACAAGTCATTATTGCAGCAAAATTGCTTGTTGGGTTTGTTTCCGAATCAAATGTTTTTGAAAAACAAATAGTGTAGTTTGATTCTGCGAAATAGACTTTGTAATGAGGATTTTTTTCTTCACTAGTAGAGTTGATATTGAAGCCTATTTTTTTAAGTGCATGAATGGCGTTTGCATTAAATGCAGTCGCTTCTGTTCCTCCGGAAAATGTTTTTACATTTTCTATTGTATAGTATTTTGCGGCTACCGCTGACCAAACTTGCCCAAAGTGACTTCTTCGAGAGTTGTGCGTGCAAATATAAACTAGATTTATTTCTTTTTTTTCGTCTTTCTTTTTTTGTATATAGTTTGAAATTTTATCGAGAATTAATTTTCTCTCAGTGCTAATTAAATCAAACTCTGATGTTAAATTATCGCAGTAATTTTTAATCGTAGTAAACATATTATTTTCCATTTATTAAACTTCTTCTTTCAAGAAATAGATTATCTCTCCATATACCGTTCATTTTTCCAATTTTCTCTCTTGTTCCAATTATTCTAAAACCGCATGCCTCATGTATTTTAATGCTGGATTTGTTTTCGGGAAAAATGCCCGATTGCAATGTCCAAATACCATTCTCTTCGCTTGCTTGTATAAGTTTATTTAGTAGCATAACTCCATAACCTTTGTTTCTGTGTTGAGAACCAACGTAAACACTAACTTCAGCAACACCTTCATAAACACATCTGCTTGATACTGGGCTTAATGCGGCCCATCCAACATATTCATTATTTACATTTGCTAAAAGCCTACTATGAGAAGAATGGCTTTTATTCCATTCTTCCCAAGATGAAGCTTTTGTTTGGAAAGTTGCATTTTCAGTTGCTATACCTTCTTCGTAAATTGATTGTACAAAGGGGTAATTTTGTTCTGTTATTTGTTCAAATACCATAGTTTTTAGCAGCATTTACTACCAGGTGCGCAGCAAGCGCCAGAGTTTTGGGCCGCTTGTAAATCAGCTAATTTAACTCGTGGTTTTAATTGACTTTCAGGAATACCACATTTATCTTGAGCTAAGCAATTTGTGTTCTTTGATAACAAAATAAATTTATTGTTTTCAAATTTAAGGTCGTATTTACCAATAGTTTCGTTTTGATATTCTACTTCAATTTCATGATTTCCTAAATCAATAACTTTTTCTGAAGTCGCGATTATACCCAATAATTTGCTCGCTTTTAAGCGGTGTATTGTATCTTCTGCATGCCACAGTTGAAAGTTGATTGTTTTTTCTTCTCTTACTGTTCCGCCACAATCAATAAAGTTTTTTGTAATTAAACCAACTTCTGTAATGTGAAAATGAGGTTCAATTTTAGTTCCGTTTTCCAATTCAAATTCTATCGAATCCAAATTGTTTAATTTTTCTTTTAATGCTGATAGATTCATTTGTATAGTTTTAAGTTTAACAACAATTTGTTTTTTTGTTTTGTATTTTTACTAAAATGGAGGTAAAGTACTTTTGAAATAAATCAAGTTTTTTTTCGTCAATGCAGTAGCAAATTGCATTTCCTTCAATGGTGCCTTTAATTAAACCAGCGTTTTTCAGCTCTTTTAAGTGTTGCGATACTGTTGCCTGGGCCAGAGGCAATTCATTTACTATGTCTCCGCAGATACATGTCTCTACTTTGAGCAAGTATTCTATTATTGCAACACGCGCCGGATGTGATAATGCTTTGGCTAAAGCGGCAATCTCATTTTGCTTTAAACTAAATTCTTCTGTTTTACTAATTCCCATTCTTCATTTGTATATCGCAATATTACGATAATAAAATTGATTGACAATACAATTTAACATTTTTTATTTTTTTACTAGAAATTAGCTGCGATTGTTCATTCTTTGCATCATAACAACGTCGCCGAATTGAGTTGAATTTACTCTTATCCATTGTTTTTTAATGCCTATGCGCTCAAAGCCTTTCGATTCAAAAAGGTGAATACTAGCTTCGTTATCCATTAATACTGAGCAATACAATTGATTTACATGTAAATAACTAAAACAATAATCTAATAGCACATCCAAAGCGTCTGATGCGTAGCCATTGTTTCGGTACTGTTTATCGATTAAAATACCAACACCCGCTCTTGCGTGTAAAGGATCAAATTCAAATAAGTCAATAGCTCCAACAACCGTTTTTTGTTGGTCGGTGATAATTAAACGCAATTGCTTTTGTGTATAGATGTCGTTATGTGAGTTAAGAAGATATTGTTCCAATAAAAACTTACTATAGGGAGTTACCGTATTACTTACTTTCCAAATACTTGTGTCGTTTTCCCACTTATATAAAATTTCAATATCAGATTGCTCTAGAGCTCTCAGTATTATTTTCTTTCCTTGTAAGTTTGGCATATTTCTTTGTTTCTAAAATTTTATCATTTAATTCTTCTTTCGAATAAAACGGTAAAGTAAATGTAGCATTATCTAAATCATTTTCCAAATTCATACACATAACGTGCTTAGCTACTTTATGTTTAAATAGTTCGGGAAGTAAATCAAATATAAATTCAACTTTATCTGTCTTAACAGGATAAAATTCTGCAAAGAATTCTTTAATTGGGCTGAGGCATGTCGCATTATTGTGCCCTACAGCGTCTAAAGATTTTATAATTTCAATCAAATATTCTTTTAGATAGTCGTTACTAAAAACCGGATGAGGTTCAATTTTAATAAATATGGTTTTTATTTTTCTTAAACGACAGTTTTTTAAAACAACATTTAAACCAACGTTTACACTTGTTCCTTTTACTTCTAATGATTGGGCTTTCGAATCTATTATTAATCCTATATGTGGAGGTGTGCGGCTAGCATGAGCAATATAAACCCAAATGCCTTTTTGGATTCGATTGAAATCCAACTCATCAGTAATGGTTATTTTATATGGAGAGCTACTCATTAACTATAAATTAATTTCGCCCTTAAATACAAAAGTTGCCGCCCCTTTTAAATGGATATTGGTAAATGTTTGCTTGTCATTTGTTTCAAAGCTAACCCAAAGCATTCCACCTTTTGTTTGAACTGCGCAATTTGTACCAGTATATTTTTTCAAATAAGAAACAATTGCACAAGCGGTAACTCCTGTGCCACAGCTATAGGTTTCGTCTTCAACTCCTCTTTCGTATGTGCGTGCAAATAACTGATTGTTTTTGAATTCAATAAAATTCACATTAGTCCCGCCTGGTTTATATGTTTCTGAGTATCGAATGTTATTGCCATGTTTAAAAACATCATAGGTATCTAAATTGACAACCTCTGTTACATAATGTGGAGAGCCCGTATTAAGAAAGTGAAAATTATCTTTACTCAAAACCTCTGTTACATCATTCATTTTTAAATTAACAACATCGTTATCAATTTCCGAAAAATGTTCGCCATCAATGGCAATAAAGTGAGCTTTTGTTTTAACTATTCGTAAATCTTTTGCAAACATCGAGATGCATCTCCCTCCATTTCCGCACATAGTACTTTCATTACCGTCACTATTGTAATAAGTCATTTTAAAATCAAAACCTTTTTCATTGCTAAGTAGCATAAGTCCATCAGCACCTATCCCAAATCTTCTATCACAAAGATTTTTAATTTGACTTTGATGTAACTGGAAATTGGAAACTCGGTTATCAATTAAAATAAAATCATTGCCTGTGCCCTGATATTTGTAAAAAGGAAGTAACATTTAATTGAATTTTTTGGCAATACCGTCATCAAAAATTCTTTCGTAAGGCTTAAAGTTATTAGTGTAAGTAAGCTTGTATATTAAAGCATTATTGCGCAAAAAGTATTCATCATTTATTTTCACTACTTCTAAATCAGGAGTTTCGGATAATCCATAAAGTAAAACTTTATTTCGCATCATTTTATAACCTTTGCTGTTAAGCGGTGTTTTCCAAAATTCAACCATCAAAAAAGAACTTTTACTAGGCTCAGATACACCACTTAATTTTTGTAAAGTAGAGTCTTTTCCATTAGCGCTTGTAACCCCAGTTTCTTTTACCTTGATATGTTTAATGCTTTGTAATTCTTCTTTTAGAAGTAAAATATCTCCATCACTTGTTGGTGTGTATGAAGTATCAATACCTAAAAGTTTGTTTTGTTCTTTTATCGAGTCTTTAGCCGATTTACCTTGGTAGTCGTAGTTTTTAAGCTCTAAATTCTTTTTGTTATTTGAGTTTTTTTTATCCTTTTTTTCTTGTTCTTCTTCCTTAATAGTTTCTTCTATAACCTTGTCATTTTTGTCATTAGAACTTAACTTAATGTTTTTGAAGAATGAGTCGAGCTTAAATAGAAAAAAACAGCACGCTACAACCAAGCCAATGGATAAACCAAAAAAGAAAGTTTGAAATTTTTTAAAGAATTTTTGCATTAATTTTGCTGTTAAGCACAAGCAAAAGTACATAAAATATTTTTGTTAAAGCATGTTAAAATATTAACACCTTTAGTAACATAACTTGTAATTTTGCGTTAAATAATTGTTTTTAAATAAAGTTAGAACGAATATGAAGAAGTATTTTTCAACCTTAGTAATTGCTGGCCTAGGAGCTGGCATTGCACTTTTAGCTAATAATTATTTTCACAAAGAAAATAGTTTAACTAGTTCTTTTCAAAATACTAGTCCAATTAGATACGCTAGTTTTGGCGCTCAACCAATGGGTAATTTGGATTTTACCCAGGCTGCTGAGCAAACTGTAAATGCGGTTGTTCACATTAAAACTTCGGTTGAGCAAAGCGCAAATAATTTAAACGACCCATTTCAATCTTGGTTTTTTGGAGGAAGTAATCCTTTTATGCAGCAAAAACCTCAGGGCGGAAGTGGTAGTGGGGTTATTATTAGTAAGGATGGATATATTGTTACCAATAACCACGTTATTGATGGGGCAGATAAAATTGAAGTTATTTTAAATGATAAACGTTCGTTTAAAGCTGAAGTGATTGGAACTGATCCACAAACGGATTTAGCTTTGGTAAAGATTGACGAAAAAGATTTACCATTTTTAACTTATGGTAATTCAGATAACGTTAAAATTGGCGAATGGGCAATAGCAGTTGGTAATCCATTTAATTTAACGTCAACAGTAACGGCAGGTATTGTATCGGCAAAAGGCCGTAACATTAATATTATTGAAGGTGATCCTAACGAAGGTAGATTCCCTGTGGAATCATTTATTCAAACGGATGCTGCTGTAAACCCTGGAAATAGTGGTGGAGCATTAGTTAATCCAAGTGGAGAGCTTATAGGGATTAATTCGGCTATCGCTTCGCAAACAGGTTCTTACAGCGGTTATTCATTTGCTATACCAGTAAACATTGTAAAAAAGGTTGTGGCTGATTTAATTGAGTTAGGTACTGTGCAGCGTGCTTTTATTGGCGTTGGAATTAGAGACATTGATGCAAGTTTTGCTAAGGAAAAGGGAATTAAAAATTTAAACGGAGCTTATGTTACAGGTACAATTGAAGGTGCTGAGTTTAATGGAATTAGTGAAGGAGATGTAATTACAAAAATTGAAAGTAATGCGGTTAAGAATGTTGCTGAATTGCAAGAACAAATCAGTAAGTACCGTCCTGGAAATAAAATTAATGTAACGGTTATGAGAGACGGAAAGGAAAAGGTGGTTCCAGTTACTTTGAAGAATAAAAATGGAGATACCGGGGTTGTTAAGAAGGAAGTTCGCGAATCGATTTCGATGGATGAGTTAGGAGCTAGTTTTGAAAATGCTTCAGATTCTGAATTAAAGAAATTGGGCGCAAGTTATGGTGTTAAAATCACTGAACTTAAACAAGGGAAATTAGCGCATGCTGGTATTAAAAAAGGCTTCATTATCACCTCGATAGATAAGAAGAAAATTACGAATACGGATGATATTCAAGATGCTTTGAAAAACAAGTCAGGTGGTATCTTAATCGAAGGTGTTTACCCTAATGGTTCAAGAGCTTATTACGCTTTTGGCTTATAATTCCTTAGGAATTCAAGATTGCAAGTCATTGGTTTTTAATAATATCAATCTTATGATTTGCAATCTTTAATCGGTAACTCCCATTAGGGCTTTCGTCTAAAAGTTAATAAATAGTTAATAATCAGTTAAATAAGTAAAGGTGATTATTTTGCCACGCGGCTAAAATAGACTACTTTTGCATTCAATTTTATAATACCATCCTAATAAAACATGAGACAACTCAAAATAACCAAATCAATTACTAATCGTGAAAGTGCTTCGTTAGACAAGTATTTACAAGAGATTGGTCGTGAGGAATTAATTACTGCGGAAGAAGAAGTACAATTAGCTAAGAAAATTCGAGATGGGGACCAAAATGCATTGGAAAAGTTAACTCGTGCTAATTTACGTTTCGTTGTATCGGTTGCA
>CAZRUA010000102.1:0-13154 GCA_964603125.1 uncultured Flavobacteriaceae bacterium | reverse complement strand
TCTACTTCATCTAATTCAATTGGCATCGAATTAATTTGCATTCGCAGTTTTGAAGCAGCCTCATCCATCAAATCAATGGCTTTATCAGGTAAGAAACGGTCGTTAATGTAACGTGTTGAAAGTTCAACAGCGGCAATAATTGCTTCATCTTTAATACGTACCTTGTGATGTGTTTCGTATTTTTCTTTTATTCCACGTAAAATGGAAATTGCATCCTCTTCACTTGGTTCATCTACCATTACCTTTTGAAACCTTCTTTCTAATGCCTTATCTTTTTCAAAATAACGTTGGTATTCATTTAATGTAGTCGCTCCAATTGATCTTAATTCGCCACGAGCTAAGGCTGGTTTTAAAATGTTAGCGGCATCCATTGCTCCTTCACCGCCGCCACCAGCTCCAACTAATGTATGTATTTCATCAATAAACAAAATTATTTCTCCATCGGCTCCTACAACTTCTTTAATAACAGCTTTTAATCGTTCTTCAAATTCTCCTTTGTATTTAGCACCTGCAATCAAAGCACCCATATCTAATGAAAATATTTGCTTCGATTTTAAGTTTTCAGGAACATCACCATTATTAATTCTATGCGCCAATCCTTCAGCAATGGCTGTTTTACCCACTCCTGGCTCACCAACTAGTATTGGATTATTTTTTGTTCGACGCGATAAAATTTGAAGTACACGACGTATTTCTTCATCACGCCCAATAACCGGGTCAAGCTTTCCTGTTTTTGCTTGCTGATTTAAATTAATGGCGTATTTGTTTAATGAGTTGTATGTTTCTTCTTGGCTTTGACTAGTAACTGTTGCACCTTTACGCATTTCAACAATTGCTTTTTTTAAATCCTTTTCGTTTACACCAATATCTTTCATCATTGCCGAAACCGAATCGCCACTGGCTAAAACACCTAATAATAAATGCTCAATCGAAACATATTCATCTTTAAATTCTTTAAGGTAGTTGTTAGCCTTAGCAATTGTTTGGTTAGCAGTGTTGGATAAATAAGGCTGTCCTCCGCTTACTTTAGGATAACTATTGATTATGCTATCCAAGGTTTTAGTAAAAACATCTTGATTAATGTTCAGTTTTTTTAATAAGAAAGGTGTTACATTTTTATCGATGTCTAAAATTGCTTTAATTATATGGCCGTTTTCAATAGCTTGTTGACCATTTTGAGTAGCTAGTAATACTGCTTGTTGAATGGCTTCTTGCGATTTGATTGTAAAATTATTTAAGTTCATGGTTTTGTTAATTTGGTAGCTCCTCGTCAATATTTATTCCCTAGTTAAAAACACGCAATTTTATCATGATTTCCATCATTTGAGTGTCTTAATGGCTTATTTATGAAGTTTTTATAGGATAAAGCTGTCAAAATCGTATTTTTAATGTAAAATTTGATTTATGCGAAATTGTTTCCTTATAACTATTGTGCTATTTTTTGCTTTGTCTTGTGCGAAGGATAAAGGGATTGATCCGAATCAATTAACGGATGCGAAACTCTTTGATTTGAGCTCAAACACAAGTATTTTAACCAAATATAAAAAACTTGCAACCAACGATTCTGTTTTTGCAGGTGGTCAACATGGGGGAAGCTATGTAATGTTTTTCAATACCAAGGCTTATTTAGCTTGCACCGATAATGGTAAATTACCTGCGGGACAAACTTTTCCGGATTCTTCATTGGTTGTAAAGGCTGTTGGAAATCCAGTGAGTTTGTATGCTGTATTTTTTAAGAAAAATGGTGTTTGGAAGTATGGAGAATACACTTCGAATTGGGATAAACAAAGTTCTCCTATATTTTCGGTAAATAGTTCAAGTAATGTGTGTTTCGACTGTCATAAGGCTGCATCACGTGATTTAATTTTTACTTTCGACTAGCAAATTGCTTGTTCATCGATTTTATTTCCGCTTGTTTTTGCCGCTCATGTAATTTCGTCTAAAATACTTTTAATTGCTTGGCTTTTAGTATAGATTTACCACATTCAAAATCAATATTTATGAGAAAATCATTTCTTTTAATAGCAAGTTTTGCATTGTTAAAAATGCAAGCACAACATGTTTGTTCAACTTCCAAAATTGCCAGTGCAAATTACAGTTCAGTTGTTGCTACTGCGCATACTAATTTAGAAAATAAGTATGATGTTAAATTTCATCATTTGAATTTAAATGTTGAACGCACCAGTAAAGCTGTAAGTGGAAATGTTAGAACAATTGCAACAGTTTCGGCAACCAGCTTAGATAGTTTTGCTTTTGAATTACACTCTGCATTGATAATTGATTCGATGCGAATAAATGGTGTGGCACGAATTGCAGTTAGAAATGGAAACGAAGTGCGTGTGAAATTGGTAAGCACTTTAAATTTAGGCGCAACAATTGACGCAACTATATATTATCATGGTACACCACCAACCGTTAATGGTGCTGCAATTGGCGATGGTTTTAATAACCGTACATCGCCAAGTTGGGGAAATCAAATTACATGGAGTTTAAGTCAGCCTTATAGTGCCTATGAGTGGTGGCCATGTAAGCAGCAGTTGCAAGATAAAATTGATTCAACTTATACTTTTATCACAACAGATAGTACAAATAAAGCAGGTTCAAATGGTATTTTGACCAACGTTGTTACAATTGGAAATAAGAAAAGATATGAATGGAAAAATATTGAGCCAATGAATTATTACTTGGTATCAGTTGCAGTTGGTAAATATGTTGATTATCGTTTTTATGCACACCCAGTTGGAGCGCCTGATAGCGTGTTGGTACAAAACTATATTTATGATAACCCAGCAACACTAACCAATTTTAAAACAGAGATTGACAGAACAGATGAATTTATCGAACATTTTTCGACTCTTTTTGGAACTTATCCATTTTGGAGACAAAAATACGGACATTGCATGGCGCCTTTGGGTGGAGGTATGGAACACCAAACCATGACAACGCAAGGTAGTTTTAGTTTTACTTTAACGGCTCATGAACTAGGTCATCAATGGTGGGGAGATAATGTAACTTGTCGCACTTGGAATGATATATTTGTTAACGAAGGTTTAGCTAGCTATTGCGAGCAGTTAGCTTTAGAACAGTTTGATCCCGCACAAGCTGCTCCAAATATGTTATCGGTGCATAATTCGGTAATGGGTTCGGCTGGCGGTAGTGTTTATAATCCGGATACTACGGATGTAAACAGAATTTTTGATTCGCGTTTAAGTTATGATAAGGGAAGTGCAATAATGCATAGTTTGCGTTTTGTGGTAAATGATGATAATTTATTTTTTACAGCGCTTAAAAATTACCAAACTTTATATGCACGCGGTAACGCATCAATTGATGATTTTAAAACTTCAATCGAAAACTCAACAGGCTTGAACCTTACACAATTTTTTGCTCAATGGATATATGGTGAAGGTTACCCAAGTTTTACAGTTAAATGGAATAAAGTAGGTAATAATTTTATGCTGAAAAACACCGAGACAGTTTCGATGGGAAGTATCACACCAATTTTTAAAACTCCAATTGAGTATAAATTAACACGTAGCATCGGCGACACTATTATTAAAGTTGATCAAAACAATTTAGTAGAGTATTATACTATTCCTGGTGTTTTAGGAACAGTTACAGCTGTTTCGGTAGATCCAAATAATTGGATTTTAAATAAAGTAATTAGCGTAACTCAAGATGCAACTTTAACTAACATTGGTGTAAATGAGTTTAGTCAGGTTGCTGATATGATTAGTGTATATCCAAATCCAGCAAGCGCGAAGTTATTTGTTGAGTTGCCTACTGAGAATAATTTTAAATTGACAGTATTTGATTTACAGGGTAATGTTGTTACCAATGAGTTTAATAAATTTGGATTAACAACTTTATCATTAAATGAATTTGCTCAAGGTGTTTATTTCTTGCAAGTACAAAACGAAGATGGTGTTGTTATCAAGAATATTAAATTCGTTAAATCATAATTGACTAAATCTTTTAAACAAAAAAGCCTCGAAATAGTTCGAGGCTTTTTTGTTTTTGGTATGTTCTAATATCTTAATCCATAACTACTTTTGGATGAAAAATAGTAAGTTTTTTGTTTTTTAAATCGTATTTATCTCCTAATGCCATTACGTGTACAATTAAGTTTTCAATCGAAACAGGAGCTCCCATTTCAACATCGGTAATGCTTGTGTCGCGCATTTGAGTTCCGTCAACTAGCATTACAAGTCCTGAACCAATCGCTTCCATGCTGTTTCCGTTTGTAATTAAAAGTCCAGTATCTTCTCCTAATCCAATACCTAAATTAACTGGATTACTAGCGCAGGCATAAAGTAAACGTCCAATGCGTCCTCTTTGAACAAAGTGCGTATCTATAATAACATTATTAATAAAACCTAAGCCGCCAGTAATTTTAACTTCGCCTTTAAGCAAAGCTTCATGACTGCTTCCTTGGTAAATCATATTGTTGGAGCTTGCTGCAGCGCCAGCAGAAGTTCCTGAAATAATGAAGTCTTCGTTTTGATATTTCTCCAATAGTAAGTTGTGAAACATTGTGCCTCCATATATAGAAGTTAAGCGCAATTGATCACCACCTGTAAATACAACAACATCGGCATTTTTTAAACGGTCAATGTTGTCATCTGAGTTCGCTTCTTCACGTGTTTTAATGTTTAATACATCCACATTTTTAACATCAAGTTGAGCAAATGCTTTTATGTATTCTTCTCCAACTTCTTCAGGAATACTCGATGCAGTAGTAATTATTTCGATACGAGATAAATTGTGTTTTTTCGATTCAGTTGTGATTCGTTTTAAAATTCCTTTTTCAAAAAACTTTAATGCACGTTGCAAATCCGATGGACTTTCAGAGAAACTGCCTCTATCAACCGAGCCTCCTATAATTATTAATTTTCCTTTTGGAGTATTCATCTTTGTAAAATTTGATTTAAGTTAAATTTTAATTGATTTAACTTTAATAAAAAGTAATTATTGAGTTATGATAATTTAATTAAAACAAAATTACGTTTAAAGCCTTTATAAATGAAGGATTTCAAAAGCAATTATTATTTTATTTTTAACACTTATTTGTTTATAGAAAAAAAAGTTTTATATTGTTAAAAAATTGCCACAGCGGCTGTATTCCTGTAATACCTGCTTTTCAAGGTCTAGTTCTAAATGTATTAAATAATAACCTATGCAAATTGTTGAAATAAAAACGCTTCGTGGACCTAACTATTGGTCGAATTATAGAAAAAAGCTAATTGTAATGAAGCTTGATTTAATGCATTTGGAGGAAATGCCAACAAATAAAATAAACGGCTTTTCAGAGAGGTTGCAAAAAATGTTTCCTACCATGATAAAGCACCGTTGTTCTAAAAACAGCGAAGGTGGTTTTTTCGAACGTGTACAAGAAGGAACTTGGATGGGACATGTTATTGAACATATAGCGCTTGAAATTCAAACTTTAGCGGGCATGGAATGTGGATTTGGTAGAACACGTGGAACAGGAACTCCAGGGGTTTATAATGTTGTGTTTTCTTACATGGAAGAAAACGTTGGGGTTTATGCAGCAAAGGCTTCAGTTAAAATAGCAGAAGCTTTGGTAGCGGGTAATGAATATGATTTGGATACTGATATCAAAACCATGCGTGAAATGCGTGAACGCGAGCGTTTAGGGCCAAGTACTGGAAGTATTGTGGATGAGGCGGTAGCAAGAGATATTCCATTTATCCGTCTAAATAAAGAGTCGTTGGTGCAATTGGGTTATGGCAAAAATCAAGTGAGATTTAGAGCAACCATGACAGATAGAACAAGTTCTATAGCAGTTGATTTGGCGAGTAACAAGGATGAAACGAAACGAATGCTGCAAGATGCCGCTATCCCTGTTGCAAAAGGTATGTGTATCGTTCATGAGTCGGAAGTTGATGAGGTAATAAGTAAAATTGGATTTCCTCTAGTTTTTAAACCTTTAGATGGTAATCACGGTAAAGGTGCTTCAATAAATGTAAAAACAGTTGAAGAAGCGAAAGCTGCTTTTGAACATGCAAAAAAGTATTCTCGTAAAATTATTGTTGAACGTTTTATTACGGGATATGATTTCCGTGTTTTAGTGATTAATCATCGATTTATTGCTGCTGCTTTAAGAGAGCCTGCTCATGTTATTGGTGATGGTGTTTCAACTATTCAGCAATTAATTGATAAAGAAAATAAGGACCCTCGACGTGGTTATGGACATGAAAATGTTTTAACAGAGATAAGCATTGATAAGGAAACGCACGATCAGCTTAGTAAGCTAAATTATACTTTAGAAACTATTTTAAAGAAAGATGAAAAATGTTATTTAAAAGGTACAGCTAATTTGAGCACAGGTGGCACTTCTACCGATGTTACAGACATTGTTCATCCTCACAATATTTTTATTTGTGAACGCATTTCGCGTGTTATAGGATTAGACATTTGTGGTATTGATATCATGGCAACTAATTTAAGTGAGCCATTAGAATTAACGGGAGGTGTTGTATTAGAGGTAAATGCTGCTCCTGGATTTAGAATGCATTTAGCTCCTGCTAATGGTTTGCCTCGTAACGTGGCAGCTCCTGTTATTGATATGTTGTATCCTCCGGGTAAATCTTGTCGAATTCCAATAATAGCGGTTACAGGAACTAATGGTAAAACAACAACTACGCGCTTAATTGCGCACATTGTAAAGAATAATGGATTCAGAGTTGGGTTTACAACTTCGGATGGTATTTATGTTCAAAATTCAATGCTTACCAAAGGTGATACAACTGGACCAGTTAGTGCTGAGTTTATTTTAAAAGATCCAACCGTTGAGTTTGCTGTTTTGGAAACCGCACGCGGTGGAATTCTTCGCTCTGGTTTAGGTTTTGGAAGATGTGATGTAGCGGTTGTTACAAATATTCAAGAGGATCACATGGGCTTATCCGATATTCATACATTAAAGGATATGGCTAATGTAAAAGGTGTGGTTGCTAGAGCTGTTAAACGCGATGGTTACACTGTTTTAAATGCTGATAATGAATATTGTGTTTCAATTGCTCAAACTACTGATTGTAAAATTGCTTATTTCAGTTTAAACGAAAATAATCCTGTTATAGTTGAACACTGCAAAAAAGGTGGTATTGCAGCTATATATGAAAATGGTTTTATCACCATTAAAAAAGGTGACTGGAAATTTAGAGTTGATAAGGCTTCGCACATACCATTAACATTTGGTGGTAAAGTAACATTTATGATTTATAATGTTTTAGCAGCAACTTTAGCTTCTTACGTTTATGGTTTTACCATCGAAGACATTAAAATGAGTTTAGAAACGTTTATTCCGTCAGCAGCTCAAACTCCTGGGCGAATGAATATTTTTGACTTTAAAGAATACAAAGTGTTAATTGATTTCGCCCACAATGCAGATGGATTTAGAGGAATCAAAGAATTTTTATCTACCATTGAATCGCCTTATAAAATTGGTATCATAACTGGTACAGGTGATAGGAGGGATGATGATATTAGAGATATGGGAAGGATTTCAGCGCAAATGTTCGATCACATTATCATTCGTCAAGATAAATTTTTGAGAGGGCGAACTGCAGATGAAATTGTTAAGTTGTTGGTAGAAGGAATTAATGAAGTTAATCCTAAGCAATCTTATGAGTATATTCCAAAAGAAGTTGAAGCTCTGAAACATGCATTATCTATTGCTAAACCAGGCACTTTTATAACGGCGTTAAGCGATGTAATTGACAACGCAATAGATGTTGTTCAATCGTATTTAGATAAAGAAAGAGGAGCTTAATTTTATTTCAATGAAGGTGGTTTAATCAAATAAGCCACCTTCATTTACAAATTGAGGAACGTTTAAATTTAGTCCGCATTTAGCGTTTAATTCTTTTATTAGGTATTTACATAATTCTGGAGAGTAAAGTTCTTCATGTTGGTGCATAAAAAAGTAACATTCTTTTAATCCATTATCCAACCAGCTTTTTATTCGGCCTACCCACTCATCAATTCTTTCGTAATCGCTTTTATGTAAGCTATTTCCCACAAAACGAATAAATGCTTGAGGAGTTGTTAATCGCATATGCACACAATCTCTTCTGCCGGCAGCATCAGTAATTACACTACCGCGTTTTATTTTTTGGAGGTGTTTAAAAATGTCGTCGTAGTGGGGTTGTGTAAACCAATCAGTATGCCTGAATTCAGTGTATACATCAATATCTTTTGGTAAGCTATCAATAAAATTTACAATTGTTTCCAAGTGTTTAGGACCCATTTGAGGGTGTGGCATAAAAAATATAGGTCCCAAATTATTTCCAAATTGATGAAGCACTTTTAGAAATTCATCGACTTCTTTTTCAACGCTTTTTAATCTTTTTATGTGTGTAATAACATCCGTAAATTTTGGACAGAATTTAAAATCCTTTCCAACCTTGCTTTTCCATACATCTATTTGTTCAGTTGTAGGTAGCTTGTAAAATATAGCATTAAACTCAATGCTGTTAAATTGTTTAGCATATTCATCTAAAAAATTACCAGCTTTAGTTCCTTTAGGATAAATTTTCCCAACCCAATCAGGCCTTCCCCATTTGGCGCATCCTACATAAACTTTAGGCTTTGCCACTTTTTTTGCCGCACTTAAAATCTTTGTGGTTTGCTCATGATCTTTACCTAATGAAAAATCAATTGTGTTTAAAAGACTTGAGTCTACTCTTCCAAAATCCATTTCACTAAATTAAATCATTGCTCCAACTTTTATAACAAGCTCTACAAGTCTTGCGCTGTAACCCATTTCATTATCATACCATCCAATTATTTTAACTAAATTTCCTACAATTGAAGTGAATTCAGAATCGTAAACACATGAATGCTGATTTCCTATTACATCAACAGAAACAATTTGGTCTTCAGTATAAGCTAATATTCCTTTTAATTCATTTTCTGCTGCACGTTTAAATTCAGCATTAATTTCTTCCGCTGTTGGATATGATTCTAATACACAAGTAATGTCAGTTAATGAACCATCAGGAACGGGAACGCGCATACCGCAACCTCCAATTTTACCTTCTAAATCGGGAAAAATTTTAGTAATTGCTTTTGCTGCACCTGTGCTAGTTGGAACAATGCTCATAGCAGCAGCTCTTGCTCTTCTTAAATCTTTGTGTGGCGCATCATGTAAACGTTGATCTCCGGTATAACTATGCACTGTTGAAATAAAAGCATCTTCTATTCCCCATTTGTGTAGCACTTTTAACATTGGTGCAGCGCAATTGGTTGTGCAAGATGCATTTGAAATAATTAAATCATCTTTGGTTAAAATAGAATCGTTTACGCCTAAAACTATAGCTTTGGTGTCATCTTTTGGAGGAGCCGATAATACAATACGTTTAGCACCTGCATCTAAATGTAATTGTGCTGATTCTTGGTCAAGAAACATGCCTGTTGATTCAACAACAACATCGATGTTTAGTTCTTTCCAAGGTAAATTTTTCGGGTCTTTTTGACTTAGCACTTTTATCTTTTTACCATTGACAATAATGTGTTCTTTATCACTACTAATCTCTCCATTGAATTGACGGTGAACCGAATCATATTTAAGTAAATGTGCTAATGTTTTGCTGTCTGTTAAGTCGTTTATCGCTACAATTTCAATGTTTGGGTTATTGTGCGCTAATCTAAAGAAAACTCTTCCTATACGGCCAAATCCGTTTATCGCTACTCTTGTCTTCATAATCTAAATGTTTTAATATTTAGTATAAAGGTAAGGTTTATTGGATAGAAAAGAAAGGCTTTTAGATAGAAAAATGGAGTAATTATTTCCTTCTTTTCTTTAATACTTCATCAAATTTATATTCAATCCCTTCGCTAGGCATTACCGCTGGCGCTTGCATGATATAACCATCTTTGTTGATGAAGAAATAGGTGTTTGCCGAATTTACTTTGTAAGCATCTAACAAAGTTTTGTTATTCGCATAATGACATAAATACCAATTTAGTTTTGGATTTTGTTTTAAGTAAGTATTCCAAACTTTCACATCTTTATCTATGGAAATACTGATAAATACAATTTGATTAGCATATTTTTTTGCAAGTTGTTCAGTTTTTTTAAGCTCTTGAACGCTCCTAGGATTTGCAGCGCTGCAAAAATCTAAATAAATGTATTTTCCCTTAAATTGTTTTAAGTTAATTTCTTTATTGTTTTTGTCTGTTAAGCTAAATTCAGGAGCTATTGTGCCAGGAGAAATGTTTGCAAAACTGCGCAATACATTCTCGGCAATTAATTTGTGCTGTTCATTCACAGTTGAAGCTTTGAATTGTTCTACAAGCGATTGTACAACTGTTTTTTTGAATTTTGGCGTGTAATATAAATCAAAAAGGTTTTTTATAATGACTAATTCACGCATCGAATCGTTTTTTAAGTAAGGATCGTTTTTTAATAAGGAGTTAAGTTTGTTGTAATCAGCACTAATGTTTAAGATGTCTAAAATTTCATTTGCATTTTTACCACTTGTTAAATGTTGGATATGTTGGTGAAAAAACATATTAAAGAACTGCATGTATTCAGCATGATTATAAAGTATAGGTTGATGAAGTAAAAAGCGTTTTGCTATAGTTACTCGGTGTCGGCCCATGTTTTCATTTAAATCGGCAAAAGTATAGTTGCGGTAATTTTGGAAATAAGTATTGTTACTAAAAGAGTAGTATTTATTGCATTGTAGCATAAATGTGTCTAACTCACCATGAAGCCCTGCAACCGCTATTTTGCGTGCATTTTTTTTCCAGAAAATAGTATCGAAACGCGCGTTAAAACTTCCTATTAGAGCATTAAGTTCAGTGCTATCTTTTCCGACAACTAGTAAATCAATGTTTTGTAAACGATAATCAGCCATATATCGTGTTGAATCTTTCTCAGGGAAAATAACTCCATACTGATAACCTGGCTGAACATATAGTTTTCCAAAGCGATTTTCTATTTGTACTAAAATTTGTTGGGTTTCTTTAACAGGAACACTAAGGTTAAAAACGCCTTTTTCATCCACTGTGTCAATACTTTGCAGTTCCTTGTTATAAGTTATTAGGTCGGTGTAGGTGTATAATTGAACTTCTTTTCCAATATCCCCTAAGGCTAGCCCTTTTACATGAATATTTTGTGCATGTAACTGAAACGGAAGTATAAATCCTAAGCTTATTACGGCAATTGATAGAAAAGTATGAAATTGCTTTTTCGTCATAAGGTTTGTTTAACGTAAAATAATCAAATAGGTTACGAGCATTTAAAATTGAAAAAAGCTAAAATTAACTGCTCCATACTTACGCTTTTCCAAAAACTGTGCCTTTGTGCTTAAATCGGTTTTAGCGCCATGTTCAATAACTAAAAGACCACCTTCATTTATCAAATTGTTTTCAATCACAAATTGATGAATATCTTCAATATTGGTTAAATCGTAAGGTGGGTCGGCAATTATTAAGTCAAATTGACTTCTGCAGTTTTTTAAAAACTTAAAAACATCTTCTCTCGAAGTCATAATGCCTTTAAATCCAAAATCCTTAGCTTGTTGACTAATATATCTTATACAACGAGTGTCTTTATCAATAGCGGTAATGTGCTCACAGCCTCTGCTTGCTAATTCAAAGGTTAAATTACCTGTTCCACAAAATAATTCTAAAACTTTTGTCCCTTCAAAATCAATTTTGTTGTTTAAAATATTAAACAAACTTTCTTTTGCAAAATCAGTTGTAGGGCGCAATTCTAATCCCTTTGGAGGATTTAAAACTCTTCCTTTATGTGTTCCACCAATTATTCGCAAAGTAAACGGTTTAGCAATGTAAAGTAATGTTGATTGGGCATATTGGGCATCTCGTCTTTTACAAACTTGTTGTTTAAACCAGCCAATTCAATATGTTTAAAATAATTATCCAATAAATTATAATTCGAATCTCCTTTGTGAATACTACCACACAAAACCAATTTGTTTATTTCGGTATTGAAATTATTTTGCTGAAGCGCAAGCATTAAAAAATACAAAAGGTCTTCAGCTCCTTGGTATTTGTAGCTATTAATGAAATTTAATTTGCCGCTATAAATGGCAATATCAAAGTAATCCCCTCTAAAATTTAACCAAGCTTTAATCTCGTTTGTGTTTTTATGTAACGAAACTAAATTTTCAATAAACGAAAAATGGCTATGCTTGATTTTATAATTCGGGAAAATTTGTTTTATCGCTTCAAGTATTTTTTTATCAGCTTCATAAACCAGTCTAGCCTCAATTGCTGGTAAATCGCAGGTTTCAATATTGTTTGAGCTATTGATTTTATGGTTAAGTTTTAAATAGCTTTCTATTTCAGTTTCCGAGAAATACGTTTTTGGAACCAAAGTAAATACTTCACTAAAGTAGTTTACAAATACATTAGCGTAATTGTAACCCTTAACACCCAAGCTTTTTAAACTTTCAATTAAAATTTCCTCGTTACTAAATTTTGTAAACTCAGTAATTTCTAAAATTTTCCCAGTCGATTTTTCGTTTTTAACGTAGCTTAAGTTTGAATTACTAATTTCAATGGATAGCGAAATTTCAGCAACACTTAGTTTGCCTAAATCACTGTGTTTCCAGCTAAAAGATATATTGTTTATATTATTCAAAACTTAATTAAAATACGAAAGTACTATTTTTTACTTTTATGGTGAAATGGCGAGTAAATTAGAATTTAAGACGGCTTTAATAAATCAGTTTGGTTTTGAACCCACTCCTGATCAAAGAGTGTTTATTGATAAGCTAACTGACTACCTTGCAACTCAGCATAGCAGTGATGTTTTTATTCTGCGCGGATATGCAGGAACTGGTAAATCAAGCATTATTGGTGCGTTAAGTAAAACCTTACCAAGTTTTAAACGAAGAACAATCTTATTAGCTCCTACGGGTCGTGCAGCAAAGGTTTTGGCGAATTATGCACAAAAATCAGCTTTTACCATTCATCGTAAAATATTTAAGAAATTCCCTTCGCCAGATGGCGGTGTAATTTTTTCAATCGCTCCTAATACGCATAAAAACACATTATTTATTGTTGATGAAGCCTCAATGATAGGTGAGGGAAGGAGTAATAGTGAATTTGCTTTTGATGATTTATTGTGTGCCGGCTTAGGTTTTTCTTCTGGCTTACAA
>CAZRUA010000101.1:0-13221 GCA_964603125.1 uncultured Flavobacteriaceae bacterium | reverse complement strand
AACTGGACAATTATCCAAAATAAGCAAGGATTAATTTTTGTTGGTAATGATAATGGTATTTTAGTTTACGATGGTCATAGTTGGGATTTTATTCCTGTTGTGGCTGGTCAAAAGGTTATTTCACTCGCAATTGATAATAACAATAAAATTTTTGTTGGTACCACAGCTCATTTTGGTTATTTGCAGGAACAAGCAAATGGTAAGCTAAAATTTGAACATTTAAGTGATAAACTTGCTGAAAAGGATAGGTTTACTGATAATATTTGGAGAATCTTTTGCGATGGAAAAAATGTATTTTTTCAAAGTCAGCAAAAACTTTTTGTTTATGATTATAAATCAATAAAAGTTTTTACTCCCGAAACAAGTTACCATCTTTCAGTTTTCTCAAATAATAAATTTTATATACGCGAAAGACAAGTTGGCTTAAAAGTCTACAACCATGGTAAGTTGGAACTTGTGCCTAATACACCTGATTTTAAAGAGTATGGTATTTTCGCCATGTTGCCTTATGGCAAGGGTAACGATAATAATATCATATTTACTCAAGAGTTGGGTTTGTTTTTATTCAATTCGGTGCAAAAAAAATGTGTTCCTTTTGCAGTAAAAAATCAAAACCTATGGCTGAATGCTAAGATTTTAGGAGCAATTCAAATTTCCGAAAAACGATATGCTGTAAATACCGCTCTTATGGGCAGCATTATTATTAATGATAGCGGCGAGGTTATCAAGGCTGTAAATATGGAAATTGGTTTAGCTGTAAACAATGTAATTGCACAGCTATTAGATAACACGGGAAACCTATGGTTGGGCTTAGATAAAGGTTTGGCTAAAGTGGATATAGATTCTCCTTTTGAGATTTATAGTTCGGAAAACGGCCTGTATGGTAATGTGCAAGATGTTTGCGTTTACGAAGGAAAAACTTACGCAGCAACTTCGGAAGGATTAATGGTTAAGGATGAAGGTTCACACCAGTTTAAACATGTTTATGGTATTAACGATATCGTTTGGCATTTAAAAATTAGGGATGGTAAATTACTCGATGATTCTGATAAATTGTATCAGATTTATAAGGAACAAAAAACAATTTTATTCGATGGAGCGGTGCGCTCAATATTTATAAGTAGTAAGAATATGTTGCTTATTGGAGCCAGTGATGAGTTGATTATTCTCGACAGCAAAGACAAAGTATATTCAGATTTATTTGAGATTACAGGAACAATAACCGGTATTGAAGAGGATGCTGAGAACAATGATTTTTGGGTAACTGCAACAGGTTCTATCTATAAAATTCATGATAATGGTAGTGGGGTATTTAAAATTCAAATTTTTGGTGAAGATAATGGAGTGCCTAGTGGGGGATGGTCGGAGCCATTTAAGTATAATGGTAAAGTTGTTATAGGAACCATGTATGGCTTGTTGCAAGCATCAATTGAGAAGGACGAAATTTTAGTTTTTGATACAGTAGATTTCTTTAACAAAGCAAATGCTAGCTTTTCTTATTTAAAAGATAAGAGTGATAATGTATATGCCATTATTGATAATTTCCCTCATTACTATAATAAAAGCAGTAAACAAGAAGTGTATAAACCATTTTTACCAATTGACATGGGGCGCGAAAACTTGTTGTATGTTAATGGAGAAGATTTATATGTTGCATTAACCGAAGGTTTGGTGAAGTATAACATGCAAAATGATTTTAATTATTCTAAGCCTTTTAAAACAATTATCAGAAGTATTCAAACAAAAAATGATTCAGTTGTTTATGCTGGAGCTATAGTAAATTCGCACGATAAAACATTTACTCTTCCCTATAACTTAAATCAGTTAACTATTGAGCTGGCAAGTAATTTTTACAAGCACGAGGATAAGATAACATATACTTATAAACTCGAAGGCTTAGATACAGCTTTCACCAGCTACTCTTTGGATAGAAAAATTAAACTTAACAATTTACATGAGGGAAATTACAAACTAATTGTAAAGGCTAAGAATGTTTACGAAACCGAAGGTGAAGAAGTAGTTGTGAATTTTATAATATTACCGCCTTGGTACCGCACAATATGGGCTTATATTGCTTATTTGGTTGTTTTGGTTTTGGTAATTTATTTGGCTATTAAAATTTCCTCGGCACGATTAAAGGCACAAAACAAAAAACTAGAAGACACAGTAAAGCAAAGGACAAAGGAAATTGAACATAAAAATGTTGAGCTGCAACACCAAAACGTTCAAATCCTTCATCAAAAGCAAGAAATTACGGATAGTATTAATTATGCAAAACGAATTCAAAATGCCATTTTACCACCTTTAGATGAGGTGAAGTTAATGTGGAAAGATATTTTTATTTTTTTCCAACCTAAAGATATTGTAAGCGGTGATTTTTATTGGTTCTATAAAATAAATGACTCTGAATTTTTAATTGCAAGTGCCGATTGCACAGGACATGGTGTTCCCGGAGGATTTATGAGTATGGTTTGTACTGATAAGTTGAACGATGCCGTGAAACACACGCACCAGCCAGGAGAAATTTTGAAAATGGTGAATAAGAGCATTAAAGTTTCATTGCGCCAATCCAATGCCGAAGGAACCACTAAGGACGGAATGGAAATAGCCCTTTTAAAAGTTAATATTCAAACCAAACAGGTACTTTATGCAGGCGCTAATCGCTTTTTGTGGATTATCAAAAATCCTGAAAAGAATACTTCTTTAGATTTAACCGAGATTAAGCCTACCAAAGCTGGTATTGCGGGCTCAACCGATGATAGTCAAATTTTTGAAGAACATGATTTAACGTTTGAAAAGGGAGACTTGCTTTATATGAGTACTGACGGTTATGGTGATCAATTTGGCGGAACTGATGGCAAAAAACTAATGACCAAGAATTTCAAGTCGTTTGTGAGTAGTATTGCCAAAATGGAAATGCAAGCTCAGGGTAAGGAATTGGAGCACCATATAAACAAATGGAAGCACGGTTATGAACAGGTGGATGACATCTTAGTAATTGGTTTAAAAATGTAATTCATCGTGTTTTTTAGCATAAAATCGAAATTTGCTATTGTACTTTGCGTTTAATATGAAATAAAATTTTAATTTTGAGTAAAATTTCACCCCCATTAAGTAATAATGCATACAGCTAAAGAAATTAATACTCCTACACGATTATTTATCGACGTATCAGGATTTACGCCGCTAATTGATTTTGATTTGGCTACAACTACTTTTACTATTGATGGCAGAATAATACCTGAAAATCCAATTCAATTTTTTGATAATCTGAATAAATGGTTAACTGATAATTACTATAACGCAGATTTAAAAATTGTAAACTTAAACTTAAAGCTAGATTTCTTTAATACAGCCTCTGCTAAATGTTTAGTTGTATTGATTAATAATTTCTTGAAATTAAAAGCTAAAGGAGCCGAAGTTCATGTAAACTGGTTTTATATGGAAGATGATGAAGAAATTAAAGAAGCTGGCGAAGACTATTCTTATCTTGTAAAGCATGCTTTCAACTTTGTTGAGGTTTCGGCTTAAAAACACATTTTAGGTTTATTTTAAATAAAAATTACGGAATTGTTAATTCTGTGTGTTTTAATTTCGATTGATAATCAGTGCGTTAGCAAAAAGTGCGCTCATATTTAGCAAAAAATCGTACATTTGTGCCATGGTTTCAACAACAGAAATTATTTTATTGTTAATTGCGTATTTAATTGGTTCAATTCCTACTTCTGTTTGGGTTGGTAGAGCTTTTTACGGAATTGATGTTAGAGAATTTGGTAGTGGCAACGCAGGCGCTACAAATACATTTAGGGTATTAGGAAAAAAGGCCGGTATACCTGTTTTAATTATTGATGTTTTAAAGGGATATGTTGCGGTTTTATTAGCTAATCTTTATACTCATGAAGTAGGTTCAAATCCTTACATCAATCTTCAACTTGCATTAGGTGTAGCTTCTTTGGTGGGGCATATTTTTCCAGTTTATGTTGGTTTTAGAGGTGGTAAAGGGGTAGCTACAATTTTAGGTGTAGTTTTAGCAGTTCAGCCTCAAGCAGCAGGATTATCGATTTTAGTTTTCTTAGCTGTTTTACTAAGTTCTAGATACGTTTCTTTATCTTCGATGTTGTCAGGTTTATCTTATCCTATTTTCGTGTTGTTTGTGTTTCACACTCAAGCGCCTTCATTAATTGTTTTTTCGTTCTTGGTGGCTGCAATGTTGATTATAACGCATAAACGCAATATACAACGTTTAATCAAGCGTCAGGAAAACAAAGTGAAGCTTTTTGCTTCTTCAAAAATTGCTAAATAGCAATTAATTAAAAATCTTTTTAGGGTTTAAAATTTCATTGGGGTCAAAAACACGTTTGATTTGTTTTTGAACTTCAATTTCCTTTTCGCTAAACATAATATCCATGTATGATTTTTGAACCCAACCAATCCCGTGTTCACCGCTTATAGTACCGCCTAAAGTTTTACATAATTCAAAGATTTCTCTAATACCAAAGCTAAGCTTGTTATTCCAATCTTCATCGCTCATCTCTCCTTTTATAATATTTACGTGTAAGTTTCCGTCACCAGCGTGTCCGTAACAAACGGATGTGAATCCATATTTTTTACCAATTTCTTTTACACCTTTCAATAATTTAGGTAGTTCGGCTCTTGGAACAACAGTATCCTCTTCTTTATAGATGCTATTGCTTTTAACCGCTTCGCCTACTTTACGGCGTATTTTCCATAAAGCATTTTTTTGATCGGCACTATCGGCAAATAAAATCTCATCGCACTCATGTGCTTGCATTATTCCTGAAATTTGCTCGCAGTCGCTATACAAAACGTCTAGATTATTACCATCTACTTCAACTAATAAAAGAGCTTGCCATTCGGGTTTAATGCTAAAATTTACTTCCCCAGCATATTTAATACTCCAGTCAATTGCATCACGTTCCATAAATTCCATACCGCTTGGTATAATCCCAGCTTTAAAAACTTGTGCAACACTTTCGCATGCTTTTTCCGCTGAATAAAATGGAACCAACATCAATAAATTATGCTTAGGAAAAGGCAGTAACTTAAAAACAATTTTAGTCACAATTCCTAAAGTGCCTTCGCTGCCTATCATTAACTGGGTTAAATTATAGCCGGTTGAGTTTTTTAAAACGTTGGCACCTGTCCAAATTATTTCACCAGTTGGTAAAACAACTTCTAAGTTTAATACATAATCTTTGGTAACTCCGTATTTCACTGCCTTTGGACCACCACTGTTTTCGGCAATATTACCGCCTAAAAAGCAACTTCCTTTACTTGCAGGATCGGGAGGATAGAACAGGCCTTTTTCAGCTACTGCATTTTGAAATACTTCGTTTATTACACCAGGCTCAACAGTAGATTGTAAGTTTCGTTCGTCTATTTCAATAATTTTATTGAAGCGCTCCATACTTAAACTTATACCTCCTAAAACCGGTAAAGCTCCTCCGCTTAGTCCAGTGCCCGCACCTCTGGGCGTAACAACAATTTTATTTTTATTGGCAATTTTCATTACAGCCGATACTTCATTTGTATTAGCTGGTTTTACAACCACATCGGGTAAAAAATGTAAGTCCTCGGTTTCATCATGCGCGTAATTTTTGCGCATTTCAGCGTCAATTATAACATGCTCCGCACCTAGTAAAATGCTTAGTTCTGCAATTATTTCATTCGTAATTTTGTTATAGTTCATTGGGCTGTTTTTTTGGTGAATAATTTCTTGTCAAGGCTTACGATTGTCAAAAAATACTTATCTTCACAAAGTTTAAAAAAAATAGCACAATGTTTAAAAAACTTTTAATTGCTTTTCTACTTGTAAATGTTAATTTAATTTTTGCTCAAGGTAAAGCAAATATCACCTTAGAGGATATTTGGAAAAATTACAAGTACATGCCAGCAGGTTTTGGCGGTTTTAACAGTATGAATGATGGAATTACCTATTCAAATTTTGATGAAGCTGGTAATTTGGTGAAATACGACGTTAAAACTGACAAAAAAATATCAACTCTTGTAAAAAAGGCAGATGTTACTGTTGATGGAAAGGAGGTGCCTTTTGAAGACTACTCTTTTTCGGAAGATGAAACTAAAATGCTAATTCCCACTGAAACAGAAGGTATTTATCGTCATTCGGCAACAGTTGTAAATTATGTTTACGACTTTAAAACCAAGAAAACTCAATTGTTAAGTGCTGGTGGAAAGCAAATGTTTGCTACTTTTTCTCCAATAGGCAATAGTGTGGCTTTTGTGCGTGATAACAATATTTTTATTAAGGATTTAAACTCAAATACCGAAACTCAAATTACCAAAGATGGTGAGTTGAATAAGATTAAAAACGGTTGGGCTGATTGGGTTTATGAAGAGGAATTTAGTAAAGCCGAAGCATTTTTTTGGAATTCTAATGCAACCAAAATAGCTTATATAAAATTTGATGAAACAAACGTGAAGGAATTTGATATGCCTATTTACACAGGTTTATATCCTGAAACTTACCGTTTTAAATATCCTAAAGCAGGCGAAGCAAATTCAATTGTAAGTGTTCATATATATGATGTTGCTACCGGAACTACTGTTAAAGTTGATATAGGTAAGGAAAAGGATATTTATATTCCAAGAATAGTTTGGACGAAGGATGCAAATATTCTCTCTGTTCAGCGATTGAACCGTTTGCAAAATAAATTGGAGTTATTATTTGCTGATGCAAAGGATGGTAGCACAAAAACAATCTTAACCGAAGAAGCTAAAACATATATTGATGTTGCTGATGATTTAACTTTTTTAGCAGGTAATAAAGGTTTTATTTGGACAAGTGAGAAGGATGGTTATAACCATATTTACCATTATGATTTTACTGGGAAATTGGTAAATCAACTAACTAAAGGTAATTGGGATGTAATGGCGTTTAAAGGTTATGATGAAAAAGCTAAAATGTTATACTACATTTCTACTGAGGTTTCTGCTACAGATAGAGATTTGTATTCGGTAAGTTTAGATGGGAAGAAAAAGAAAAAAATGTCGATTGACAAAGGAACTACAGATGCAGAGTTTATGCGTGGTTTTAAATACTATGTTAGTTCGTATAGCAATGCAAATACTCCTCCTGTAATTGATTTAAGAAGTGCTGATGGTAAATTGGTTAAAGTTTTAGAAGATAATAAGACCTTGCGTGATAAGATGAAGGGTTTGAATCTTACTAAAAAGGAGTTCTTTACAATGAAAAACACGGATGGTGTTGAATTAAATGGTTGGATGATGAAACCAACAGATTTTGATGCAACAAAAAAATATCCAGTATTTATGTTTGCTTATGGCGGACCAGGTTCAAATGAGTGTAATAATCAATGGGAGACATTTGATTATTTATGGCATCAATTGTTATGCGAAAATGGTTACGTGGTTGTTTGTGTTGATGGGAGAGGAACCTTAGGTCGTGGACGTGAATTTAAACACAGCACTTACATGCAGCTAGGTAAGTTAGAAACTCTAGATCAAATTGATGTGGCAAAATATATGGGCGAACAAGCTTATGTAGATAAAAATAGAATTGGATTTATGGGATGGAGTTTTGGAGGTTATCTATCGTCTTTATTAATTACAAAGGGGGCAGATTATTTTAAAGCAAACATAGCAGTAGCTCCGGTAACCAACTGGCGTTATTATGATAATATTTATACTGAGCGTTTTTTACGCACGCCTCAAGAGAATCCTTCTGGATACGATGATAATTCACCTATTAACTTTGTGAAACAGATTAAAGGTAAGTTTTTGCTTGTTCATGGAACAGCTGATGACAATGTTCATTTTCAAAATAGTATGGAAATGAGTAATGCTTTAGTGAAGAATAATATTCCGTTTGATATGATGATGTATCCAAACAAAAACCATGGTATTTATGGCGGAATGACACGTTATCACCTGTACAACAAAATGTACAAGTTTATCCTTGAAAATTTATAGATTATAGTTATGAGCGAAACAACAATCACCACACCACAAACCAAACCAAGATTCCCTGCGGCAATTCCTTACATTGTTGGTAATGAGGCAGCAGAGAGATTTAGTTTTTATGGTATGAAAGCCATTTTAACTACTTTTTTAGCATTGCAGTTTTTTAACGACAGTAATGAAAAGGCAAATGAGCAAACACATGCTTTTATTGCTATGACATATCTTCTACCATTAATCGGAGGCCTTATGGCAGACTGGTTTTTAGGGAAGTATAAAACAATTTTTTATTTGTCATTGGTTTATTGTGTTGGGCATGCATTCCTTGCGATTTTTGAAAATAAATTAGGTGGTTTTACCGCAGGTTTATTAATGATTAGTATGGGAGCTGGAGGTATTAAACCATGTGTTAGTGCCAATGTTGGAGATCAATTTGATGAGTCAAATAAATCTCTGATTGAAAAAGCCTTCAGTTTATTCTATTTGGCAATTAATTTTGGGTCATTAATTTCTACATATTTAATACCATACTTGAACAAAAAATATGGACCAGCAGTTGCATTCGGCGTACCTGGAGTATTAATGTTTATTGCTACAGTTGTTTTTTGGTTAGGAAGAAAGAAATATCGTCGTGTTCCACCAGCGGGTTATGATGTAAACAGGGTAATAATTTTCTCTACAACAGTGATTACTTTGGTAGCTTCTTACTTAATTTTCGATACTTATTTACAATATGGCATAGCATGGGTTTTAGGTTCGTGGTTAACTTTGGTAGTTCTATGCGCATTGATTTTTAACAAGTTTTGGTTTGCTGCTCCAGGTACATTTATTGGTATTAACTTGTATGCTATGTTGAATGGAGGTTTTAAAGGAGCTACAACTAAATATGGTGAAGAACGTGTTGATGGAATAAGAAGTGTTTGGAAAATATTAGCGTTGTTTTCGTTCATTCCTGTTTTCTGGGCGCTTTATGATCAAAATGGTTCTGAGTGGGTTTTGCAAGCTCAGATGATGAATAGAAGTATATTTGGTTTTATTATGGAGCCTGAGCAAATTCAGTTAATAAATCCATTAGCAATTTTAATTTTAACGCCGTTAATTACTTTTTTTATCTACCCTAAGTTGAAATTATCTGCGACTGCAAAAGTAGGGATTGGATTTATTTTAACTGCTATTTCGTTTGTTTTTATAGCCATTCCTCAAGAAACAATTGATACTGTGGCGGCAACTATTCCAGCAGGATTGAAAGGTCAAGCACGTTTGGATTGGTTTGACGCACAAGCTAAATTAGGAAATTTGCCTAGTATAGGTTGGCAATTGTTTGCTTACTTCATTATTACAATAGCTGAAATTTTAATTTCAATTACTGGCTTGGAATATGCTTATACTAGAGCTCCAGCTAGTATGAAAGCAACTATCATGTCGTGTTGGTTGTTAACTGTAACTATTGGTAATGTTATTGTTTCTCAAGTTAATAACAGTATTTCTAACAAAGGGTTCTTTTCACAGTTTGAAGGAGCAAAATACTATTGGTTGTTTATGGGTATTTGTATCGGAACAACTATAATTTTCTTTTTGTTAGAAAAAAGGCTACGTAACGATAAAGTTGTTTTAGGAGCTTAAATGTAAAATTGTAATAGAATTAGCCTCAGTAAAAACTGAGGCTTTTTTATGCCCATAAAATTAATTACATTTGTTTTGATGCGCTTGTTTGTTTTAATATTAATATTTGCTTCAGGTTTTTCTTCTGCGCAAAATGCTGAGCTAGTGTTAAACGGGACTTATCAAAATAAAAACATTTACATTCAAAATCCCTATTCTTCCGATAAGATTAATTTTTGTACTGAAAAAATTATCGTTAATGGAACCGAAATTAAATTTGAGCAAGCTAGTGCTTATGAAATTAACCTTAAAAATCTCAATTTAAAATTAGATGATAGCGTTAAGGTAATAATAAAGCATAAAGCTGATTGTAAACCTAAGGTGCTACATCAAATGCATGATTACACAGCGCGTAAGCTAAATATTATTAAACATGAGTTTTTGGGTGAAGGAACGTTTAGATTTGCCACAACAGCTGAAAGTGGTAAAACAAGTTATTCGATTGAACAATTTTGGTGTAATAAATGGATTAAGATTTTGGACTTTGATGGAACAAATAAGGATACGAACCATTATGAATTTAAACTAAAATTGCATTCAGGCGAAAATAAAATTCGAGTTAAGCAGTTAAGTTTACCCAATAAATATAATGTTTCGGGAAGCTTTAGTGTTAAATCAAATTCTCCGGTTGTTGAGGTTGAAGAAGCAGGATCAATGGCAAAGACAATTAAATTGAGTTCGGAAACGTATTGTGAGTTGTATAGTAAAAATGGCGAGGCCTTACTTAAGGGATTTCAATCTGTCATAGATTGTAGCAAATACAAAGGCGAGGAATTTTATTTGTTGTATGATAATAAGGATAGAAGAATTGTTTTTCGGTAATTAAATTTAAAATTATGAAATCAATAACTGTGTTTTGTGGTTCGAGTGCTGGAACTGATAAAGTTTTTATGGTTCAAGCTTTTGACTTAGGTTGTGTTTTAGCAACAAACAATATTCAACTTGTATACGGAGGAGCTAAAATTGGCTTGATGGGAGCTGTCGCTGACGGTGCTTTAAGTTTGAACGGAAAGGTAATAGGTGTTTTGCCTAATTTCCTTCGCTCTAAAGAAATTGCTCATGATAAACTTAGTGAGTTAATTATAGTTGATAGTATGCATCAACGAAAGGCTAAGATGAATGAACTGTGTGATGGTTTTATTGCCATGCCGGGAGGCTTCGGAACTATGGAGGAGTTGTTTGAAGTTCTCACATGGGCGCAATTGGGCTTGCATAAAAAGCCTATTGGATTGCTTAATACAAATGGTTTTTATAATTCGTTAATTGCAATGATACAGGAAATGCTTGATAAAGGCTTTTTAAAAGCAATTAACCAAGAAATGCTTATTGTGAGTGATTCAATTGAGGATTTGCTCTTGAAAATGAATGAATACGAAGCTCCAGAAGTTGGTAAATGGATTAATAATGATAACACATAAAAATGGAAAATTTTAAATCACAATTTTTACTAGATCCAACAATTACTTTTTTAAATTTTGGTTCGTTTGGCGCTTGCCCTAAATTAGTTTTTGATGATTATCAAAAATGGCAATTGGAGCTTGAAAGAGAGCCTGTTCAGTTTATTGCCGTAAATGGGCTTAAATATTTGCAACAATCTCGCGAAGCATTGGCGAAATTTATTCATTGCAATCCAAATGATTTGGTTTACGTTACTAATCCTTCTTGTGCTGTAAATATTATAGCTAAAAGCTTTAACTTAAAAGAAGGTGACGAAATTTTAACAACGAATCTCGAATATGGAGCTTGTGATAAAACATGGAATTACTATTGTGATAAAGTAGGAGCGAAGTATGTAAGACAAAATATTTCTCTTCCATTGGTTTCTAAAGAAAAGTTTGTTGAGGAATTTTTTAAAGGATTAAGTACTAGAACGAAGGCAATATTTATTAGCCATATAACAAGTTCAACCGCTTTAATTTTGCCTGTAAAAGAAATTTGTGAGATAGCAAAGCAAAAAGGTCTAGTTACAATTGTTGATGGTGCTCATGCACCAGCTCATGTTAATTTAAATCTTTCAGAGCTAAAAGCGGATTTTTATACAGGAGCTTGTCATAAATGGATGATGACGGCTAAAGGTTCTTCTTTTTTATATGTAAAGGAAGAGTTTCAACCATTGGATCCTTTAATTGTAAGTTGGGGATATAAAAGTTTCGCCCCATCTTCATCTACATTTCTCGACCATCATCAAACGCAAGGAACAAGGGATTTCTCAGCTTTTTTAACTATTCCAAAAGCAATTGAGTTTATGAGTCGAAATAATTGGAATGATGTATCGAAAGAATCCCGAAAGTTGGTAAAGGATAATGCAATCCGTTTTTGTGATTTATTTAATACCAAACCTCTAGCGCCTTTAACCGATGATTTCATAGGCCAAATGTTGAGTGTTAAAATCAATGCCAAAGAGCCCGAACAATTGCAAAAAGTTTTATTTGATAAGTTTAGAATAGAAATTCCTGTTATGCGTCATGGGAATGATGTTTACATAAGATATTCTATTAATGCATTTAATTCACAAGAAGATTTAGATAAGTTGTATGACGCTTTGTGTCATCTTAAAAATCAATTGGAGTATAATTATTTATGGCTTTAAATGGATAGTTTAGTTGAAATTGACAACTCTAAGCCAGAAGAGATTCAAATTACTTTTATTGTGAAATCTTACCTTGCGGGTAAAATATTCATTTTTATATGTAGTTTGGCTTTATTTGTTATGGATGTTGTTTTGTTAGTCAATTTTGATCCTAAGGAAGATAAAGGATTGGTATTCGCGATTTTGGCAACATTCGTGTTTAATTTACTTGTGCCCTTCAGATTGTTTTTGTGGAACACATTTGGTAAGGAGATTGTGATTGTAAATTCTAACAAGGTTTATTGGCAAAGATTTTATGGACTATATTCTGGTAAACTAAAGGAAAAACAAGTAAGTGAGATTGATGTAAGTTTAGTAAATGTAAGAGAATACGAGAAGGTTATTAGAGGTCATTTAATGTTTGCTGATTATAAAGGAGCAAATGAAACTCGAGTAGAAGCTTTTATTTGTGGTGTTGAGATTACACAACAACAAGCATTGAATATTGAAAAGATTTTGTATTTAAAATTTAGAGGTTTTACGGAAGAGTATTATAAAATATTAAGTGAGTGATAAAAAGATTAGCGCATTAAGGTTACTTCGAACACTTAACAATATTTCTTAGGTTACTCTCAAGTACTAGTAGTAAAACAATATTTGGTTTTTCGCCTTTAATAATAGGTTCGTTTAAACCATATTGCCAGTTGTCATAAATTGTAACGCATTTGCTACTTTGTTCAGATATGTAAGGGTATAATTTTGTTCCAAATGAGTCGCGAATAATAAGTACACTTGGTAAGCTATCATTGTTGGTGTATCTGGTGTATTCATAATCCTGAGGATAAGGGAAGCCAGGAGTAGGAGTGTACTTATTTAATTTTTTCTCTACACTAAATAAACCATTTTTTGGTAAAGGGATATAATTCGTTTCTGTTCTTTCATTTTCAATCGAGAACATTTTTGCTATGTTACCGGGTTTTTCAATTACCGTTTTTATTTTATAGATGGAAGTATCTAAGGGATTTACGTTT
>CAZRUA010000100.1:0-13302 GCA_964603125.1 uncultured Flavobacteriaceae bacterium | reverse complement strand
ATTCGCAAGCACGCATCATATCGGGTATTCGGAGTGTTTATAATTATTTAATGCTCGAAAATGAAATAAACGATAATCCTACCTTATTGCTCGAAGCACCTCGCACCACACGCAAACTACCCGAAGTTTTACATGTGCACGAAATTGATGCAATAATTAATGCAATTGATAAAAGTAAACCTGAATCTCAACGAAATGTAGCCATGCTCGAAACCTTGTATAGCTGTGGATTACGTGTAAGCGAATTGGTTTCGTTAAAAATTACGGATTTGCATTTGCAACACAATTATATCAACGTAGTTGGAAAAGGTGATAAGCAACGTTTGGTGCCTATTGGAAAAACAGCCACTAAGTACATCGAAATATATTTAAATGAAATTCGTCCGCACATTACTATTAAAAAGGGTTGTGAGGATATTTTATTTTTGAATAGAAGAGGAGGGAAGCTTAGCCGTGTAATGGTTTTTTATATTATTCGCGATTTAGCTTTGTTGGCAGGAATAAACAAAGAAATTAGTCCGCACACATTTAGACATTCGTTTGCTACTCATTTAATTGAAGGTGGAGCTGATTTGCGCGCTGTACAAGAAATGTTGGGGCATGAAAGCATAACTACAACCGAAATTTATACGCACTTAGATAGAGAATATTTGCGTGATGCTATTTTGAGTTTTCATCCTCGAAATAAAAAGGCTTAAGGTTTAGTTTAAAACCTTAGCTCGCAATTTCCATTCTAATTTTTCTATTCTTTATTTTTTCTTCGCGAATAAGTTTTAAAGTAGAAGCAATTTTATTGGCCTTAATCGCAGCATAAGCCGAAAAATCAAGTACTTCAATTCGTCCTAGTTCATCTTTATGCAAATTACCTTTTTGTAACAGCATACCAACAATATCCATTTTATTGATTTTGTCTTTTTTACCAGCAGCAATGTAAAGTGTTTTCCAATCGCTAGCTTTTGGTAATTCTAGTTTTTTAGGAAGTGTTTCTTCTTCGGGTTGTTCTTTTACAAATGGTGGTAAATATTCTTTTTTATCCAATAAAAAATAAGCAGTACCATGTGCATTCATACGCGCTGTTCTTCCATTGCGATGAATCATTACATCTTCGGTTGCAGGTATTTGATAATGAATGATAGCTTCAATTTCGGGAATGTCTAATCCACGCGCAGCTAAATCAGTTGATATTAAAATGTTAATGCTTCCGTTTCTGAGTTTAATTAAAACTTTCTCTCTATCAATTTGCTCTAAGGCTCCATGATAAAAACCATGTTCAACACCATTTTCTTTTAATTGATCAGAAATACGGTTAACAGCATCACGATGATTACAAAAAACGATAGTTGATTGTGATTTTATTTTTCCTAACAAAAGCATCAAAGCTTCTAACTTATCGTCGCCTTGCACTTTAACTTGTTTCACAATCAACTGCGATTTCAAATCTTCATGCTCCTTGGTAAAGTTAAGTTGTATAGGATCGTTTAACTTTATTATTTTGTTGATGTCTTTTAAAGTAGTGGCTGAGGTTAAAATGCGTTTCTTAACGTTTCTACATGTTTGTATTACAAATTTCATTTCTTCTTCAAAACCCAATTCTAACGATTTGTCAAACTCATCCAAAATTAAAGTGTGAATGTTTGAATTATCCATTTTGGCTTTGCGCAAATGATGGGCTATACGCCCTGGTGTACCCACTAAAACAGTTGGTGGATGCTCTAAGCTGGCTTCTTCAATTCTAATGGCATGCCCGCCATAAAAGCAATTAATTTTAAAACCAGTGCCCATTTGCTTAAACACTTGCTCAATTTGAATGGCAAGCTCACGCGAAGGAACAACAATTAAAATTTGAACTCCTTTTTTATTGCTGTCAACTAGTTGCAAGCTGGGTAATAAAAAGCCTAAAGTCTTACCCGACCCTGTTGGTGATACCAAAATAACATCGTTTGGTTTGGGTATGGCATCCATACTAGCCTTTTGCATTTCATTTAACTCGGTAATATTAAAACGCGAAAGGATGGTTTCGTAATTCATGGCTTTTTATTTAAGCCGCAAAGATAGTCTAAATGTTTGGGTAATACTGAATTGATTTACGGTTCAAAATCATTTATTGGTGCAACAATTACGTTTATTAGACATTTTGTTGCGTTTATTAAACAAAAACATTTTTTGTAGTTCACTTGTGTAGATTTGAGAATACCTTAAAACTCCTGTATGAAGCCTTTTTTAGCCAAGTTTATATTTACTATTTTGTTGTCAGTGTTAAATTGTTTTTGTTTCGCTCAATCTAATACCAAAGAAACATCTAATGCTGTTGATTCTATTGATAAAATTATACAAACTAAAGTAAACCCTAAGGAAAAATTAGAGTTGTATCAAAAGGCATTTTCAATTGCCTTGAGTACGCAAAATTTCTCTGTTCCTGATAAATTTAGTAATGATGCAGTTGACCTAAGCGTAAAATTAAAAGACACAGCCAAAACAGGTTTGTTTTTGTATATGAGTGGGATGATTAAGCAATACCAAAGCAATTTTCCTAAATCCTTAGATTATTTTACAAAGGCATTAAAGTATTTCGAACTGGCAAATAATAAACATCAAATGGCAGAGGCATACACAGCTATGGCAATTGTTCATTCACTACAAGGCAATAAGGAAATATGTATAAAGAATTATAACAATGCTTTGGACTGTTATAAATCAGTTAATGATACTGCTGGTATAATTGGGATAAAAAATAATTTGGCAGGACTTTATTATAATACAGGTGAAGAAGATAAAGCGATAAAAGAAACTGAAGAATTGTTGGCATTGATGGGAAACAGACCAATGTTCCAAGCACAAGCTTTAGTTATTAAGGGGAATTTGGCATCTATCTATTGTTCGCAAAATGAATACAGTAAGGCGAAGAAAATTTTTAATGAACTGGAAGTACAATGTAATACTAATAATGTTGGGAGTTATTCCTTAGCAAATTTATACATATCGATAAGTGATTGTGAGTTAACTAATAACAATATAAATGGAGCGCTGGATTACGCTAACAAAGCCTACGAACTGGCTAATGCAAATAGTTTAAACGATTTAAAAGTTAATGTTTCTGTTTTATTAGCTGAGGTTTATCAGCAGAAAGGCGATTTTAAAAATGCACTAAAGTTCAATAAAATTGCCACTTTGTTAAAGGATAGTATCATTAACGTAGAAAAAAGTAAACAAATATTGGAGCTAAATACTAAGTATGAAACCGAAAAAAAGGAACTCCAAATTAGTGTTTACGAAAAAGAAAGTAAAATTAAGGAAGCTGAATTAAAGCGGGAACGCCTTTTTAAAACATCTTTAATTGTTGGATTGTGTGCTTGTATCTTGTTTGTTGGCTTTGTTTACAGAGCTTATAGCATAAACAAAAAACAAAAGAAAATAATAGAATTAAGTAATGATGAAATCTCTAAGAAGAACATTTTGTTGGAAGAAAAGAATACCGAAATTTTAGATAGTATTAACTATGCTAAACGAATTCAACTATCAATGCTTCCTGATTTGAATAAATTTAGTTTTTATCCCAACCAATGCTTTGTGCTTTACGAACCTAAAGATATTGTGTGCGGTGATTTTTACTTTTTTAATGAGAATAAGGACAGTGTTTTAATAACTGCTGCAGATTGCACAGGACATGGAGTTCCTGGCGCATTAATGACCATGTTGGGAATGGAGAAACTTGAAAAGATTAGTAAGGAGTTTTCAAACCCTTCGGATATTTTACGAGAATTGAATAAAGGGATTAAGAAGTCATTGAGTCAAAATGAAGATGGAAGTTTATCAAAAGATGGAATGGATGTAGCCATGTACCATTTGGATAAAAAGACAAATGTTTTGAAATACGCAGGCGCTAATCGTCCATTATGGATAATTAAAGCAAACACAGATGAGATATTAGAATACAAAGCAACCAAGGTGGCAATTGGCGGCTTTACCGAAGATAATCAGGACTTTGATTTAACTGAATTGCAGGTTGAACAAGGAGATTGCATTTATGTTTTCTCGGATGGATATGCAGATTTGTTTGGAGGCGAAAAGGGAAAAAAACTTACTACGAAACGTCTTAAAGAATTGATGATTGAAATAAAGGGTAAACCCATGCAAGAACAAAACCAACAACTACGAGATTTTATGAATACCTGGAAAGGCGAAATCGCTCAAGTAGATGATATTTTAGTGATTGGGTTTAGGGTTTAGGTTTGTTGATTTTCGGGAGGTTTTGTAATTTTTTATATATTAGATTCCAAAAAGTAAAGTATGGCTTCATTTGGTATCATAGCTCTAAAGGGAAATCATTTATCTAATATTGATAATGTATTTTCAATATTTAATTACAAGGATTTAAATAACGACAAAGTATTTAATAGTATAGAGACCCTTGAGAAGTTTTTATACGAAGAATTTGTTGAAGCTAGTTTTAGAGACATTCAGTTAAAAGGAGTTTTTTTGCTTGACGGTTGGACTTTGATTTTAGATCCTGAGTTAATTGATGTATTTGATTCGGAATCGCTCGCATCTGTTTCAGAAAGATTAAAAGCTAAGGTTTTTACTTTTGTGGCTCAAAGTAATTCAGATACATTTGCTTTTGCTGCCTACGATAATCTATTAATTCGTAAGTTTTATTCAAGTGAAGGTATTGTTGAAGAAGAATTTGGTGCGTCTATATTAGAAGAGGAGGGATTAAATATTAATGAAAAGATATTTACTGATGATATTTTAAATTTAATGAAACGTTTGGGTATTAATTTGGATTCGGAAACTGGGAGTAATTTTAAGGTGAAAGAACTAGCCGTAATGAATTAATTTTAACTGCTGGATATGAATTTTCAAGTACTTTCAAATGAAGAATATAATATAGTCTGGGATAAATTTTATACTGAATTTAGTTTTAAACCAAGTATAAATATTTGGCCCAGTATTCAAACTAATAAAAGGCAACTAAAGTTAAATATCTCAAAGATTTTTGGTGAGACTTTTTCAGAGGAAAAATGGAATAGATTTAATGAGCTTGGTGAGTTAGTTCTTATAGAGATTGTTGAGCCAAATGGTAGGATTTATGCTTTAGATTGGCAACATGAATGCTTTGATTTTGATCCTCGTAAAGGTTTATGGGAAAAAGATATTAATAGCCCACCTTTAATTCCAGATGGTGATTATTATATTTTTTTGAATAAAGATTTTTCAAATGTTTGGTTTGGACATCCATGGGAAATGAGTGTTACTTTAATAGGTGATAAAATAGTTAGAAAGGGAATTGAACTACTTGAGGAATTTAAAAAGATTGAAATAACGCCTTTTAATAGTTAAAATTAAGTGCCACGGATTAAGTTATGCTCTATTTAATTATGTTCTCCATTACTTTAAAAGTTTGAGATATCTAAATGGAATATTGCTCGTTAAATTGCCTCATTAATGATGATCCCATCAAAGAAAGCTTTTTTCCTACAAACACCCAAAATCACCAATAATTCGCTCATTTTTACTACTTTTGCCACCTATTTTTTATTATGACAGCTACAGAAGAAATTAAGCGCCGAAAAACCTTTGGTATTATTGCCCATCCCGATGCAGGTAAAACAACTCTTACCGAGAAATTATTATTGTATGGAGGGGCAATTCACTCTGCTGGTGCTGTAAAGTCTAATAAAATTAAAAAAGGTACTACTTCCGATTTCATGGAAATTGAGAGACAACGTGGTATCTCGGTTGCAACTTCGGTTATGGCTTTTGAATACAATGGTTATAAAGTAAATATTTTAGATACTCCTGGTCACGAGGATTTTGCCGAAGATACTTACCGAACTCTTACTGCTGTAGATAGCGTTATCATGCTTATCGACTGTGTAAAAGGAGTTGAGCCACAAACACGTAAATTATTGGAAGTTTGCCGTATGCGTAACACTCCAGTTATTGTGTTTATCAATAAAATGGACCGCGAAGGTCAAAATCCATTTGATTTATTGGATGAAATTGAAAAGGAATTAAAAATCAAAGTTCGCCCACTTTCTTGGCCAATAGGTATTGGTAAAACATTTAAAGGGGTTTATAATTTGTACGAAAAATCTTTAAATCTATTCTCGGCTGATGATAAAACAACGGTTGCCGAAAGTATTGAAATTAAGGACATAAAGGACGACACTATTTTAAATTACATCAGTGAAGATTTTACTGAGCAATTACGTGCCGATGTTGATTTAATTGAAGGTGTTTACCCTGATTTTGAGAAAGAAGATTATTTAAAGGGTGATATTTGTCCTGTATTTTTTGGTAGTGCGGTAAACAATTTTGGAGTTCAGGAATTATTAAACTGCTTTGTTGAAATTGCTCCATATCCTTTAAAACGCGAAACTGATATTCGAGAAATAGATCCTTTTGGAAATAAATTCACGGGTTTTATTTTCAAGATTCACGCTAACCTTGACCCTAAACACCGCGATAGAATTGCGTTTTTGCGTATATGCAGCGGCAAGTTCGAACGTAATAAATACTATCACCATGTGCGTGATAAAAAGGAAATGCGTTTTAGCAATCCAACCGCATTTATGGCTCAAGAAAAGTCGGTAATCGACGAAGCTTATCCGGGCGATATTATAGGTTTATATGATTCGGGCAACTTTAAAATTGGAGATTCCTTAACAGAAGGAGAAAATCTTAATTTTAAAGGTATTCCAAGTTTCTCACCTGAATTATTTAGGTATGTTACCAATACCGACCCAATGAAAACAAAACAGCTTCAAAAGGGCTTAGAGCAACTTACTGATGAAGGAGTAGCGCAATTGTTTACCAAGAAAGCAGATGGGCGTAAAATTTTGGGTACAGTTGGAGCTTTACAGTTCGAGGTTATTCAACATCGTTTAAAAGCGGAGTACAATGCTAGTTGTAGTTTTGATCATGTAAGTTTGTATAAGGCATGCTGGATAGACTGTGAAGACAAAAAGAAATTAAATGATTTTGTTTTAGATAGAAGTCAGCACATAGCTTTAGATAAAGAAGGTAAGTTGGTGTTTTTAGCTGAATCAGCTTGGTTGCTGCAATTAGCCCAAGAAAAAAATCCTGATATTAAGTTTTATTTTAAGAGTGAGTTTTAATTTTAGCGGATAATCATCATTTAATGATTTATTTCCGAGAAATTTTAATTCGAGTTATGGAATTTTTATTCCAATTGCGTCTTAATAGTAAATCAATGAATTACTATTAAAATTTTTCTATGAAAAAACTGCTTCTTCTTACTGTTATGTTTATTGGTTTATCATCTAAAGCCAATACAAATTCTAAAATTATTATTGATTCAAGTTTGTGCTCAATTTCGGGCCTCGTAACTGATAAGGCAAATAGTGAGTTAATTCCTTTTGCATCGTTAGTGTTGCAAACACAAAATGGAGATGTAATAGCAACTACCCAAACCGATTTTGATGGAAAGTACAGTTTTAAATCAATTAAAGCTGGGGTGTATAATATAAAAGTTAGCTATGTGGGTTATAACACAAATTTGGTTAAAGGTGTAAAATTAAAAAACGGAAAAGCTACCAATTTGAATATTTACCTTGAGGTAAATCAAACTGAACTGAAGGAGGTAGTTATTCAGCAATACACTAAACCTATAGCTACTTACGATCGAAAAAAAATGGAATCGCTTAGTAATAAGAGTTTGATTGTTCGCGGTTCAAGAAGTCCTGGTTTAGATTATAACACTGAAGAATATAGCCGAATAAATGATAATGAATTTAAAAGCTCCAAAAATGAGCCGCTTTCAACTTTTAGTATTGATGTAGATAAAGCTTCTTATAGCAATGTTCGTAGGTTTATTAACGAAGGTTCTTTGCCTCCTGCAGATGCTGTTCGAGTAGAAGAAATGATTAATTATTTCAATTACAATTATCCTCAACCAAAATCTAATGAACCTTTTTCAATTACTACCCAATATACCGATTGCCCTTGGAATAGTAAACACCAATTAATTCATATTGGTATGCAAGCTAAGCAAATTGCTATCGATAATTTGCCTCCAAACAATTTAGTTTTTTTGTTAGATGTGTCTGGATCTATGAGCGATGCAAATAAATTACCCTTATTAAAATCAGGATTAAACTTACTAATTGAGCAAATGCGCCCACAAGATAAAATAGCAATTGTTGTTTATGCTGGCGCTGCTGGCGTGGTTTTAGAACCTACTTCTGGAAAGAATAAGAACAAAATAATTGATGCTTTAGAAAAATTAGAAGCTGGTGGCTCAACTGCGGGTGGGGAGGGAATTCAATTGGCCTATAAAACAGCTAAAGCAAATTTTGATAGTAAAGCTAATAATCGTGTGATTTTGGCTACTGATGGCGATTTTAATGTTGGTGTTAGTAGTGATGGCGAATTAACCCGCCTAATTGAAGAGGAGCGCAAATCGGGTGTTTATTTAAGTGTATTGGGTTTGGGTACAGGTAATTTAAAGGATTCTAGAATGGAGCAGTTAGCAGATAAAGGAAATGGAAACTATGCATACATCGATAATATTTTAGAAGCAAAAAAGGTTTTGGTGAAAGAAATGGGTGGTACTTTGTTAACTATAGCAAAGGATGTTAAACTTCAGATTGAATTTAATCCTGCTTATGTAAAAGGTTATCGTTTGGTGGGATATGAAAATAGATTATTGAATAATGAGGATTTTAATGACGATAAAAAAGATGCTGGTGAGTTAGGTTCGGGCCACACTGTAACAGCAATTTACGAAATAATTCCTGCAGGCTCCAATGAAGCTATAGCTTCTGTTGATAGTTTAAAATACCAGTCGAATAATAGTGAGCCAAAAATGCTGATAGATAATAATGAAGTGATGACAATTAAATTCCGTTACAAAGAACCAAAAGATTCTACATCAAAATTATTGTCTCATATTGTTTATAACAATAAATTACCTTTCAGTTCAGCTTCCGAAAACTGCAGATTTGCTTGCTCTGTTGCTCAGTTTGGTATGTTGTTGCGCGATTCTAAATTTAAAGGTGATGCATCGTTTAAAAATGTAATAGCACAAGCAAAGGAGTCGAAAGGTACTGATGATGAAGGTTACAGAGCTGAGTTTATTAAATTGGTTGAAATGGCTGAATTGTTGGGTAAGCAGGTTAAAAAGTAAAAGATACCCTTGTTTAGGGGCAAAATTACCCTCCAGCACGGATACTATTTTCTGCTATGAAATTTAATTTTACAGCATGATTCCATCACAGCAGGAAATTAGACTTACAAATAGAGAAATGGAAGTTTTGCGTTTATTGTATGAAGAAAAAACTTCGTATGAGATTGCTCAAAACTTAAGTATTAGTCAGTATACGGTTGAGGAACACAGGAAAAATCTGCTAAAAAAAACCAACTCAAAATCGGTTATTGGTTTAATAACCTTTGCATTGCGTAGTAAAATTTTATAAAGGTTTATTTTCCACGACCTTGGAAAACAATCATTACCGTGTAAATCATGATTTTAAAATCCACCAATAAACTCATGTTTTCAATATAGATGATATCGTATTTTAAACGTTCAACCATTTGGTCTACATTTTCTGCGTAGCCATATTTAACTTGTCCCCAGCTTGTAATACCTGGTCTAACTTTATGTAAGTGTTTATAGTGCGGTGCTTTTTGAGTGATTTGATCAATAAAAAACTGGCGTTCTGGTCGTGGACCAACCATACTCATTTCACCTATTAATACATTGTAAAATTGAGGGAATTCATCCAAACGAGATTTTCTTAAAAACCTACCAATTTTAGTAATACGTGGGTCATTTTCTTTGGATAGTGCAGGTCCCATTTTCTCTGCATCAATATACATACTTCTAAATTTGTAAATTCTAAATGGTTTTCCATGAATTCCAATTCGTTCGTGCGAATAAAATATAGGTCCTTTACTTCCTAGCTTTACTAAAATGGCTAGTATTAAATACATCCACGATAAGCAAATAAGCACAAAAATAGACATGACCACGTCAAGCATACGTTTTAAGGATACTTGCCAGCTAGGCATAATTTCACGGCTAATTTCAATTAAAGGCGCTCCTAAAATCGAAGCCATTTTTACCGAACCAGATAAGATATCGTAAACGTCAGGAATAATTTTAATAACAACTCCTTTGTCACTGCTTTCATTAATAATTTGACTTAAATATTCGTGCTCGCTGCTTTCAATGGCAATAATAATTTCTTCAATTTCGTATTTTTCAATAATGCTTCGTAAATCGGCAAATTCTCCCAAGTGAGGAACTCGTTTCTTAAGTTCTTCGCTAAAACCATTTTTTCTGTCCACATGCACAAATCCAACAAATTGGTTACCGGCCGAAATTCTCAAGGATTCCAATTCATTATACATTTTCAAAGCATTTTCATTACTACCTATAATTATGGTTTTAAAGCCAATTTTACGGGTGTGAATTCTTTTATTAGTAATTGTGGTGAGGAATAATCTAAAGAATGCTGTAAAGCCAAAATGCATTCCTAATAAGGTAAAGAATGATTTGTAGTAGTTTTTGTATACGTGAACTTCATCATCTAAAATGGAAATGAAGAAAATAATTACAATTCCTATTAATGAAGTAACTAGAGTAGAGTAGAACTCTTGCAAACGCGAACGGCGATAAATATTATTGTAAGTACCAACTGCAAAATAAAAAAGCAACCAAAAAATCGGGAAAATTAAAATTCCTTTGTAAAAATTGGCATCCAATAATTCGGTAGAAGTTTTACCAATTGTATTTTCAATATATATTTTACGGAATACAAAAAACAAGCCCCAAGCAGCAGCAGCGCTTAGCCAATCAAAAAAGAGGTATTTTGTTACTTGTAGCTTTTTATTCATATACTATCTCTAAGGTAATTGACTCAGCACTTTTACATTGTCAATTAATATTCGGGGGTTACTTAGGTTAGCGTCTTTATTAGCGTGAAAAAATATTTTATAGTTGGTATAAGTAGGTTGAGTGTTAATTACTTCCGTTAAAAACACATACATTTTTTTCCATTGCCCGTCGGTAGCCGAAGCACCTCCAACTTCGCGGTAATTACTACTATTTCCTATAACCCCAAACGTAAAAGCTTGGTCGGCCTTGTAATTAAATTCAATATAAACTTCGTTTACTGTGCCCGAACTGCTTAATGCAAACGGTAATGAACTTGCTGTTGAGGTTTCTACCCTTGGTTTGGAAGCACTCATGCCTAAAATCATAGTTTTGTTTCCTTCAAACACATCTGCATTTGGCGAGCCCCCTGAATTTATGATGGAATAACTTGTATCGGCGTAAATAGTACTTATTGTATTACTAAAAATAGTCCCATTGTTTTCAAAATCCTCAATCCATTTAAAAGTTGTACCAGGATAGTATTCAAAATTTGGTATGAAGGGAGTGGTTACTCCACGGGTTAGATCAATATTTTTAATGTAAAATTTAACAAATGGGTAAGTCACTTTTAAGCCGCTTTGACCATTTATTTTAACAACAGGAAGCATTTTAATTTCTACAGTTCCATCAGCATCAATAGGTATTTTACTTGGTACTGGCCAAATGCCCAATGGTTTATTGTTTGCATAAACTTCTACATTATCAAATTGTTGATTTGTAGTACCTTGAACGGAAGTTGAGGTGAATAGACAACTCGAAACATCAATATAACTAGGCTGATTGATCTCGGCCTTTTTACAAGAATATAAGTTAATTACTAGAAGTACAAAAAGTAGCTGTCTCACCATATCACAATACAACGCAAATATATTTGTTATATTGTGTTAAAAATAAAAAAAGTCGTGAATTTTCACGACTTTTTTTTGTATGTGTTTTTATTGGTTTAGAATTTCGAACGAATTGCTCTACCTTTTCCTCTTCTACGTTTCTTATTAAAGAAAGAACCGTATTTTGAATGTCTAAAACTTCCTTTACTTCTTAAGGTATAACTGTAAGTTACATTCATAGATAAGTAAGAATCATTATGAGTAGGGTCTCCTCTTTTTGCACCCGCTTTAAAGTTTTGTAAAAAACCATAGCTGTAGTTAGCTGCAACTTCATTAGTTCTGTTAGCTAACGGAATTGCTTCTGCACTTAAAGTGCTTGGATCAGCGTAAACTGTGCTAATATCATCTAAGTAGTCAGTAAATGTAGTTCTCCAGTTTAATTCCCATGATATTTTATGACGTTTCTTTAAAGTAAAAGTAAAGCCCATACCTACAGGTAAAGCTAAGCCGATTGGTTTGTATTCAACGCCTTCCGTAGTTAACGGGCGAAGTTTTACATATGAACCATTATACAATGCTTTAGGGTTGCTATAGAATCCAGAAACTCCGGCAAAAACATAACTAGTAAATGCAATTCTAAACATATAACTCTTACCTAAATCAGTATTATGATAAAAGTTCCATTGAGCGTTAGCAGCCAACTCAAACATATCGTTTCTGAAGTTTAAGTTACGTGCATTTCTTCCTGGATTAATACTTAATTTATCGTCGCCTGTAATTCTTAAATAAGTTAAAGTTCCTTTCACAGAAACTGCCTGAAACATTGGTAATTTATAACGAACAAAGCCATTAACATCCCAACGTGTTTTTGCTAATTTCAAGTCAGCAATAAAATCTCTTCTTGTTTTTTCTTTTCCACCAATATCTCCTAAGTAGTTAGAAATACCTAAGCCTCCGCCATATTCGAAAAAATATTGCGCCTTGCTTACACTTGTAAAAAGCAAAATAAGAGCAACTAAACTTAGTTTTATGTTTGAAATTTTCATTCAGAAAAAAATTAGTACTTACAAAAATAAGTAAAAAAAGGGAATAAAACCAAATATTTTTCGACAAAACGATTCTTGATAAGATTGTAATAATACATGGAATTAAAAATTTACATTTATACCTATTTTGATGACTTTTTATGGTAAATAAAATAACACAACTTTTTAAAATAGAATATCCTATCATTCAGGCAGGGATGATTTGGTGCAGTGGATGGGAATTGGCAAGTGCTGTTAGTAATGCGGGAGGTTTAGGTTTAATCGGTTCGGGTTCAATGTACCCCGATCAATTACGCGAGAATATACAAAAGTGTAAAGCAGCTACAAACAAACCATTTGGGGTTAATGTGCCTTTATTGTACCCAAATATTGAAGAACATATTAAAATTATAATTGAAGAAAAAGTTCCGATAGTTTTTACAAGTGCTGGTAATCCTAAAACTTGGACGGCGCAATTAAAGTCTGCTGGAATTACAGTTGTGCATGTTGTTTCTAATGTAAAATTTGCGCTAAAATGCCAAGAGGCTGG
>CAZRUA010000099.1:0-13409 GCA_964603125.1 uncultured Flavobacteriaceae bacterium | reverse complement strand
GACGATTTTGCAGCGCTATATGCTGATTTTTACATACGTCAGGGTTTGTATGATGAAGGAGCTAAACAATTAGAGGAAGCAATTACATTAACCAAAAGTCGCAACAAGAAGGCTCGTTATTACTTTATTTTAGGACAGTTGTACGAACAAAAAAAGAACAATGTAAAAGCTGTTGAGCAATATGGTAAATGTGTGCGCTTAAAACCAGCGTATGAAATGTTGTTTAATGCTAAAATTAAACGCGCAAGATTATCGGATAGAAAGTCAGCAAGTGAATTAAAAAAGGAATTGCTTAAAATGACTAAGGATATTAAAAATGACGAGTACTTAGATGTTATTTATTACACCTTAGGAGAGCTAGAAGAGAAGGAAAAGAATATCGATGGAGCTGTTGCTTATTATAAAATCTCTGCAAAGGAAAGCAAAACAAATACAGATCAAAAAGCAACTTCGTTTTTGCGACTTGCCGAAATTAATTTTGATAGAGAAGAGTATCCTAATGCGGAAGCTTATTATGACAGTACAGTTGTTTTAATTAAAGAGGATTTTCCAAATTATGAGAGTGTGATGAACCGAAAAAAAAGTATGAATACTTTGGTGGGTCATATCCGAACAATTAAGCAAGAAGATAGTTTGCAAAAGGTTGCTGCAATGGATTCTGTTTCGCGAAATAAATTAATTGATAAAGTAATTAAACAAATTGAAGATGAAGAGCAACGTAAGGCCGATGAAAAAGAGCGTTTAGAAAACGAAGCAAATAATCCTAATATTGTAAATACAAATCCTATTAATACTGGAACTCCAGGTGTTTGGTATATGTATAATGATGCAGTTAAGGCCCAAGGTAAACCCGAGTTTTTTAAAAAATGGGGAAATAGTCGCAAATACGAAGATAATTGGAGAAGAAGCAATAAAATGGTTTTAGGTGCAACGGATGAGGAGAATCCAGATGATACTTCTAAAGTTGCAGGTAATAAGCCTAAAGTGAAAAAAACGATTGATAAAAAATCTAGAAGTTTTTATACTCAAGATTTGCCTTTAACCGAAGAAGCAGTTGCTAAATCAAATGCTAAGATTGTTGAAGCTTATTATGCTTTAGGAAGTTTGTACCGGGAAGCTTTAAATAATAATCCTAAGTCGATTGAAGCCTTTGAAACTTTAAACAAGCGTTTCCCTAAAAACAAATACGAGCCAAGTGATTATTATCAAATGTATCGTATTCACTTAGAAGATAAAAATGAGGCTAAAGCAACAGCCTGTAAAGATTTTCTAAGAAATTATTATCCCGAATCAGATTATTATAAAATTATTGGCGACCCAGGCTACGGAGCAAAACTAGCAGCTAAAAAAGGAGAGGTAGAAGCATTTTACACGAGTACTTACGAATTATTTTCCGCATCAAAATATAGCGAAGCTTTAAAAAGCAGTAGCGAAGGTTTAACTAAGTTTGGTAAAAACGATTACACGGCTCGATTTGCTTATATGCGTGCAGTTTGTATGGCTAAAACAATGCCAATAGATAGTGCCGAAAAGGCTTTAACCACTCTTTTAATTACATATCCAAAAGACCCAATTGCTGAACCGGCGAAAACTTTGTTAGATGCCATTAAAAAGCAAAAGGATCCAAAAGCTTTTGCGGCTTCACAAGCTCAAGCCGAAGAGTCATATAAAAAGGATGAAGAAGCTACTCATTATTTTGTAATAGCTTTAAAGGATAAGAATATTGATGTGGAAGGTTTAAAAAGTAGATTAAGCGATTTCGATTCTGAGTTTTTTGAATCTAATGGTTTGACCATCTTAAATATCCCAATGGATGATATTACTTTAATTGCAGTTAAAACATTTAAGAACAAAAAGGACGTAACAAATTATGAAACAGCCTTAAATGCTAAACCAGATGTTTTAAAATCCTTACCAAAGGATAAATACAGCTTGTTACAAATAAGCACTCAAAATTTCGGACTGCTATTAAAAAGAAAAAACATTGAAGAGTATAAAACTTTTTATACCGAAAACTTTAATTAAAACGACGAATTATGTTCAAAGGAAATACTAAAAATGCAGTTGTAGATAGTACATCAATTAACTTAATTGGAACGGGTACTAATCTTACAGGTGATATTAAAACTGGAGGAGATTTTAGAATTGACGGTTCAATTAAAGGTAATGTTGAAGTTGCTGGAAAATTAGTTGTTGGTCCAACAGGTGTGATTGAAGGAGACGTAACATGTGCTAACGCTGATATTTCGGGCGAAGTAAAAGGCGTTATTAAAGTAAACGAATTATTAGCGCTGAAAAAAACAGCAAAACTATATGGTGATATTGTTACGGCAAAAATTTCTATTGAGCCAGATGCATTATTCACTGGTACTTGTAAAATGAACGTATCTAATGAGTGATAAATTACCTCCTAAAAAGCCTGTAAATAATTACATGAAATATTCCTCCATGGGAATACAAATGTTGGTCACAATTTTTTTAGGAGTTTTTGGGGGACGTTATTTAGATAAATATTTCGAGTTTAAAACACCCATCTTCACATTAGTTCTAAGTTTGTTATCCGTTGTGGTAGCAATTTATATGGCGATTAAAGATTTTCTTAAAAAATGAGTTACCTTTTAAAATTAAGTATATTTTCAATCATAATGCTAGTTATGGTTTTTTGTTGGAATCAATTTATTCCTCGCCCCGAATACGTTAGTAATGCAGGTTACGGCATTTTAGCTTTCTTGTTTTTGTTTAGCATTCTTCTGCATAGTTTATTAAGTAAATCGTTAGGCAGCGAAAATAAAAACGATTTTTCGTATAAGTTTATGGGACTTACAGGAATGAAAATGTTTGCTAGCTTAATTGGTATTGTAATATTGGCAATGATTTTCAAAACAAAAGTCATGGCAATTGGCTTGCAGTTTTTAATCTTATATCTAGCATATACTATTTTTGAAACTGTGTTATTAATGAAACTTGTAAAACAAGATAAGGCAAATGAAAAAAATCAATAACTACTTTTTAATCGGTTGCTTGGCTTTAGCCGCAACATTTTCGTCGCAAGCACAAACTTTAACTAATAAGCCTGGCAGCGAGTATAAATTTACGGTAGTAAAGAATACTGAAAGCACAAAAGTTCAAAACCAAGGACAAACAAGTACTTGTTGGACATTTTCGAGTTTGTCTTTTTTTGAATCGGAATTGCTAAGAAAAGGAAAAGCCAAAGAATTAAATTTAAGTGAAATGTTTGTAGTAAGAAATGCTTATCCTTTAAAAGCACAAAACTACATTCGTATGCATGGTAAAGCACAGTTTGCCCCAGGTGGCGAGTTTCATGATGTTGTGAATGTGCTTAAAAATTATGGTATGGTTCCACAATCTGTTTATAACGGAAACAAGCCTGAGGGGAAAGATTTTAATCATAACGAAATGGATAGTGTATTGCTAAGCCAAGTAAATGAAGTAGTGAATTCGAAAAATGATACGATAGACCCAGCTGCATTTTACAAAAAGTTTAACGAAACATTGGATAAATATTTAGGAGCAGTGCCCGAAAAGTTTGAGTACCAAGGAAAAACCTATACTCCCGAAACGTACGCTAAGGAATTAGGAATTAATCCGGATGATTATGTTTACATTACATCATTTACACATCATCCATTTTACAAACCATTTATTATTGAAATACCTGATAACTGGGCTTGGAAGGAAGCTTACAACGTTCCACTAAATGAATTGCAAGACATTATGAATACCACATTAACCAAAGGGTATAGTATTGCCTGGGCAGCTGATGTAACCGAAACTTATTTTAAACACAGAGATGGTTTGGCTATTTTACCTCAGGGTTGGGATAAAATGACGGCAGAGGAAAAAAAGAATTGCTTAGTTAAACCAGTGGCTCAGCAACCTGTAACGCAAGAAATGCGTCAGCAAGCTTTTGATAATTATAAAACGCAAGATGACCACGGAATGCACATAACAGGATTGGTTACAGATCAAAACGGAGTAAAGTACTATGTTGTAAAAAATTCTTGGGGTGCCGAAAGTAATAAGTGTGATGGTTATTTTTATGCTTCTGAAAATTACGTTCAGTACAAAACTATATCCATTATGATCAATAAAAAGAGTTTGAACCCGGCCATGGCCAAAAAATTGGGAATTAAACTTTAGTATGGAGCCATTTTCGCACGAACATTTTATGCGTGAAGCTTTAAAAGAAGCGCAGTTAGCATTTGATGAAGATGAGGTTCCAGTAGGAGCTGTTGTAGTGGCGGATAATCGAATTATAGCACGAGCACATAATTTAACCGAACGATTAACGGATGTTACTGCACATGCTGAAATGCAAGCTATTACTTCAGCTGCAAATTATATTGGAGGTAAATATTTAAAGGAATGTACCTTGTATGTAACACTTGAACCATGCGTAATGTGCGGAGGTGCATTGTTTTGGAGTCAGATAAGTAATGTGGTTTATGGAGCAAGCGACGAAAAGAGGGGCTTTGCAAAGCATCAAAATATTTTACATCCCAAAACAACAATAGTATCTGGAGTGTTGGAAGAAGAATGTTCTAAGCTAATGAAAGAATTTTTTCTAAAAAAACGCTAATATCTTCTTGTTGCGATATAAGGTGAGCGTCCAAACCTATTTTATTTGCGCCTTCTACATGTTGCTTAGAATCATCAATAAAAACAGTTTCGTTTTTGTTTAAGTTGTTTTGTTCGAGCACAAATTCAAAAATTTCAGTATCAGGCTTACGCATACCAATTCGGCAGCTGTAATAATCTTTTTCAAATAAGCTTGAAAGATTGGTGAGTTGATGCGGTTGGTGTAAAATTTTTTCAAAAGCTTCGATGTGTAGCTCGTTGGTGTTGCTTAAAAGAAACACACGGTATTGTTGACTTAGTTTTTTTACATATTCTATCCGATGAATCGGGAAATCAAGCAGCATTTCGTTCCAAGCCCAAATAATTTGTGAGTTGTTCACTTGAGATGGGTGAAGCTTTTTTACTTCTTCAATAAATTCTTCTGAGCTTATTTTTCCCTTATCATATTCGTCAAAAAAGGGCATTTGTTGCATTTGGGTGTAATTATGCGCAAAGTTTTCAAAACCAATGCTTTCAAAAGCCTTGATAGTCTTGGGAATATCCAAATTTATGATTACTCCACCTAAATCTAAAATAATGTTTTTAATTTTTGCCATTCGTTTTGAAATTCCACTACAAATATATACTTTTGCTGTCCTAAAATTAGATTTGTCTAATTTGGTCCTATTACTCTCCCAATAAACTGGGGCGGTTAGAGTTAAGGAAGCAAATTATTCGTAATTGGTCCTATAGCTCAGTTGGTTAGAGCACCTGACTCATAATCAGGTGGTCCTTGGTTCGAGCCCAAGTGGGACCACAAAACAAGAAACCCTTAACTTAGTCTAGTTAAGGGTTTTTTGTTTATAAGATTTCTTCATTCAAAACTTGAGAAGGATTATAGCTAAAATGTTTTTTAAAAACCGCTGAAAATTTACTGGCATTTTCGTAACCAAGTAAATTAGCAACTTCCTTTACAGTATACTTATTTTCTGCTAGCAATTGATTCGCAATCTGCATTTGCTGAGAACTAAAATACTGTAGCAAGGTTTTGTTATGTACGCTTTTAAAATCACTTTTTGCTTTGGTTGGCGAAATACCAATTTTGGCTGCAATTTTTTCGATCCCAGGGAAATCGCCAAATAAATTATCACTAAGATATTTTTCTATTTGCTGAACATTTTTTCTGTCTTTATCATTTAAATCAAAATGATTTTCTTCTACTATTTCCTCATTTATTCTATTAACAAAACCTTTTAAAATTTCATCAACCGCCTTTTTTACTCCTGTTATCCAATTTACACCACTTTCCTTCTTGGCAAGTGCAAGAAGGTTTTCGTAAATAGCATCGTATTCAACTCCTTCTTCATCTAATAATAAATAGCTATTACTAGACTCGAAAAAACTAATTAGCTTGCCCTTACTAAATAAAGGATTTGTTGCTTTTTGTTTTTCCAACCACTTACTGGTAAAATAAATTGTAATATTCTTTTCTTCTGATTGCTTAAAATGGTACTCGGAAATTGTTTGACCAGCCTTAAACATTGACCAGGTTCTATTTTTTAAAACCAACCCATTAATTGTAGATTTTTTGATGATGTTTTTATTTTTAAAATGCAGATTAATAAAATGATACTCGGCAGGAACCTCCTTCTCATAAATATTTTTCATCAATACATTTTGTTTAAAATTTAATCCAGATACAAAGACCCACAAATCCTCCTCAGGATTACAGTAATAGAAAAACGCCTTAAAAAAAATAGTATCTGCCGATAATTTCTTTTTTGCTGTTTCGTGTTTACAAAAAGGCATCTTATCAAAACTTTCGATTACAGTAAGAGGAGAGTTGTTTAAACTCGTAAGGTGGAAACTACCATTTTTATACCTTACAATGTACTTGCTAAATTTCTTAAACCAAACCGATAACTTCTCACGTATTGTTTCTTCCATAAATAAATCCTTAGGCAATACTGTAAATTTACTGCTTTATTTTAAAAATTGTCGTATTGGAGCTGGCGTTTTTATGATTTATATGTTATTTAGTACACAAATCAACAAACCGTCTTATATTATGAAAAAATTTTTACTTTTTGCCATTGTAATCGCAAGTCAATTGATACATGCACAAAGCATTGCTACCGGAGATTTTAATTCATTTGTAGTTTGCTCAAGTGGCACTGTAAAGGCTTGGGGAGATAATACTTATGGTTCATTAGGCCTAAACGACTATACGAGCAGGAAATTGCCTGAAGTAGTACCAGGATTAAATAATGTTATTAAAGTTGCTTCCGCAAAGCGCCATACTTTGTTTTTAAAAAGTGATGGCACCGTTTGGGGCGCAGGAGCAAACAATATAGGTCAGCTCGGAGATGGTACGTTGTATAGCAGGCCCGCACCAGTCCAGATTGGAGGCTTAACCGGAATAATTGATATTGCCGCTGGCTGGGATTTTTCATTGTTTCTTAAAAATGATGGAACCGTTTGGTCTTGTGGCATCAATGAAAATGGCCAATTGGGAGTGGGAAATACCGAATACAGCAGTATCCCTTTACAAATTACCAGCTTAAGTGGAATAACAAAAATTTTTGCAGCTTATCAACATTCTTTATTTCTGAAAAATGATGGGACCGTTTGGGCAACTGGAACTGTAAGTGGTTTTGTAGGTCTCACCAACCCTCCGGCATTTATTACTACGCCTGCTCAAATTATAAATATTAATAATGTTACGTCCATTGCTGCCGGAACTTATCACTCTTTATTCTTAAAAAATGACGGAACGGTTTGGGTTTGCGGTTTTTCCTTTTTTAACGCAACTGGCCTAGATGGTAATTCATTAATGTATGCTGCGACTCAAGCACCGGTGCAAATTCCCGATTTGAGTGGCATAACTGACATTTATGCAAAACACAATTCTTCTCTATTTTTAAAGAACGATGGGACAGTATTTGCTTGTGGCCGAAACAATAGTTATGAATTCGGTTTGTACTCAAATGATGTAAGTGGAATAACTCAAATACCAAACTTATCAGGCATAACTCAAATACGTTGCGGCGAAAGCCACACATTATTTTCGAAGAACGATGGTTCTATTTGGGTTTGTGGTTCAAATGATTCATATCAGCAGGCTAATGGAGGTGTTCGCGATCCTAACACTACTGTGCAAAGCATAGGAAACCTTTGTGTAATACCTCCGGTACCACCTCAAGTTGACTTTAGTAATTTCCCGAGCAGTTTATGTCTGGGTGGGAATGTGTTTTCCGAACCTACCATTTCCGGATCAAACCCAATGATTGGTGGGGGAGTAGACAGTAGTATTGTAGTTAATGCACCAAAAGCCATTTGCAAAAATAATGACGCTATATTTGTATTGGAGGCGAATGATCAAATCAAGCGATTCGATTTTTCGGGAAATCTCCAACTAACATACAATGCCGGAGGCGCATTACTTACTTCAATAACTGCTATGACTGCAGATGATAATGACAACGTGTGGGTTTCAAGTAGCGCATATCCTGACCGCATTTATCGTTTTGGGATTGCAAATGATGTCAGCTTCATTCAATCCTTCTACATTACAAGCCCGAACTCTATAGGTTTCTTTAACTATGCTTACACTCCAGGAAATCTGTTTACTACAAGTACTGATGGAAATCTGGTGAGTATCGACACAAGTGATACTGATCCTTTCACGAATAGTAACCTTCAGGCCGGAATCGGACTTAACGGAAATCCGGTTACATCAATTACCTATGACAATATTGAATACCCTGAGAAAAGAATTATTTATACCGATCCAATTGGAGATAAAATATGGGCAAGACAACTATTTGACGCAAATGCGTCGACCTTAGACAAATATCTGTTAATTGACAGTACCCTTACTCAGGGCCATGCTTTTGACTATGTATGGGCTGACACAACGAGAGACTATTATAATATACTTGTTTCCTCATCAACTACAGGAAGTGTGGGCCTAATTTCTAATAGTAAAAATGCGGATGGAACATCTTATACCCAATTAGATACACTTTTAACCGGTTTGGTAAACTCACAAATGCCCGTAGGAATTGTCTCTGTTCCCTTCGGAAACATGCCTGAATATTGGATTGCGGACAAAGTAAAAAATAAAGTGTCGAGAGTACGCTTATTTGTATATGAGCTTATCCCTGAACTCCCAGAAGGATTAAAGTTTAACACTTTTACTGGTAAAATAGAAGGGACACCTGTAAATACTAGTGGAATACAAACATATCAGGTTATCATACACAATAATTTAGGAACAGATACCAGCACTTTCACATTTGCTGTTAATCCACCAAATAATATTTCTAATAGCCCGGGTTCATCAGATGCAAGCGGCGAAGTAAAAGATGGTTTATCAATCAAATACTTTGAAAATAACTCCTGCAGCCGTTTGATAGAGATTGCAGATTCAATCGGTGGTACATCACCAGGTTATACAAGTGTTACACAAACTGTTTATCCATTAGTATCAGTAATTTCAAACGATAGTTTAATCAGAAGAGTAAATGCACTTCGGGCTGATAATCAAGATGCACTTCAGGTAGATATAAAACTATTTTACTCTTATCAGGACATTCAATTGTTTAATCAAACGCGGGGCACTGCATTATTAAGCAACGACACAACAGGTGGTACCATGCAAATGGCAGTACTTCAAATGCATGATAAACCGGATGGAAGCAAAGAGCCAATCATTCATAGTCCAGTTACTGCAACCTGGTCAACAACCAACCAGCATTGGGTTGCAAGAGTTCCTGTAACAAAATTCAGTGAGTTTTACGGATCGGACACAGGAACTTTAGCTACTTTCGATTGTACAAACAACGGAACTGAAACCTTAAACATTCCTAATTCATTCTATGTTTGGAATTATGACACCTTGTTTGCTACTGGTAGTTACGTTGACACCTTAATCAACAAAACAGGATGTGATAGTATTGCAACACTAAACTTAACATTATTAAGCCCAACTGGTTTAACAGAATTGGCTAGCAGTGGTTCAATTCGTGTGTTTCCGAATCCTACTAAAGATGTTTTAAATTTGGTATTTACAAGTAATTCGGTTGTTCCTGAAAAAATAAGAATAGTAAATGTTTTGGGCTATGAAGTATATAACAAAACAGTTTCAGGAAGCACACAAATTGATATTACTTCTCTCAATAGTGGAATCTATTTTATTTCAGTAGATACTAAGGATAAAACATATATATACAGAATAGTTAAGGAATAAATTCTTTTTATACTTAATTTAATAGAAGGGGGCTTTTAGCCCCCTTTAAATTTTTCGGTTATTTGCAATATTTAACGTAGATAACCAGACACTATGGTGTGTAAGCAAAAAAAGTATTCTTTGAATAAAAGCTCTTTAAGCTTTGAAAATTACAGTGTTTTATGAAAATTCTCAACTTCATAATTCGACCTTTCCTATTTGGGACCACAAAAGTCTCAAATAATTGAAGCTTTTTTTATTAATAAGTATTAATCGCAGTAATTTCAAAATTAATTTACAACCATCTTATTTATTCCTATCATCAATAGGTTAGTGTCAGTAATTCTTAGAACAATTGAAAATTGGAGAACGAAACTAGATATGAAAACTGGAAGTTTTTTAATAGCGTTCCTACTTTAGGATTAAGCATTGTTTTTAAAATTTTCGAAAGCCCAAGCCAGTAAAGCATTTTTCTCTTTTGGTAAATTTAGTTTTTCAATAATATTTCTTCTATGCCATTCTATTGTACGCTCTGAAAGAAATAGTAACTCCCCAATTTGTTTACTGTTTTTATTTTTGGCGATATATTCAACTATTTTCTTTTCCGTAACTCCTAGTTTTTCAATTTCTTTATCGGATTGCCTTTTAGTTAGTTCGTCATTTAAGTGAGGGCTAAAATATTTCTCTCCATTTATAACTTTTTCAAGGCAGATAAGAATTTCATCGCTTGATAAATTTTTCAGTAAATAGCCGTAAACACCATAGTCCATAGCTTTTTTGAATACATTATGCTCATTATGCATGGTAAGTAAAATAATTTTGCATGGCAATTTATTTTCCATTACAGTTCTAGCTACTTCAATACCGCTAAGTTGTGGCATGCTAATATCTAATATGGCAATATCTGGCAAATAACGTTCAATACAAAGTAAAGCTTCATCTCCTTTGCTACACATGTTTGAAACGACATAATTATTTTCTTCTAAAAAAGCCTTTGTCCCTTGCAAAATCATGGGATGATCATCGGCCAATAATATCTTTGTTTTACTTCGCATCTTCAATAGGTATGTCTAATAAAATTGTTGTTCCGCTATTGTTTGAATTAATTTTTACAGTTCCTTTTAAAATTTTACATCTTTCAATAATGTTGTGTAAACCAAATGCTTCATGATTTTTTAAAACATCTACTACATTAAATCCATTTCCATTATCTTTAATTTCAATGTGTAGTTTGTTATTGATATGTGTTATTTCTATTAAGGCAGCAACTGCTTTTGAATATTTAATAATGTTGTTGGTTGCTTCCTGAATAATTCTAAAAACTTGTAACTCTTCTTGTTTGGTAAGTCCACCGTTGTAGGTAATATCAGTGTTTAAAACAAAGTTATTGTATTCCTGAATTCTATAAGCCAATTGCTCAATGCTGTTTTGTAATCCCATTTCATCAAACATAACGGGATGAAGATTTCGACTTATTCCACGTACATGATTGATTAGGCCATCTATTTTTGAAGCCGCTGATTCAGGATTATTTAAAGTTTCGGTTCTTATTAGCAGCAACTCGTTATTAACGCTGTCATGTAATTCGGAGGCAATTCGTTTTCGTTCTTCTTCTGTTTTGTTTAATAATTGTTTCGTAAATAATTCGGATTGTTTTTTTTCTTTAATTAATTTTCTTCTTCTCTGTATAGTTATGTATAAAGCTATCATTAAAACTAATGTGCCAATGGCTATTATTAGCAAAGCTATTAGTCGTTTGTTGCCCGTTATAATTTGTTCTTTTAAATGAATACTTTGTTCTTTTTTTTCCGTTTCATATTTTACTTCCAACTCTTTAAGCTTGTCTTTAAAACCATCTGCATTATAAATTGTGTTTAGCGAATCGTATGTTGTAAAATATTTAAAGGCTTTGTCGTACTTACCCATGCTCTGGTAGGTATTTCGAATTAATTCCGCTGCATATAAGTTATATTTGGTAATCTTACATGAATCAGCATACTTCAGTGCTATATTGTATGCTTCCTGCATTTTTAATTCATTATTCATTGCACCATATAAGGCTATTTTTTTTCCGTAAATGATTGGTAAGTCGCATGGGCTTGATTGAGTCATTTTTACAATTGCAACATCGTATTGCTTTTCGGCTTCTTTATAATTTTTATCTAAATACAATAAATAAGCATCTTGCATTATAATCATTGCTTGTTGTTCCGCACTTAGGTTAGTATAATTATTTTTTGCCAAGGATTCCATAACTACCTTAGCTTCATCATAATGCTGAATGTCAAACAAAGCAAATGCTTTTTGGCAACTTACATTGTCAATATAGTATTGTTTGTTATTGGTTATTTTTCTGGCAAAAATATTTGCTCTATTCAAATACAGTAAAACGTTTTCGTAATCAAAAATACGTTTATAGGTGTCCGATAAAAATAAATTACCGTAGTATGCATCTTCGTCGCTAATGTTTTTTGAACTTAAAAAATCTAAAATATTCTTAAGGGATGTTTCATATTGCGATTTATTGTTGAGTTCATAAACTTTTGCTTCAAGACTAGCAACTTGTTTAGATTTAGCTTGTAAGCATTCGCAATTTATTGCAAAACTCAAGATTAAAAATGATAAATATGTATATAGTTTTTTGATGCCGCAAAAATAAGCTTATAAAACTAAGCTTTCAAATTATTTTCGATTATCTGTAAAAATCCAGTATTACCACTGGTAATTTTAGATTATGCTTAGATTACTTTTGCACAAGTTCTTGGTAAGGCTAGATGAAGACAAAAATTTTACAGACTCTTGGGAAATTTGAAAGACATTTCAACGCCCGTTTTTCTTGGTTTTTTACGAATGGGAATAAATGGAATAAAATCCACTCAGACTCCATAGATATTCATAAAAACTAAAATTTAAGTTTTAAATTATAAGTAGTTTTTAGATTATCGGCCTATTTGTTAACTTTTCTTTTCTCTTTCAGTTATCTGAATTTTTGTTTGATGTAAGAATACATTTTTGGATACGTGAAGCTATGTGTTAATCGTTAGATTAAAATTCAATTAAAATCCAGTGTTACTACTGGTTTTTTTTACATGTGTATTATAGAACTTTGTGCCTAAATTAAATCTAATTATGATTATGAAAATTAAATTCAAAAAAATTGCATTGCTATTATCCATCATGTTGGTATGGTATAATAGCAGTTTTTCGCAGTGCAATTGGCAAACTTTACCTAATGGAGAAAATGTCAATAGCATTGCACGTGTTAGAGAAGATAAGAAGGTGCTTCGAAGCGAAGTGTTTAATCTTGCTGATGGCTCTGTTTATGCTGCTTATTGGTATGCAGATTTATCATTAACGGTAGTTCCTTTTAGCGGCGGATCTTGGCAATTAGGTAGTACAACAACTTTAGAGTTTCCTACAGGAACTGTAGACAACCTTTTTGGGTGGTCGTTAGGAACAGTGGGTACTGATAAGTTTTTTGTTTGTATTGCTTCAAATGGCGTGTTTAGTAAAAACCTATCAACAACGGCTTTATGGGCTTTCGCCCCTCTTCCCGGAAGTGGTGCATTAACTGCCAGTACAATAAAGGACGTTGCTTTTC
>CAZRUA010000098.1:0-13552 GCA_964603125.1 uncultured Flavobacteriaceae bacterium | reverse complement strand
AAGTTATATGCATTTTGGATTACTAAAAATTATCGTCAAGCTTATGGAATGTTTGCTTGTAATGGTATTTTATTTAATCACGAAAGCCCTTTACGAGGTGAGACATTTGTTACACGTAAGATTACACGTGCAGTTGCAAAAATTCATTTGGGTATGCAAGACAAACTATTTATGGGGAATCTTGATTCGGAGCGTGATTGGGGACATGCGCAAGATTATGTAGAAGGTATGTGGAGAATGATGCAGCATGATGTTGCTGATGATTTTGTTTTAGCAACAGGTAAAAAAATTACCGTTAGACATTTTATAGAATTAGCATTTAAAGAAATTGGAGTTGATATAGAGTGGAAAGGAAATGGAGTTGATGAAAAGGGTTATAACAAGGCTAACGGAAAATGTTTAGTTGAAATTGATGAAAGATATTTCCGTCCTGCCGAGGTAGAATTGTTAGTGGGTGATGCAAGCAAAGCCAAGAAGGAACTTGGATGGGAGCCAACAAGAACTGTAGAACAATTGTGTAAAGAGATGGTGCATTCGGATTTAGAAATATTTAAACGAGATAAGTATTTATTAGACGGTGGGCATAAAATTTTAGAACAAAAGGAGTAATTCTATTTTATTATGAATTTATCTGATAAGATATATATAGCGGGACACCGCGGTATGGTGGGTAGCGCTATCTATCGTAATTTACAAGCAAGAGGTTTTACAAATATTGTAACACGTACTTCTGAAGAATTAGATTTACGTGATCAACTTGCTACTCAAACTTTCTTCGAAACTGAAAAACCGGATTATGTTTTTTTAGCTGCTGCTAAGGTAGGAGGAATTCATGCCAACAATACTTTTAGAGCAGATTTTATTTATGAGAATTTGATGGTGCAAAATAATGTAATTCATCAGTCTTATAAAAATGAGGTAAAAAAACTAATGTTTTTAGGCTCTTCATGCATATACCCAAAATTTGCCCCACAGCCCTTGAAAGAGGAGTATCTTTTAACAGGGCTATTGGAGCAAACAAACGAGCCTTATGCAATTGCAAAAATAGCTGGGATTAAAATGTGCGAATCCTATCGTCGACAATATGGTTGTGATTTTATTTCAGTTATGCCAACTAATTTGTACGGACCAAATGATAGTTATGATTTAAACAATTCACATGTACTACCTGCATTAATTCGTAAGATACACGATGCTAAAGAGAATGAAAGCTCTACCGTTGAAATATGGGGAACTGGAACACCTATGCGCGAGTTTATGCATGCCGAGGATATGGCTGATGCTTGTGTTTATCTGATGCAAAATTATAGTGATGAGAAGTTTGTAAACATTGGAACAGGCACTGATATTACCATCAAGAGTTTAGCTTTATTGATTAAGAAAATTATAGGATACAACGGTGATTTACATTTTGATACCTCTAAGCCTGATGGCACTCCTAAAAAGCTAATGGATGTGAGTTATTTGAATAGTTTGGGTTGGAGACATAAAATAGAATTAGAACAAGGTATTAGTTCTGTTTACGCTGAATTTAAAAATAAGCAAGGAATTAAGGTTTGGTAATGAAAAAAAGTCTCAGTATAATATTTTTTTTATTTTTTATTGCAATTGAGACATTTGCGCAAACTTCTTTAGTTTTCCCTAGTGATTATAATTTTGGATTAGGGTGTGGTGAGAAATGGGAAGAGTATACAATGGCTGATCTTAAAATTCAGAAACCTGTTATTTATTTAAGTAGACGTATTGAAAGAGATAGTAATACAGTTTGTTGTAGATGCTTAAATGATAAACCTTGTTTGAGAGGTAGAATTTTTAATCAACACCTAATTAATTTGGAAACCATTGATACTACTAATGGTGCAGCAAGATTCTTTAGCTTATACATTGATCCAGTTTTTAATTTTAGTGGAGGTATGGACTTAAAGGATACGGCTAAAGAAAAATTATATACCAATAGCCGTGGTTTATGGGTACAAGGGAATATTGGAGAGAAAATAAGGTATGAAACAGTTTTTTTTGAGAATCAAAGTACCTTAGCTAATTATGCTGATGATTACGCAACAAGTGTTGGTATAGTACCTGGGCAAAGCAGATACAAAGCTTTCAAGACAAATGGTTATGATTATGGTTTTGCGGCAGGCGCCATTCAATACACAAAAAAATGGTTTACTTTAAAGCTAGGCCAAGGTAAAGAAAAAATTGGTGAGGGATATCGCAGTGTGTTTTTAAGTGATAACTCATCTTCTTATCCATTTATCAACCTTAGTTTCTCGAAGTTTAATGGGAGGAATAATTTTTACTATTTACAAAAATATGCTGTTCTTACGAACTTATCTACAGGCGGTGCTCCAACACCTTTCGGAACAGAGCATTTGTATCAAAAGAAAGCAGCTTCATTTCAATATTTTAAGTACAGCTATTCTAAATCTAAGGTTGGTTTTTCATTATCTGCTTTTCAAGGTTTGGTTGCAACAGCAACTGATTCAATGAATCGTTTTAATTTGAATTCAAATTATTTTAATCCTTTGATTGGGGCAAATGCTTTGGCTTTTGGTTTAAAAGCTAAGAACAATGTTATTGTTGGTTTGGCAACGGATTTAACTCTATTAAAAGCGATTAGATTGTATTCTCAATTCGCTATTGATGATGTTGTAGCTAAGAAATTTGCAAATCAGTTTGGGATTAAGTATTACAACGCTTTTACAATAAACGGACTATTTTTACAAGCAGAGTTTAATAAAGCAACAGCACGCACTTACGCTGCTACCGACGTTGCTCAATCTTATAGTAACTACAACCAAGCTTTAGCTCACCCAATCGGAAATAATTTCCGAGAAATAGTTGCAATTGCTAATTACCAATATCGTTGTTGGTTTTTATTTACTAAGTTTAACATGATACAACCTAACACAAATGGCACTAGTGTTTTAATTTCTGATCAAGTTCCATTTGTTTTAACCGAAACAGCAAGAAAAATAAGTAATATGAATTTGAATTTGGGTTATGTTTTAAACGCAAAGACAAAAGCTAATATTTCTTTTTCGTACACTTTAAGAAAAGATGTTATGACTGGTTTAGTTAATACAGAAAAGCTGAATTCTATTTTTATGATTTCATTTAAAACTTCGTTATATAATGCTTACTGGGACTTTTAATATGCATATCATAGTTTTAATATTGGTTTTTGTAACCTCTTTTTTGGTTGTGCTATATTGTACACCACCATTAATTAAAGTTGCTATATTAAAACGTTTGTTTGACGAGCCAAACGAAAGAAAGATACATAAGCGTGTAATTCCAACTATTGGGGGAATAATAATTTTTGCGGCAACTTTATTTTCTTTTTCTCTTTGGTATAATATTGACGTCAACGGACTCAATCCTGCAGGAAATTTAGAGCAAATATCTCAGTATATAAATGAATTTAAGTTAATTGTTGCCACATCACTTTTATTGTTTTTTGTTGGCGTAAAAGATGATATAATAGGGACAGCACCAATAAAAAAATTGGTTGCTCATGTAATAGTGGGATTAATTTTGGTAATGATAGGTGGGGTTAAAATTACTGGATTGCATGGGGTTTTGGCTATAGAAACAATTCCTGATTGGGCTAGTGTTTTCTTATCGCTATTTACTTATATAGTAGTGGTAAATGCTTTTAATTTAATTGATGGTGTGGATGGATTAGCTGGTGGAGTGGGCTTTTTAACAGCAATGGCTTTTGGTTTGTGGTTTGCTTTTGCCAGAGATTTTGTTTTAGCTTCGTTAGCTTTTGCTTTAGCGGGTTCATTGCTGGGCTTTTTGATATTTAATTTCAATCCAGCTAAAATTTTCATGGGGGATTCGGGATCTCTTACAGTGGGATTAATCATTTGTTTTTTAAGTATTAAAATGGTTGAGTTCCCTGCTGATAGATTACAGGGAGTTATGGTTAGTATGAGTAAACCTGTTTTGGTAGTTGCGATATTAATTTATCCTCTAACTGATACAATGAGAGTTTTTATGACGCGAGCTGCCAAAGGTGTTTCGCCTTTTTCGGCTGACAGAAATCATTTACATCATCGTTTAATTGATTGTGGCTTATCGCATAAAGCTACGGTTATTTTGATTTACTCTTTTAATGTAATAATGATTGGAATTGCTATTAGCACTTATGCTTTAGATCCAAGTCTTGCATTGCTTATCATGCTTGCAGTTACAGGATTAGCGGTTTTTATTTTGCATAAAGTTTATAGAAAGAAAAATCCAAAATTACAAACGGAATTAGAATTTAAAGATTAGTGAGTTTAGTTCGATATAAAATACTATGTTCAGCGTTTTTTTTAATAACGTTTTTTAATGGTTTGCATGGGCAAACCGAAGCACAATATTATTTTTTAAATCATGATTTAACATCAAGTATTGATGATTATTTCATTAAAAATCCTGATATAAAATTCCATTCATCGCAAAAGCCTTTTAATTATGTAATGTTGCAAAATTATAATGATTTGGCAGTTCCTTATCGCACAATGGCTGTTAATAATTGGTTCATGCGAAAGGAATTGTTCGAGCGCCCAAACTTCAGGAATCACGCAACTTTACATGTATTACCTCAAATTGAGCTGGAGCAAGGATACGATATGTTGAAAAAGAAGTTTGCAAATCAAAGCGCTGGTGGAGTTTATTTAAGAGCTGATGTGAATTCTGATTTTTCAGCCGCTTTTCAAATTGTTGGTGGGCAAATTTCAATGCCCAATTTTTTGGATACAATAACTAAATCCTATAACATTGTCCCAGGACAAGGAATGGCTTATGGTTCAAATGGTAAATATACTTATGCAAATTTAACTGGCTATTTGAGTTATTCACCCATTAAGCAAATTAATTTTCAATTAGCAAAAGATAAAATTTTTATCGGTGATGGTTATCGTTCGCTATTACTTAGTGACGTGGCAAATAACTATCCATATTTTAAAACTCAAGTTAATATTTGGCATTTTCAATATAGTGCGTGGTATTCTTGGTTTAAGGATGTTTATGGAACGAATGGCCAAATATCGAAGTCGCAAAATCGTTTCGGGACATTTCATTATTTAAGTTGGAATGCATTTAAGAATTTTAATATCTCGGCATTTGAAAATGTTATATGGCAAGGTACAGATACCAGCAGGGTTAGAGGATTTGATGCAAACTATTTGAACCCAATTATATTTTTTAGACCTGTTGAATATTCTGTTGGTAGTAGTGATAACTCGATGTTAGGTTTTAATATTAATTACAGCATAGTTAAAAGAGTAAAATTGTATGGACAATTTGTGATGGATGAATTTTACTTAAAGGAAATTCGTGCTCGTAAAGGTTGGTGGGCGAATAAGCAAGGATTTCAGCTCGGAGTAAAATATATTGACGCCTTTGGATTAAAGAAATTAACATTGCAAGCCGAGTTTAACTATGTTCGTCCTTATACCTATTCACATGGAAGTCCTCAACAAAATTATTCGCATTACAATCAAGCACTAGCTCATCCCTTGGGTGCAAACTTTAAAGAGTTTATTGGAATTGCCCAATATAAACACAACCGTTATCGAATTGATGTAAGGGGCTTGTACGCAATTATTGGGAAGGATACAAATGGAGTTGCAAGTAGTAATGTTGGTCAAAATATTTTTTTAAGTTATACAACAAGACCCTATGATTATGGTCATTTTGTTGGTCAAGGAATTAACACTAAGCTGTTGCAACTTGAAATTAGATATACTTATTTAATATTGCCAAAGGCTAATTTTAGGTTTGAAGTTGGTTTAATACAGCGTTCAATCGAAAATAGTTTGGGTTTCTTGCGCCAAACACCTTACGTCTATGTGGGCTTAAAAACTAGTTTGGGTAATTTTTATCGGGATTATTAATAAAAAAAATCCCTCAGCTAATTAAAACTGAGGGATTTTTTTAAGTGGTTTTTCTTTATTGTTTAATTATTTTCTGAGTATATGTACTTGTTGCACTATAAACTTGGATGAAATAAACTCCGTTGGAAAGACTTGATAAATCAATATTAGTCGTATTTCCTGTTGACATTTGTGACAATACTATTTTACCATCTATACCCATAATTTTTATTTCAGAATTTTGTTGTGTGGTGCTTATCGATTTAATTTTTACGAAATCTTTTACAGGGTTTGGTGAAATTTCTATTTGAGTACTTAAGTTAAAAGTGTTTAGTCCTATGGTATTTATTGAAATACAATTTGAAGTATCTGTGCAAATTCCATGCGAAAGAATAACTGCATAGTTCCCATTGCTTGATGGGCTGAAGCCAATAGAGTTTTCTCCAGGTATAATCTGGTTTCCATTATTGCAATCAATCCATTGAAATGATCCTGAATTATTATCATCAGAGATTAGCATATTCCCGCTTACAGTAATACTCGTAATGAATGTTGGTACGCTTAATGTTGAAATACCAGCACTGATGGTACTTCCGCATGCCCCAGATATTTGTACTTGATATTGACCATTCATTGCAGAGGAAATATTATTAATAACCAATGTATCGTTTGTAGCTCCGGCTATCACATTGCTGTTTAAGAACCATTGGTAGCTCACATTTGTACCTGTTACATCAAGTGCATAAGTCATATCAGTTCCAGGGCAGCTTGATCCAGTTGTTGTTGAGCTGTTAAGAACAGTGTTTGTTCCAAGAGATACTGTTCGAATTTCTGCGGTATCGTTTCCACATGTAGCAATGGCAACTAAAGAATATGTTCCTGTATTAGCAGCTTGCATATTTGAAATTGTATAGTTGATGGAGTTTGCACCACTAATTGGATTGCCGTTTAAGTACCATTGATAACTAGTTGCTCCTGAAACACTGTTAGGACTTATTGATGAGGTTGTTCCTGCACATATTATTGAATTTGATGGGCTTGCTGTAATTGTAGCAGGTGAATATACATTTGAAATTAAACCATTGTTAGAGGTGACTGAATTACATTGGTTTGAGACAATGCAATTGTAGGTTCCGGTTACAGATGTTCCATTACAAACAATTAATAGGGTATCATTATTTTCGCCTGGAATTACAGTAGTTCCCTTTCTCCATTGATAAGATAAATTATCGCCTGTTGCTCCAACAACAATAACTGCTGTATCGCCAAAGCAGTAAGGGCTTGTGTTGAAAATAGGCTGAAGAGTTATTGCTGGTGCTTGTAGAACATGAACATAAACTGTTTGAGTTTGTGCTGTTCCACAAGCTGATGTAGCAATAGCAAAGAAATTATCTAAATTACTGAAGGTGCCAGTGCTAAGTGTATCATTTGTATTGCCAGACATTTGAGCTCCGTTTTTATACCACATAATAGTGTAATTAGGCATGTTTGTAGCGAACGAAAATGTTGCAGGCCCCGATGCGCATGTAGTATCGTTAATTGGTTCTGTTGTAATAGCTAAACTTTGAGCACAGGGAGCATATCTAGCTATTAGTAAGTCAGAATTACCTTGTGCACTCATATTGGATATACCTAAGGTTAAATTTGATGCAAAGATCCCACCAATTACATTATCATCCGTTCCTAGGGTAACTAAGCAACGACCTAATTCATTGGTTAAGCTTGTTGATGTATTTCCAAAATTAATAGCCGACTGTGTCGATAAAGTTGCATCAGTTTTTATAAGCAGTAAATCGTTTTGTGAATTTGTTTTTAGGTTGGTAGTACCAAAGTTTTGACCAGTGGCGTTGTCTGAACTTATAAATCCTGTCGCATAAATATTTGCATTAGCGTCTTTATCAATCGAATAAAAAACCGAAGTACCATTACCACTTGCAGTAAAGTTATTTATGCTTGACCCTGTATTCGTATTAACTTTGGTTAATGTTGCTAAGTTGTTTGATTGTCCTGCAAAAACGGCAATTGTATCATTTATCATTTTGATATTGTAGGCAAAATCCTGAACAGTTGTAGTCGCACTTCCGTATTTAAACATTCCAATTGTGGCTCCACTTGTGTCGTATTTAGCCAAGAATATGTCATTTGTGGTTGAAGTTGTGTTAGTGTTAGAAATAAAGTAGGTATTATCAAGTCTCGCAATTGTTGATTGAAAGTATCCTAAAGCATATACATGCCCTAAATTATCAGTTGCAACACTGTAACAATTTTTATCCGCATTCCCTGTTGTTGCGCCATAAATTCTATTTACAAACTTTGGTGTGCCGTTTGAGTTAAGTTTTAAAATATAACCATCCAGTGTTTGAGCAACCGTACTAGAGGAACTAGTAAAAGTTAATGTTGAGGCAAAATTTATTGCACCTTTTCCTCTACCAGCAACATAAACATTATTCACGTTATCTACCGCCACCCCAAAAGCATCAACACTCCCGCCCGAAGTTGGTGTTCTTCCTTCTTTAGCCCATAGCACAGCTCCAGTAATCCCATTTAATTTTGCAACAAACATTGCAGTGTTTGCACCACCTAAGGAATTAATAGTAAAGCCGTTTAATGTTGTGCCTCCAGTGCAACTTCCAACCACTATAACATCTCCATTAGAATCAACGGTTATTGCCTGCGCTGCTATATTTCCTCCGCCTGTTACTGACCAAATCCACTGGCCATCTGAGGTTTGTTTACCTACCCATGCATTTCTTGTAGCTGCTGTCCAAGTATTAGCTCCTATAGTTACAGTGCCTTGATAAGAGCCGCAACTATAAACGTTATTTAAACCGTCTTTAGCCACACCGTATGTAACATCAATATTGTTTGTGGTTGTTGTACCGCCGGCCTTATATGCCCATTGCCAAGCTGGTTGGGCAATTATAAATGTACTTGATATAATCCCCAAAAGTAAAAAAGTAAGTATTTTTCTCATAATTGTTATTTTTTAACAAATTACGGGTAGCAACACTAAATAATAGGGGGTAAATCCATGAAACGTAGTTTTTGATTCATGAACTGAATTTAACCTGTAGGGTGAATTAAAGGCCAACCATTAAGTTGTTTTTTTTCAATTCTTGTTCAAATTCGTTTTTTTTGTCGCGAGAAATTGTGATGGTTTTACCATTATCCAGTAGAAGTGCGTTTTCAGCACGATTATACTTTTTAATAAAATTAATGTTCACCATAAAAGAGCGGTGTGAGCGGAAAAAATTAGGGCGTCCTTCAAGTGTCTCTTCAAAGAATTTTATTTTTTTGCTTACTAATATTTTAGACCCATCTTTTAACCAAACATTTGTATACGATCCATCTGCTTCGAGGTATATGATTTCTAAAACATCAACAAAAAGTAAGCCCTCAGCTAACGGAAGAGCAATTTTGTTAAACTGGTTAGTTTTAAAGGATTCCTTTAAAACATCCAATCTATTTTTCATATCAAAACTATTTAACTTCTTCGATGCTTTTTCAACGGCTGTTTTGAGTTTGTCAATATCAACGGGTTTTAGAATATAGTCAACTGCCGAAACTTCAAAGGCTTTTAAAGCATATTCATTATATGCAGTAACAAAAATAATTTCAAAATCAACATCTCTAAAAAAACTAAGTAGCTCAAACCCGTTATATTCGGGCATTTCTATATCTAAAAACACAAGCTTAGGGTTGTGTTTGTTTATAGCTAAAACGCCTTCAGGAACATTTCCGCATTCCGCTATTATTGTAACTTCAGGGCAATAAGAAGCAAGCAGAGTTCTCAGCGAATCCCTTGCTCTTTCTTCATCATCTATAAGTATTGCATTAATCATTACGAACGCTAAGGTATGAAAAAGCCTCCTAGAAATAATGGGAGGCTTTTAGAATTTTATTTGAAGTTTTTTACAGATTCGCAATTCACAGGCACAAGAGATCCAACGAAACCGGCCATAAATGCTTTGCCAAAATCTTTTCCATCATAAGATTGATTTATGGCGCATGTAATGTATCTACACTCTCCTTTTGGCACATTGGTAGAAACGGCAATTACCGTGGCACTTCTGTGCGAGATTGCCTTTGGATTATCTTTTTTGTAAATTACTTTCCAATCCTTTTGTATATAGCAGAATACGAATTTATCTCCCCAAGCAGCGGGCTTATCTTTTGAAGCAAATGGCATGATTAAATCAAAATATTCTTTTTCTCTTGCTGCATCGTTAACTCCTTTAGCAGGAAGGTTTATCATAGAAGCTAATGCACCACTCGTTTCTTCAGCGTATAATGCTTCCATTTCAAAAATGGCATCAACAATTTTTAAACTATCCCATTCTGCCAATTTTTCTTTGTTTTTACTTAACACATTAAAGCTTGCCCCAGTATAGTTATGACCTAATGAAGCGAAGAATGTTTTCTTCCCACTTTTTTTGTATTCACTATATTGTGGTCTGCCAATAAAAATAATGTCAGGATCTTTTGTGTAACGATAAATTTTCGCATCATCTTCAAAACCTCTTTTTTCGCCTGAATTTCCAAACGAATTATTTACTTCTAATTGAAAGCAATTACACGCCTTCATAGTTTTACGAGCAAGTTGATTCCCACCATCTCCTGGCATTCCAAAATCAACAACAGTTTTGATATCTGTATTTTCGCTTCTCATTTTTTTACCTGGTTCATCCTTTATAAAATGGAAAACGCCAGTTAAAGATGTTTGTCTTAATTCTAAAGTAACTTCACTTACATTAAAATATTTAGGTGCATTCATCATATTTAGTACTGATAATTTCACAGGGTATTTTGTGTAGTATTTACCTGAAAAACCTATACTATCCGTATGTATCTCATCGTAAATTTCAACACCTTTAGGAAGTTCGTCAGCGGCTTTGCCGTTGGCTTTGTCTTCCATTTTTTTCATTAGTTTGTTAAATTGAGCATTCCCAAACAAGCTTGTACCAATAAATGATACGATTAGAATTTTTTTAAGCATAATTTTTTTTATGCGAAGAAATAAAACTAAGTTTAAATAGGTAAGCTGAATTGCATGAAACGTATTTTTGGATACACGAACCGTTAAAGCGGAATTGAAATGATAACTTGGGTTCCTGAGGGAATTCCATTTGACTCGAGATCAATAATTTTTAATGTTATTGGCGTTTCTTTATCAGAATTAATTAAAGCTAGGCGTTTTTCAGTCGCCTTAGTTGCAAATGATTTGTGCGCAAATGCTGAGCGCTCCTTAATTTCAGCTGATTTTTTCCTTCCAATTCCATTATCAGAAATAGTACAAATCATAAGCTTGTCTTTTTCTGTAAAACTTATTTCAATTTTCTTGTTTTCTTTTTTATGAAGTAGACCGTGCTTAATTGCGTTTTCAACAAAGGGCTGTATAATAATGGAAGGAATGAGTATTTTGCTTTTGTTGATTGTTGTTTCGCAATTTATTTCGTAGGTGAACTCGTTCCCAAAGCGTAATTTTTCGAGCGATAAGTATAATTCTAAAATTTCAATTTCCTCTTCTAAGATGATTGTATTGCTTTGTGAAGCTTCAAGTATTTTACGCATTAACGAACTAAATTTGCTTAAATAGTAATTGGTATTTTTTAAATCACTTTTTAAAATTAAGTCTTGTATTGAGTTTAATGTGTTGTACATGAAATGCGGATTCATTTGCGCATTAATTGCAGCTAATTGTGAGGTGGCTAGCTCTTGTTGTATGGCAGATTTTTTTTGAATCGTTCTAATTCTAATTAAAAATACTAATGTTACAACACCAATGGTAGCAACTATGATGAATAAATAGAACCACCATTTTTGCCAAAAAGGAGATTCAACAGCTATTTTAAAAGAAAGTGTTTGATTGGATAATATACCGTTTTCATTTCTTGACCTAACCTCAAATTGAAAATTGCCAGGAGGTAGAGAAGAAAAAACTGCATAATTATCAGAACCTTTATTTATTGTCCAGTTCGTGTCTAGACCAATAAGCCTGTATTCATAAGTAAACTGTCCTCTGCTTTTGAATGCAACTGATGTAAAATTGATTTTCAAGTTATTATTTTTATAAGGAAGTAGTAGAACTGAATCAAGAATGATTTTTTGATCACCCAATAAAACACTCTGAATTTTAATATTTGATTTGTAATTGTTGTTAAAGGTTAGATTTATAGGTAAGGTAGTTATACCTTTATTGGTTGCTAAATAAACGATTTCATTTTCAATATCTATTGCTGTAATATCCCTCGAATTTATTCCCTGCATCGATGAATAGACATGTGTTTTTTTATTGTTTATATCATGAATGTAAAAATTACCTGAAGTTGTTATAAAGAGAAAATTTTTCTTCTGTACGACTAATTTGATGATGGATTCTTTGATATTTAATTCGTTTATACCTTGCTTTGTTATTTTTCCTTTAGTTAATTTCAATAAACTGTTATTACTTGTTGCTATCCAAGCTTCATTTTTATATGTAGCTACACTATGAGCATAGACATGGTTTTTATTGAAGAGTACTTCTTTAAACTGCTTGTTTTGATAGCTGAATAATCCATCATTAAATGCGACATAAATTTGATTATTTAGCGAATCAAAGTAAAGAGTTCTGCCACCGATTTTCCGAATGTAATTGTGTTTTTCTGATAGGCCCCTGTGTAAATCCTTTAATGCAATGCAACTAAAAGAACCATAGGAAATGCTGTAAAGGGTGTCGTTATGAATTATGAAATCTCTTGAATTCATTCTTACTCCAGCTATTTCTTTTAATGTTTTTTTATCAATAACAGACATAATAACTCTACTGGTATATATGTAATCTTCTGTTTCGAGTATTTTTTTTACTGTTGTATATTGATTGGGTGTTTTGTCAGCCACAACTTCAAATTCATTGTTAGCATTTAATTTTAAAACCTGACCCAAATAAGTACCAGCTAATAGTTGCTTGTCTTTTAGATGTGTGATGGCGCTGATGTTGTTTGTAGGTAAACTAGAATTACTATTGGTGTAGTTTTGTAATTGAAGATAAGGGATAATAAAAATTCCATTATGCAAGGACGTAAACCAATAATTACCTTCCTTGTCATGAAACATAAAGCTTATTTTTTGACCATTAAATTTTGCATTACTTTGTTCTAAGCTCGATTGCGAATTGTTTTGTTGAAATGCTCCATTGGAGGTGCATAACCAAGGTTGATTTTCTTTATCAAATCGTAAGGTGTATGCTCTGTTATTATTCTCAGATACTTTGTAGATTGCTTGCTGAATGAGCTTTCCTTTTAGTTTAAATATGGAGAAACTTGGGTTTTTTTGATTTTCGGCAAGTATGAAAAGCTCATTGTTATTGGATGTAAAACTAAATCGATTATATATTTCATTATCGGAAAAAAAAGTTGAGTATGTTTTTGTAAGGTTGGTTTTAGTGTTTAGCTCGCATATTCCAGAACCAAGATTGCTAAAGTATATATATTTATTATAATAAATTATTTCGGAGAACTGAGCTTTTTTTATGGTGTTCGTATCTTGATAAACTATTTGAAATGTTTTTCCATTTTCATCATATTTCTCTATTTTGTTTTGATTGGCTATCCATAAATTTGATCCTTCATCAAGTGTAAATTGCGCGGCATCCGATTCTAATCCACTATTATCAATTATAATTTTTAAACTATCGCCTTCAACCC
>CAZRUA010000097.1:0-13685 GCA_964603125.1 uncultured Flavobacteriaceae bacterium | reverse complement strand
AAAATCCCACACTCCATAAGCATCCCGCTTACCAACCCTCTGCCCTTCAATTTCTACCTCACCCGAAATCAAAATAAAATAAACTCCATTACCCTTTTTATTTAGATTATATGAAAGTTTAGAATCTGAATTCATTTTAGTGATTGACAGCCATGCATCTTGATTAATATGCATGCTTCCGTTAGCTCCATCAGGGCTTGCAATAACACAAAATTTATTTTCCTTTAATTCATCTGAAAATAATTGCTGATGATACCTAGGCTCAATATTTCTTTCCTTTGGCATTATCCAAATCTGAAACAGCTTACAATAATCCGTTTTCGAATAATTAAATTCCGAATGGTAAATGCCACTTCCTGCACTCATATGTTGAATTTCTCCGGGCTTTATAGTTCCACTCCCTCCACTACTATCTTTATGCGTTAATTCACCCTCAAATGGAATTGTAATGATTTCCATATTATCATGTGGATGAGTAGGAAAACCAGAATTAGGTGCAATTGTATCATCATTTAAAACCCTAAGTGCACCAAAATGCAATCTTTCTGGGTTATAATATTGTCCAAAACTAAAACTATAATTTGCTTTTAGCCAGCCATAATCTGCCTTTCCGCGAGTGCTTTCTGGGAATAAAACAGCCTTCATTAATTCAATGACAATTGTGGAAATCCATTATGAATACTATCATAAAATGCTAATTCATTAATTTGTGGATCCATGAATTTAATAAGTGGGAATTTTGCCAAAACATCCATAACGTGTTCTTCCGATTTAGATTCCATTACCACCCAAAGCCTTGATCTATCTAATGCCAAAGCATAACTAATAATTACACCTTCATTCATCAATTCATCAACGCACTTTCGTTGTGAAGGAATTAATGAAATAAAATCAGGTGTAAATGAATTTTTTAAAGTAATATCTATTTTAAATGTTGCCATTAATCTCTTAGTTTATCTAATAAATCATTTAAAGTAATCATCTCTGAAGGGCTGAGAGAATTCATAGAGCCTTCTAACCTATCCATCTCGGGCTGAATAATTTCTAATAAATCTAATCCCTCTTGCGTAATTTCAATATCAACAATTCGTTTATCCACTTTATTTGCTTTGCGGGTCACCAATTTCTTCAAAATTAATTTATCAATTAATCTAGACGCGTTGGAGTTTTTATCTAACATACGTTCTTGCAATAAACCTAAATTAGCTGGTTTACCCTTTTGGCCTCGTAAAATGCGCAAAATATTATACTGTTGATTAGATATTTTATGCTGTTTAAATAAATTGTGGTGCAGTGTTCCCATCCAATTAGCAGTATAAATAATATTAATAGCTAATTTTTGAGCTTCACTTTTAAACTTAGGTTGTTTTATTTCTTCTTCTAACTTCAATTCAGTAATTTGTATGCAAATTTAGGATAAAAAAATAGCCTTTTCACAAAATTCGATAAAACCTCGATTTAAGCCACTGGTTTAAACTTTAAAGCAAAATAGAGTCGAATTTTTGAACAATTTTTAGGGATTTTGGTTAACTTTGAAACTTAAATTTTAAGTATGGGACGTATATTCGAAAAAAGAAAGCATAAAATGTTTGCGCGCTACTCAAAAATGGCGAAAGCATTTACAAAAATTGGTCGTGAAATTGTTATTGCTGTTAAAGCTGGAGGTGGAAATCCAGATGACAACTCTCGTTTAAGAGCGATTATGCAAAATGCTCGAAGCATTAATATGCCAAAAACAAATATTGATGCGGCAATTAAACGTGCAACTGAAAAAGATACTGCTAACTATGAAGAGGTAATTTACGAAGCTTACGGACCACATAAAGTGCCTTTAATTATTGAAACTGCAACCGATAACCCTAATAGAACTGTTGCCAACTTGCGAATGTATTTAAGCCGTTCTGAAGGTTCTTTGGCCACTTCTGGTTCAATTACATTTTTATTTGATAGAAAGGCAATTTTCAACGTTAATTCAACTGGCTTGGACAAAGAAACTACAGAGTTTGATTTAATTGATTTTGGTGCAGAAGAATTTACTTGGGACGACGAAAACAATACTTTAAGCATACAAACTTCGTTCAACGATTATGGCATGATGCAAAAAGCATTAGAAGATAAAAAATTTGAAGTGAAAGAATCGAACAAATTATTTATTCCTAATAGCTCAAAAGAACTTACAGATGAGCAAGAAAGTGATTTAATTGCTCTTATAGACAAGTTAGATGACGATGATGATGTACTAGCTGTTTACCATAACGCTCAATAATTTGTATATATGTTACGCTGGACACTAAAACCAAAATGCAATGCGGAATTGGTGGAAGCGCTGATGAAAGAAATTAATGTAAGCAAAGCTACTGCTACATTATTAATTCAACGAGGCATCACCAACTATCAAGAGGCAAAAGATTTTTTTAATTCTGATTTAAATAATTTACATAATCCTTTTTTGATGAAGGATATGCAGAAAGCTATTGATAGAATTGAGAAAGCAAAAAACAATTCCGAGAAAATTTTAGTTTTTGGCGATTATGATGTTGATGGAACAACTGCTGTTGCTTTAGTCTTTAGTTTTTTAAAATCGCAAAATTTTAATTGCGAATATTATATACCTGACAGGTATGCTGAAGGATATGGTATTTCAACCAAAGGAATTGATTATGCCAAACAAAATAACTTTAGTTTAATTATTGCGCTGGATTGCGGAATTAAATCGATTGATAAAATTGATTATGCCAACTCGCTAGAAATTGATTTTATTATATGTGATCATCATTTACCAGGCGATGAAGTCCCGAAAGCTATTGCGGTGCTTGATCCTAAACAAAATGATTGCAAGTATCCCTACAAAGAATTATCAGGCTGCGGCATTGGTTATAAATTGGCTCAAGCTTGGGTTTTGCACAAAAACTTAGACCCCACTATTTTAGAAAAATATATCGACTTAACCGCTATAAGCATTGCTGCTGATATTGTTCCTATTACGGGAGAAAACAGAATATTATGTTATTATGGTTTACAACAAGTAAATAAACAATTACGCAAAGGAATTAAAAACGTAGTTGAAATTAAAAACAACAAGCAACTTACAGTTAGTGATTTAGTATTTGTTATATCGCCACGCATTAATGCGGCAGGTAGAATTGAACATGGAAGTAAAGCTGTAGAGCTACTAATTGCCGATACAGACGAAAGTGCCATTGAAATAGCAAAACAAATTAATACCACAAACACAAATAGAAAAGATTTAGATGTTGCCATAACAGCAGAAGCTATAGCTCAAATAGAAAATGATGCAGATTTTGTTAATAGAAAGAGTACTGTTGTGTTTAGCAAAACATGGCACAAAGGTGTGGTTGGAATTGTTGCAAGTAGATTGGTAGAAAAATTTTACCGACCTACTATTGTTTTAACCGAAGCAAATGGCAAGGTAACTGGCTCAGCAAGAAGCGTTAGAAACTATGATGTGTACGAAGCTATTGAAAAATGTGGCGACTTGTTGGAACAATTTGGCGGACACAAATACGCTGCTGGTTTAACAATGGCTCCTGATAAAGTTGCTGCCTTTGCTAAAAAATTTAATCAGGTTGTTAGCGAAAATATTACTGATGAACTTCTAACTCCTGAACTAGAATTAGATTTAGAAATTAACTTTAACGACATAAGTAATAATTTCAATGAGGTTTTAAAACGCTTTGCGCCCCACGGACCTGAAAACATGAATCCCGTGTTTTTATCGCGTAATGTTTTAGATACAGGTTGGGCAAAGGTAGTTGGTGAAAATCATTTAAAAATGCAATTATATCAGCAGGAAAACCCATCCATTAAACTAAATGCAATTGCTTTTGGAAAAGGGGATTTTTTAAATCAAGTGTTGCAAAAAATACCTTTACAAATTGCTTATCAAATAATGGAGAATGAGTATAACGGAAAAACATCAATACAATTACTCATTAAGGAATTGAAATTTGATGACTAGAATACTTGCTAAATTATATTATATTTACAAGTAATTACATATGAAAATAGGACCTAAACTAACGCTAACTTTTTTTTCTATCGCATTAGCGTCTATTTTAATCATTGGTGTAATTTCATACAAAAAAGCAAAAACTTCATTAGAAGAAGAATCTTTTAACCGACTAACGGCTGTAAGAGAAATGAAAGCTGACCAAATTGAAGATTATTTTTCAATTATCAAGGATCAAATTACCAGTTTTTCTCAAGATCCAACAGTAGTTGAAGCAATGAAAAGTTTTAAATCTGGATTTAACAGTTATCCTCTAGACGCTGACTTTGAAACCAAAAAAACAGAGCTTTCCAATTACTTAAAAACAGAGTTTTTACCAAAGCTAAATCAAAACACTAGCGAAAAAATTAATTTAGAATCGGAGTTATGTTCAAGCAAAAATGGGGTCTTATTGCAATACAACTACATTGTAAATAATCCCAATCCGCAAGGTTCTAAACAAAATTTCATAAAAGCTGAAGACAACACCGAATACTCAAATGCACACGAGAAATTTCATTCCTTTTTTAAAAATTTTTCACAGAAATTTGGTTACTACGACGTTTTTTTAGTTGACAATAAATCAGGAAATATTGTTTACACCGTTTTTAAGGAAGTTGATTTTGCCACGTCACTGATTGATGGCCCGTTTAAAAACACAAACCTTGCTGATGCATTTAAGCACTCAATAAATGGTCGTGATAAAAAAGGAGTTCAATTTGAAGATTTTAAACCTTATCATCCTTCATACAACTCCGCAGCTTCATTTATAGCTTCGCCAATAGTAGATAACGGAGTTGAAATTGGTGTTATTATTTTTCAAATGCCAATTGATAAAATTAATGATATTGCCACTAGCAAAGGACATTGGCAAAATGTGGGATTAGGTAAATCCGGTGAAACATATATTGTTGGTGAAGATTTTAAATTGCGAAGTCAATCACGATTTTTTATCGAAGATAGTGCCGGCTATTTTAGTATGTTGAAAGAGATTGGAATTCCTTCCTTTACAATTGCTAAAATGAAAAATTTCAATAGTACTATTGGACTTCAAGAAGTGAAAACAGAAGGAACAACTAGTGCAATTCAAGGCAAAAGCGACACCAAAATGTTTAAAGATTATAGAGATATTTCAGTGCTTTCTTCTTACAAACCATTGCATATACAAGGACTTAATTGGGTTATCATGAGTGAAATTGATGAGTCCGAAGCATTTGAAAAAGTTTATTCATTGCAAAAACAATTACTTCTATTCGCATCTATTTTAATTGTTTTAATACTTGGAATAAGTTATTACGTTTCTAAACAAATTACTAAACCAATTAAAGACTTAACCTTTGATGCAAGACAATTGCAAAAAGGAAACTTTGATGTAGAAATTGAAACAAATAGAAAAGATGAAATAGGTGTGCTTGCAATGAGTTTCAAAAAGATGCAGCATTCGATGAAAAAATTAATTAGTGAACTGAAACATATCAATCAAAATCTAGAAAATAAGGTTCAAGAACGAACACAAGAAATTCAACTACAAAAAGAAATGGTTGAAGATAAAAACAAGGAAATTGTTGATTCGATAAACTACGCCAAACGATTACAAAACGCTATACTTCCACCGATTTCACATATTGAAAAGTATTTACCTTCCTGTTTTGTTTTTTATAAACCAAAAGATATTGTAGCAGGTGATTTTTATTGGTTTCACACACATGAAACATTATTAGAACCTCATGAAATTGAAAATGATCCAAACGCAAAAAATATCATTTTTGCAGCGGCTGACTCAACAGGTCACGGGGTTCCTGGCGCAATGGTAAGTGTTGTAGGTTCAAACAGTTTAGATAGATGTGTGAAAGAATTTAAATTACGTAAGCCTTCGGATATATTAGATAAGCTAACCGATTTAGTAACAAAAACTTTCGACACCTCTGATGAAGAAGTGAAAGATGGTATGGATATTAGCTTGTGTGAGTATAACCCTATTACAAAACAATTACAATATGCTGGTGCAAATAATCCTTTATGGATTGTGAGAGAAGATTTAGAAGGTTTAGAATTAATTGAAGTCAAGGCGGATAAACAACCTATTGGTAAATATGATTTTAGAAAACCTTTTACCAACCATGCTATCCAATTGCAAGAAGGAGATTGTGTGTACATGTTTACCGATGGATACGCCGATCAGTTTGGTGGTGAACTAGGAAAAAAATATAAATACAAAACATTAAAAGAACTTCTCATGTCTGTTTATGAAAAAAACATGACCATGCAGTTACGCATCATTGAAGATGCATTTAATGAATGGAAAGGTGATTACGACCAAGTGGATGATGTTTGCTTAATAGGCTTTAGAGCTTAATTAATAAACTATCACTACTATACTTATTGATATAAAATTTATATCTGAAACTATCTAGCTAAACTCAATCTTAAAAACACTCCTACTTTTCAAACCCTCATTGTTTAGAACTACAAATACTAAGTAAAATTAAATAATTTAATTGTAGCATATTTACAATATGATGACACCTGCATTAATAATAGGCTTTATTTTATGCTACTTTGGTTTATTACTTTTAATAGCTTGGTTTACTTCACGTAAATCAACTAGTGAAAGTTATTTTACCGGAAACAAAGCATCTCCTTGGTACGCCGTTGCATTTGGTATGCTTGGAGATTCGTTATCAGGTGTTACTTATATTTCGGTACCTGGTAAAGTGGGTACAGCAAACTTCTCTTATTTTCAATTAGTGTTAGGCTATTTTGTAGGTTACATAATTATTTCAAAAGTACTACTACCACTCTACTACAAGAAAAATTTGCTTTCCATTTATTCATACTTAAATGAAAGATTTGGACGCATAACTCAAAAAACTGGCTCGTTCTTTTTTATACTCTCTCGTACTTTAGGCGCTGGAGGACGTCTGTATCTAGCAGCCGCTGTTATTCAGTTATTTGTTTTTGATCAATTAAAAGCTTTCTCAGTTCCTTTCCCAGTTAGTGTAACAATTATTATCGCATTAATGCTTTTGTATACTTATAAAGGCGGAATTAAAACCCTAGTTTGGACAGACACATTGCAATCATTATTTTTAATTGCGGGTGTTATTCTTTCAATAATAGCAATTGCCAATAAGTTAGATGTTTCCTTAATGGGAACAATTGGATTAATAAACGATTCAGGGCACACAACAGTATTTAATTGGGATTATCAATCCGCTGGTTTTTTTCCAAAACAATTTTTAGGAGGAATTTTTATTGCAGTTGCTATGACAGGCTTAGATCAAAACATGATGCAAAAAAATCTTTCCTGCAAATCATTACCTGAAGCGCAAAAAAACATTTTCTGGTTTAGCGTTGTCATGGTAATCGTAAATTTGTTTTTTCTTTCTCTTGGGGCAATATTAATTGTAGCATATCAAAAGCTTGGTATACCAATGCCTGCAACAAGCGATCAAATTTTTCCAAATCTTGCGTTAAACTCATTGGGTGTGTTTGCTGGATTATCATTTATTTTAGGATTAACCGCGGCTACATTCAGCAGTGCTGATTCAGTATTAACCACACTAACCACTTCTACATATATTGATATGTTTGAAATGGATAAAAATGAAAACCTAAACGAAAAACAAAAATCGAAATATCGACACATAATACATGTCAGCTTTGCTATCTTACTTTTAATTTGCATTATCGTTTTTCGCAAAGTCAATGACAAAGCAATTATTGACACTATTATAGATTTAGCTGGCTACACTTACGGACCACTTTTGGGATTATTTGGTTTTGGTGTATTATCTAAGCGCAGAGTGCCTGATTTAATCGTACCCATAATATGTGTAGCTGCTCCAATCATTACCTATGTAATAATGTACTTAGTTAATTCTGATAAAAAAGATTATCAAATAGGACCTGAACTAATTTTGATTAACGGTGGAATTACTTATCTGGGTCTTTTGATAACTTCAAGGAAAGGCGAGTCAATACATTAAGCCTTCTTCACCTTTTGATATCCCTTACCTTGACGGCGAAGTTTACGTTTCTCGCGTTTAATTTGCTTAGCTTGTTTTTTCAACGCCTTTTTATCTGCTTTGGCAGTTTCTTTTCGTATTGCCCCAGTTGGCTTTCCTGATTTACCTAAATATGGATTGTATGCATCGCGTTTTCGGTGCCAACCACGTAACATTTTCTTACGCGATTTTTTTTCCTTAAACATTTCATTGTTTTGCGCAACAATATTATTGCTAAGGAAAAGTCCAAATAACAATAAAAAGGCAATTTTTATGAATTTTAAGCGATACATTAACACAATTATAACGAAATACTTGGCATAAAGTTACGGCTCATTTTCTTAGTTTTCAAGTATTTATTAAAGCAATGGCTTTTTAATCTAAAAATTAGGTTTTTTTTAGATTTTTCGAGCCATTTCACCTATATTTGTTCATATAGAAAACAAATTTTATGCAAAATCAAAACTGGACAAAAGAATCTATTTTAGAATTATACAATACTCCTTTACTTGAACTAATTCAAAGGGCAAGTGAAGTTCACAAATTACATCACAAAACTGGAGAAGTTCAAGTTTCTTCTTTAATCTCTATTAAAACAGGTGGTTGCCCTGAGGACTGCTCTTACTGCCCTCAAGCTGCTCGTTACCACACTGATTTAAAAGTTCACAAGTTAATGAGCGTGGATCAGGTTTTAGAACAAGCGGATAATGCAAAAGCTGGTGGCTCATCGCGTGTATGCTTAGGTGCTGCTTGGAGAGAAGTAAGAGATAATAAAGATTTTGACAAAGTGCTTGAAATGGTTACAGGCATTAATGCTAAAGGAATGGAAGTGTGTTGTACTCTAGGTATGCTAACAGAGGACCAAGCAAAACGTTTAGCGAATGCTGGTTTATATGCATACAACCACAACATAGATACATCTGAAGAGAACTACGAAAACATTATTTCCACACGTACTTACGATGATAGATTAAAAACAATTAATAATGTTCGTAAAGCTGGTTTAACGGTTTGTTCGGGCGGTATCATTGGTATGGGTGAAAGTGTTGAGGATAGAGTTGGTATGTTATATACTTTAAGCTTATTACGTCCTCAGCCAGAATCAGTGCCTATTAATGCATTGGTTGCCGTTGAAGGAACTCCACTTGAAAACCAAACACCAGTTCCAATTTGGGATATGGTACGTATGATTGCTACAACTCGTATTGTAATGCCAACAACATCTGTGCGTTTATCTGCGGGTCGTTTAAATATGAGTCAAGAAGGACAAGCATTATGCTTTTTAGCTGGCGCAAGTTCAATTTTTGCTGGTGATAAATTATTAACTACGCCAAATCCTGAGTTTAATGAAGACATGCAAATGTTTAAAACATTAGGCTTAACACCGAAAGAGGCTTTTGTAGACAAGAAAATAAAAGATGCTGAATTAGCAAAAATGCATGCGTAAAATAACTTACATACTAGCTTTGGTTTTGCTTGTATATCAAGCTAAGTCACAAAGTGGTATGTTTGGAACACACATAAGAGGCGATAATGCACAAAAAAAATATTTTATTGGTGCAAGTTATGGTTGGGGAAATGCTCATTGGAAATCAAAGCTAGTACAATCTGGTTTATATGACCAATCTGGCGGACCTATTCAACTTGGAAATTTACATTACAAACTAAAAACTCAAACTATTACAAGAAGTGTTGAAGTTGCTTTCCCTGTTGAAAAAGTTAGAATGGGAATTGGTTTATGCATGGAAGATTATTTTATTGAGAACTTACAATTAAATGGAGTTTCAATTGAGTTTAAAGAAACTTTTAGAATGCAAAAAATTTACGCACATCTAGAAATTCCAATTATACCTTTAACCAACAACAACTTTGGTTTAAATGTGAAGTGTCAGGCAGGCTATTATGGCTCAACTGGTGTTAACCATGCTGAATTTATGGGTTCAGATAACAAAGCATCGACATTGTTTTTAACTACTGGTCTTTTAGCTGATTATCGTTGCTTCCCACACTCCTATATTTTTGTGCACGGTAATGTAGGATACAATTATTTTAACAACGCTGCTAGCGAAAATCCTAGCAATATTATTCACAACATTTTTAACCCTTCTATTTCGATAGGAATAAGAGTAGACGTATCAGAAGAGTAAGTATGAATTTTCCACAAAAATTAGAACAAAAATTACAAACCCGTGAAAGCGACGGTTTACTTCGTAAATTAACCCTAAATAAAAACTTAATTGATTTTAGCAGTAACGATTATTTAGGTTTAGCTAAAAGTGAAGCATTACATCAACTAAAATTAGAAAAATTAACTAAGTTGAAATTACGAAATGGGTCAGCCGGATCGCGCTTAATTAGAGGGAACTCGGAATATTATGAAACAGTTGAGCAAAAAATAGCTGATTTTCATGGAGCAGAAGATGCTATCATCTTTAACTCAGGTTACGATGCTAATATGGGGCTTTTATCCAGTGTACCCTTAAAAAATGACATCGTACTTTACGACGAATTAATACACGCTTCTTTACTTGACGGTATGCGCTTAAGTTTTGCTTACTGTTATAAATTTGAACATAATAATTTAACCGAACTAGAAGAGCTAATACTTCGTCACAAAGGCAAAGGAGAAATTTATATCGTTGTAGAATCCATTTATAGCATGGATGGTGATGCCGCTCCGTTGGTTGATATTACAGAGCTTGCCGAAGATCATAATTGCTTTGTTATTGTTGATGAAGCCCATGCAACAGGAATTTTTGGTGAAGAAGGTAAAGGGCTTTGTTACGAATTACAAATAGAAGATAAGTGTTTTGCTCGTATTCATACTTTTGGAAAGGCTCTAGGAGTACATGGCGCAGCCGTTGTTGGGTCAAAACGTTTGAAGGAGTATTTGGTAAATTATGGACGTTCATTCATATATACAACGGCCTTGCCTAACGATAGTTTATGTGCAATTGATGCTGCCTACGAAACAATAGCAAAACAAGAAAGCTTAACTTCTTTGCAAAATAACATTGAACTATTTAATAAGCATACTGGTAAAATGCAAAACAAAATTGCAAGTGAATCAGCAATTCATTGTTTTCTATTTCCGGGAAATGAAAATGTTCAAAACGCATCTAACAAATTAATGGAACTTGGTTTTGATGTTAAATCAATAAAAAGCCCTACTGTTGCAGTTGATAAAGAAAGATTGCGCGTTTGTTTACACTCTTACAATACCAAAGAAGAAGTTATTTCTTTAGCCAATGCTTTAAGCAATCTAAATTAATGAGCACAAATTTATTTATTACAGGTATTGGCACTGATGTAGGTAAAACAGTTGTATCAGCTATTTTAACCGAAGCTTTAGAAGCTGACTATTGGAAACCTGTTCAATCAGGAACAATTGATTCGAGCGATAAAATAACTGTTGCAAATTTAATTTCTAATCAAAAAACAAAAATACATCCCGAAGTTTATTCTTTTAAAGAGCCCGTTTCACCTCATTTAGCAGCCGCTTTAGAAAATACAAATATCAATTTATCGAACATACAAATTCCATCTACCACAAATAATTTAATCATTGAAGGAGCTGGGGGAATTATGGTTCCGCTTAATGAAAGAGAATTTGTTAGTGATTTAATTTTGCAATTAAATACTAAAATTGTTTTAGTCATTTCTCACTATCTCGGAAGCATTAATCACAGTTTATTAAGCATTGAATATCTCAAACAAAAAAACATTCCTGTTCTTGGAATTATTTTTAACGGAGAAATAAACAAAGCCTCACAGCAAATAATTGAAAAACACTCTCCCTATAAAACACTTGGGATTGTAGAGAAATTGAATCAACTGGATAAAATAAGCATACTAAAAGAAGCTGTAAAATTTAAACACATTTTAAATGAGTAATATTTTACAAAGAGATAAAGATTTTGTTTGGCATCCGTTCACATATTTAAAACATGCTGAAGAACCTATAAATATTATTAAATCAGAAGGAGCTTATTACTTTGATGATAAAGGAAATAAAATAATTGATGCCATTTCTTCATGGTGGGTTAATTTGCATGGGCATTCACACCCTTATATAGCAAAAAAAATAAGTGAACAACTTAATACAAATGCTCATTCTATTTTCAGTGGATTTACACATCAAGGTGCTGTAGACCTAGCAGAGCGATTATTAAAACATTTACCACAAAATCAATCAAAAATATTTTATAGCGATAACGGATCTACTGCTGTTGAAGTTGGTTTAAAAATGTGCTTACAATACTGGCATAATCAAGGAGTAAATAAAACAACCTTTATTGCCTTTGAAGGAGCCTATCATGGTGATACCTTTGGTGGAATGAGTGTTGGTGCCCGTAATGCATTTAACAATGCATTTAGTCCACTGCTTTTTAACGTAGTACATATTCCATTACCCAACCAAAACAATATTGAATTAGTAAAGAGCAAGCTTACTTCTGTTCTAAAAGAAGAATCCTGCGCTGGCTTTATTTACGAACCGTTAGTTCAAGGAGCTGCTGGCATGCGCATATATGATGCAGAACACTTAGAAATCTTAATCCAAATATGCAAAGAAAATAATTGCTTATGCATAGCCGATGAAGTGATGACAGGATTTGGAAGAACTGGGAAATTTTTTGCTAGCGATTATATACAAATTCAACCCGACATAATTTGCTTGAGTAAAGGAATTACCGGAGGCTTCATGCCATTAGGAGTTACATCATGTACTTCATCAATTTACTGTGCCTTTATTAGTGATGATAAAATGAAAACTTTTTTTCATGGACATAGTTACACAGCTAATCCAACAGCTTGCGCAGCAGCTTTAGCCAGCATGGATTTAATGGAGGAAAAAAGTACTTGGAAAAACATCGAAAGAATTAATATATCACATCTAGATTTTATGAAATCTATTGTGAATGAAAGTAACATAAACTCTATATGTGTTTTAGGAACAATCCTATCTATTGAGCTAAAAACAAGTGAACAAACAGGGTACTTAAATTCATTAGCCGAAAAAATACCAAGTTATTTCATAAAAAAAGGAATTCTCATACGCCCACTTGGCAATATAATTTATCTTATTCCGCCTTACTGTATAAGCGATTTAGACTTAGGATATATCTACTCTTCTATAAAAATGTTTATCGAAGAGAATAAATAGTAAATATTTTTAGAGCTGAAAATTATTCAGCGTCTTTAATACTTAAGGCACCAGAAGGACATTTGGAAACCGCATTTTTTATCTCTTGCGATGTTGCGTTTTCCATTTTTATCCATGGCTGTGTCTTGGGTTGAAATACTGAAGATAAATTCTTCACACAATTACCTGAGTGTGCACATTTACCAGATTGCCAGACAATGGTTATTTCACCATTGCTGTATTCTTTTACGAGATTATTTTTATCCATAATTAAATTTTATAAAACATCATTAAACTCCTTTACTTTATCAAACACGCTCTTTGCAAACGGACATAAAGGTACAATTTTAATTCCCCTTTCTCGGGCAAAATCCACAGCCTTTGCTACCATAAGCTTACCAGCACCTTTTCCTTTTAAAACATCCTTTACTTCTGTATGGTCAATAATAATTCTATCTGTCCCTGCCCACACATAAGTCATTTTAGCTGCAATTTCAAGGTTATGTTCTACATAAAACATACCTTG